>NZ_JBVKCA010000013.1:274728-308446 GCF_055656965.1 Streptomyces sp. NPDC111656
GGGACGCCCCCTTTCCGACAATACTACACCCCTCTTTGGATGTGGGGTCGGTTCTCGCCCCCCCCCCCCCACCACCATGGTGTGCGCGAGGTGCGCACCGGACACGACGTCAGCCTGTGTAGCGGGCCGCGCAGCGGTAGTTACCCGCGTCTGCGGTGTCGCCCCGCCCGGTGTACCGGGCGACGAGCGGGTACGCGCACAGCAGCCGCGTCACGGTCACCTTGTGGGTGCTGGGGTCGGTGAGCTCAGCGGGGAGGGTCTTCGGCGCCTTGCCGTGCTCGACCCAGTTCACGACGGCCGCGAGTGGATCGCTGGGCGCGGGCCCGGCTCCGCTGGCGCAGTGCTCGGCGCCAGGGGCGAGGAAGAGGCGCGCGAAGGAGTTCGTCGCCGCGGCTCCGCCGCTGGCCTGCTGGACACGCTGGTAGTAGTCGACCGTTCCCTGGGGGAAGATCAGCGGGTCGGCGAGCCCGTGCCAGAGCACGATCTTGCCGCCGCTCTTCCTGAACGCGGACAGGTCCGGATCGTCGCTGGCGAGCGTGCTGCCGAACTCCTTGACGCTCTGGTCGAAGAGCTGGTTGAACCGGTCGTAGGTGAGCGTGTGCCAGTCCCAGTCCGGGTTGCGCTGGAGCCACGATCCCAGATAGGTGGTGGCGAGCGGCATCGGCCGACCGGTGGCGGCATCGCCGGTGGTGGTGACCACGCCCAGGTAGGAGAGGGCGGCGCCCTTCTCCAGCCCGTACCAGAGGAACCGGCCGTGCGACCGCGGTCCCTGAAGGATCTTGGCCATGACGTCGGAGTCCGTGCGTGTGATCGTGCCGCACGCCGTCTGGACCCCGATGAGCCGCTTCGGGTTCCAGTGGCACGCGTCGGGGGCGCCGATCACTCCGTCGGTGACACCGTCGAGGCTGTCGCAGGCCTTGACCACGGCATCCTTGAACGCCTGCTGTTTGCAGGTCGGCAGGAGGTCGTGGCTCTCCTTCATGACCAGTTGGGGCCAGATCAGTGCGGGGATGAACCGGGTCAGGTTGGTGGCCGGCGCGCCGGAGACGATGCCGTCGTAGTCGTCCGGGTACCGCTGGGCCTCCATGAGCCCCATGCGGCCGCCGTTGGAACAGCCGTTGAAGTAGGAGTAGGCGGGCTTCTCGGCGTAGTACGTGCGGGTGACGGCTTTGCCGGTGACCGTCATGTCGTGGATGCCGACGGAGGCGAAGTTGTCCATCAGCGGGTGGTTGAGGGTCCGGTCGACGTTCAGTGCGAAGCTGCCGTCGAGCCACGAGTTGTCGTGGCCGCAGTTGGTGGACGCGGAGGCGTAGCCGTTGGTCATAGCGGTGGCCATGAGGCCGTAGTTGATGCCGCAGGCGAATCCGCCGCCCCCGACGCCCTGGAATCGTCCGTTCCACCGGTCGGGCAGCCACATCTTGAGGGTGATGTGGTCGTTCGCCGGATCGGTCTGGGTGAGCGTGACGTCGCAGTAGGAGGGCAGGTTCGTGAACGGGCCGCCGAACTGGGACTCGACGCCGGCCGCGGGCGCGAACTTCCCGGTCGTGTTGACCTGTGCGCCGGTGACGGTCACGTGGTCGATGTGGAGGGAGGCTCGCAGGGCGTCGGTGGAGCAGGCGACCGGGCCGGCGGCGGGCTCGGCCGAGGGCTGGGTGGCTCCCGCCGCACCGCTCAGGGATGCGACGAGGGCCAGGGCGCCCAGCAGGGCGGCCGGCAGACCGTGGCGTCTCCTCCAGGGTCCTATTTTGATCATGTTTTCCTCGCGGGTGATGTGTTGATGAGGGGGCCGCCTGCCGGGATTCCGGGAGGCGGGGTCGAGCGGACGTCCGTCGGTGTGACGGGTGCGTCGCGCGGGCCGGACCGCCGGGCCCCCGAGAGGGGCTCAGAGCAGCGCGTCCGCGGTGATGGGCAGGTCGCGGACACGGCGGCCGGTCGCGTGGAAGACCGCGTTGGCGAGGGCCGGTGCCACTCCGACCAGCACGACCTCGCCGAGGCCCTTGACGCCGATCGGGTCGGCCTCGCGGTCCTCCCCTTCGAGGTAGATCACCCTGAGGTCGGGCACGTCGGCGTTGACCGGGACCAGGTAGTCCGCCAGGTTCGCGTTCACGATGCGGCCGTCGCGGTGGTCGGTGACGGTGTGCTCCAGCAGGGCCTGGCCGATGCCTCCGACCATGCCGCCCAGGGCCTGGCTGTCGGCCAGCTTGGGGCTGATCACCCGTCCCACGTCGTAGACGCCGAGCATCCGCCGTACCCGGACCAGGCCGAGCCGGGCGTCGACGGCGACCTCGGCGAACACGGCGGCGTAGGCGTCAATGGTGAGCCGCGACTGTGCCGGGGTGTAGGACCCGAGGACTTCCAGGCTGTCGCGGTTGTTGCGGGCCAGCAGCTGTGCGTAGGTGTCCCCGTGCGAGGGATCGCCGCTCACGTACAGACGGCCGCCCTGTACGACGACGGTATCGGCGTCGGCGCCGTACAGCGGCGACTGCTCGTCCCCGACGGCGAGTTGGATCGCCTGCTGCCTCAGCCGGTCGCAGCCGTCCTGGACGGCGGAGCCGACGCTGGCCATGGTGAGAGAGCCGCCGTGCAGCGGGGCAGTGGGCATGACGGAGTCGCCGAGCCGGAAGGCAACCCGGCGCATGGGCAGGCCGAGGGCGTCGGCGGCGACCTGAGTCATGGAGGTGTATGTGCCGGGGCCCATGTCGCTGGTCGCGGACTGGACCAGGGCGGTGCCGTCGGCGTTCAGGCGGACCGATGACTGCGCCGCCGCACGCAGGGTGTGGTAGACGCCGGCGGCCATGCCGGTGCCGATCAGCCAGTCGCCGTCGCGGGTGGAGCGGGGGGCCGGGTCACGGCCGCTCCACCCGAACTCGCGGGCGCCGGTGGCGTAGCACTCGCGCAGCCGCCGGGTGGAGAACGCCTGTCCGTTGGAAGGGTCGGTCGCCGGTTCGTTGCGCAGGCGCAGTTCGATCGGGTCGATGCCGAGTTCGTGGGCGAGTTCGTCGATGGCCGACTCGACGGCGAAGGCGGCGGTGGCGAAGCCGGGTCCGCGCATGGCCACCGGGGTGTTCACGTCAAGCGGCACGGTCCGGTACGTCTGGCTGACGTTGAGCGTGCCGTAGAGGACCTGGCCCAGCGGCAGGACGCCCCGTTCCGCGAAGGTCTCGTAGGCCGAGGTCTCGGAGCGCAGGTCATGGACCGCAGCGGTCACGCGCCCGGTGGGGTCGCTGCCCAGCTGGATCCCGTATTCGTAGGCGGGCCGGTATCCGGCCCCGAAGTACTGCTGCCTGCGGGTCAGGGCCAGCTTGACCGGCCGCCCGGTCTCGCGGGCGGCCAGTGCGGCCACGGTGACATGCGGCCAGGTCCGCAGACCGCTGCCGAACCCGCCACCGACGAACGGGGAGATGACCCGCACCGAGCCCAGGGGGATCCCGAAGACGGCGGCCAGTTCGGTCTGGGTGCCGCCGATGACCCACTGGGTCTTGTCCCAGACGGTCAGCCGGTCGCCGTCCCATTGGGCGGTGGTGGCGTGCGGCTCCATCGGGTTGTGGTGGTTGCGGGCGAGCCGGTAGGTCATCTCCAGGCGCACGGCCGCCGAGGCCAGGGCCGTCTGCGCGTCGCCGCGCGTGTAGGTCGTGGGGGTGTTCGTCGGGAGGCTGTGGTCGCTCAGGTCGGTGGACGGCTCCTGGGCGTCGTAGGTGACCTCGACCAGGCTCGCCGCGTGCTGCGCGGCCTCCAGCGTGGTGGCGACCGCGACGGCGACGGGCTGGCCGTGGAAGAGGACCTGGTCGTCCTGGAAGACCCGCAGCCTTCTGCCCGGCGGGTTGTTCGACCCGGCGTTGTCCCGGTAGGGCAGGGTCGGTGCGTTGAGGTGGGTGATCACCGTCAGGACGCCGGGCTGGGCCTCGGCGGCGCTCGTGTCGATGCCGGTGATCCGCCCGACGGCGATGCTGCTGTCGACGATGACCGCGTGGACCGTGCCGTCGATGTCGTGGTCGACGGCGTAGTCGGCCCGGCCGGTGACCTTCAGGCGTCCGTCGACCCGCGACAGCGGAGAACCGACGGCGGCTTGTGGCTGGGGGCTCATGCGCCGCCTCCTACGATGCGCAGCTGGCGTTCGACGGTCCGTTCGAGCAACTCGACCTTGAAGCCGTTGTGCTGGAGGGGCCGGGCGCCCTCGGCCGCCTGCTCGGCCGCCGCTGCCCACAGGGCGTCCGAAGGGCGTTCACCGATGAGGTGCGCCTCGACCCGCGGCAGTTTCCAGGGCACGGTGCCCACTCCTCCGGCGGCGACCTTCGCCTCGCGGATGACTCCGCCGCGGATGTGCAGCGCGACGGCGGCGGAGGTGAGGGCGAACTCGTAGGACTGCCGGTCACGGACCTTGAGGTAGCCCGAGCGGAGCGGACGGGGATGGGCCGGAATCTCGACAGCGGTGATCAACTCCCCCTGCCTCAGGGCCTGTTCGCGGTTCGGTGTACTGCCCGGCTTCAGCAGGAAGTCGGCGAAGGCGACGCCGCGCTCCCGCCCGTCCGGGCCCACCAGGCGCACACTCGCCTCCAGGGCCGCGAAGGCGACGGCCACGTCCGAGGGGTGGGTGGCCACGCATGCGTCAGATGCGCCCAGGATCGCGTGACCGCGGTTGAAGCCCTCCAGCGCGGCACAACCGGAGCCCGGCTCGCGCTTGTTGCAGGCGGCGGTCACGTCACGGAAGTAGGTGCAGCGGGTGCGCTGCATGATGTTGCCGCCGATGGTGGCCATGTTCCGCAGCTGGGCCGAGGCGCTCAGTTCCAGTGCCTGTGAGATCACCGGGTAGGTGGTGCGCACCTTCGGGTGCGCGGCGGCCTCGCCCATCCGCACCAGTGCGCCGATCCGCAGGCCTCCGCGCTCGGTGACCGTGACCTGGCGCAGGGGCAGGGCGCTGATGTCGACCAGCGAGCCGGGGCGCTCGACCGTCTCCCGCATCAGATCGACGAGAGTCGTGCCGCCGGCGAGGTAACGTCCGCCGCTGCGGCCCGCGTTGAGGGCTTCGCGGGTGTCGGCGGCCTTCGTGTACGAGAAGGGATGCACCGGCCCTCACTTCCCGTCCGCGGCGGCCTGCTCGACCGCGCGCACGATCTTGACGTAGCAGCCGCAGCGGCAGATGTTGCCGCTCATCCACTCCCGGATCTCCTCGGCGGAGCCGGTGTGGCCCTCCTGGATGCAGGCGACGCCGGACATGATCTGGCCCGGGGTGCAGAAGCCGCACTGGAAGGCGTCCTGTTCGACGAACGCCTCCTGGAGCGGGTGCAGTCGGCCACCTCGGTCGAGGCCCTCGATCGTGGTGACGTCGGCACCGTCGAGACGGACCGCGAGTGTCAGGCAGGAGTTGACCCGGCGGCCGTCGACCAGGACTGTGCACGCTCCGCACGCCCCGGCGTTGCAGCCCTTCTTGGAGCCGGTGAGCCCGAGGTGTTCACGCAGCAGGTCGAGGAGCGAGGTGCGGTTGTCGATCGTGACGGTGTGCCGCGTGCCGTTGACGCTCACCGTGACCTGGCTGCTGGGCGGTCCGTCGGCGGCAGCCGCCTCCGTGGCACCCAGCGAGCCCGGGCCCGCGAGCACGCTGCCTGCCACAACGGCGCCGCCCACAGCGGCGGACGTCGCGATGAACGTACGGCGTGAGGGCGGCGGTGACGGGTCCGAGGGGGGCGGAACCAGTGACTCCGGAAGTTCGGTAGACATGCCCACTCTCTCTTGCTGCTGGGGGGAAGGATGGGGTGCTACTCGCGGTGCGGGGTGGGTCAGCCGGCGGCTTCGCTCTTGATCTGCTGGAGCGCGGCGTTGAATCCGTCGGGAGTCAGGCTCGAACCGGCGACGTGGTCCAGACGCACGTCGTCGATCTTCTTGCCGACGACGAGTCGCGGTACCGCGTCGGCGAAACGTTCCTGGTAGTCGAGCGAGGTCGGATCCGTCGCGTGCGGGGTGACCTCGACCGCCGTGATCGCTCCGTCGTCGAGGGTGAGGGACACCGTGATGCTCGACGGGCCGCTTCCGTACTGCCCGGTCGCGCGGTAGTCGCCGTTCTCGTACTCCGGACGCCTGCTTGTAGCCGTGCTGCTGCTGTCCGGGTCCGGGGCCGTGTTCGCGCAGCCGGCGACGGCTGCGGACGCGGAGATCCCCAGCATGGCCGCGGTCGCGATCTTCTTGTTCAGGGCCGACATGTCTTCACCCTGTTGCCTGTGAGCCCTGTGTGGAACGCCGTGCTGTGCCAGGCAGTGGTGTTCCGTGGTGTGACAGGGCACCCCACGGGACCACTTGTGAGGTCAGGGGTTCGGGAGACTGGGCGACTTGGCGTGAGAAAGGAACGGGAGTTGCTCGCCACCAGCAGTTCAGGACGCGGGACACGCGCGCGGCGGCCCGGCCGCCCGGTGTGCCGGCGCGGGCATGGGCACGGTCGCCGCCGTGACCGATGAGACAACCGAGGCTGGTGCCGCGGAGCAGGGCACGGTGGAATCCGTCCGGCCGCTGGAGCTCTTCTTCGACCTGGTCTTCGTCTTCACCATCACGCAGGTCGCGTCCGTCCTCGACGAGCTGCCGACGCTGGTCGGCCTCGGCCGGGTGGCCATGCTGCTGTCGATCATCTGGTGGATGTACGGCGGCTACGCCTGGCTGACCAACACGCTGGACCTGGACCGCACCGGCCCCCGGCTGCTCCTCCTGGCCGGCACCGTGGGGTTCTTCGTCATGTCGATCACCGTCCCGAAGGTCGCCGAACGCGGTCCGTGGGCCTGGCTGTTCGGCGCGAGCTACCTTCTCGTGGTCCTCATCCACCTGGTCGGATTCATCGGGACGTCGGGGCATCGCGGCATCCTGCGGGTCGGGCCGCTCAACGTGGTCATGGCTCTCGTCGTCCTGGCCGCCGGCCTCGTGCCGCCGGGCGTGCGGCCCTGGCTGTGGCTGCTGGCCTGGGCCATCGTGGTGGCGACGCCGATCGTCACCGGCGTCGGTGAGTTCACGGTGGGTGTCGGCCACTTCGTTGAGCGGCACGGACTCGCGGTGATCATCGTGCTCGGCGAGTCGATCGCCGAGGTCGGCGCGGTGGCTTCGCGCGAGGACGAGGTGACCACGATGCTCGTGGGCGCGCTCCTCGTGCTGGCCCTGAGCGCGGCGATGTGGTGGCTCTACTTCGGACGTGAGGAGCGCGAGAGCGAGGCCCGTCTGGAGCGGGTTCCGCCGGACCGGCGACCCCGCGTCGCCGTCTACTCCTTCGGCTACTCCTACTTCGTCATCGTCTTCGGTATCGCGGTCGCGGCAGTCGGCATGGAGAAGGCCATCGACGAGTTCCACGACGCGTCCGACGGTGTCCAGGCAGTGCTCCTGCCGATCGGGATCGCCCTCTACCTGGCCGGTCTGGCCTGCTTCCACCGCACCCTCGCCGGCAGCTGGCCACAGGCCCGGCTGTGGGCCGCGCTCGCCGTCGCCGCCTTGGCCGCTCCCGCCGCGCTGTATGCCAGCGGGGCCGCGGCACTTGCTTGCGGACTTGCGGTCCTCCTCGCGCTGATCCTGTGGGAGGGCCACCACTGGGAGCAGGCGGTGTGAGCAGGCAACCGCGTTCCCCGGCCGTGGTTCTCCGGGGAACGCGGCATATCGCCGGTCCGCCCGTCCGCTAGCGGCGGAAGGAGGACAGGTCGAACTCGGGATCGCCGATGGTCGTGAACCAGCTGCGGATGCGGTTCTCGTCACCGCTGAAGGCGAGGCCCAGCTGGAGCAGCACCCGAGCCTTCTGCGGGGCGAGGTCCGCGGCCCCGATCACGCCGGGTGTCCCGCTGTCATAGGTGCCCTCGCCGCCGGTGCGGGTCGCCGAGACGAAGAGGACACCCTTCTCGATCGCCCTCGCCTCGGCCGCGTTCTGCGCGGTCGAGATGCCGCCGGGACCGTGGCCGGAGGTCACGATCCCCTTGTCGCCCGCCTCCACCAGCGCGTCGATCGGGACCGCCGAGGACTCGATGTACCCGCTGACGATGTCCACCGCGGGCAGGTCGCTCGCCTTCTTCTTCGACAGGTCGAAGGGCGTCTTCCATGAGCTCCGGCCGCACTTCATCACCCGGGCTGGGGCGCGCATCGTGCGGATGTGGTCCTCGTTGACGACGCCGAGGGCGCCGTAGTTGCCGCCGCCGAAGGTGTCCATCCGGTAGCCGTCGGTCTTGGTGACCTCCCGGGCGGCGAAGAACTGGTCGTTCATCAGCATGACAGTGCCGTAGCAGGTCGTCTTTCCGCTGGCGGCCAGGCGGATCGAGCTGAACATGTTGGTCGCGCCGTCGGTGGTGAAGGTCTGCGACTGGTGCATCGACCCGCTGATGACGACCGGCTTGTTCGACTGCACGGTCAGGTCGAGGTAGTACGCGTCCTCTTCGAGCACGTTGGTGCCGCTGTTGACGACGACGCCGTCGATCCCGGGAAGGGCGAGCGCCGCGTCCACCGTGCGGGAGAGGTCGTACATGTTCTTCGTGGTGGTCTGGGACGAGGTTCCGGTGACATCGGTCCGTACGACCGAGACGTTGGCGATGTTCCCCAGCTCCGGGTACAGCGGCTTCAGGACTCCCTGGACGCCGTCGGTCAGGGCCGGGCCGTAGTGCAGGTAGCTGATGCGGTCCCGCGCGGTCGAGGTGATCGTGCCACCGGCGTCGACCACCACGATGTCGGGCAGTTTCGGGTTCCGAGCGGCCAGCGGCACCGGCTTGACCGTGACCTTCGGTATGCCCGCCGAGGCGGGGGCGGAGGTGCGGACGGACCGGGACGCCGTGGCGGCGGCGTTCGACGCCGTGACCACGGCCAGGGCGACGCCGGCGGCTGTGACCGCGGCAAGGGGAGTCACGTGACGCTTCGTGAGACCGGGACGCATCTTGCTCCTTGGGTAAAGGGAGTTGCATGGCGTCGCAAAGTGAAGCAATCCGGATAATTCATCTTAAAGTCGATCAAGTTAATGGTTTGTAAAGCGCGATCAAGGGTCGGCGGGCGGGCGCAGCGGCCCGGAGGGCATGGCTGAGCGCGGCGCGACGGGAGCCCTGACCCGACGCACCGGACGGTCGTACACGGTGTCTATGCGCGTGTGGCCGTGCTCAGCCCTCCTGCGCTTGCCCGCGGTGCCCGGACGGGGGGAAGGGGGCCTCTTCCGGTGTCTTCGGTGCACGCCCTCGTGACGGGCCACTGTCGTGCGGGACCGGGTGGTCCGCGGTGAGGTCGAGGAGGACGAGCGCGTCGTGGGAGGGCGTACCGGGCTCGGCGTAGTAGGTCACCAGACGATGGCCGGGGGTGCCCTCCAGGTGCATCCCCTGGTAGCCGAGGGTGAAGGTGCCGACGTCGGGGTGGTGATAGGTCTTGCGGCCGAACGCGTGCGCCTTGACCTCGTAGCGCTCCCACAACCGGGCGAAGTCCGGGCTCTTGAGCAGGAGCTCACCGACGAGCGCGGTCAGGTCGGGTGCGTCGGGGTCGGTGCCGGCCAGAACCCGCAGCCGGGCGACGCAGCCGCGCAGGGTGTGTTCCCAGTCGGCGAAGACCTCGCGGGCGGCGGGGTGGAGAAAGGCGTAGCGGGCGAGGTTGCGCTGCTTGAGCGGCCACTCCTCGATACCGGCGAACAGACGCAGCCCGGCGGGGTTCCACGCCAGCAGGTCGTTGGTGCGGCCGGCCACGTAGGCGGGGCTCGGCCGCAGGCTCTCCAGCACCAGCTTGACGCCGGGCCGCACCGTCCTGCTCGGCGCGGCTGGAGGATCCGGTGCGGTCCGGGCGGCGTGGGCGGCCAGGGTACGCAGATGCTCGTGCTCGTCCGGCGTCAGCTGCAGGGCGCGGGCGAGTGCGTCGACGACGGACGGGCTGGGGCGGGTCTCCCTGCCGCGCTCCAGGCGGGCGTAGTAGTCGATGCTGACCCCGGCCAGAGTGGCCAGCTCCTCGCGGCGCAGCCCCGGGGTGCGACGCAGCCCTGCGCCGGGGGCCAGGCCCGCCTGGGCGGGGGTCACCTGGGCGCGGCGCGCCCGCAGGTAGCGGCCCAGCTCGGTGCCGCCGCCGGTCGGCTGCTGCTGGTCACGTGTCATACCGTCCAGTCTGCCGGTCCTGTGACCTGCACGGCAGGCGTGTGGGGTGCCCTGTCACAGCACGGAACGCCACTGCCCGGCACAGCGCGGCCTGCCACTCCGGACCGCCGAGGAGGAGGCTGGGTGATGTTGCGGACGGCCTCTCCGTTTGATGGGCCGACTCCGCACGGCGCGAAGGGCCTGACACAGAGAGGGCCCCGGATGCACTGCTCCGTGGCGTAAGACCCGGCACCCCAGGGGAGCCGAGGAGGCATCTGTCGGCGCCCTGGAAACGAAGGAATCGCCAACCGTGAAGCACATCAAGCTGGGCAGCCTGGACGTGTCCCGGATCGGCCTGGGCACGATGGGGATGAGCGGCGTCTACACCGGCCACGGCACGGACGACGCCGAGTCGGTCCGGACCGTGCACCGCGCGCTCCACCTGGGCGTCACCCTCCTCGACACCGCCGAGATCTACGGACCCTTCGTCAACGAGGAACTCGTCGGCAGGGCCGTCCGGGGCCGCCGGGACCAGGTCGTCCTGGCGACGAAGTTCGGCCTGGTCTCGTACACAGGCGCAGGCGACGGCACGCCGGGCACGCCCGACAGCAGCCCGGCGAACATCCGCGCCGCGGTCGAGGGCTCTCTCCGGCGGCTCGGCACCGACTACATCGACCTGTACTACCAGCACCGGGTCGACCCGGCCACGCCCATCGAGGACACCGTCGGCGCCCTCGCCGAGCTGGTCGCCGAGGGCAAGATCCGCCACATCGGGCTGTCCGAGGCCGGCCCCGCCACGATCCGCCGCGCCCACGCCGTCCACCCCGTCGCCGCCCTGCAGACGGAGTACTCCCTGTGGACGCGTGACATCGAGGCGGAGATCCTGCCCGTGCTGCGGGAGCTCGGTATCGGCCTGGTGCCCTGGGCGCCGATCGGCCGCGGTTTCCTGACCGGCAAGATCCGCTCCACCGAACAGTTCGACGCCACCGACCGGCGCCTGACCAATCCGCGTTTCACCGAGGAGAACTTCCGGCGCAACCTGGCCCTCGTCGATGAGGTCGAGGCGGTCGCCGCGTCGGCGGGCGCCACCCCGGCGCAGGTGGCCCTGGCCTGGCTGCTCGCGCAGGGCGACGACATAGCCCCCATCCCCGGCACCAAGCGGGTCTCCCGCGTCGAGGAGAACACCGCCGCCGACGCGGTCGAGCTGACCGCCGAGCAGCTCGGCAAGCTCAACGACCTCACTCCGGCCGCGGGCGACCGCCTCGAAGCGGAGATGAACCAGCTGATCAACCTCTGAACCTCGACCCCGTGCACCCGTACCCAAGGAGTTCAGACATGGCAGACGAGCCGACCCCTGCCCAGAAGGCGCTCGGAGCCTTCGCGCCGAAGCTGGTCCAGCTGACCGACGAGGTGCTGTTCGCAGACGTCTGGGAGCGTCCGGGTCTCTCCCCGCGTGACCGCAGCCTGATCACCGTCACCATCCTGGCGGCCCTGTACCGCCCGGAGCAGCTCGGCAACCACCTGCGCCGGGCACTGGAGAACGGGCTCACCGAGGACGAGCTGGTCGAGACCTTCACGCACCTGGCGTTCTACGCCGGATGGCCCAGCGCGATGAGCGCGGTCACTCAGCTCAAGAACATCGTCGAAGGCCAGGACAAGGGCTAGCAGGAGGTCGAGCAACAGTCATGCGTACCACCACACTGGGCCCCGGCGGCCCCGAACTCGGCGTCCTGGGCCTGGGCTGCATGGGCATGACCCATGCCTACGACACACAGGCCCCGCGCGACGACACCACCTCCGTCAAGGTGATCCACCAGGCCCTCGACCTGGGTATGACCCTGATCGACACGGCCGACGTGTACGGGCCGCTCACCAACGAGGAACTCGTCGGCCGGGCGCTCAAGGACCGCCGTGGCCGGGCGGTGCTGGCCACCAAGGTCGGCGTCCTGTCCCGGGATGCCGAGGGCCGCCCCGTACGCGGCCCCAACGGTCGGCCGGAGCACGTCAGGCTGTCGATCGACGAGAGCCTGGGGCGGCTCGGCACCGACCATGTCGACCTCTACCAGCTGCACCGCGTGGATCCGGCGGTGCCGATCGAGGAGACCTGGGGCGCCCTCGCCGAGACGGTGGCCGCCGGCAAGGCCCGCCACATCGGCCTGTCCGAGGTCACCGTCGAGCAGATCAAGCGGGCCCAGGCCGTCCACCCGGTGGCCTCGGTGCAGTCCGAGCTGTCGCTGTGGACCCGCGACTGGCTGGACGAGGTGCTGCCGTACTGCCAGGAGCAGGGCATCGCCTTCCTGCCGTACTCGCCCCTGGGCAGGGGCTTCCTCACCGGCCGGTTCACCACCTTCGACGACCTGCCCGCCGACGACTTCCGCCGCTCGATGCCCCGCTTCCAGCAGGACGCGCTGCGCACCAACCTGGCCCTCGTCGCCAAGGTGCGGGAGATCGCCGAGCGGATCGGCGCCAGCCCGGCGCAGGTGGCGCTCGCCTGGGTGCTGGCCCAGGGCGAGTACGTCATCCCGATCCCCGGGACCAAGAACCCGGCGTACCTGCTCGACAACGCGGGCGCCGCGGACGTGGAGCTGAGCCCTGCGGACCTGGCCGAACTGGCCGCCCTGCCGACACCGGAGGGCGGGCGCTACTGAGCTGCCGCACTCCGTCGACCAACCCCTCACATCAAGCAAGATCGGAAGAGTTTCATGCGCGCAACCATCATGTACGGTGCCGGCGACGTCCGTGTGGAGGACGTTCCCGACCCGAAGATCCAGAACCCCACCGACGCGATCGTCCGGGTGGTCCTCGCCTGCGTCTGCGGCAGCGACCTGTGGCCGTACGCCTCCATGCCTGCCTCCGGAGAGGGCCGGCGCATGGGACACGAGTTCCTCGGCATCGTCGAGGAGACTGGTTCCGAGGTGTCCGGTGTGAAGGCCGGGGACCTGGTGGTCGCGCCCTTCCTCTGGGCGGACAACACCTGCGTCTTCTGCAGGGAAGGTCTGCATGTGGCCTGCCCGCACGGCGGTCAGTGGGGCCCGAACGGCGTGGACGGCGGCCAGGGCGAGGCGGTCCGCGTCCCGCAGGCCCAGGGCACCCTGGTCAAGCTGCCGGTGCCCGAGGACTCCGCCCTCCTGCCTTCCCTGCTCAGCCTTTCCGACGTGCTGTGCACCGGCCACCACAGCGCGGTCAAGGCCGGTGTCGACGAGCGCACCACCGTCACCGTGATCGGCGACGGCGCGGTCGGCCTGTCCGCCGTCCTGGCCGCCAAGCGGCTCGGTGCCGAGCGGATCATCCTGATGGGCCGGCACAAGGACCGCACCGACCTGGGCGTCGAGTTCGGGGCCACCGAGGTCGTCGCCGAACGCGGCGAAGAAGGCATCGCTCGCGTGAAGGAGCTGACCGGCGGCATGGGCACCCACGCCGTGCTGGAGTGCGTCGGCGCCCTGTCGGCCTTCCAGACGGGTCTCGGCGTGGTCCGCCCGGGCGGTGCGATCAGCCGGGTCGGCGTACCGCAGTACGGCGAGATCCCCTTCGGCTTCATGGACTTCGCGAAGAACGTCACCATCACCGGCGGTGTGGCCCCGGCCCGCGCCTACATGGAGGAACTGCTGCCCGACATCCTGGAGGGGAAGATCGAGCCGGGCCGGGTCTTCGACCGCACCGTCGGCCTGGAGGACACCGCGGACGCCTACCGGGCCATGGCCGACCGCGAGGCGCTGAAGGTCATCGTCAAGCCCTGACGACGGCCAGGGGAGCCGACCTGAGTCAGCTCCGCTCCTCCTCGACGTGCTCGGGGGCCGCTTCGGCGGCCCCTTTGTCGAGGAGGAGCATTTTGGCGTGGTCGGGGGTACCGGGTTCGGCGAAGAACACGACGAGCCGGTGGCCGGGAGTCCCGTCGAGCTGCATCGACTGGTAGCCGAGCGTGATGTCACCGACGTCCGGATGGTGGAAGGTCTTGTCGCCTCGCGGGTGCGGCTGAACGTCGTAGTCCGTCCATCGGCGCACGAACTCCGGGCATTCCCGCCTGAGTTCGCCGAGGAGTTCGGACAGGCCGGGAGTGTCCGGTTCGGTGCCGGCGAGGGCCCGGATGCGGCCCACGCACGTGCGGACCTGCTCGTCCCAGTCGGCGAACAGCTTCGGCGCGCGCGGGTCAAGGAAGAGATAGCGCAGGGCGTTGTGCCGCTCGGGCGGCCAGTCCTCCGCTCCGGCGAAGAGACGGACCGAGCCGGGGTTGCCCGCGAGGATGTCCATCGTGCGGCTGATCACGTACGCCGGGTTGGGGCGCAGGCTCTCCAGCATCAGCTCGATGTCGGGCCGCACGGTCCGCTCGGCAACGGCCGACGGTTCCGGCGCGGACCTCCTGTCGGCTCGTTCGGCGAGATCGCGCAGATGCCGGTGCTCGTGCGCGTCCAGCCGGAGAGCATGCGCGAGGGAGTCGACCACGGCCGGGCTGGGGTTGGTCTCCTGGCCGCGCTCCAGGCGCGCGTAGTAGTCGATGCTGATCCCGGCCAGTGTGGCCAGCTCCTCGCGCCGCAGCCCCGGCGTACGCCGCAGCCCGGCACTGGTCACCAAGCCGACGTCCTCGGGCGTCACCCGGCTCCGGCGGGTGCGCAGGAAGATCCCCAGCCCGCTGCCGTCGGCGCTCTGCTGCTCGCGTTCCATGTGGTCCAGTATGCAGCCGGGACCACGTCCCGATCTGCTGTCCGCGCTGCCGCAAAAGCCCATCGGACGGCGCTGCGGACGGACGGCGGTTCCGCCGCAGCCCGTCGTGGGCGGCCGTCGGCGTCTTGCCCTCCACGCCGCCGAGCATGGAGATCGTCAGCGGGCTGTCCCGGCCGACGGCGATGTTCTTCGGGAGGCCGCCGTCGATGCGGCGTCGGCGAACGGACAGCTGTGGATCCCGGCGGCCAGGAAGCAGCGCGTGTTGCCGTTGAGGCTGGTGCTGGTGAGAGAGCCGGACCGGGCGTGAGACCTGCCGGTCCGGCACCGTCCCGCATCGCTGTGATGATTCCCGTCGGGAGTCACCAGGGCAGTTCCGCGTCGGCGGCCGGGGCGCCGTCGCCCCAGAACCGTCCGGTCGGGCCGTCGGCCGGCAGCGTGGCCAGCGCGACGCTCACCAGAGCGCCCTGCTCCGGCGTGCGGGAGCCGGTGTGGTGGGTGAGGTCGGTCGCGCAGTGGCTGGGGTTGGCGGCGTTGACCTTGATCGGGGTGTCCCCCAGCTCCTTGGCGTACATCACGGTGACCATGTTCAGCGCGGTCTTCGACGCCGGGTAGGGAATCGTGGCCAGTTGGTGGAGCGGATGCTCCGGATCGCTCATGAAGGTCAGCGACCCGACCTCGCTGGAGACGTTGACGATCCGGGCGGCTTCGGCGTTGCGCAGCAGCGGCAGGAAGGCGTTGGTGACCGCCACCACGCCGAACACGTTCGCCTCGAAGACCTGGCGGAGGGCGGCCCGGGTGGCGGCGCTCGGTCCGCCGCGGGCGCCTTCGACGTCGCCGACGATGCCCGCGTTGTTGACCAGGACGTCGAGGCGTCCGTACGCGGCGTCCACGTGGTCGGCCGCTCGCCGGACGGACGTGTCGTCGGTGACGTCGATCCGGAGGAAACGGGCGTCGACGCCGCCCTCGCGCAGCGCCGACGCGGCCTTCTCCCCGAGTTCCTCGTTCCGCGCACCGACCAGGACGGTCATGCCGCGCTCGCCGAGCAGACGGGCGGTCTCGTAGCCGATGCCCTTGTTGGCGCCGGTGATCAGCGCAATCAGTGTCATGCCCCGACCCTGCGGCGCCCGTGTCCGGCCCACCAGAGACCTGGTGAGGCTGGTACCGGCGATACCACCCACGGCCGCCGTGGCTGGGGCAGCATGGGGGCATGATCCTGCGCGCGGAGCTGGCGGCGTTCCTGCGGGCTCGCCGGGCTCGTCTGCAACCTCGTGACGTCGGCCTGCCGGACGGTGTGCGCCGCCGTACGCCCGGTCTGCGCCGGCAGGAGGTCGCCCAACTCGCGGGAATGTCGATCGAGTACTACATCCGGCTGGAACAGGGCCGTGGCCCGAACCCGTCCCGGCAGGTGCTCTCCGCGCTGGCCCGGGCGCTGCTGCTCACCCGCGACGAGCGGGACTACCTCTTCCGCGTCGCCGGCGAAAGCCCGCCCCCGGCCGTCGGCCCGGTCCGCGAACTCACCCCCGCCGTGCGGTGCCTCCTCGACAGCATGCCGGAGGTGCCGGCCTACGTCGTCGACGCGAAGTACGAGCTTCTCGCCTGGAACGCGCTCGCGGAGCACTTCATCACCAGCGTCGTGCGGGCACCGAAGGACGACCGCAACCTCGTCCGCTGGATGTTCCGCGAGGCCCTCGACCACCATCGCTGGGACGACGAGTCGGCGATCACGTTCGCCCGCGCGACCGTCGCCGACCTGCGCGCCTCCTACGCCCTCCACCCCGGCGACCGCGGGATCGAGCGGCTCGTCACCGAACTCCTCGGCACCTCACCACGCTTCGCCGAGATGTGGGCGACCCACGACGTCGAGGTACGGCGCCGAGTCATCAAGAAGATCGACTCCGCCACCTTCGGGCCACTGGAATACGAGTGCCAGGTACTCCACATCCCCGAGACCGGTCAACGCCTCATCGTCTACTGCGCCGAGCCGGGCTCCACGACCCGGGAACTCTTCAGCCGTCTCGCTGCCATACCCGTCTGAACGGAAGCCCACGCGGCTTGGAGCGGGCTCCCTGACCCTGAACTGGCGCAGCCGTCTGTCGTGTCGAGGAAGAGCGGTAGGTCCCGTGGGTCCCGCCCCGGTGGGGGAGTGGCCCCGCGGTCCGGGTGTGGTGTGCGAAGAAGTAGTCGGTGTCGGCGCTGCCACACCGGTTACGGCCTTGATCTCTACCGCCGGGTTTAACGAACTACCGGTAACGGCCCGTTACACGGATGGCGTCCGGATCTTCTCCGCCGCCAACTACTGGACGAGAACTGCGAGCTTCCTGCATGCGCGGGACACCTCGCATGGGACCATATGAGGTGCACGCGCGCCGCTCTGCGCGGAGGTACGCCATGGCACCGAACGAATAATTTATACGACGGGCCGTAACGGGGAGCCGGATCCGAAGAAGTCGGCGAAGCTCGAAGATCTCTTTGCGGCCGCCCGTGCAGGGACCGAGTACGACGGCGAGCAGGATCCGCAGCGTGCGCCGCTGGAGCGGGCGCTTGTGAAAGGCGGGGCGGAGCAGAGCGGCGCTTCCAGGACCTGTTGACGGGCCGCTACGCCGAGCAGGCCATGCCGTGGGAGAAGTGGGGCAAGGGGCCTACGAGCTAGACGTGCGGGACGGACGAGACGGCAGGGCATCGGAGGGGGCGGCGACGGGTGGCCTTGCGCAGGTAGGTCCGGAGTCCGAGGCAGACCCGTACCGTGCGGCCAGCCCCGAGGCGGTGCAGGCCCTGGGGTCGGCAGTGGACCAGGTGGCCAGGGGCGTGAACGATATCGCCGCCCTGCAGGAGATGAGGGACCGTCAGGTCGTGGAACGGCTCGGCAGCCGGAAGCTGGCCCGGCGCTTTGAGCTTCCGGAGACTATGGTGGTCGCCGCGCTGCACGACCTCGGCCTCGACGACCCGACGGCGGGGACCAGGCAGGAGAGATGACTCGAGACCCCAGCCGGGGCCCATGGGGGAACTCAGCCGTGGAGGGCGTAGGCGGTGGACGAGTGGGCGGCGACGTGGGATACCGCTACTTCGCTCTTACCGACGCCATCAACCGGCGGCCGATTGCGCCGTTGGCTGGCCAGACCCGCCCCCGGCACCGCGGATCGGCCAGGTCGAAGTCCTTGGCCCCCTCGTTGAGTGCTCTGTCTGGTGTGTATTTCATGGGTGGATGGTGCCTGACTCGAACCAGGTGTGGAGTGTGTGCTCTGCTTCAGCCGGGAGATCGTCGATGAACACCACGGCCAGGCCGCGCTGGGCTCGGGAGCAGCAGACGTAGAACAGATTGCGTGACCGTTCGGTGCGGTCGGGTTTGTCGGTGCCGGCGAGCATCTTGCCGATGCTGTATCTATTCCAGGCGCGGTCGTCGACCACGACTACGACGTTCTCGAATTCGTCCCCCTTGACACCGTGCTGGGTCGAGAACGGGGTGAGTTCATCGATGAAGTGGGTGACGCTGATCACTTCACGGTAGGACACGGTGCGGAGGTTGTTGGAGAAATCCGCCCGTCGCTGGTCGCGCTCGTCCAGGTCCGTTGCGGATCTCCGGCGTTCCAGGTCTTTGAGCTTTCCCGGCAGGGCTAGGAGATGGCCGTCGGCCATCAGATCGAGCACATCGCCGATGGTGCCGGTGCTGCGTACGGCGTTGAGTGCTCGGATCGCGTCACTGATGGCGCGTTTGTGCGCGTGACGGGTGATCCGTGTCCGTCCCTCGTCCAGCAGGCCGGTCAGCTCGGCGAAGTCATTGTTGCGGAAGGCGGTGCTGACGGCCTCGACGCGGGTGAGGTACTGGATGTACGGCTCGTCGCGTGCCATGAGGTCGTCGGGACCGTAGCGGCCCAACTTTCGGTACTGCTCCAGGAGGTTGGCGTACTCCAGGGTGCCGGCTATCCCCCGGTGGGTGAGCAGCAGGTACTTGCAGTTCTCCCGTGTCCAGCCACTCCGGGCGAGGATTGCTTCGGCGGCGGTGAGCCGCTCAGGGCCGGCAGGGATGCTGCTGTTGAGGAACAGGTGGACCTCGCCGGTCTGCTGCTTGCCGACGGCGTCCTGGGTGAGCTCGGGACGCATCCGGTTGAGCACCTCGACGACGGGAGGCGAGCAGCGGTAGTTCTCGTGCTTGGTGATCTCGGTGAGAAGGCCGGGCCGTTTTACCGCTCCGACTCCGGACTCGTAGATCTTCTGCATGGAGTCGCCGAAAAGACCGACCACGCATTTCTCGCGGCCTGCGCCTGCCAGGTGGTCCAGCAGCAGCTGGATTGTCTTGGGCGAGGTGTCCTGGTACTCGTCGACAAAGATGACCGGATACTTGCTGGTGATGATGCGTATGAGCTTGGGGTGGGCTGTGACCAGACGGAGCGACAGCGCGATGACGTCGTCGTGGGAGATGCGCCCCTCATGCAGCCTGCGCCCGCGATCGGAGTACTCGATGACGGGAGGATCGGTGACATCATCAAGGTCTTCCGGTTTGGACAGCTCCTTGTTGTAGTCGAGGATCTGCTGCCAGAGCTCATGCTGGTACGGCTGGATGACACTCCACAGGAATTCGTGGATGGTGCCGACATCGACGAGCGGATCTGCGGCGATGCGTTCGTGGATCTTCCTCTTGGCGACGTTGGTGTAGGTGATGCAGGCGATCCGCCGGTCGTGTGCCTCCAGGTCTGCGCGGTGGTGGGTCAGGAGGTGCTGCAGGGCGCGTACCAGGGTGGTCGTCTTGCCGGCGCCGGCCCCTGCCTCGACGAGGAAGCTGCGCCGGTCCTCCAGCTCGGTGGCGACTGCTTCGAGGGTGGCGGCGCCGGCCCCTGCTTCGACGAGGAAGCTGTGCTGGGCCTCCAGTTCGGTGGCGACGGCTTCGAGGGTGTCTAGGCGAGCCACTGCAGTCCTTCGGAGATGTAGCGGGGCACGGCCCAGTCGTCCAAGAGCATGACGTCGAAGGCGAAGTCGGTCTTGTGGTCGCTGAGTTGCTGTGCGATGTCGTAGGCCTTGGCTGCGATGTCGTCGGCAGTGGGGTCAGCCCCGACCTCCTTGACGAAGGCCGCCTTCAGAGCGAGCTGGCGGAAGCCACGTACGAGGGGCTCTGCGTTGGCGATGATGAAGGCGTCCTCGAAGCTCCGCGCGCAGGCTCCCGAATCTGTCTCCGGGATCTGGTAGGCGACACGGACATGACCCTGTTCCTTGTCGGCCGGGTCGGTGGCGAGCAGCTCGGCGATGCTGGACTGTGCGGGCAGCCAGTTCTTGAGCGTCGTATTCGAGGTGACCGTCTGCCCCTGGCCGGGTGGGCAGGCCTTGCGGTGCTTGGGGCACACGGAGTCGATGTCGGTGATGACGAGGGTCTTGACGTTCAGGAAGGCGAGAAGTTCCCGGAAGCGGACGGCGTAGGCGTCGCCGACCTCGATGACCGATACGTACTGGTGCAGAAGATCCTTGGCGCACCGCCGGACCATTTCCGGCAGGATCAGCCGTTCCGCGGTGCCCTCGATCAGGATCACCTTGTCGGCGAAGAACATGTCACACCGGTGCAAGACCATGTACTGGCGCAGGAAGCGCAGGGTCTCGTCACCCTGCGGTGTGGCCTTCACGTTGGCCTCGAACGTCGAGAGGTCCTTGACCGTGAGCTGCGGCTCGGAACGGTCGAAGTAGCGCACCGTGTGGAAGCCGCTGCTGGCGACGATGTGGGAGGAGTGCGTGGTGATGACCACCTGCACCTTCCAGCCCGACTTGCGGTCGATGAAGTCCTGGATGTTCTTGATGAACGTCTCCTGCATCTGGGGATGCAGATGGGCCTCGGGCTCCTCGATGAACAGCACCTGCAGCGCTGGCTTGGGTGTGGTGCGCTCATAGGTCTGGTGAAAGCTGATGACCTGCAAGATCGTAAAGATCAGCTTGCTGTAGCCCAGCCCATTGTGGCCCTCGGGAAGATGGAAGTCGTCGTCCCCGGACGGGTACTGGATGCGGGTACTGCCGCGGAGGATCCCTGAGGCCTCGATGAGAGAGACGATGCGGGGCTTCTGGACCGGGGTGATCGTGCCCACCCCGAAGGTGCGCAGGTCCTCGAAGATCGGGTCGAACAGCGTGGCGTAGTTGTCGTCGAGCTGCTGTGAGGCGGACGCCAGAGCGGTCTCGATCTGCTCGATGCTCTGGTGACGGTCCTCCTGCCCACTGTTGACCTTGTAGTAGGCCTCGAACGTCTTCGACAACGTGCGGGCCTTGTCGCTCGGGGTGTCATCCATCTTGGTCTGCGCGTAGACGAACTTGACCGACAGGATGGAGTCGGCGGCGCCGCGCTTGATCTCCTTGCGGACGTTCTCGTCCAGCGGGCTGAGCGCGCGATAGGCAGGAGCGAAGTAGTCAGAGAAGTTCTTGTGCAGCCACTTGATGCGGTCAAACTGCTCCCGCTGGCTGGCCGCCCAGAAGTCCTTGAGGAAGTCGTGCGGGCGGGCCACCTCCAGCGCCGCTTCGATCTTGACCTCGAAGCAGGTGTCGTCCAGGTCGAGGATCACACCCGTGAGCGGCGCGAGGTCGTCGTCCTCCGTGTACTGGATGGTGAGGACCAGTCGGATAGTGGGGACGAGGTCGTAGGCCTTGGCCAGCAGGTCCTCGCTCGTCTCGGTGTCGCCCCGGGTAGCGTGCGTCTGTGCCTCGCCGAAAATCTGCCGCGCTTGCTCGATGTCGGCGATACGGCAGGTGGAGAAGTCCTCCAGGACGAACCTCGTGTCTTCCTCACCGAAGAACTTCTCGAAGAGGTTGACGAAAGACGTCTTGCCGCTGTTGTTGCGCCCGACGATGAGGGTGGCCTTGGGATCAACCCGGACGTCCACTCTCTCCAGGGCGCGAAAGTTGATTACTTCGGCGTGGGTCAGCTGCATCTCACTCCCGACATCGTCCCCAACCCAGCTCCCGGGGCGACATATGCCTGCGACTACCGAGAGTCAGAGCAGTATCTGATACGGAAGGGACGGAGATCCTCACTTGGCTCAAAGTGGTCAGTGATGCGAAAAATTACGTCCAGTTCGATCCTGACAGGTCAATGTCGGTCGTTGATCCCGCCCAAGTGTCTTCACGTGGGTGAAGGCGGCGGGCACGGGACCGCGCTGCCAGTCCGTTGCAGGCGTCCGGGCTCACCGACCACTGCGGGGCAGGCGGTTCCCGTGACAGCTGTCGGGTTGCCCGGAAGTGCTCGTGTGGTTGCAGCACGAGTGTCCGGCGCTGCAGGGCACGACGAACGTGCCTCGGGCTGCGTCCCCACGCTCCCGGGCTGGCGGCCCTGAGGCGCCGTGCCTGTGCGGTTTCCGGGGAACTATCGAGGGCGTCCTGAGCTCTACATGTAGTAGGCGTAGCGGGTGGCGATTCGTGCCTGGGTCGGGATGTGTTTGAGGATGGAACCGACTCGGTAGGCGGTGCGCAGGGTGAGGGGGTCGCGTTCGTCGAGCTGGGCGTTGTTCCAGTTCATCTTGGTCAGGGCGAGGATGTCCGTGCTGGCGGTCAGTAGATCGGTGCCGTGTGTCGCGGGCCGGATCAGCAGCGGCTGGGGGACGTACAGGCCGGGGTAGGTCCGGAAGTACGGCACGGAGCCGCGGGTGTACAGGAGCATGGAGCGGGCGTCCAGTTGGACGCTGGTGCCGCGCAGCGGTGGGAGTTGCCCGGTGCGGTAGAGGTGCGGGGCGCCGCGCCGCTGGATCCACAGCAGGTCGGCATGATCGATGTCGTGCAGGTCGGCGGCTTCGTGGAAGCCGTCGACCTCCCCGGTGGTGAAGTTCGAGGTCTTGTGCACGACGATGCGTGCGGGTTGGTGTCCGTGGGTCGTGCGGTACTCGGCCAGGGCGTCCAGCAGCAGTTGCCGGGCGTCGGGGAGCGTCAGGTGGGGCTGGCGGTCGGTCTTGGAGATCTGCGCGGTGCCGCCGCGGACGACGACGCCGTCGCCGCGTTCGTTGAACACCTGGGCGACGGCGGTGTGCAGCTCCTTTCCGTTCGCACTGCGGTAGAAGCTGACCCCGATGTAGCAGGTGGCCAGGTCGGAGCTGTGGCGCTGCATGCGCCAGGGGGTTCCGCCGGCCTTGTAGTACAGGGCGGTGTGCAGGTTCCAGGCCCTGGTGGCCTCGTCCTGCAGGGGGCGGAGTGTTTGCCCGTTGGTCCTGGCCGGGATCCCGGTCCAGGTCTCCTTGCGCATCAGCTGCAGGGGTGTGGGCAGCGTGAGCGCGGTGGCTTTGAGCAGGTCGTGGAAGTCGCCTCCGGTCTCTCGCTCGTCCTGGTCCCCTTGACGGTCGGCTGTGGGCTCCTCCGACGGTGGGTGTTCTTCGCGGTCCTGGAGCTCTTCCGGGCGGGCGCAGATTACGACGCGGCAGCGTCCGGTCTCGGCCAGGGACCGGGCGGCGTCGGCGTAGAGATCGACTGCGTCCGTGGTGGCGGAGGCTGTGTCGGCGCGGGCCAGGCGGCGCAGTTGGCGTTCGGGGATCTCGCGGACGAGGGCATCGTCGAAGACGAGTTCGGCGCCGAACGGGGAGTCGGTGCCGAAGCCGGGGAACGGCTGGTGAAGGTTCTCCTGCCCGGGTTTGGTGTCCTTGGCCTCGATGTGGTTCTGGCAGCGCTGGAGCCAGTTTCGGATGCCGTCGACCGCATGGGCGGGGCCGACGAGAGCGATGGGGATCCGATGTGGTCCGGTAGGGGAGTCGGCGTCGGCGGGGCCGAACACGCTGATGCCGTAGCGGGGGTCGATGTGGCGGTTTCCGGCGCGGAACTCCAGTTCCGGCTCATGCAGCACTGGTGCTTTCACTGCGGCAGCTCCCACAGCCCCTCGGCCAGCCCGTTCACGCTCGGTTTCGGCGCTGATTCTTGCGGAATCCAGACGCTTTCGTCGATGGCGGCGTCGCAGTCGAGCTTGAGGAGCTGGCCGAATCGGATGCGCTCATCGCGGCTTCTGAACAGGGTGTCGTCGCCTTGCAGGTAGTCGGCCCAGGCGCGTACGAGCTGGTAGACGGCGTTGTTGCGTTCCAGCCGCTTGATTTTCTGGATGTACTCGGCGTCGTACAGGGAGTCGCGTCGGCCGTCGATGGTGAAGTGGTAGGTGGGGTTGATCTCCAGGAACCACTGTTCGCTCCAGCGTCGGAAATACAGGCTGGCAGCGTAGTGACGGCAGAAGCTGATCTTGGTTTGGTCGTCCTTGCCGAAGTACGGGGTGAAGAAGGTGCGTCCGCGGCTGCCGCGGTAGCGGCCTTTGATCTTCCGGCTGGATCGGTCCGGCGGGGCCTGCATGTAGACGACCTTCTTGGTGGGATGCCAGACCAATTCGGGATGGTGGGCGGAGCGCAGGGTGAAGTTCAGCAGGGAAATGAAGCGCCGTTGCAGGTCTGGGTCCTCGGTGGTCGCCCAGTTCTGCGTCGGGATAGAGGTGACCGGCCCGTCGCACAGCACGGCCAGCGGGCCCTCGTCCAGTCGGCATAGCGAGAAGATCCTTCCGGCGGCCAGGACGAAGCCGCTCTCGAACTGGTTGCCGTTCGACCGCATCCGCTCCCAGGCCTCACCGCGGTCACGACACGGGGTGGACGCCTCGTAGATGAGCGGGGCGAAGCCCTCAATCGTGAGGAGGTTCGAGACCAGCTGTTCGCTTCCCTCAAGCCGTGGCAACGGCTCTCCGGTGGGCACGCCCAGGGCCGACAGCCGGCTGAAGGCATCGAGGTCGAAGCGGTCCACGGCCTTGTCGAACTGAACGACGCGCCGTGCCTTGCGTTCAGGGTCGGCGAACCAGGTGTCGACGCGTTTCCACCACGCCTGCTGGAAACGCAGGTCCACGCAGATGAGCACGACCGGACGGCCCAGCCGAAGCCAGTAGGCGATGTGGTCGGCCTTGCACGTGAACTTGAATTCGGTCTCGGTCGCCCCCCGAAACCCGACCTCTGTGCCCTTCACCTGGGCAAGGACGGCGACACCGGTGACTTCCCGATCGGCGTCCACGAACTCGATCTGACCGTCGATGGCGAAGTCACGCTTGGTGTCGTTCCACACATGGCCGGCGTCGGAGACGGCCTTGTCGACGAATGCCTCGCCCCGGAACCCAGCCCGCTGCTGGACGCTGCGCTGCGGCATCCGATCAGTGCTCCGAGAAGGACACCGAAGTGCCCGCCATAGCCCGCCCGGATCTGCGAGGCCGAGGCCGCGCGTTGTAGTCCCACCCCATGGAGTGATCCTCCATCCTTTACGCCTGGTCCACGTCAACTCAGGATAGGAGGGACCACCGACAACGACCGGGCCACGCATGCGGGAGGAGACTCGGAGGCTGGGCACCGGGACATTGCGACGGCTTGGCCCAAAGTGCAGGGCATCGCGGGCCGGCCGAGTGATTACTGTTCTTCGGCCTTGGGTGAGGTGAAGTCGGGAGGGTAGCCCTTGGCGCGAAGGAATGCGTCGAGAGCTATGGCGACGATGTCGCCGTGCTGGACACCGTGGTCCGCGTGGTACCGGCGGATGCGCCGCTGCAGTTGGAGAGCGTCGGGGACGGCGTAGTTGATCTGCCCACGACTGGTATAGCGGCCATTGATGACCTCCAGTGTGTCCGGATGAGGCGCCAACGGGTCGTCGGTCAGGTCGGATTGTGCGTCGAGAGCGTCAGCCAGGGCACGTAGCTGACGGGCGTGGCGTGAGAGATCGGGCATGGGCTGCTCCAGTCCGGCCCACTAGTCGACTGGCTAGCCGCCTAGTCGACTAGTGGAATAGTCGGTGGGGCGGGTGTCCGCGAACGAGAGAAGAGTTCGCGAACACCCTGGGAGATGCACGCCGCGTCAGAAGCCGCGTGCGGTGAGCCACTCGTCCAGCGCGACGGAGACGATGTCGCCGATGGGCAGGTGGTCGAGTTCGTTGTCCAGCGCGAAGCGCTTGATCCGCTTCTTGAGCTTCAGCGCGGCGGGGACCGACGAGTCGAGGCTCTCGCGCGTGATGATGCGCTGGTTGAGGATCACGGCCGTCTCGGGGATGTCCTTGGGGCGGCCGGGGCCGTGAGCCCACGGCGTTCCCTCGCTGGGTGCTGCCTCCCGTTGCACGTACTGCTCCTGGTGAGACCCCGCCCCATCGGTCCTCACCGGGAACGCGGTACCGCCCCCGACCGGAGAAGCTGCCGGACGAACCGCCACCTCGGCGGCCGGGGCCACATCAGGAGCCGCGGACATGATGGGGGAGAGGCCGTGTCCCGCAGCGGGTTCGGCCGACGGCGCGGGCCGCACCGCAGGAGCTGCAGGTTCGGCAGCCGGGGGCTCATGCTGCAGTTGTCGCTCTGCCCGTTCCCCAGCCGATTCCACCCCCACCGCGGGGGCGTCGAAGGCGGGGCGCACCGGGTGACTGGTGACCGACTCCGGCACCGGGCCGCTCGGTACCGCCTCAACGGTTGGCTGGGTGGACGTCTGCGCCGCTTCGGGTACCACCTTGGTCAGGCCCTGCTCGGAGGCCTCGACGGGGACGGTGGAAGGAGCGGGCTCGCCCTTCGGCGGTTCGGCGGTGGGACGGCCCGGGCCCCGGGGCGTGGCTTGTTCGGCGGCGTACTGCTCGGGGGTGAGCTCGGCGGCCGGGGGAGGGGGCGGCGGGGCCGCCTTCTTGGCCACGCCGCCGAGGGTGCGACCGGCGCGGCGGGCGGGGGGCTTCAGCCTCTCGTTCTTTTCGGTCATGCCGCGGTCAGCTCCTTCATGAGCTCGGCGTACTCGCTCAGTTCGGTTGGGATCTCGCCGAAGGCCTCCATGTAGTGCACCCAGGAGTGGATGGTGGTCTCGGCGAGCGGGAACGCCTCGTCGCGGTCGGGGCCGATGCCTTCGCCCTGGGCGGGGTCGAGGAGCTGGTCCTTTGCCCGGCTGGGCAGGCTGGTGCGGTCGTCGGCCTTGACCATGACGACGTGGGCGGTGACGCCGTGCTCGTTGCGTGCGGCGGCGCGCTCGGCCTCGTCGAAGGTGGCCACGAGCTTGCGGCGCTCGATCTTGGTGGGGGCGACCGGCACGAGCAGCAGGTTCGCCTCGGTAACAGCCTCGTGGAAGATCCGGGCGCTGCCGCCGCCGGCGTCGACCACGATCGCGCCGAACTCGGCGCGCTTGGTACGGATGTACTCGGCGATGTCGTCGAACGGGTACCGCTCGACGACCAGGTTGGCGGGGATCTCGAATCCGGCGGCCTGGGCGACCTTGAACCAGTCGTAGGCGGACTGGCTGGTCGCGTCGGCGTCCAGCAGCAGAGTCGGGAGGCCGAGGACGACGGCGTAGTAGAGGGCGATGAACCAGGCGGAGGTGGTCTTGCCGGTACCGCCCTTGAGCATGCCGACGACGATCACGAACGCGTCCCAGACGTGTTCTGTGGCCACGGCCAGGGTCTTGTGACGGGTGTTCTCACTCACGTGTGCTTGATCTCCTGAAGTGGAAGGGATGTTGTCTCGTGGGGTTGGGTGACTGTGCTGTTCGTAGGCACGTCCGCGTGCGGGCCGGGGAGGTGCCCGTGCGCCGTGGCTGTAGCTGGCATTGCCTTCGGGCGGGTGCCGCGGCTGAGGAGCACGGTGGGCGGAGTGACTGAGAGCTCTGTTGGGTGCGCTCATAGCCGTTCGTCCTCACGGCGAGTGGGGCCGTGGTGGTGCTGGGGCCGCATGGTGGTGCCTGCCTGGTGCAGGAGCCGGTAGACCGTGGCAGCCGAGTAGTTGCAGTCCTTGACGAGTTCCGGGACCGTGGCTCCGGCTTCGTACCGGGCCCGCAGGGACAGGGCGAGCTTGTGCCGCTCGGCGGCCCGGGCTGCGGCGCGCATCCGTAGCGTCTGCTGGGTG
The DNA here is from genome assembly GCF_055656965.1 of Streptomyces sp. NPDC111656. Classification (NCBI taxonomy): domain Bacteria; kingdom Bacillati; phylum Actinomycetota; class Actinomycetes; order Kitasatosporales; family Streptomycetaceae; genus Streptomyces; species Streptomyces sp. NPDC111656. Next base: position 302,233 of record NZ_JBVKCA010000013.1, read on the forward strand.
GTGCGTACGGTGCCGCCAGCTTCGATCAGCAGGCGCCGGGCAGCACGCCGCGTCTCTCCGGCGCCTGCGGCGAGTTCGGTGAGGGTTGCGCCGTGCTGCTCGTACAGGGCGCGGAGGTGGGCTGCGAGTCGTTGTCGGGCTTGTGGGCTCTGTCGCATCCGGCGGGTTTGCCAGGAGGTGCGCATGACGGTTCCGGCGTCGTGGAGCCGGTTGAGGACGGTGCCGTAGGACAGGCCGCTGGCGGTGACGAGTTCGTCGACGGTGGCACCGGACTCGTACTGCTTGCGCAGGGAATGGGGCGTGACCGCCTTGCTCACGTCTGAGGTCGGGGGTTCTGGGTTCATGCGACGGACTCCCATTCGCTGAGGGCTTCGGCATGGGCGGCGGCCAGCTCGTCGTAACTGCGCTGGTCGGATGGGGTGATGAGGATCAGGCGGCCGTCGGTGGCGACGCGCCAGCCGTCGGCCGGACGGCCCGTGGCCGGATCGAGGACGTGCCCGTCCGGGGCGCGCCACGTCGGCGGGATCTCGTCGGGGCGCGGCGCTGGGACCAGAATCTGACGACCGTCGCGGACGATCACCACGGCCTTGCTGCGGTGCTCCGCAAGCCGGTCCAGAGCCTCCTGGTAGGCCGCCCGCTCGGCCGTGTGCAGAGCTTTGCGCTGGGCCCCAACGCCGCTGGTGCCGTGTTGCTCGGCGACCCTGTCCCAGCCCTGCGCCGTCGCTGCGGTGTGGCCGGTGTCGGCGTCTGGGAGGCGGATACCGAAGCCCTCCAGAGCGCGTGGCGCGAGGGCCCAGGTCTCCCCGGTGTGCTGGACGAGGCCGTGGTCGGCGAGGCGTTTCAAGATCCGGTAGGTGGTGGCGCGGGAGACCGAGGAAGTACCGACGAGCTCGCCGGCCGTCTGGTCCTGGCGTACGTGCAGAGCGCTGATGATCACGAGGGCGGCGCTGCCGAGGCCGTGGTGGGCGAAGGCGTCGTGGCCCATCAGGCGTGCGAGGACGGTGGAGTCGATATCGGCCGTCGTGGCCGTCTCAGGGGTGGTCCACTCCTCAGGTGCCGGGTCGGGGGGGAACTGAGTGGTCCACACACGAGACGGAGCGCTGCCATGGTTGAGGTACCAGGTCGAGCCCTCCCGGCCGTGGCCGGCCCGCAGGCGGCGCAGCCAGCCTCCCGGCTTCAGGACTGTCTCGTAGACGGCCCGCAGTGTGGTGCGGGAGATGCCGGCTTCCTCGGCGGTCTGGCGCTCGCTGGCGTGGTGCAGCGGACCGCCAGCAGTCTCGGCGAAGTTCAGGTGTGCCCGCAGTACGCGCAGCGCGGTCCTACCCCGCTCCCCGCGCCAGGGCGTGGTCTCGATACGGTCCCGCAGCGCGGCGAGTACCTCGTACGCCTCGTGCCGCGAGCCCAGCGCCAAGGTGGTGCCGACAGCGGCCGAGGCGCTGGCCCAGACCCGGCGGATGTAGTCCAAGGCTCGCGCCTGCCCGGAGTGCAGCGCGATGCTGCGAGTGTGCCGCCCGCCTTCGTGCTCGGGGTACAGCAGAAGCTGCGTCAGCTGGTCAACGCTGCCGCCGGCGCGGGCGACGTAGCAGGCTATGGCCGCGGTGATCCGGTGACCGTGCTCGGCCGCGCCCTGGCGGTCCCCGCGCAGGATCACGGCCCGCCCGTCGGAGGAGAGCCGGCTGTAACTGCCGGCGGCGTAGCGGCCGGTGAGGTCTCCGAGCAGAATGAGATCGGTCGCGGCCGACGGCAGTTGGGCGCGGCCGACAATGCCGCGGAATTCGGTGGAGTTTCGTTGAGAGAGGGCGTGATGAGTGCTGTCTGTCACGGTGGGGTCGTCTCGCAAAGACGTGGACGCCACCCAGGCCCGCTAAAACCACGGGCGGCATCCGGAACCGACCTCCATCGGCGCCGACAAGGTCCCCAGGATGGCCGTCCTGGAGGCCCTCGTGAGCCCGGCCCCGAGCGGAGGCAGGCGTCCCCATCGCAGCTCGACCGAGGTCGAAACAGAGCGCCGCCAAAGTCGCTCACCCGTGATTCACACCGGCCAACTCAGGTCCCTCAGAGCCCAGTTGCAGAGGCTGATGCCTCTGACTGCCTCTGAGCGGACCGGGTCGAACCGGGGTCGAATCAGAGCGATTTCCTCTGACTGCCTCCGCTCGCCTCTGCAACCCGTCCTAGCAGGTCACAGCCTCATCGCCCCCCACACAAGCGCAGGTCAGAAAGATGCGCTAGCTGTACCACTGGTTTCTGGCAAAAGCGGTGATGTGCGGCATGGCAGTTCCCGTCCCTGTCGGCGGGGCTCCGGCGCCCCGCGTGCCGTGGATGGAATCAGGGTCGTGAGGCTTGTATCGGCTCGGCAAGGCGGCTTCTGCCAGGCGGAAGGACTTCTGTAAAGAGGCTGGTCAGAGCCCTGTTCTGTCAGCCCCTAGTCGCCAGAGTGGGTGGCCCGGGTGGTGCTGCTGTTCGGTTCGCCTTTGGGGCAGCCGGAGAGGGCGACGGTGAGTGCGACTACTCACTGCGTAGCGCTAATCGTCCATACATGTCCACTTAATTGCAAATGTGACACCCGTCTGTCGATGGATGCTCGGTACAGCGGCAAGAGTCAGCATCACTGCAGGTCAACTACTGATCGTTTTGGAGTCTGGGGCCCTCGGGTCGAATCCGGGTCGAATCCGCACCCTTTTAGGGTGTTGGGCGTGTCGCCGCTGGTCAGGGCGGTGTGAGGTCACGTGCTGGTTCGCCTCGTGTACGGGGGGCGGCGCGACGAGCAGTCGGTCCGATGAGCCGCTGAAGAGGCGCTGAGTGGCTGTGGTCGGCTGCCAGGGGCAGGGGGCTCACCAGTGGATTCTTCGCTGCTGGTGGTGCACACCCTTCGTGATCATGTTCTGCGGACATGTCTTCAGGCGGGACGGCCGATGCGCGAGGGCCCGGGAATGGCGGTTCCTGGCCGAGACCGACCTGCCGGGTGGCAGGGGCCGTCCAGGAGACGGGTGGTAGGCGGGTGGCGTGGCCGAGGCTCCGCCGCCTCGCGCGGCAGCCGGTGCTCTCGCAACATCCCGTACGTCCCGGAACTGCCATTCCTCGGCGCCGACATCAGCACAGCCTCGGTCGGCTCGCCATCGCCGACGCCGAACTGGAAATCTCGGTACCACGACGAGTTCATGGACCTCCGCGAGGGCCCTTGAGTGGTGCTCGAGTAAGTTCTGCCCATGGCTGGGCAGTTGAGGGAGTTCACATCTTCTGTGTCCAGGTCGACACTGGTGTCGTCGGTGACGGTGAGGTCCCCCGCGCGGGGTGACGGACGCCCGTGCGCCCACGGCGAACGGGCCGATCCTCGCTCGGGACACCGTGGAGGCGGCTGAGCGGGGTCGGTCGACGGAACTCACCTCGCGGTACGAGGTGAACGGCATCCTGACCGCCGCGAGTGACGCCATCGTGCTGGCCCTGATCCGCGGGGGCGGCAATCGCACCGGCGAGGCCATCGTCGGCCTGGTCTTTCGTCGTACGCGGAAAGGCCGCCTCGAAGTGTCAACAACGCAACCTTTCGGGCGACTTGGGTACCCGGTGGTCGACCCGGCTCGGCTCATGCGCGAGTTGTCGACGGCCCAGCAGTAGATCGTGTCCACTGCGCGGGACTCTCCCACGCTGTACGGCTCATCGTGGTGGCCGAACAGCCCGCCGTGCTCGACCCTGTCGGGCGAAGCCGTCACCCTGATGATCGGGGGTATCGCCGAACACTTCTCCCCGGACCGCGCCACTCCGCGGCGCACTGGGGCTCGAAGTTCAAGGACTATGCCACACAGACGAAACCGGACACTCTCTATTCCGGTGAGATCGCGGTTTCTCCAGGCTCGTCGGCTCCGCGTCGGCCTGAGATCCTGGGAGCGATCTACGGGGCGCGCAGGCCCAGCGGCGGCGCGTTCTGGTCGAGGAGCGTGCGCTACGCCCCAGCGGCGTCCGCTCGGGCCGCCTACCCGAGCGCGACGCGCGTGACGCGAGGCGGACTGGTTGTGGCCGGCTCGCCCGGCATGTCGCGCCCGGATGGTTGACGGATGCCGGATGCCCGATGCGGGTCGGCTCCATCTCGAACAGAACCCGGCGTACAGCCTGACTCATCTGTCGTTCCATGTTTCCGCAGATCAGAGGCCATATTTATTGACTAAACAAACCCTCGGGGTCGAATCCGGGTCGAATCCAGTCTGCAGGTATCGTCGTTTCTGTCTGCTGCCCATGCGGCATATCCGGGCATCCCCAGCGCCGTCGGCGTGTTCCTCCTGGAGCCGGGCGAGAACGGCCCGGAGGTCTACCTGCAGCGCGACTTCACCATCAAGGAGCTATCGGAGAACTTCACGGCGAAACAGGCCAGCCAGGAACTGCCGCACAAGTACTCGGCTTGATGACGGTGGAGGACGACCGCGACAACAGGAGTACGGATCGGACCTCGTGCGGACCGGCTGCCTGGTCCAGCCGGTCCCCGACCGTGAGGGCCTGCGGACGATTGTGCCCTGATACGTAACCGAGGGCTCCGGGCTGCGCACCCTGGGCTAGAGCCTGCTGCCGCCGCGTCAGCGCGTCTACTGGGTCTCGCGCGCAAGGGGTGTCCAACTCCCTGCTCCGGGCGGCGCATAGCGGTGCCGGGCAGTCTGTTCATCAACCGATGGCTCGCTCGTGTGGTGTACCGCCAGCGGGCTGACGTTCGATTGCGATCAAGGCGGCGTCGTCGCCGAGCCGCCCGCCGACGTGGTTGAGAAGGTCGCCGCGGACGTGGTTGAGGAGCGCCGCGGGATGGCGGTGGTCCTGAGGGGTGAGCCGTTTGGCGAGCGGGTAAAAGGCGCCGTCGGCATCGCGGGCTTCGATGGCACCGTCGGTGTAGAGGAGGAGGGTGTCTTTGGCACGTAGGCTGAAGGTGTCGAGGTGGTAGGTGGTTTGCGCCATTGCGCCCAGGCCCAGCGGGGGCGCGGGTTGGCCGGCTTCCAGGGGCACGACGTCGTTCGCTCGCAGGCGTAGCAGCGGGGGGTGTCCGCAGGTGACGCTCCGCACGAGGGGCTCGTCGTCTGGGATTTCGAGGATGACGGCGGTGGCGAACACCTCTTCGGCCTGTTCGGGTGCCATTGCTTCGGGCGCGTCGCTGCGGACGCTTGAATCCAGGTAGGCGGCGAGTTCCGGCAGCGTGGCCAGTCGGCGGGAGGCGTCGCGGAACGCGCCGATGATGTGGGCAGCGCCGCCGACCGCCGGCAGGCCCTTGCCGCGAACGTCGCCGATGATCAATCGTGTTCCCGTGGGCGTGCGCACGGCGGCGTAGAAATCTCCGCCGATGTGGGCGTCATCCACGGCCGCCAGGTAGACCGAGGCCAGGCGAAGGGGTCCGAGTCGGCGGGGGAGGGGAGGCAGTATGGCGCGTTGCGCGGTCTCGGCGACTGCGCGCAGCTGGACCAGCTTTCGCTGTCTGTGTTCCGCCAGGTATCGGGCGATCGTGACGGCCACCGAGGTCGCAATGAGGGCAGCCACCTGTGGCGGGTTCACCGAATTGCGGACCAGGCAGATGGCCATCAGGGCCCACGCGGCCATGATCGTGACCAGTGCGGTCACCCGGGCGCTCGCGTGCCAGGAAGCTATCGCAGGCACCATGATCAGCAGGTCGCCCAGATGAACTGAGTTAGGCACCTGAACATCGATGAGCGTGATCGTCAGAATGAGCAGCAAGGCGACTGCCAGCACGGATCGTGATTGCGGCAAGTCACGCGGGTGAGCGAGTGACGGCCTGGCTCCTCGCCGCACCCGGTGTAGCTCCTGCATGCGACGTGGAGCCCTATGTGCGAGATCGCGGAAAGTGAGCGCCATGTACTACCCCGTTATATTAGTCCGTTTTATCTATTATGATGAGATTATCACTCTATAGGGCATGCGGGGGCTCGCGCGGCGCCCTGTGCAGCATCTAAGGCCTGCGGGGCGGCCGTCCGGCCGTCACAGCGGTCGCGGTTTCTCGGCGACTCGGTGAAGATCACGGTTTGTCAGGGGAGCCACGTCGTGCCCTGCTGGCGGTACCCATCGCGTTGATCGCGGCTGTCACGGTGGTCGACATACTCGCTCCGTCCAGCGTCCACCTCGGGCCCTTCCTGGTTGCCGCACCCGCTCTCACCGCGTCGTTCGCCGGGCCCTGGGCGACCGGCCTCGTCGGTGTGCTCGCCGTCCTGGCCCAGAGTGTGGTCGCGGTGAT
>NZ_JBVKCA010000014.1:0-307881 GCF_055656965.1 Streptomyces sp. NPDC111656
GTTCCCGTTCCGGTTGCCGTTGTTGTGGTGGCGGGGTTGGGGTGGTTGTCCTGGTGGACGGTGAGCAGGGTCATGTGGGTCTCCGTGGTGCTGTGGGAGGTGCCGGGATGGACCGTGCAGGGTCATAAGATACGAACCTACCGGTTTTCTTTTCAAGGGCGGGCGGGGAATTTCGCGGGGGCGGGCCGGGGGTCGGGGCGGGGAGTTCGGCGGGGGTGTGCGGGGTGCATATTCACTGTTCCGCTGTGGGGATCTTCGCTGGACAAGCGGGGGTTTTGATTCCGTTCTGCGGGTGTCTTCCGGGGGTTGGGGGTGGTGTGCGAGGCTCGGGGTCGGGTGGTTGTGGGGGTGTGCTGGGGTCTCTTGTGTGGGTCTCGGGTGAGGCTATAGTGAAACCGGCCGAGCGGTTTTGTTTCGCGAGTGGTTCCCTGGGAAACCTCACCAGTAACGCTGTGCTCGTCTCTGGAGCCGGTCGCGCCATGGGCAAAGCCGCTATTGAATGCCCTCCGCAGGACGGAGCGACGCTCGCGATCAACTACCGCATCAGCGCGGCGGAAGCCGAACAACTGATTGCGGAGCTTGAGAAGAACCGATAGTTGACGTCTGCTCGAGAGGCCTGATGCTGACCCGCTACTTGCCCCTGAAAGGGGGTTTGGCCTGGTGGTAGTGCTGGTGTGGGCTGGGGTCGAAGGAACCATGGAACGTCAGCAAAATCGACTATCTGGTGAGTGGACGACCCGATCGACCCAACTACCCAGGCCGCCCCACCACGTTGGTGCCATGAGAACCCATCAACCCTTCCTTGGGAGGGGCCCGCGGCAAGGGACCCGCGGCGCTGGGCAAGGACTCGCCTGGAGGCCTCAGACGGTGGCCTGGCCGTGTGCCGGACTGAGGTAGTGCACGGCGGTCTGTTCGGCGTGCGGGATGAGCAGGCCCTGCAACTCCTCCGCTGCGACCTTGAGAAGGTCGCCGTCACGGGTGGCGTGGAGGGTTTCGAGGACGAAGGTGACGTGGGTGGAGTCCTTGGTGACGCGGGTGCGGTGGGCGTCGCGGTGGTTCCAGTGGCGGGTCAGGACGCCGGTGGTGTCGGCGTAGATGATCTCGCCCGGCTTGGGGTTCTCGGTGGTGTCGGGTTCGCCGAGCGGGGTGAAGCTCTCGGTGCCGTCTGCGTGGCGGATGTCGACGTCGCCGGTGACGTGGTCGAGGTCGAAGGCGCCGGCGGGCAGGCCGTGGCGGACGGAGACGGCGTTGTAGGAGTCGACGGCCGGATTGATACGCGGCAGGGTCCCCTTTTTCGCGAGGCGGCGACCGAGCGCGTCGACGCTGGGGCGGATGCGGCGGGGGTTGGTGCCGAAAGCGCGGTAGGCGGTGTGCCACGCCTCGATACGGGGGTCGTCCTCGTTGGCGGGCTGCCAGGCGCCGTCGGCAAGTTGCTGATCCAGGTCCTCCACGGCGGCGGTGGTGTGGGGCCAGGATTCATGGCTCCGCAGGCCGGTCGCGGTGACCAGGGCGACAAGGGCGTCGGGGAAGGCGTCGGCAACGGCGGGGCTGAGGCGGAAGACGGTCATGGGCGGGGTTCCGTTCCTGCGTGCGTGTGCGTGTGCGTGTGCGTGCGGAAGGGCGCGGGTCAGGGCTTCCAGGGGCCGATGCGGTCCAGGCGGCGGCGCTGCTGGAGGGCGGTGGGCACGTCGAGGCCCTGGCCGCGTGCGGTGAGGTGGTCGGCGACGGCGGTGCGGTGCTCGACGGGCTTGTGGTCGTCGTACTTGAACTTGGCCACCACGTCCGCGACTTCGAGGCGCAGGCCGCGGATGCCGGGCAGCATCCGGCCGTAGGGCGGCTGGTCGACGGCGACGGGGGCGTGGTCGCCGTCGGGCTGGAAGTGGGCGAGTTGGCGGCGCAGCAGCTCGGCCTTGGCCTCGGGGTCGTCGACGATGTGGGCGCGGCAGGTGAACTGGACGGCCGTGTAGTAGCTGGTGGGGACGCCGTCGGTGGGTGGGGTGCCGGCTGTGGCGCGCCATGGGCCGGGGATGAACGCGTAGTCGCCGAAGACGGTGAGCAGGACGTTCGGGTCGTGGTCGATCGCCTTCCAGGCCGGGTTGGGACGGGCGAAGTGGACCAGGAGGTGGTCGCCGCCGCTGGTGAAGTGGGTGGGGACGGCGACGGGCGGCTGGCTGGGCAGGCCGTTGACGCTCAGGATTCCGAAGTCGTGCCCTTCGGCGATCCAACCTTGCCATTCGGCTTCGTCCAGGCCGGTGTCCCAGGGCTGGATGAACATGCTGTGCTCCTTGCGTAGTTGGCGGAGGTGGGGGAGGGGAGCGGGGTTCAGGCAAGAGCGAGGAGGCTGACGGCGACGGCGGCGGTGCCCAGCCCGACGAGCTGGCCGCGACGGATGCGTTCGGCGAGCACGCTGCGGGCGAGCAGGACGGTACCGGCCGGGTAGAGAGCGGTGATCACGGCGACGACGGTGAGGTCCCCGCTGCGGGCGGCGAGAAGGAACAGCAGGTTCGCCATGGAGTCCAGCACGCCGGCGGCTGTCGACATCGCGTACGCGGGGCGCTCGGAGCCGAGCCTGCGGTACATGAGGCCGGCCGCGGCCAGGGTGACGGCAGAGGAGACCGCCCGGCCGATGATCAGTGGGGCCACGCCGCTGTCGGAGGGCGCCTGGTGCAGGAAGATCAGCTGGAGGGCGATGGCACCGCCCGCGCCGAAGGCCAACAGCAGCGCGGTGCGCGACGGGCGTGCCGACCCGGTGCCATGTCCGGCGCTGACCAGGACCACCGCGACCAGCGCGAGCGGCAGGCCCACCAGCCCGGCAGCGCCCAGGTGCTCGCCCTGCAGCAGGCCCACGCCGACGGGCAGCACGGCGGACACGAGGGCGGTGACGGGCGAGAGTACGTTCATCGGGCCTATCGCCAGGGCGCGGTAGAGCAGGGCGAATGCGGCGGCCGATGCGATGCCGGACGCGGCGCCCCAGCCGAGGGCGCCGGCGCTGAACGAGGCACCGAGGAACGGCCACAGCAGCAGCTCCACTGCGAGAGAGGCCGGGGCCGCGATCATCACCGTACGCAGGACATGAGCCTTACGGGCCCCAAGGCCGCCGAGGAAATCGGCGCATCCGTAGGCGAGTGAGCTGCCCAGGGCCAGCAGCAGAGCGATCACGGTACATCCCTTACGATGTCGATGGAACGACTAAACGGTACAACGAACCGACTGGCGTGTGTCAACCAAACGACCGGGCGGTGCACTAAAGTGATCCACTGGCGAGGATGGTGATCGGATGGCCGAGGCAGAGGCAGCCCTGCGGACGCTCGCGCACAACGTCAGGACGGCCCGCACCCGCGCGGGCCTGTCCCTGGACGAGCTCGGCCGTCGGGCCAAGGTCAGCAAGGGGGCTCTCGTCGGGTTGGAGAAAGCGCAGGGCAACCCGAACTTCGCCACCCTGGTCCGGCTGGCCGACACCCTCGGCGTCTCGGTGTCCGCTCTGCTGGAGGGGTCGTCCGAAGGTCGCGTCCGTGTCGTGGGCGCCGATGCCGTGATGCCGTTGTGGACCGGAGCGCAGGGCAGTGAGGCCCGGCTCATGTTGACGACCTCGGGCCCGGCGCCGGTCGAGGTCTGGCGCTGGAAACTGGAGCCGGGCGAGGAGTACCCCAGCCACCCCCACCAGGCCGGAGTCGTGGAAACCGTCAGCGTCACCGCCGGCCGGATGACCCTGATCGTCGACGGCGCCGAGCACACCGTTGAAGTCGGACAGACCGCCACCTTCGACGGCGACGCCCCCCACACCTACCGCGGTGCCGGCACCGAACCCTGCCACCTGATCATGACGGTCCACCTGCCGCCCGGTCCCGTTTCCACATCCTGAGCCGACGAAACCCGGGAAGGCCGCGGTGGCGCCGTCCCCTTCGTTCCGGCCGTCAGCTACGGACGGCCCCGTTCTTGCCGGGCCACGGGTGAGGCCCGGGGACACTGCCACTCCGCGGCCACGTGTTGATGCATGGTCAATCCCCGCGCTCGCGCGTAGGTCAGATGACGTAGCCGTGGCAGCCGCCTTACGAACTACGTCATTTGGCTCAATCGGAGGCCGTTGTCGCCCTTCTAGCGTTCGGGTCATCATCCCGATCGAGTCCGGACCGGAATTCCGGGCGAAGGAGGCAATGCCGTGAGCGAAGTGAAGAACATCGTGTTGGTCCACGGTGGTTTCGTCGATGGCTCGGGCTGGCAAGGTGTCTACGATCATCTGACCGCCGACGGCTACCGGGTCACCGTCGTGCAGAATCCGACTCTGTCACTGGCCGGCGACGTCGCCGCGACGCACCAGATCCTCGACGACCTCGACGGCCCTGCCGTGCTGGTCGGCCACTCCTACGGTGGCGTCGTCATCACCGAGGCGGGCAACCACCCGAACGTCGCCGGGCTTGCCTACATCGCGGCGTTCGCGCCCGACAAGGGCGAGTCCGTCAGCTCCCTCATCGCCGACCCGCCGCCCGGTGCGCCGGTTCCGCCGATCCTGCCGCCCAAGGACGGGTTCCTGTTCCTGGACAGGGGCAAGTTCGCGGCCTCGTTCGCCGCCGACGTGCCCGCGGCCGTGGCGGCCTTCATGGCCGACTCGCAGGTGCCGTGGGGCGTGGACGCGCTCGGCGGGACGGTGTCGGAACCGGCCTGGCGGACCAAGCCCTCGTGGTACCTGGTCGCCACCGATGACCACATGATCCCGCCGCCCGCCCAGCGCGTCATGTCCGAGCGGGCGGGGTCGACCGTCACCGAGACGCCAGGCAGCCACGCCGTCTATGTGTCCAACCCCGCGGCGGTGGCGGCCGTCATCAACCAGGCGGCCCACGCGGTCTCCGCCCGTTAGCGGAGGCGTCACCTCTTGCGTCGCCGCCCAGTCCGTCTCGCCCGGTCCCTCCGACCGGGCGGGACTTCACTTCCCGTGGTTCCCCCCAGGCGTCCGCGAACAGATCGCACCGAACTGGCACTAGACGCACCTGCACGACCACGTCCTTCCAGCGCTGCTGCAAGCCGGGGTCACCCAGGCGCAACTGGACACCATGCTCATCGACAACCCACGCCGCTACTTCAGCCCGGCCAAGTCCTAGCGGCACGCCACACGGCGCAGTCGACCGGAGCGTGTCCAGGCGGTGCGGTCCGACCTCGTGGCCGAGGCCACAGACCGCCCGCTGGCGGGTGTTGGCTTCCCATGACCACCCCGGACACGATCACGATGTGCCCGACACCATCACGATGTGCCCGGCCACGATCACGCTGTGGCTGTGCGGATCGTCCTGGCGGGCGGCAACGTGGGCCGTCCGGAGGCCGCGCGGCGCGCTCGGCACGGTGATGCGCGCCTCACGCCCTGCCCGGCTTCGCACCGAGCCGAGTGCCGCTGCCCTTGGCCGTGGTGTGGCGATTGGACCGCAGGTAGCGTGCGGGCTGTGACACCTGACGATGGGGCTGCCGGCCCGAGACAGAGACCGCACGACGGCCAATTGCCGGCCACGGATGGCATGTTGGTCGGGCGGGAGCACGAGCTGAAGGTCGTTGAGGAGTTCGTGCTTCGGGCAGCGAGTGACGGAGATGCCCTGGTGCTCTACGGGGAAGCCGGCGTCGGTAAGACGGTCTTGCTCGACGCCGCCGAACTGGCGGCTGCCGCGAGCGGGGTTCCCGTCATTCGTACTGTCGGCGTCGAGGTCGAAACGGATCTGGCGTACGCCGCTCTGTACCGGCTGCTGACGCCGTTCCTGTCGCGGCTCGACGGGCTGAGCGGGCAGCAGCGTCGCACGCTGGCGACAGCGCTCGGGCTCGACGAGGGGCCGCCGCCCGACCGGCTGGCCGTGTCGAACGCGGTGCTGTCGCTCCTCGGGCTGGCCAGGGGCGACGGTCCGCTCCTCGTGATCGTGGACGATCTGCCGTGGCTGGACCGCATGAGCGCGGCGGTACTGGCGTTCGTCGCGCGGCGGCTCGCCGGCGCCCGGATCGGGTTTCTCGGCGCCTTCCGCACGGGCGAGTCGAGTTTCTTCGACGGCGGTGGGCTGGCGGCCGTCGAGGTGATGCCGCTTGGTGAGACCGCCGCCGGCAGCCTGATCGACGGTCGCTTCCCGGCACTTGCGCCCCGAGTGCGCCAGCAAGTGCTCGCCGAGGCGGCCGGGAATCCGCTGGCGCTGCTGGAACTGCCCGCGCGAGTGGCCGATCGCAGCCATGAACGGCAGACGACCCCGGCGCTGCCGTTGAGCCAGCGGTTGGAGCATCTGTTCGCCGCCAGGGTCGATCCGCTTCCCGCGGCGACCCGGCGCGCCCTGTTGCTCGCCGCGCTCGACGCCACCGGTGACCTCGGCATCCTCGTCGCGGCCTTCGGCGCGAACGCCATCGACGACCTCGCCCCGGCGGAGCGCGCACAGTTGATACGGGTCAATGGTGAGCGGCGTCGACTGGCGTTCCGTCACCCGCTGATGCGGTCCGCGGTCATCGCGATGTCCACCGTTCAGCAGCGGCGCGACCTCCATGCGGCGATCGCCGCGCAGATGCCGGACCAGCCCGACCGCCGCGCCTGGCATCTGGCCGAGGCCGCCGAAGTCCCGGACGAGTCCATCGCGGTGCTCCTGGAGCAGACGGCGGACCGGATCCTCCGTCGGGGCGACGCGGTCGGCGCGCTCTCCGCCCTGCTGCGCGCGGCCGACCTCACTCCCGTCGGCCGGGACCGCGGTCGGCGGCTGGCACGCGCCGCGTACATCGGAGCAGAGGTGACGGGAGACATCGGCAGTGTGCCGCGGCTGTTGGCCGACGCGCAGCATGCCGACCCAGGCGGCGCCGACGCGCTGACCGCGGCGGTCGCGACGTCCGCGTACCTGCTGAACGGTGAGGGCGACGTCAACGCGGCGCACCGCATGCTCTTCGGGGCCATCGCGGCTCGCGAGGTGCTGGACGGCGAGGACAACGGCCTGATCGAGGCCCTCTGGTTTCTCATCGCCATCTGCGTGTTCGGCGGCCGGGCGGAACTGTGGGAGCCGATGGACGGCTTGACGGAACGATTCAGACCCGCGCCACCGCGATATCTGACCGTCCTCGCCAAGGCCTTCGGCGATCCCGCGCATCAGGCCCTGCCGGTACTCGCCGAACTCGACGGCCTGATCGGTGGGTTGAGCCACGAGCCGGATCCGGCATACGTGGCGCGTGTGGTCATCGCGGGTGCCTACGTGGATCGACAGCGCGCGTGTCGAGGCCCCGTGCAGACGGTCGTCGACCACGGCAGGGAGGGCGGCGCCGCTACCTCGCAGATCCAGACCGAGGTCATCCTGGCCAACGACGACTTCTTCGCCGGCCAATGGGACGAGGCGCTGGAGCTGTGCGACGAAGGGATACGCCTTTGCGAGCTGCACGGCTATCCGTTGCTGAGATGGCTGTACGTCCATCAGGACGCTGTGATCGCGGCGGCGCGGGGCCGGACCGAGCGTGCACGGGCCGCAGCCGAGGCGATGACTCGCTGGGCGGCACCGCGCGGAGTCGGGCTTCTCCTCGCGTACGGGCACGGTGTAGAGGCCCTCCTGTCGCTCGGGCGCGGTAAGTATCAGGAGGCCTTCGCTCATGCGTCCTCGATCACTCCGCCGGGAAAGTTGCAGCCATATGCCCCCTACGCCCTGTGGACCGCTCTGGATCTCGTCGAGGCGGCGGTACGCGCCGGTCTGCGCACCGAGGCCGCTCGGCACGTCGCCGCACTGAGGGACCTGGACATCCCCGCGATCTCCCCCCGCCTGGCACTCGTCACGGCGGGAGCCGCCGGCATGGTGTCGCCCGACGGGCGGTTCGCGGACCACTTCGAAGCGGCGCTCGCCGTCGCCGGAGCGGAACGGTGGCCCTTCGACCGGGCCCGGATCCAGCTGTCCTACGGGCAACGCCTCCGCCACGGCCGAGCCATGGCCGAGGCGCGCAGACATCTCAGCGACGCCTTCGACACCTTCCAGCGGCTCGATGCCACACCGTGGTCCGCCCTCGCAGGCAAGGAACTGCGGGCCGCCGGTGGATCACGGGGGAAGCTTCAGGCGGGTGGCATCGCGGCACTGACGCCGCAACAACGGGAGATAGCGATGCTGGCGGCAGCGGGTCTGACGAACAAGCAGATCGCCGAGCGTCTCTTTCTGTCGCCGCGCACAGTCAGCACGCACCTCTATCAGATCTATCCCAAGCTCGGCGTGACCACCAGGGCCGGACTGCGTGACGCCCTGAGCAACGAGGAGCCCACCACGGAGTGATCCTGGCGACCACGTCATTTGACTGAATCGGCGGGGCTGTTGACGGGCCTAGCGTGGCGGCAGCACTCGCGAGGAGGAAGCGAATGAAAACCGGTGACCCCACCCGAAACGTGGTCTTAGTGCAGGGCGGTTTCGTCGACGGTTCCGGCTGGCGGGCGGTGTACGACCTGCTCAGAGCGGACGGCCACCACGTGAGCATCGTGCAGAATCCGACCCTGTCGCTGGATGGCGACGCCACCGTGACCCGGCAGGTGCTCCGGCTGCAGGACGGTCCCACCGCGCTGGTCGGCCACTCGCACGGCGGCGCCGTCATCAGCGAGGCCGGCACCCACGACAAGGTCGCGGCTCTCGTCTACGTCGCGGCGTTCGCGCCGGACAAGGGCGAGTCCGTCGGGTCTCTGATCGCCGACCCGCCGCCCGGCGTCCCGGTCCCGCCGATCATGCCGCCCAAGGACGGGTTCTTGTTCCTCGACCGCGAAAAGTTCTCGGCGTCGTTCGCCGGCGACCTCCCCGCCGACCGTGCGGCCTTCCTCGCGGACTCGCAGGTTCCGTGGGGCGTGGACGCGCTCGGCGGCAGAGTGACCGAGCCGGCCTGGCGGCACAAGCCGAGCTGGTATCTGGTCGCCGCCGACGACCGCATGATCCCGCCCCCGGCCCAGCGGGCGATGGCTGAGCGCACCGGAGCGTCCGTCGTCGAGGTGCCGGGCAGCCACGCCATCTACGAATCCCGGCCCGACGCCGTCGCCGACCTGATCAGGCGAGCCGCCACCGGCCGGTGAACCGACCGTGCAACCGTCCCGGCCGTGCCACATTCGGCCGGGGCCTCCCGCCGTTCAGCCGTATCACCCGTCGGTCCGACGGCGTATGTTCGGCCGAGAGACACTTGCGAGGCACGTCATGAGGACCGGCGTCATCTCACCAGCCGACCCACGCCAGATGCTCTATGGCCGCGACCACGATCTCGCCGTCATCGCCGCCTTCGTCGACGGCGCCGCCGACAAAGGCGGCGGGTCCCTACTCGTCACCGGAGACGCAGGTGTCGGCAAGAGCGCGCTCCTGCATGCCGCAGCGGCGCGAGCTGTCGACGGAGGCGTACGCGTACTGCGGGCAGCCGGCGCGGAGTTCGAGGGCGACCTGCGCTTCGCCGGGCTCCACCAGATTCTGCATCCGCTGCTCGACGGGCTGGCCCACCTTTCCGGCCGGCACCGGAACGTACTCACGGTGGCCCTCGGCTTCGCATCCGGACAGGCCCCCGCGCAGCACGCCGTCACGGGCGCCACCATGGCGCTGCTCCGACACGCCTCGCGAGCCCGCCCCCTTCTGCTGGCGATCGACGATCTTCCGTGGCTGGATCGGGGGAGCGCCACGGTGCTGCGCTCACTCGACCTCGCCGCGACCCGGATCGGGATGCTGGCCGTCACCCGCGACGATCACAGCGCGCGTCGCGGATCCGGCGTCACGCGCGTCCACGAACTCGCCCCGCTGGACGATCAGTCGGCGGCCGCGCTGCTGACTGATCGGTTTCCCGCCCTGCCTCCGGAGGTGCGTCGGCGCCTCCTTGCCGAGGCGCTCGGTAACCCGCTGACTCTCCAGGAGTTGCCGGCCGCACTCGACGCGGCCCAACGGTCGGGATCCGCTCCGCTGCCTCACGTGCTGCCGCTCAGCCGACGCCTACAGGCGGTTTTCACCTCCCGAGTGGCCGAACTCCCACCGTCCAGCCAGCATCTGCTGCTGTTGGCGGTACTGGACGGCACCGGTGACCTGTCGACCCTCCGGTCGCTGCTGCCTGACCATGTGGTGACGGAGGCCTTGCGGGACGCACAAGAAGCCGGACTGATGGATCTGGATCGTGCGAAGACGCGCCTGGATTTCCGCCATCCGCTGATCCGCTCGGCCGTGGTGGAGCTGTCCACCGCCGGTGAGCAGCGCAGAGCTCACGAGGTGCTGGCGCGGCGGCCCGACGGAGACGAGGAGCGCCGCACCTGGCACCTCGCGCACGCGGCGGTGGAGCCGGACGAGCAGGTCGCCGAGCTTCTGGAGCAACTGGCCCGCCGGGCGCGCGGACGCGGCGATGTCGCCGGCGCGGTCGCTGCCTTCACCCGAGCGGCCGCTCTCAGCCCGGACAGGCGCGACCGGAGCCGACGGGCCGCCGCAGCCGCCTACCTCGGCACGGACGCGACCGGAAACCTGCTCGACGTGCCGCGGCTCCTGGAAGCGTGCCGGCCGACCCACGACGCCGACGCGACCTCGCTGACGACGACGCTCGCGGCCGCACACCACCTCCTGCTCAGCGGCATCGGGGACGTCGACTCCGCGTACCGTCTGCTGATCAAGGCCGTCGACACCGGACTGAGCCAGGCGGACACACCGCACGACGTCCTTCAAGAGGGCCTGTACACGCTGGCGTGGATCAGCTTCTTCGGCGCCCGCGCGGAACTCCGGGAACCCCTCGAACGGGCCGTCGCGCGCCTGACTCCCCGCGCCCCGGAATCGTTGGCGCTGCTGATGAGCTGTCTCGGCGATCCGGTCCACACCTCGCTCCCTGACCTGCGCCGACTCGACGACGCGGTCGGCGGACTCGCGGCGGCGGACCCCGTCGAGGTGATCCGGATCGGCATGGCCGGCCAGTACGTCGGCCGCTTGAAGACCTGCCGTCCGGCACTGCAGAGGCTGCTGGAGGAGGGGCGCGAAGGCGAACATGTCACGTTGACGATCCACGCGATGAACCTGCTGAGCCGCCACTGCTACGAATCCGGGGAGTGGGACCAGCTCGACCACCTCAGCGAGGAAGGCCTGCGGGTCAGCCGCCGACACGGCTACCACCTCCTCGCCCAGACGTTCCTCCACCATCAAGCCCTGCTCGCAGCGACACGCGGAGACACCGCCCGGGCGGAGGACCTCGCCCACGAGATCACGCGCTTCGCGGCACCCAGGCGTATCCAGCTCCTCCTCACCCTGGCCGCGCAGATCAGAACGAGAGCGGCTCTCGGCCGCGGAGAATACGAAGCGGCATTCCTGCAGGCGACCTCGGTCAACCCCGCCGGTGTCCTTCCGCATTTCCAGGGACCTACCCTGTGGCTGATTCCGGACCTTGTGGAATCGGCCATTCTCTCCGGTCGGCACACCGAAGCCGAGGCGCACGTCGCAGCGCTGCGCCGCGCCCAGGTACCCGCGATATCGGACAGGCTGGCGCTGGTGACGCACGGCGTGGCAGCCATGACCGCCGACGACGACCGGTTCGTGGCACAGTTCGAACGCGCGCTGGCCCAACCGGGCGCCGACACCTGGCCGTTCGACCTTGCCCGCATCCGGCTCTTCTACGGCGAACGCCTTCGGCGCGCCAAGGCCACGCAGGCAGCGCGTGATCAACTCAACGCCGCCCTCACGACCTTCACGCAGTTGGGGGCATCGCCCTGGGCCGACCGCGCGCGGAGCGAACTGCGGGCATCAGGTCTCGCGGCCGTCCAAGCCGGCGCCTCGCCGGACACCCGTCTGTCACCTCAGCAGGACGAGATCGCAAGGCTCGCCGCCTCGGGTATGACGAACAAGCAAATCGCTCAACGGCTGCACCTCTCGCCGCGGACCGTGGGAAGCCACCTCTACCAGGTCTTCCCCAAACTGGGCATCACCTCTCGCGCAGCGCTCCGCGATGCCCTGCAAGAGGCCGGGAATCCGGCGGACGCCGGACCGAAGGACACTGTGCCTCCGCAGCCGTGATCGCCGACCTACGCGGGGCGGCCCCGAGTGGCAGAACTGCGTGGAGCAAGAGGTCGGCTTGGACGGAGGTGCCCCGGGCGCCGGGACCGGCGTGCTGTCCGATGCCTGAGGCGGCACCGGTGGCGATATCGACCTTGTCCGTCAGTCGTAGGTCCATGAAGTCCTCCTTTGGGTGCGAGGTCAGCGGTGGGGGCGGCTCACCGCAGCGTGCGAGACCGGGAGGATCCTGCGCTCAGCTGGGCGCCAGCCGGGGCAGCAAGAGGTCCCGGGCGGTGGTGAGGAGAGCGATCGCGAGGGCGGTCGCGGGGCCGCGATCGGGGCGAACGGCCTTGCCGCGGCCCATGCGGGCGATCTGCTGTTGGTGCCAGGCACTGTTGAGGAGGTCGTCGATGTTCTTGTGGCCGAGTGTCTTCGGCGTCACCAGGCTCTTTTCGGCGGTTCCGTCCAGGAGGCGCTGTGGCAGGTCCGGCTCGTAGGTGATGGGGCGCGCCAGTCCGACGACGTCGACCGCACCGCTGTCCAACGCGTCGTTCATGCCCTGCCGACTGCGGAATCCGCCCGTCAGCATGAGGGGCACCGACACCTCCTGGGCGAATCGCTCCGCGAACTCGAGGAAGAAGGCTTCCCGCTTGCGGGTCGACTCCCGCTGCGACGCACCCGCGACCATGGCCGCGCTCTCGAACGTTCCGCCGGAGATCTCCAACAGGTCGATGCCCTCCTGCTCCAGGGCCCGGGCGACGGCCAGCGAGTCCTCGGCGTCGAAGCCGCCGCGCTGAAAGTCGGCGGAATTGAGCTTGACCGCGATGAGGAACTGGTCGGAGGTCGCTGCCCGGACCTCGCGCACCGTCTCGATGAGCAGTCGCATTCGGTTCTCCAGCGAGCCGCCCCAGCGGTCGGTGCGCTGGTTGACCAGCGGCGACAGGAACTGGTTGAAGAGGTAGCCGTGCGCGGCGTGGATCTCTACGCCGTGGAACCCGGCATCGGCGGCGACCTTGGCGGTAAGGGCGAAGCGGCCGATGATCGCGGTGATCTCCGCGTCGGACAGCGCGCGCGGCGCCCGGAACAGCGCGTTGCCACCCACGGCGAGGGGCACCGCGGAGGAGCTGACGACGTCGTGCCGACGCCTGGGGAGCGCGTTGCCGCGCATGGTCTGCCGCCCGGGGTGTGACAGCTGCAGGATGAACTTGGCGTCGGTGCCCTTGGTCACTGCGGCCCAACGGCGCAGTTGCTCATGGTGTCGGCCGTCCTCGATGACCACGTTGCGCGGCGCCTCCAGCGCAGTGCCGTCGACCATGACGTTGCCGCTGATCAGCAACCCGGTTCCGGAGAGCGCGAGCGTCCGGTAGGCGGTGATGAGCTGGTTGGTGGGTGCCCCATGACGGTCCGCGAGATGTTCGCTGGTCGCGGCCTTGGCAAGCCGGTTCGGCAGCGTGATGCCGCTGCGCAGGACAAGCGGGTTGGCCAGCGTATTGCGCCCGCCTCCTGCTCGGTTCTCATTCATCTGAGTGCCACCTTCCTGGACTGTACGTTGTACATGCATGTTGTACAGGTGAACATGTACGGCGTACGAGTGTCAAGGCGGAGGGGGGTGACCCATGTCCGGCCGACGGCGCCCCTTGCCGGTAGGCCTCCGCGCCCTGGATGCGGAGCTGCGGGGCTGCGGATCGTGCGGGTCCACGCCGGCGCGCGGGCATGCCTGGAGTCTCTGTTCGGCCGTTGGGCCTCCGTGTCGAGTGCCCCTCCTCGCTTGACACCTGTACTTAGTACATGTTTCCTGTGCATCGTCCATGTACATCGCATGGTGGGCTCAGTCAGTGAGAACGCCATGGCATGGATGGAATCCTGTTTGGAGGTGACCGATGAGACACTCCTCGGAGAGTCGAAGGAGCACTCCTGCTGTCGGTGCGGGACGGCCGGACGCCCCGCTGGTCCGGAGGCTGACGGCAGGGGCCGCCGCCACCGGCGAACCGGTGGCCACGACTGCCCCGTTCACCGGCGACGCGCTCGCCGTTCTTCCCCAGTCCACCGCTGCGGACGTCGCCGATGCCTTCGCCGCTGCGCGGGAGGCCCAGAGCAGGTGGGCGGCCCTGCCGGCGCGTCGCAGAGCCGAGCCCTTCCTGCGGCTCCACGACGTGATGCTGTCCCGCCGGGAGGAGATCCTCGATCTGCTCCAGTGGGAGAACGGCAAGGCTCGCCACCACGCCATGGAGGAGCTGATGGAGGCGGCGTCGTCGACCCTGTACGCCGCCCGGCAGGCCCCGAAGGTCCTGCGGCCCCACCGCAGGCAGGGTGCCTTCCCCCTGCTCACCCAGGCGGTCGAGACACCCCAGCCCAAGGGCGTCGTGGGCATCATCACGCCGTGGAACTACCCCCTGGCCCTCAGCATGGACGTGAGTGCGACTTCCGTCGCATCGCGGAGGCCATCGCGAAACTGTTCGGCTTCGGGGGTGCCATCTCCGTCACCGAGGAGGAGTTCGCCCAGGCCCTCGGTCCCCTGCCCGCCGCCGGCCTGGGCAGCAACAGCCGGGTGGACTCGACCAGGGCGCGCACCGAACTGGGCTGGGCGCCGCAGGGCCCGCCGCTGCTCGACGAACTCGTCCACGGTGCGTACCGCCGGATCCGGGGTCCCAAGGGCATCACCGTCACCCCCGGACATCCGATCGCGTGACCGAAGCACCCTGACACATCACGGCCGACCGCTGTGATCCCGAGCGGGGCACCGAGGCGCCTTCCGGCCCGGCACGAGAGGGGACCCCCGCTCGTGCCGGGCCGTCGACGCGGCGGATGACCGGCACCAAGTTCCTTGGCGGTCCAAGTGCGCTGTTCGTGCTGCGCGATGGCCAGGCAGACCCGGATCGGGTCAATGCCCAGTGGGGGGAGTGCGCGACAGCGGGCAGATGGCCCTGACAACGGCCGAGCACCCGGGGCTTGTCACTCACCTCTGCCTCACGCGCAAGGCAACACCACCCCGACCAGGAGAGCCTCCTCATGTACGACGCCGACCCTGCACACACCGCCGCACTGCTGAAGCACTTCGCCGACCTCCGCGACGGCACCCACGGCGACGCGGTCTCCCGACAGGCCAAGGAAGAACTCTTCGCCGCCACGGTTGAGTTGCTCGACCCCTACGCCCGCCAGGTACTCGACGAGACCAACACACACCTGCTCCTCGGCACTGGGGAGGTCATCGCCACCGGCGCCAGGAAATCCCAAGACGGCGTGGCTGCGCTATGGGTGCTGACTTGGCCCGAGCAGCGGGCCGTAGGCATCAACCCGATCACCCTCCACGCTTTCTACGGCGTCGGATTCCACCACCCGCACCTGCGCGGCGGCACCGTGGGCGACTGGCCCCTGAACGCATTCACGCCCAGGCAGGCCGCCGCGGAACTCCCCACGCTGCGTGCCATCGCCTCGGCCGATCTCCACAACCTCGTCTTCCAGCGCGACTACCGGATCATCCCGGCCACCACATACAGGCAGGCCTCATGACCCTGCGCCTGTCGATACTCGACCAGTCCCCGATCCCGGCCGGCGGAGCGCCGGCCGAGGCGCTCATCGCCACCCTCCAGCTTGCCCGGAGCGCCGAGGGCCTCGGGTACCACCGCTTCTGGGTCGCCGAACACCACGGGGCCGCGGGCTTCGCCGGAACCGCCCCCGAGATCATGGTCGCCAGCCTGCTCGAGAACACCCGCCGACTGCGCATCGGCTCCGGAGGCGTGCTCCTGCCCCGCTATGAGCCACGTAAGGTCGCCGAAGTCTTCCGCGTCCTGGGCGCACTCCAGCCGGGGCGCGTCGACCTGGGTATCGGCCGTGCGGGTGGCATCGCGCGGGACTTTCCGCGCAGGTTCGCCGAAGTCATCGATCTCCTCGGCAAGCCCTACCCGGGCTACATCCCGCCGACCGTATGGCTTCTTGGTGCCGGCAGCGGATCCGCCCGGCTCGCCGGCGCCCTCGGAACCCGCTACGCCTTCGCTCACTTCCTGAGCCCACAGCTGAGCACTGCCGCACTGGACGCATTCCACGGCAGCAGTACGCTGCAGGCACCCACCCAAAGCGCACTCGCGGTACGGGTGGTGGTGGCGGACTCCGAAGCCAAGGCCCAAGGGCTGACCGCGGGCTTCCTGCTCTGGCGCAGTCGCAAAGACCTCGGCCACAACGAACCGTTCCCCTCGCCTGCCACGGTGCGCAGCCACAGCTGGACCGCCGAGGAGGACGCGCGAGTCGGCCGCAGCAGTCGGCAGTTGGTGGCCGGGACCCCCCATCAGGTGAAGGCCGCACTCATCGGACTCGCCCGTGCCCACCAGGTCGACGAGATCATCGTCAATACGCTCACCCACGACCCGGTCGACCGCCTGCGCTCGTACGAGTTGCTGGCGGAGGCTTTCCAACTCGCCGCGAAAGCTTAGGTGTCCGCTGCCACCATGCCGGCACGCCGACGCAGCTCCGTCGGGCATCGGCGGCACGGTCGGGCAGCATGGTGCGTGGCGCGCTGTTCACTTCGCCGTTCAGGAGGCCGTTTCGGCCTCGGCTTTCGTGGGTTCGGTGGCGATTCCGCTGACGCCGGTGATCAGCATGTCCAGGCCCAGGCTGTAGTAGGCGTCCGGGCTCGCACAGGCCGCCAGGGCGCCTGATGAAGCGATG
Source organism: Streptomyces sp. NPDC111656 (assembly GCF_055656965.1). Classification (NCBI taxonomy): domain Bacteria; kingdom Bacillati; phylum Actinomycetota; class Actinomycetes; order Kitasatosporales; family Streptomycetaceae; genus Streptomyces; species Streptomyces sp. NPDC111656. Next base: position 16,602 of record NZ_JBVKCA010000014.1, read on the forward strand.
ATGTTGGGGTAGCGGCGCGGGGACAGTGCGCCGAGCGAGGCCGCCTTGACGCGGATGGCGTCCTCGTGGGCCTCGTCATCTTCACCGTGCCGCTGGCCGGGCTCGCATGTGACGAGGGTGACGACCGAGCCGAGGAGGTAGCTGCCGATCTCGGCAGCCTGCTCCGGCGAGAAACCGGCCTGCCTCAGGTGGGAGAGGGTGCGCTCGGCAATGTTCAGGCCGGTCTCCGAGGTGAGTATGCGAGAGGTCACGAGCCCGGCCACCGCCGGGTGGGGTCGCAGGGCGGCCAGAAACGCTTGCAGCACCGCACGCAGCTGCTGAGGCCAAGGCTCCGTTCTCACCGGCGGCAGGTCGACGTCATTGAACAGCCGGTCGGCAATGCCGTCCAGGAGTTGATCCTTGTCCTTGAAGTGCCAGTACAGCGCCATCGGTGACACGCCGTGATCCTGGGCGAGACGGCGGATGGTGACCGCCTCCAGGCCTTCGGCGTCCGCCAGCGCCACGGCGCCGCCGGCGATGGCCTCACGGCTGAGCCTCTCGCGCGTCCGCCCGTCGCTTCCACTCTTCTTCATGGTTGACAACCATACTCTGTACATGCTCACCTGTACCTGTACGTCGACCGTGTACGCCGTACAGTTGCGACAGCAGGGGGACATCACCATCAAAGCCGAGCAGGTGGACACATGACCGAGACGACTCAGCCGCGCACATCACCGCTGGCAGGTGAACTCATCGCGGAGGACTTCGACGGATGGAGCCCGCAGCTTCGACAGGAGTTCGTCGACAACGCCCACAACCACCAGGTCGGCTCCCTCCTGCTGTCGGAGACCGACGACGGGTCACCTACCGGTCGGGCGACACCCGCCACTTCACTTTTCCCGATGGCGAGTACATCCTGCACGATCTGCAGAACGACGGACCGACCCAGCTGGCCTTCATCACGGTGGAACACAAACGCCGACCCCACGTCTGAGAAGCGGAGGGGGCGGCAGTTTCCAGAAGTCCGCACGGCGAGGAATTCTTCGGCGCTGCTGCTGCCTAACTCGCAAGCACAAGACAGTCTTGCCGACAACGCTGCGCCGATGCCCGCCAAGGCCGCTTCATTGGTCGGCAAGCCGCCAGGTGGCCGACCCCGTTGACCAGCTTCTCGCCCGCGGCAACGGAGGCGGCCACCTCCTCCGGGTGGACCCAGCCCGAGACCTGGTGATCAGCTCGCGCCGGGGTCAGAGGCGAAGCCGACCCGACCGTGGCCGAGCAACCGCCAGGCCCCACCGCGACCATCTCAGTAGCCGTCCAGGACCACTAGTCTCGCTTCGGCGACATGGCCCGGACGTGAAACCGCGCCAGCGGTGCCCTCAGTCGTAAGACCCCCGGCGGTGGCACCAGGGGCGTCGGCTACGGGAACCAGACCTCGCAGATGCCGTCCTCGCCCTCCTCGCTCCGGTCGACGTCGAACGCCGACTCGAAGCGCTCCTCATCCGCGTAGACGGACAGGGCGCCGCCGGTGAGCATATGGAGGACGCCTTCGTAGTCGAAGAACCCTTCATCACTGATGTCGTATCCCTCACCCAACGGGTCGAGGTCGATCCCCACAGCGGCCAGAGTGGCACGCGGGTCTCCGGTGATCTCCAGCTCGTCGAAGCCCTCGACCATCAGATCCGGGGTGCCGGGCACAGCAACAAGGATCTTCGTGTACGAGGCGCCGAAGTCGCGTTCGCAGACGGCGACGATCCGGGCATCCGGATGCTTCGTCCGCTGCGCCTGGAACTCGTCCGCCAAAGCACTTGCCAATACCCCGTCTTCGACAAGCGCCGGGTCGCTGATCTTCACCGTGGAGCCCCACACGGCCGCGCGTACGCCGTCCAGCTCTTCCCGGTTGATAGGGCTTCCCGGATGTTCCAGCCGGGACGGAGCGTACTCACGGCGGATCGCCGAGACGGTCGACAGGGACAGCACCGCGGCCCTGGCCGCCCCCGGGTCGTGGGCGGCGGCAGGCGGCCGCTCGTTGGGCTGGAGCGGGGTCGCGAAGGGGGGATGGACGACGACCAGATGCGCGTGCCCGCTGTGACGGGGATTCACCTGCGTTCCGGGGGATACGGGACTCATGCAGCCGAGCGTATGCCGCAGCCCGCGATCCGGATGTAACGGTCCCGTGGAGAAGGGGAGTTGACCCGGTTGTCGAATCGTGTATCGACTACGGCCGGTACACGCGTGTGTCTAGCGTGAGGTCCGTTCGTCGGCGCCACATCGACCACGGGGGCCCCTGGCGCCACGAACACCCCATGCCCTATTGGGCCCCCACGGGGACATCACGTGCCAAAACCCATACGCAACCGGCGGTTGCGTGCGCTGCGTCGGTCGGCCGTCGCACTCGCGTGCGCTTCGGTCATGGCCTTCACCGGGCTTCCCGGAATCACCTTAGCGACCGCTGCGCCGAAGCCGCTGGACCCGGGCAAGCGCTGTGACGAGTTGTACGACCTGCCCAGCAGCACCAGCCCGACCGTTGACCTGCCGGAGTTCGACGCCTCCCGAGCGAAGTCCCAGTGGGACGAATACGACTACGTCAACCCCGCCAAGGAGTGGGACGGCCTCGGGCCGCCGTCCGCCGCCAAGGAAGCCGCACTGGCCAAGCTGAACAAGGCCCCGGCGACACAGCCTGACCGGGTCTGGTGGAGGTGGCTCCAACAGAAGGACAAGTACCCCAAGTTCGAGGACTACCGGGACGCGAAGTTCATCACGAACTCCGGGAACGACCCTCGAGGCAAGGCCTTCGAACGGAAGGTGATCAAGGATCACGGGCTGGTCGGACCGGACTGGATCTGCCAGAAGGAGGTCGAGTTCAAGGACCCCGACACCGGCAAGACCTATCGGCGCAAGCTCGACGCCTACAACACGCGCACGAAGCAGATCCTGGAGATCAAGTCCAACGGCAGTCCGGACCGCAGAGAAATCCCCAAGGACCTGGCATGGGCCAAGGACCCCAACTGGAAGGACAGCCGGGCCAAGTTCGTCTTCGCCGAGCCCCAGAAGGCCGACGCGAAGAAGTTCCTGGGAGACATGCGCCAGATCGCCGGGGACCGGGTCACCGAGTACAACTATCGCTCCGACCGTGTGGAGCTCGCCCCCAAGGGCGGACAGCGCGCCACGAGTGGTCTGCTGGAGCCCCCGGGCCAGTCCGGCACCACCCGCGGTGGCGCCACCGACCTGATCCGCGAGTCGCGCCCCACCCCGAAGGACATGGCGGAATACCTGAACCGCAGGAACGTCGCCAACCCGGGTGGTCTGCCCCGTGGCCCCGGCGGCGTCGACTTCTCCACCCTGGACCTGAAGTACATCGGCAAGCCGGTCAAGGGCAAGGGCGTCGATTTCGCGTTCGACGCGAACGAAGACCCCACCGAGAAGTCCGGTTGGGGCGGCAAAGCCAAGGCCCAGCTCATCTCGGACGCGTTCTTCACCTGGCTCGCCCTGAGTCCCGACAAGTTCTGGGTCAACCTCAACCCGGATGAGCCGGACCGCATCATGGACGCCAAGTTCGGCAAGACGGACGCCGGGCGCGTGCTCCTGGAAGCCGACCTCCAGATGAAGCACGACTTCTACAAGGCCATGGACCCCGATACCGACCTCGGCAAACGCTATTGGGCGGCCCTGCCCAAGCAGAACGGCTACCCGTGCATGCCTGGCCTGCGCAACTGGATCGAGCCGAAGACCGCGCAGGTCCGCGAGCAGGACGGCGGCATCTACATCCTCGACACCCCGCTGCGTCTGAAGTCGACCGCGCAGACCACGGTCACCCCCGGCCCCGGCACGCCGATCTGCACCCCGAACGAGGCCGAGACCAAGGCGGCACAGCGCGTCATCGACCAGATGATCGTGCCCGCGGTGGAGAAGACCATCAACACCGCACCCCAGTACGCCGACCTGCGGCGCGTCTACACCGCCCGTGTCGCGGCCGAGTACATCCGCCAGCAGGACGCCAAGGCGCCCACCGATTACCACAAGATCATCAACAGTGGTGATGTCTCCCGCTGGCCACTGCGTGCGCCCAACCAGAACTGGACCCGCGAGGCCCTGTTCAACAAGTACCGGTACATCTACACCCACGGCGAGTTCGAGTACAAGATTCCTGCGAACGGCACCGTCCAGGTCTACCTCGTGGGCGGCGTCGACATGTCCAAGCAGCCCAAGCACAACGTCAGCAAGGCGCGCTTCACCGCCCAGCACCGCTACCTGCCCCGACAGGCGCAGACCAGCGTGAAGACCCTCACCGACAACACCGACATGACGGGACAGGTCCTCCTCGGCGCAAACACAGCCGCCGACGACACCGGTACCTCCACACCTACACCCACGCCAACCTCGACACCGACGCACACGGGCAAGCCGACCCCCGCCCCGACCCACAGCGGTGGAGGTGGCGGAAGCACGCACACCATTTCACCCGCCACGCCCGCACCCAGCGAGCCCGGCGGCGACCTCGCGCACACCGGCAACGACTCCCCGATCGGCCTGATCTCGGGTATCGCCGCCGCCCTTGCCGTGGCCGGCGGGGCGCTCGTGTGGTGGATGCGCCGTCGCAAGACCGCCCAGGAATAGCCCCCCGGCGGATGAACACACATGATGGGGCCGGTACACGCAACCCGCGTACCGGCCCCATCATTTTCCGCAGCCCTGGGCGATGTTGGGAACCGGCGAGTCGTTGCTGCCGCCACCGAATCTGCCGGTGCCTGAGGAAGAGAGCGCAGCGTTCCGTTGCCAACGGTGATCGCCGATGACCATGTCGGTCAGTCCGGCCTCGTGCCGCCGGTGGTAGTGCCGCGGTGTGGCATGTCGGGTGCGTGCGGGACTTCGGGCGGGAGGAAGGCTGCTGTGGCGCGCAGCTCGCGGACGATGTCGATGAGCGCGGTGACGGCGGGGTTCGTGCTGTCGCGGCGCCATACGATGCGGTGGTCGGCGTCGGGGCTCGGGTCGGTGAAGGGGCGGTAGACGATTCCCGCGAAGCTCGTGCTCGGCGTCTCGGTCCCGGCAGTAGACGCTGCCCAGTGCTGGTCCAACGCCGCTCGAGTCTCCTGTCCTCCCACCGCGTTCCCTCCGATCACAGAAGTATCGGACGAGATCCATCCAAGCCGTGTCCTCATTACCCTCCTGGACTAGGTCCCGGGTCGGCCGCAGCGGGCACTGCGCCAGGGCGAAAGGATCACGTTGAGAAGACTTCATTGAGCCGCGTATCCCAATCCGAGGCGCAGGCCGCCCTGCCCGATCAGAGGCGGTGCGTGGTTCGCGCGCCGACGGGAAAACGGTGGGCCACCTGCCGGCTGCCGCCGTGCACGGCAGCCAGACCGTCATCGCCGCCGACGGGCATTACCTTCTGGTCGTCCAAGGACAACCAGAAGAAGCCGTGCGGACAACTGCGCCGCATGCTCTGCCAGCAGACGCCGCCGCTGGACCGCACCCGTACGACCGGGCAGGGACGACGCGAGGCCCGACGCCTGAAAGGGTGCACCGTCCAAACGGGACCGCGCTTCCCTCACGCCGTCCAAGCCGTCGAGATCAAGCGACGCCGCGTCAACACCAAGACGGGCAAGGTCCGGACGAAGACGGTCCACGCCGTCACGCCGGCTGGACCGACATCACCCCCGCAGCCGACGACCACCGGTCGACGACGTCTGCCTGGAGGCCGTGGTATCGGCAGTGAGGGCGTGACGGCTGGACCAGGTCAGGGCTGCGGTTGCGGCCAGGGCGAGGAAGGGGACGGTGAAACCGGCTCGTGTGCCGCCTGGACCGTCGACGAGTCGGCCGACGGTGGCGGCAGAGACGGCGATGCCCGCCGCGCTCGCGGAGTTCGTCCAGGTGAAGGCTTGGGTCAGGACCGACCGGTCTATGACCGACTCGATGAGCGTCGAGGAGACAATGATGCACGGAGCGACGCCCGCGCCGGGGAGCAGGAGGGCAAGGCCGAGCTGCCAGGGGGAGTTGGCCAGGAGCGGCAGCAGCGATGCGCAGGCGAGAAAGGTCAGGATCAGGGGCAGCTGGGCCGCGGGCGGGGTGTGCCGGTGGTGTCGACCGTAGGCCAGACCGACCAGCAGGCTTGCCGCGCTCATCAGTCCGTACAGGAACCCGGCTGCCGCGGCGGCGTGGTGCACGCCGGCGAAGGCGCTCACCGAGACCTGCATCGAGCCGAAGAAGACTCCGAGGGCCAGGTTGACCGCCAGTAGCGTGGCGAAGTTCCGGGTCAACAGAGGCCCCGTGCCCCGGGCGCCCGTACGATCCGGGGCGGGCGCAGGGGCCGTACGACGCAGCGCCGCGAAGGCCAGTCCGGCGCCGACGACGAGCGCCCCCGCCAGCACCGTACCCGCGGCCGGGTGCACCTGGGTTGCCGTCAGCACCGCGAGGGTGGGACCGAGGAGGAAGGCGACTTCGTTGCTGATCGTTTCGAGTGCGAAGGCCGGGATGAGTTCGGCCCTTCCATGCAACAAGGCCGACCAGCGGGCCGCGGACAGCGCACCGAACTGCGGGACGGTCGCCCCGGCGGCGAGGCCGGCCGCCATCAGCGGGACCACGGGCGCCCCCGTCAGGGTCAGCGCGACCAGGGCGGCGATCGCTCCGGCGTGAGCGCACAGGAGGGGGACGAGGACGCGCGGCTGTCCGAAACGGTCCATGAGACGGGCCGTCTGCGGGCCCACCAGGGTCTCCGCCACGGCGAACGAACCGGTGACCAGGCCGGCCACCCCGAAGGATCCGGTCTCGGCATGGACCAGCCAGACGATACCGAGGCCGGCCATGGCCACCCCGACCCGGGCAGGAGCCGCCGCCAGGAAGAAGGCCGCCGCGCCGGGGGTTTGGAGGGCTGAACGGTAGGAGACCGTTTCCGTCCGAGCCGATACTGGATTGCGAAATCCCTGTACGGTACGGCGGAAATCCGGTGCGGTACGACGCAACCAGTGCGGCGGAGTCACGGTGAACCTTCCGCTGCGCGGTGGGACGGACAGGGAGAACGGCGCCCGTCGTGGGCACGGCCCCCCGCCGCCAGGAGTCGTCCATGATGACGTCGACGGGGCGGAATCGAAGTCCGCGTCGGCGTCGGCTCCAACGCCGGCAGAAATGTTGAGTGCTGAGATCGAGGAATCGAATCGAAGAGGGGATCTGGCAGAAGGAGACACTAGTGGCGACGGGGGGCGGAGAGAAGACCGCGCCGGTGAAGCAGGTCGGCCCGCTCGGCACAGTGGTCTCCGGCTCGACAGTCTCCCGTGCAGCAGTCGCGGACGGTCGGCCCTCCGGACCCGTTCAGGGCGTCAGACCATCTCTCGTGCAGCGGCCCCTCGCAGCACGTCGTCGACTGCTCGGGCTAGGGCCAGCCTGGCCTGCCTGCCTGCCGAGCGGTTCACCGGCCCGCTCCAGTCTCGCGAAGATCGTCGTGGGACCCAGGCCATGGCGTGCATATGCATAGCCGGCAGCGGCAGCGGCAGCGGCGTGCGTCGGAGGGCGAAAGACGCGGAGCCCGGAGATCGAGGCGATGTTCAGGGGGGTCAGCCTGGCGGATCCGCCTGCGGCCCGTCGCGCTGAGAACTGCGGCCTCGGCGCCTCCCTCTGCCGAACTCGTTCAGGAGGATCGCCGCAGCGATACCGGTGGCCACACCGATGATGGTGTCCGCCAGACGCAGGATCGGCTCCTTCCATGCCTCCTGCGGGCTGAGACCCGCGACGACCATGATGACCGTGGTGGTGATGGCCGCGGTCACCTCGGCGTCGGGCTGGCCGATCAGTCCGGGGATCAGCACGCTGATGGCCACAAGCAGAGCGAGGCCCCAGGGGTGGAAAGGCCAGATCGCCAAGTAGGCCAGACACAGCGCGAAGCTCACGAGCGTCGCCGACATACGGGCGAACGCCGCATGGAGGCTCTTCTGCCGACTCGTCCGCAGCACAAAGATCGTGGCGATCACTGCACACATACCACCGAGTTGGCCGTCTTCGTGTGACAGGTGGACGTTCGACATGATGGTGGTCGTCAGCCAATAGCTGAGCAGACTGGCCAAGCCGACTGTCACGGCATAGTTCAGCGTCTTCACAGGCGCCGCCTTCAGTAGGTCTGCCTTCACCGGCGCCCTCCGACCACGGATTCTGGATTGACGATGCGGTCGAAGGGGGTCATCGTTTCCCCGATTGATCAGCCTTGAGCGTGTTCTGCATCGCAAATCTCTCGGGGGATCAAAAAGTGTTCGGAGGATATCCGGTTCTGAATGAACACAGCGGACGAGGGCTGCCCGGGAGAGGGAGATGTCGCCGATCCGGCTAGGGCTGATGAGGACATGGTGCTGGGTGCGCCAGCGTTGTTCGAGCTCGGATGCGGCACGTTCACCGCGGGCGCGGACGGCTCCGATCAGGCTGTTGGTGGTACGCGTGGCCCTGTGCAGAGCCTGCTTGGAGCAGCCCTTGGGGCACCGGACCGAGGGTGGGATGCTGATCCCGGCGCCGAGGTAGCCTTAAGAGGTCGTCTCAACTGGCTTGAAAACTAGGCTGACCGCCGTGAGGGCCATGGTGGAGCAGCTGGTGCCGGACGAGTTGTGGGAGTTGTTCCAGCGGGTGGTTCCGGCTGCACCGGTACGACCGCAAGACGGAGGGCGACGTCGTTACGGGGACCGACAGGTGTTGGCTGCCATCGTGTTCGTGGCCAAGACCGGTTGCACGTGACGGCAAGTGCCACCGGGCTTCGGGCCGTCTGGGGCGACCGCGCACCGCCGTTTCACAGAGTGGAGCCGAGCTCGAGTGTGGGGCAAGCTGCACCGCCTGGTCTTGGACGAGCTCGGCGCACGTGGCGGAATGGACTGGTCGCGGTGCGCGATCGACCCGGTGAACATGAGAGCCCTCAAGGGGGGATCTGACGGGTCCGAATCCCGTAGATCGCGGTAAGAAGGGATCAAAGATCCACTTGATCACCGAGCGGACCGGTCTGCCCCTCTCCATCGGGATCTCGGCTGCGAACACCCACGACAGCCAAGGGCTGGAGCCCTTGGTGCGCGGCATCCAACCCATCCGCTCCCGCCGCGGCCCGCGCCGCCGTCGACCGACCAAGCTGCACGGCGACAAGGGCTACGACTTCGACCGGCTACGCACATGGCTCCGCTCCCGCAACATCACGCCGCGCATCGCGCGCCGGGGCATCGAATCCTCCCAGCGCCTCGGTAAGCATTGTTGGACCGTGGACAGCACGGTGGCATGGCTGTCCGGGTGCCGCCGCCCGCATCGTCGCTACGAGCGCAAGGCCGAACACTTCCTGGCATTCGCTGGCATCGCCGCTGCTCTGATCTGTTATCGCAGGCTGACAGCCTGACCAGTGAGACCTCCGAGCTGGGATGATCCTGCTGCAAAGACGACCCGGCAGCGAGGAGCGCCATGATCGACTACCTGCCCGCAGTCATGGCGATGCTCGGCCAGGCCCAGAACCGCTACGCGGACCCCTCCGCCTGGAATCGCCTCCACGCAGAGCTCGGCATCCGGCTGCCGAACGACTACCAGACCCTCGTGGACGCGTACGCCCCCATCGAGCTCAACTGCCACTTGTCCTTGCACCACCCCGCGACCGGACGCTGGAATCTGGGCGACTGGATTCAGGACACGGCCCGTGCCTGGTCCGAGGTTCCCTGGGACGACCTTGACGCGGATGAGGATCCTCGCCTGCTGTTCGGATTCACGGAGTTGAGCTTCGGTACCAGCAACGGACTGTGGCCTATCGCCAGCACCGACCGAGGCGAGACACTGTTCCTCACGGCTGCGGACGGCATGCTCTCCGGGATCCTGGTCGAAGACGGGGAAGGCGGCTGGGCGCAGTACGAGATGAGCTTCGCCGAATGGCTCTACCGCTACCTCATCGGCGAAGACATGGCTGGCCCCAACACCTCAGCCTTCTATCCCGGCCCGGTACAACTGCGTCGACTTCCGATGGCCGCCGGCGAACGGCCAGAGCCCTGGAGCGGGCCGGAGCGCGGCATGTAACCCTGCCTACCACAACAGTCACGGACACCCCACGTCGCCTGGAGAGCCAAACGAGACGACCACTAATACGCACAGAGGGCAGGCGTTGATCGTCCTCGTGGGGGCTGGATGGGACGTCGAGCGCGGGCTCGCGCTGCCGCCCAGGGGCCAGCCACTTCCTTGATCAAGTCGCCGAGATGTGCACGATCAAGGCCGCAGAAGGCAGGATGGCAGAAGGCCGCCCGGGCCGAGAAGGACGTCACAATCCATTCAACCTGCGCGGCCGTCGTCATGTCACGGCAGACCCCGCGCTACCGCGTATCGAGTCTTAGGCTCAGAGACATGACTATTCAGCGGATGGACAACGTCGCCATCGTCGTCGACGATCTGGACGCGGCTGTCGCCTTCTTCACCGAGCTCGGCATGGAGCTGGAAGGCAAGGCGCACATCGAAGGCCTCTATGCGGACCGCACCGTCGGACTCGACGGCGTCCGGAGCGACATCGCGACGATGCGGACCCCGGACGGCCACAGCAAGCTGGAGCTGACCAAGTACCACACCCCCGCGGTATCCGACGCCGAGCCGCGGAACCCTCCGCCCAACACGCTGGGCCTGCATCGCGTCATGTTCGCCGTCGACGACATCGACGACACCATCGCCCGCCTGCGCGCCCACGGCGCCGAAGTCCTCGGCGAGGTAGCGCAGTACGAGAACATCTTCCGGCTCTGCAACCTCCGCGGCCCCGCAGGCATCATCGTCGCACTAGCCGAACGGATTGGCTGACGCGGGCCTGCCGCCGGGAGGACTTCGCGGGCCCGCACGGCCGCCCAGCCGCTGGTGCGGAGGGGGAAGTCGGCGTTCCGCGGTTCGGCGGCGGCCGTGCGAGCTGGACCAACGGCTCGCGTGGCAAGCGACTGCGTTGCACACCGCGGCGCCGACCGTCGATGGTCTCCCCCGCCGAGGGGTCGGTCGGTGGCACATCGTCCTTCCGCCGATCCGGTTCTCCAAAGCGTGGGTCCAGCCCCGGCGTCGACGAGGGCACCCGACAATGCAGGCGCACGGCCCGGGCCCAGGACGCCGGCCAGCACCGCAGCCGCGGGGTGCCGCTCGTCGTGTCGTACGGGCTCGGGCGACGAGGCGCCGGCCCTGAGAGCCGGCCTTGTCAACCCGAAGGCCCCGCGGGCCGAGGAGGACGACACAATCCGCTCAACCTGCGCGGCCGTCGTCATGTCACGGCCTACCCCGCGCTACCACGTACCGAGTCGTCAGGTGACAGGCCGTGGAAGACGCCAAGGGCGAACTCGGCGGTCTCGTATGGGTCCAGGCCGAGCAGCGCGCCGCGCAGGGTGACGCCCCGTACGTGGGCGAACTGAGGATGCAGCTGGCCGATCTGCGCGTGGCCGCTGTCGAACAGGTGCGGCAGTACGAGCGCCAGCTGGTCCACGTGGTGCGGGTACTCGCCCTCACTCCCGGCCGCGGCAGCCTCGTACAGCTGCTCCGACTCCTCGACGAAAAGCGCCCATCCACTGCGGGCTCCGGCCTCCTGCCGCGCTTCGTCGCCTGTCTGCTTGCGGAGCACCAGCAGGTCACCGACCTGGCAGCCACCGTCTTCGATGAATCTCAGCTCGGGTTGCGAGGAGATTCGTTGCGCAGCCTCCAAATTTCCTTCCACTGCCGGGCGTGATCGGCCGCCAGCAGCGGGTCGGGCGCGTCGGCCCGCTGCACCGCGAGGCTGACCTCGCATTCCCTGCACAGTTGATGGATCCGGTAGACGCCGTCGTGCCAGGCGCTGGTGTGGTCCCGGTTTCCGCAGCACGGCATGCCAGCGCAGGAGCTTCATCGGGCGGGACCGATGAACGGAGCACCGTCTCGACGACCACTGGCAGCGGCTCGTCGGGATGGATCGTCGGCTCGGGACAGTAGGCAATGTTCCCCCACTCACGCTGCCAGCGCCGCCAGGACTCGTCTGCTTTCACCTGCCGAAAGCCACGTGCTTTGTCCGCTCGGCGACTGTTGGCATAGGCACGTCGACACGCGCGGACCGGCCCTCGTCGTACACCCGTCTCTCGTGCGTGTTGAAGCTGCTCATCCCAGGACGCTACGGCTTGCGAGCACGGATCGCACTTCACTTTGGCGGCCCAAGGTCTCGCCCCGGTAGCGCCCTTCACGAAGCTGCTGCCAGAGCCCTGAATCTCCCCACCCTGTGCTCAAGCGTTCGCCGAACCTGCTCGATTTCGGCGGCACTGCCGTGCCGCAGGGCCGTCGTGCCGACACAACGTTCGCCAAGCGCCAGGCAGGCCGGCGGAGCCGGGCGGAAATCCAGGTGGCCTCAGCGCACCCGCTGGGTAGAGTCGGGCCATGCCCGAGTTGCAGCGACTTCAGGCCGGCCATGCGTCGGCGGTCCTGGCCTTCGAGCTGGCGAACCGTACCTATTTCGCTGCCGCGGTCTCCGACCGCGGCGACGACTTCTTCGACCAGTTCGCCGACCGGCACAACGCCTTGCTGGCTGAGCAGGAGACCGACACCTGCGCCTTCTACGTGCTCGTCGCCGAGGACGGTTCGGTACTCGGCCGGTTCAACCTGGTCAACATCGAGGATCGCACCGCGGAACTCGGCTACCGCGTCGCGCAACACGTTGCCGGCCGCGGCGTGGCGACCGCGACTGTCCGGAATCTGTGCCAGCTGGCATCGACGCGGCACGGGCTGCGCACACTCAGGGCGGCTACTGCCCGCGAGAATGCCGCGTCACAGAAGGTGCTGACCAAAGCCGGGTTCGTCCCGGTCGGCCCTGCCGACCCAGCCCATGTCGGCGGTAAGCCAGGCACCTGGTACGAGTGCCACATCTAGCCTCGCCCCGCCAACCGGCCCTGGAGTACAACCCGTTGGGACCGACCGCGACCCGGCACTGTCCCCACCGCCCGCGACCCGTCACCATCGCGCAGCTCTCGCCCCCCGGAGGGCGCACGTCCCTCCGTCCCCACAGCCATCCTCGACGCCATTCCGCCGCGAAGGACTCCGTGACCGTTGACTGACCGCTGCTGATCACCGGGTCCGCCGACCGAACAGTCGGCGGACCCACGCACGCTCCTCGCCCGCCACTCTCGCCAACAGCCGCGGGATGACGCCGTACCGGAGCTTTGTCAGGGCCGGGAGCGCCTCAGGCGGCGGCCCAGGAGGACCGCTCCTGTGCCGGCGAGCAACGTGCTGGCGGCGATGCCGGTGAGCGCGGTCTCGGCCCGGGCGCCACGGGTGGTTCCGGTGGCGGCCAGCGCGGGCCGGGCGGGATCGGTCGCTGTGGCGGCTTGGAGGAGGAGGGCGGTGACCGCGTCGGGGTGGGAGATCATGGCCACATGGGAGGAGTTGATCTCCACCGTGTGTGAACCCGCGCGTTTCGCCTCGAAGCGTTCCTGGTCGGGATTGATGGTCTTGTCCTGCTTCGCGACGAGGAACCACGACGGGATGTGCTTCCAGGCGGCCACCTTGGCCGTCTCCGAGAACGCAGTCGTTGCCGCAGGTCGCTGGGTGACCGCCATGACCCTCGCGGTGCCTTCCGGCAGGTCCGCGGCGAAGACCGGATGGATCCTGTCGGGCTTGAGATACAGGTCTGTCCCGCTGACGCCGCCGGCTCGGTAGGGAACGGACTTCGTGGCGGTGCCGAGTTCGCTGGGGAACTTGGCCCCCAGGGACATTCCGCTCTCGCCCACGTCGGGCATCAGTGCCGAGACGTACACCAGGACTTCACCCGGGGTTGGCCGCGGCGGCGGTGCTGATCACGGCGCCGCCGTATGAATGACCAGCCAGCACGATCGGGCCCTTGATGCTGTCCAGCACGGAGGCGATGTAGGTGGAGTCGGTGTACAGCCCGCGCAGCGGGTTGGCGGGAGCGATGACCGTGTAGCCACGGCGTTCGAGCCGTTCGACTACCCCATTCCAGCTGGAGGCGTCCGCGAAGGCCCCGTGCACCAGCACGATGGTGGGTTTGGTCGTGGTCGTGGTCGTGGTTGTCGTAGTGCCGCCCTCTGCGGCTACAGGGGCCGCCAGGACCGTACATATGGCCACGGCGCACCCGGCCGCCATGACGTGTGCGCTACGTATTCGGCGCCGTGAACCCGGGACCGGAAATGCCGGCATGCCGTTCTCGCTTTCCGTGAGATCTATGACACGGATTGTTCAGGCGTCCGCACCGGCAAGCTCAGCCAGCACTCCAACCGGGTGAAACGGGTGAAAGAAGTACGCCCCGGGAGTGAATGCCGGAGGTAAAAGGTGTTCGGAACCTACGTCGTGTCCCATTGCGCAGTCCGACGGCCGTCCGGCGCCGTGCGCAATGCACTGGCTCGACCAGCTTTTCGTCGTAGAAAGCGTGCCATTGCGCGAACTTCCGTTCGACTCGGGGAGTCCGAACTCGGCGACAAGCGGTGTCGGCTGTCAGTTGCGAAGTCGGTTGGCGCCACCGAACGTTCTGGCGCCTTGCTGGATGGCCCGTTGCGTCCAACGAGCCATCGAACAGGTGGTGGCACTCGCTACGCGGCATCACCGGGAGAACAGGGACGATCAGGAAGCGACCCTGGCGCTCAGCCCGTAGTCCAGTTCTGCACCATCGACCAGTACCGCCTCGACCGTGCGTGTACTGGGGTCGATGTCGGCCACGATCCCGTCCCCGGCGTAGCGGGGGTAGCCCGAGGCGCCGGTCTCGCCCGTCGCCTCGACGACTGCCGATCGCACGGCCGAGTCTTCCACGGAGGCGCCGCCTCTGCCCTCGATGTGTTCGGGTACCAACAAGATACGGAAGCGCTGCGGCTCTGTAGTCATGCTCCGGTATTTAATCGCCTGTCCCACCAACCGTGGGAAAGGCGCACGACAGGTCTGCGCAAACAGGCTCCGCCGGCGGGGTTTCCCCATCCGTCGCGGAGGCACTGCAGGAATCGAAACACCCGTCCGTAGCCTCGCTCTACCACTCCTTCGCCGACGCCGAGGGCTCAGCAGGAGTCCCTGGCGGCGCTGCACCCACGCTTCAGGTCTCGCGCTGTCGGTGTGGCCGCCGCGGGTCTTTGCGCCGTTTTGGCCACGACGGCGCTCGCCTCGTCCGGTCACGGAACCGAGCGTCAGGTCATCAGGAAGCAGTCGCAGACGGCTGCCGTGAAGTCGGGGGCGTCACGGATGGATATCGGCGTCACGGATGGATATCTAGGCGTCAACGAGTGGTCCGACCGCGGCCCAGGCCGCCAAGGCCAACAAGTTGGTCGGGCAGTTGAAGGCGGAAGGCAGGGCCGCTGCGGCGCAGCCTCCGATGAAGATCCGAATCGGTCCACGTTCTAGGCCGAGGTGGCGCTGCTCGCCTGCACGGCTGCGACCAGTGTGTCGAGTTGTCCGCGGACTCGGGCGGCGGTGACATGGTCGAAGTAGTCGCGGGAGCTGATGATCTCACCGTCGCGCACCCGCAGCACGAAGATGCCGGGCAGCACGAAGGGTTCTTCGGTCTCGGCGACTGTTCCCTGGTACTCGAACTCGGCGACGATGACCTCGGGGTCGGTCGTCTCGTGGATCGTGATGTTGGCTGCCCGACGTCGCAGCCGGGGGCCGGCCTCGGTCGGCCCGAAGTGTTCGCGCAGTTCGTCGCGGGTGCGGAGCGCGGCAGCACGAAGCGGGTCGAACGGGTGCACGACGTGGGTCTGCTCCGCATACAGATCGGGCAGTTCGCTCCAACGGCCCTCCGCGACACCGTTCACGAGCGCGAGGAAAACTTCCCGCGCGCTGAGGACTTGGGTCATGGCACTCTCCTGTCGTCGGCGCCGACGTGCAGTGGTGTCGCACTAGTATCCGGAGTGCGGACTCCGAGTATACGGAGTCGTGACTTCGGATAGTGAGATACGGCGAGATACGGCGGGATGCGAGTGACAGCGCGATGAGCCCCCCTGGTAACCGAGACGTGGGCGGCAAACGGCCGCAACGCGCTGACGCGCGAACCAACCGCGAGCGGATCTTGACCGTCGCCGAAGACGTCTTCGGTAAGGGTGGCCAGTCTGCGTCCACCGAGGAGGTGGCCCGCCTGGCCAACGTCGGCATCGCCACGGTCTTCCGCCACTTCCCCACCAAAGCCGCGCTGCTGGAGGCCGTTCTCGTGCAGCGGTTCGATCGCCTGCGCGAGCAAGCCGAGACGCTGTTTCACGCCCCGGACCCGGGTGCGGCGTTCTTCGACTTCTTCAGCCACCTCGTCGCCGACGCGGCCGGCAAGATCGCCATAGCCGAGGCGCTGTTCGAGGCCGGTGGTGACAACGGCGGCGACGCCGCTCAGGCTTCGGACGGACTGCGTCGAGCCGTCGGTGCTCTGCTTCAGCATGCCCAACGCGCCGGCGCCGTCCGAGATGACGCAGAACTGCCCGAGGTGTACGCCTTGCTCGTTGCCGCATCGCGAGCCTCCGCACACGCCCGCCTCGAGGAAGCGGTACGAGACCGGATGCTCACCATCATCTTCGATGGCCTCTCGCCACTCCGGAGCGCGTGAGCGCAGCTGAAGACCTGAACTCGGCACCCGCGCCAGTGCTGTGACCACCGGTTTGTGACGCGTGGATTCTCGGAGGTTGCTGCGTGAGCCTTCATCGTGGGCGGATAGCCGTTCCCCTCGCCGTCTGAGGGGCCTGGCGAACTGTCTACCGACCCAGTTGAGATTCCCCGAAGCGAAGTCCGGTGCCTTGCGGCCAACGCCGTGCGTCCACATCCGAGTTGCGCGTGCCGGTGGACAGGTACGCGGTGTGCCTGCCTGGACCAGGTTCACTGCACTGCTCGGTCCATGTGCTGTTGAGTGAGGCACAGTTGGACGCCACAGACCGCGACCACGCCGTCGATCTCCGTCTCGGTGCACTCGTCGGAGCCACGGATGGGAGAGGTGGAGGGCGTCTTCCCCCACCTAGTCGGGCGGACCCGTCAGGCCATCGGGTTGACAAGGGCTGACGTAGCTGCGGTTGGGCATGTGCCACCCGCATCGCGGACTCCTGCACGCAGCCCATGTCACGGGTTCGTGATTGGGCGCACCTCTGCTTCTCGGCGGGGGAGCAGCGGAGGAGTGTTGGTGACGAGTCGGACGAGGTGTTCGGCGAGGTCGGTGTCGAGGGGGGCACCGGTCATGAGTCGCCGGTAGAGGATGGTGCCGGCCCAGATGTCCTGGACGAGATCGATGTCGAGGTCGTGGGGCAGGTCGCCGCGTTGGATTCCGCGGCGCAGTGCTGCGGCGATGTTCTCGCGCTTGCGGTACAGGAAAGCCTCCCGGAACCGGGCCATGAGTTCGGGGTGGGGGAGTAGGCCGCCGGCGAGTGCGGGCAGTGAGGTGGCCATGTCCTCGTTGGCGTAGTTGTCGATGGTCATGTCGACGGCGTGGCGCAGTTCGGCGTGGGTGTCGTCCAGATCGGGGATCTCTTCTGCGCGGAAGATCTCGGCGAGCGCATCGGCGACGAGTGCCTCCTTGCTGGGCCACCAGCGGTAGATGGTCGATTTGCCGACGCCCGCGGCCGCCGCGACGGCCTCGATGGTCAGTGCCGGGTATCCCTGTCCCGACAGCACATCCCGTGCCGCGTCGAGGATCTTTGAAAGGGAACGCGGCCCACCGGCCGCCGGACCTGAGGAGAAGACGGGGCCTGAGGAGAAGACGGGTGCCATGAGTTAAACGATACGTATCGTTTCACCTTCGGGTCAAGGTGTGCTAGCGTCGCATCATCGATGAAACGCTACGTATCGTTTCACTCCAGTCTCTTTCCGAAGGACGTGGCATGAAGGGTTACACCGTCCCCCTGTCTCCCCGTGGCATCGCGAACCTGGCGCCCGCCCCGCCGTGGCACTACGCCGGCACCGTGGTGGGTGTGGAGTTCTTCACCGACCCGGCCGCCGCCGCAGCGACTCTGCCCGAGGGGTCTGGCCCCCGACCCGGACTCCGCCGGCCGCGGCGTCGCGATGTTCATCGACTGGCAGTACTCCTCCACGGGCCTGGAGTACCTGGACCCCGCACGCTCGCAGTACCGGGAGTTCCTCATCACTCTGGACGCCCACTACAACGGCGCGCCGGTCGCCTGGTGCCCCTCCATCTACGTCGACAACGACTCCGCCATGGCCCGCGGCTGGGTCCAGGGCTTCCCCAAGAAGCTCGGCGCCGTCCACCAGACCCGCGCCTATTCCGTCGGCGGTCCCGGCACCCCTGTCCTCGGCCCGGGCGGACAGTTCGGCGCCACCGCCTCCGCCGCCGGACAGCGCATCGCCGAAGCCAAGATCACCCTCGAACGGCCCGTCCCCGACCCCGCCGCCCTGATGAGCCGCCCCGTGGTCAACCTCCGACACTTCCCCCGCCTGGCCGCCGGACAACACGACAAGCCCGCCGTCCACGAACTCGTCATGTCGGTCCTGGACGACACCGCCATCAGCGACGCCTGGGCTGGCACCGCCGAGCTCGCCTTCCTCCCCGCCCACGGCGAAGAACTCGCCGACCTGCCCGTCCAGCGCACGGGCAGGGGATTCCACTTCGAGCTCGCCTACACGGTCACCGACCTCAAGACCCTCATCGACCACAGCAACTGATCACCCCATGCACCACGAGGGCCCCGCCACCAGCCATCACCCCGGTGGCCCGTCCCCGAGAACGAACCATCCGCGACGCGGGCGTGCCCCCACATGTTGTGGGGGCACGCCCGCCGCTCTCACATTTCAGGAGTCGACGTGCCCATCTATACCTGCACCACCGCCCAGGGAACGCTGAGGGCCGACGCCAAGGGCGAACTGGCCACCGAGATCACCAGGATTCACGCGGAGATCAACCACGTCCCGCCCGCCTACGTCAACGTGGTCTTCTCCGAACTGCCTCAGGACAGCGTCTACGTCGGTGGAGAACCAGGAGCGCCGCTCCTGATCGGCGGCTGGGCACGCCGCGGCCACCCGCAGGAGGAGACGACCCGCTTGGCACTCGAGCTGTCGGCGGCCGCTGCCCGCATCACCGGGATCCCCGAGCGCCGCATCCTGGTGGTGATCCAGGACAGTCCCGCGCGTTCCGCTGTCGAAGGCGGCCAGGTCCTGCCCGACCCGGGTCAGGAGAAGGAATGGCTGAGCCGTCACGAGGCGTGAGGCCGGCGCCGGGGTGACGGCGCGTGGGCCCCTACAGGTCATCTCGATTGGCCGTGCGGCGGTTCAGTGCGATCACGCGGTGAAGAGTGGGAAGCCGTCCTCCGGTACTACGCGTCGCTGTAGGAAGGTCGCACCGACGGCGGCGACCTCGCCCCCGGCGCGATCTCCGAGTACGACCCGCTGCGGGCCCGCGACTTTCGACGTACGGGTGTTCCGGCGCTGGAGGCCGTGTGCCTGGCCTCGGGAATATGGCGGTCGGCGGCAGCAGCATTCTCACATGGCGCGCAGGCCCCGGTCGGCGAAGGCGATCAGCCACTCGAAGCTCTCGTCGATGTCGGCGCTCCACTGGAAGCCGTTGGACACCTGCAGCGTGGCGAACCCGTGGCAGAGGCTGCGGAGCATACGCAGGGCATGGTCCACGTCGGACTCCGGGACCTCGTAGCCGCGCAGGACCGCCATGAACGCGTCGAGCAGTCGCTGACCCGCGATGGCCAGCGGATCGTCCGGGCCGGACGGTTCCACGCCGATCGTCGCCGCGTATCGGCCGGGGTGCTCCAGGACGAAGGCGCGGAAGGCACGCGCCGCGGCCGCCAGGGCGTCGCGCCCCGCGTACCCCTGGACCGCGCCGCCGACGGCGTCGGCGGACTCGCTCAACGCCAAGGCTGCGATGCGCCGGTTGAGGTCTTCCTGGCCGCCCACGTGCTTGTACAGGGACGGGGTACGCACGCCCACCCGCTCGGCCAGCAACCCCATCGTCAGATTGGCGAGGCCCACCTCGTCGGCGAGGGCGGCACCGGCCGCGACCACGGCCGCCGGGTCCAGGCCGACCCTAGGCACGAGCGGCGTCCGATCGGATGAAGGCGAGCATGAGCGAAACCACCTCATCAGGGAACTGGTCGTGCGGGTAGTGCCCGGCGCCCTGGATCATCTCAAGGCGACCGAGGCCGGACGGCAGGGCGTCAATGATCGCCGAACCCTCGACGCGCGGGTCGGCCCAGTCGGGGTCGAGTGTGCCCATCACGACCAGGACCGGGCAGCGGACGTTGCCGAGCTGCGCGCCGGCGTCGGTCGGGGCGCTGCGGCCCATGCCCTGCATGGCCTTCATCCGGCCCGGCTCGCGCAGCAGGGAGTCGATGCGGCCGAGCCGCTCGGCCCAGTCGGCCGGCTTCACGCCGGGGTAGGCCACGTCGAGGTACGAGCGCCAGAGCGGCACGCTGCCGAACGCGCCCGTGCCGAGCAGCCGCAGCATGCCCTGCCGGAAGCGCTTCACTCGCAGGTCGCCGAGGCGGATCGACTGCTTGCGCGTGAACGGCGCCAACTCGACAACCGCGGTGATCAGCGAGGGCTCCATCGCCGCGGCGATGGTGGCGGCGCCGCCGGAGATCGAGTGGCCGACCAGCACGGCCGGGCCGCCCAGGTGGCGGACCACGGCGAGCAGGTCGCCGGCGATGGCGGTGCGGCTCCAGGTCGGCCAGCCGACGCCGCAGCCGCGCAGATCGACTGCGGCGACCCGATAGCCCGCCGCCACCAGCGGCGGGATCACGGCACGGTACGCGGCGCGGCTGTCGCCCATGCCGTGCGCGAGGACGATCAGCGGGCCTGACCCCGCCACCTCGTAAGCGATCGTGCGGCCGTCGACGGCAAGGTACTCGGTCATGACATCCCCTGTCTGGCTAACTCTGTTAGCTAAAAGCTAATCTGATTACCCAAACCTGTCAACGACGAGATGCCCAGTACGGCCGGGAGGAACGGCGAAGCGTCGTGGAAGGGACAGACCTCGATCGGGATCGAGGGGGAGGTGCCGAGGACGTTGACGGCGGCGTCGGGGGCCTCGGCGGCGACGTACTCCAGGACGGGCGCCGCGGATCTCGGCGAGGGTGGTCTCGAAGCCCGTACGGGAGGTCACACTCTCGTCGGCGGGCTGCCAGATGCCGTCGGCGCGTTGCTCCTCCAGATCCGGGCTCACGCGCCTCGTCGTCCTCGAGCCGCTCGGGCCGGGGGAGCGACTGGCGTTCGTGCTGTACGACCTGTGGGCGGTGCCGTTCGACGAGATCGGTCGGCAGCGAGGGGTGGTCCGGGCATCCCTGAGGGCAGCTCGCCACTGCGACTGTCCACTCGCGCAGCCACGCGGGGGCGAGCGGTGCTCGCCAACGGCCTTCCCGGGGTCGTGTCTTGGCGCGAAGAGGGAACTCCGCTCTCGGTCATCGCGTTCGTCGTCGACGACGACGACGGCCGGAACGTCCCTCCCTGAGGTGTAAGGAGGTGCAGGTCAGGGTGGTATACGGGGAGCCGTCCGGGTGGCTGGTACCTGAGGGGACCGCAGTTTAGGGGTCTGCAGCTCAGAGGCCTGCATCTCGGAGCCCTGAATCAATCGACTTCCTTCATTCGATTCCGGCCTGAAGTCGCCGACGTCCCACTTGCCTTCGCACGAACGCGGCGGTATCGCCCTCCCGGCGCCCCCGTCACCGCCGGGGTCGCGCGGCCGGACCCGGGGGCGATGTCCGAACCCGCTGATAGCGTGCCCCGTCCAGCGGAAAAGATCATGAGGGGACGGCAGACGTGCAGGAAGTGACGCGCCATGAGGTCAGCGGACAGCGCATAGCCCAGGCACTCGACGACATCAGCGGACGGACCCGGCGGCGGTGGCACTGGATGCGCTATGACGACCCGTCCCCGGAGAAGCTGCAGGAGATGCACGACGAGCTCCTTGATTACATCGCAGCCCGCACCGTGGAGGATCCCGCGCTCGACGAGTCATCGCGCACGGTACTGCGGACCGCGGCGGAGTGCTCCCTGGGGGCGCTGAGCGTTGGCTGTTTTCCCGACGGCGACCAGGAAATCCACTTCCCGCTGATCGGCGAGACGCTCAGCAGCGAGGACATCGCCTTCGGCGACGCCATCGAGCAGGTCCCCACGGCCAGATGGTGGTGCGACACGTTTACGATGTGCCTGGTCAGCGGGCTCGTGTGGGAATGGCAGCGGGTGATCGGTCTGCTGCTGCGGAGCGACTACGCGCCCGCGATCCGCGACGGGGTGCCGTACTCGAAGCTGAATTCGACGTCGGATCAGGCGGACCTCGCTGCGATGGACGCACTGTGCGGCTACCTGACCCAGGCGCGCGGGCACCTGCCCCGAGACTGGCCCACCGTGACCCTGTGCAAGCCGGACGCCGACGAGCGCGCCGAGGCGGCCCGGAAACTTGACGCAGCCGGCCCCCTGACACCGGATCAGCGACTCCTTCGCGTACTCCTCGACGACGACCAGCACGCCTTCGAGCAGGCTCTTGTGGCCCGGCTCATCGAGCACCGGGAGTGTGTGGGATCCAATCCCGCTCCCCGTACTCTGCTACCGCTCAGCGCCCTCGCTCTGGCCGCCCTTGGGGTCCAGGTGCATGGGTGGGAGTTGGGCGTCCGGTCCGGCTATCTGCCGCACGGCACGCTGGGGTCCCCGGAGGCGCTGCGGCGAGCGGAAGACGCCGGCGGAAATGACCTGGGCCACTGGACTGCCAAGTAGTCAGTCCGGACAGCCGTAGTCCCCACCATCCGAGTCGAGTTCACCCTGTTCTTGCCGCGCGAGGACCTGTGAAAGCCCTTCGCCGACTTCGAGTGCTGTGGGCTATGAGAGGAACCGCTGAAGCCTCACCACGGACGTCATCCGTGTCAGTCGTGCAGGGCGGACTTGAGCGCGTCGATGGCGAGATGACGAGCGACCTTGGTGGCGTTGGTGTCACGGAGGAGGTCCAGCATCAGGAAGTCGTGGACCATGCCCAGAACGCGGACCGCGGTGACGTCGACGCCGGCTTCACGCAGCTTGGCCGCGTAGGCCTCGCCCTCGTCACGCAGGACGTCGGCCTCGTCAGTGATGACCAAGGTCGGGGGCAGGCCGCGCAATTGATCGATGCTGGCCCGCAGCGGCGAGGCGTAGGGCTCGGCGCGCTGGGCGGCATCGCTGGTGTACTGGTCCCAGAACCAGATCATTCCGTCCCGGGTCAGGTACTCCCCGTCCGCGAACTGCAGGTAGGACGGGGTGTCGAAGTCGGCATTGGTGACGGGGTAGAGCAGGACCTGGCAACCGACCTGGACATCATCGCCCCTGTCCTTGGCCATCAGGGCGAGGGCCGCGGACATGTTTCCGCCCACGGAGTCGCCGCACACGGCGAGGCGCGAGGCATCCAGGCCGTGCTGTGCGCCTTCGCGGGCGGACCATTGGGCCACGGCGTAGTTCTGCTCGATCTGAGTGGGGTACTTGGCCTCGGGGGCCCGGTCATAGACGGGGAAGACCGCAGCCGCGCCGGCGCCGACGGCGAGTTCGCGTACGAGGCGGTCGTGGGTGTTCTCGTCGCCGAACACCCACCCGGCTCCGTGGATGTAGAGGATGACCGGAAGCGTCCCGGAGATGCCGCGCGGGCGCACGATGCGGGTGCGTACCTGCCCCCACTTGCCGGCGTCGACGGTCACCCATTCCTCCTCGACGTCGGGTTTCGTGACACCTTCTCCGGTCTGCAGGCCGGCGAGGATGTCACGCCCCTGATCCGGCGGCACTTCGTAGATCCGCGGGTGCGGGGAGGTCGCCTGGGCAAGGTCATGCGCCGCGGGCTCCAGGATCGGAGTGGGAAGCACTGAAGGCATGCTGATCTTCCTTTCCCTACAGGATTGGGGGCAGCAATGACGCCAGACGCACTATTTGCGTAGATATATGCATCCTTGATAAGGATAGCGGGGCAGCGACACGCCCGCGATTGCACCAGTCCGTCCCTGGGTGGGCAGAGGAACGGCAACGGCGACGTGCTGGTGTACGCGGCACGCCCCCTGTGCACACCGGGCACTGCAACCCGAACGGATCGATCCGTTCGACAAACCGCACGACACCTGGATCGCGACGTGCAGAGCGAGCGTGGATCCGGTGGCACCAGCGAAGCCGCCGACTCACCCCGCGATCGCGCGGCCCGCAGCGCCCCCGCACAGGACGGCTGATTCGGAGGGGCGCGAAACGTCGCACGGGCCGTGTTGTGCCGGGACGCCGAGGTCGTCGAGGAATCCGCGCTGACGACACCGTCGGCGGCGCGGACGATCTCGTCGGTCCAGGGTTTCTCGCCTTCCGCGGTCAGGCGCAGCCCTCCGCTAGATGATGTTGAGGCAGTCGAGGAACGGTGTGGCGGCCGAGCTGCTTCCTGTGATGCGGCAGTGGTCGCGCCAGGGTTTGCGGGTGGTGGCCCACGCGATGAAGTCGAGTGCCGTGCTGTGGACCCGAGTGGTGGCGTCCGCACCGGGTGCCACGGTCAGCTCCCCGTCCGGCCCGGACGCAGGGAAGACGGTGACGGTGGTGGCGCCTGGCCCGGTCAGGTCGAGGACGAGGGGCCTGTCGACGGTGGCGCTGAGTTCGGGTCCCTGCATCTGGGGGAGGCCTGCGAGCATGAAGTCGACGGCGGGGGCGACTTGGGCGTCGGTCGGTTCCGGCAGGGTGAACGGGAGTGGGCCGTCCGGGGCGAGCAGG
Source organism: Streptomyces sp. NPDC111656 (assembly GCF_055656965.1). Classification (NCBI taxonomy): domain Bacteria; kingdom Bacillati; phylum Actinomycetota; class Actinomycetes; order Kitasatosporales; family Streptomycetaceae; genus Streptomyces; species Streptomyces sp. NPDC111656. The sequence goes on from NZ_JBVKCA010000014.1 coordinate 41,160, forward strand.
TCGTTGTGCAGGTGGCAGAAGACGTTGAACGCCATGGTGTTCGCGAGGAGGTGGCGCGGATATGTACCGAGCCCGGGTACCTCGACAGCCTCGTCGACCCCGGGCGGTTCCTGGGCCGCTTCCAGGAGGTCCAGTTGCCGGGGGGTGCTGCGCCGCCACTCGTCGAGGACTTCCGCATGGTTCCAGCCGCGTCGTTCGTCGACGCGCAGGTCGTGGTAGCGCTCGCGGTTCTGCGGGAGGGAAGGGTCGGGCGGCGGCGGGGTCACGGCCTCGGAGGCGAGGGCCGCGAGGTGGGCCATCACGTCGATGACACGCCAGCCGGCGCACGCGGACGGCAGCTCCCACTGGCCGTCGTCCACCTGGGGGATGATCTCAGCCAGTTGTGCCGTGCTCGAACGTGCGGCGGCGATGCCGGCACGGGTCATCGTTCCTCCCTCGCCTCTGTCGATGGGACGGCCCGGTCAGGACGCGGCCTTGCGGGACATGCGGTAGGTCGCGGCGACGTCCGCGCGGCCGAGTCCGTCGTCGGCCGCGCGGCGGAGGCGTTCGCGTACGACTTCCGCGATGCCCAGGTGCAGACCGGCGGCGCGGGCGGTGTCGGTGATCAGGCCGGCGTCCTTGGCCGCTGCTTCGAGGGGGAAGGACGGGGCGTCGAGGTCGTCGTCGATCATCTTGGGGCCCTTGCTCTGGACGTACGGGCTGTTGAGGCCGCTGTCGTCGATGACCTCGATGACCAGGCGGGGGTCCACTCCCAGGGTGCCGGCGAGGGTGAGGGACTCCGCGATGCCCTCGACGGTGGTCAGGACCCAGGCGTTGTAGGCGAGTTTGAGGCTGCTCGGCTGGCCGATCTCGTCGAGCCACACGGTGCGTGTGCCCACCGCCTCCAGCACCGGTCGCACCTCCTCCCGTGCCTCCTGCTGGGAAGAGGCAGCCAGGATGGTCAGGGTGCCGGCCACGGCCGGTTCCTTGGTGCCGAGGAGGGGGGCTTCGACGTACGCGACGTTCAGTCGGGCCGCCTGTTCCGCGAGACGGCGGGACCCGTCGGGGGAGACCGTGCACGTCTGCACCCACACCGGGTGGCCGCCCAGGCCGTCGCGGGCCTGGTCCATCACGTCGGCGACCACCTTCTCGTTCGCGAGCGCGGTCAGTACGATGTCGGCGCCTTGGCAGGCCTCGGCCGGCGTGTCGCACACCGCGGCGCCGGCGTCGGCCAGCGGTTCGGCGGTGGCGCGGTTGCGGTTCCACGCGCGCAGTCCCACTCCCGCCGCCGCGATGTTGCGTGCCATGGCCTCGCCCATGGTCCCCGTGCCGAGCACGGCGACCACGGGCTTTCCCTGCCCGGACGACGGGGTCCGGTTTGTTCCGCTCATCGTCGGGCCTCCCTACGATCGACGCGCCGCGCGCCGCGACGGGCGGCGTGCATGCCGTGGTGTCCCGGCGCGCATGCCGGGGTGTCGACTGCCGCCGGGTATCGGGGAGTTCAGGCGTTCTGGCCGATCCAGACGGTCTTGGCGTTCATGAACTCCCGCATGCCGAGGTCGGACAGCTCGCGTCCGTAGCCGCTGCGTTTGACGCCACCGAAGGGGATCTCGGGGTAGCTGGTCGTGTTGCCGTTGATGAAGGCCATGCCCGACTGCACGTCGCGGACGAAGAGTTCGCGTTCGGCCTCGTCCTCGCTCCACAGGTTCGACCCGAGGCCGTAGGGGTGCCCGTTGGCTTCCCGCAAGGCCTCCTCCAGGGAGGGGACCGTCCACACCTGCGCCACGGGGCCGAAGACCTCCTCGTGGTACATCCGCATCTCAGGCGTGATGCCGGTCAGCACCGTGGGTGGGTAGAACCAGCCGGGCCCGTCCGGGCGTTCGCCGCCCAAGAGGACCGTCGCGCCCTTGGCGACGGCGTCGTCGACGTAGGACTCCACGTCCCGCCGGCCGGACTCGGTGGCGAGCGGTCCGACGTCGGTGCCCTCGTCCATCGGGTCGCCCACCACCAGGGCGCCCATCTTCGCCACGAACATCTCGATGAATGCGTCACCGATGTCCTCGTGCACGAAGAAGCGTTTGCCGTTGATGCAGGACTGCCCGTTGTTCAGGGTCCGCGCCTTGACCGCGACGTCGGTGGCCTGCTCCAGATTCGTGGAGGGCATGACGATGAACGGGTCGGAGCCGCCGAGTTCGAGGACCACCTTCTTGATCTCGTCGCCGGCGATGGTGGCCACCGACCGCCCCGCCGGTTCACTGCCGGTCAGCGTCGCTGCCGCCACTCGCGGGTCGCGCAGCACCTGCTCCACCCTCCCCGCGGAGATCAGCAGGGTCTGGAACACGTCGTCAGGGAAGCCCGCGTCACGGAAGAGTTCTTCCAGGTACAGGGCGCACTGCGGCACGTTCGAGGCGTGCTTGAGCAGACCCACGTTCCCCGCCATCAGTGCGGGCGCGGCGAACCGCATGGCCTGCCACAACGGCAGATTCCACGGCATCACCGCGAGCACCGCACCGATCGGCTGGTACGTGACGAACGTCTGCTCGGCGCCCACGCGCCCGCCGTCACCCTCCAGATCCCGCAGGAACGCGGGGCCCTCGGTGGCGTAGAAGCGCAGTCCGTGAATGCACTTGGCCACTTCCTGCTCCGCCGCGCGGAAGGTCTTGCCCATCTCCGTGGTGATCATCGAGCTGACGCTCTCGACCTCCTTCTCCAGACGGTCGGCCGCATGGTGCAGCCACTCCGCCCGCTGCTCGACGCTCGTCAGCCGGTACGAGGCAGCCGCAGCCGCCGCCCGCGCGAGCTTGTCCTCCAGTTCCTCAGGAGTCAGTTCGTCGAACCTCCTGAGGACCTCACCTGTCAAGGGACTCGTCGTTGCGATAGCCATGAATCCACGCTATTACCGCCCGATAAGGTGAGCAAGTCACTCATTTGCCACTTTATCGGGCTCGTGAAGCGCCATGCTCATCGCCGGAGCCATGCCCTTCAGGTCGGCCAGAACCTCGCCGTCCAGCAGCGACGACCCGCCGAACGGCTGCCACGCCACCCGCTGCCGACCCCCAGCACAGCACCGGATGCGTCGCAACCGCAGGTGCGCAAACATGGTGATGTCCGTAGCGGCGGCCGCGGTGACCGACGCCGGAACCTGTTTCCCACCCGCGCCGCCCGGCCTGAGCCGCTTTCCGCTCGTCCGCGAGAGCGAGGCACTCATGACGCAGATGCAGGCAGCCCGGATGCATGGATACAAGGAACCCCTTCGCATCGAAGCGGTCCCTGTGCCCGAACCCGAGCCGGACGAGATTCTCCTGAAGGTCGCCGCAACTGGCATGTGCCGAAGCGACTACCAGCTCCTCGAAGGCTACTTCGAGGGTCCGTTCCCCGTGGACCTGCCCTATATCCCCGGTCACGAGGTGACGGGCCGAGTGGCCGGACTGGGCAGCGCCGTGCCCAGGACGGTGGGCTATGCGGAGGGCGACATGGTCGTGGTCAATCCCAGTTGGGGAGACGGCACGTGCCGGCAGTGCCGCGAAGGCAACGAACAGTTGTGCAGCGGCAACGGTCGGTGGGTGGGATTCGGGCCTCCAGGAGGCTTCGCCGAGTACATGGCCGTGGAGTGCCGCCATGCGATCCCGGTCTCCGAGGACGCCGCGAAATCGCCCGAGCTCCTCGCCCCCATGACCGACGCAGGCATGACCCCGTACCGAGGAATGAGGAAGCTGCGGGACGCAGGCAAGCTGGGCCCCGGTCGGACCGTCGCCGTCACGGGCATCGGCGGCCTGGGAAGCTACGCGGTCCAATACGCGAAGCTGCTCGGAGGCGGCGCCACCGTGGTGGCCCTCGCGCGCACAGACGGCAAACTGGACGTGGCGAAGGAGAACGGCGCGGACCACGGGATCAACGTCAGGAACAAGTCCACCGAGGCCATCCAGGACGAACTGGAGAGACTGACCGGCCGGAGGGCAGTCCACGCCATCCTGGACTGCGTCGGCAGCGAGGCTTCTGTCTCCATGGGATTCGACCTGCTCGGCCCCGAAGGGGCACTGGCGGCTGTCGGTCTCATGAGCCACCGCGTCGAGCACCGCCAGTTCCCCTTCGTGGGCATGGAACTGTCCTATCTCGGTTCCTTCTGGGGCAACCACTTGGATCTCGTCGACGTGCTCTCACTCGCGGAAGCCGGTCTCGTCAAGCACAACGTCACTAAGGTCGAGCTGGAGGACATCAACGAGAACCTGGAAGCCCTGGGTCGTGGCGACGTCGTCGGACGCCAGGTCATCGTGTTCGAATGACGGTCGTCGAATTCATCGCCTTCGAATGACGATCACGTCCGATATTCGATATCACGCTGGATCGCGGAGAGCACCCAGGCGGTCGGCCCGGGTGGTCTCCGCGGACATCAGGCGTCCATCAGGCCGGACATCAGGGGGCTCGAGTTGAAGGTTGTCGGGGTCGCGGAACACGACCCGCGATTCGAGGGATCCCTCGTGCTGGTTGCCCGTGTTGGTGTGCAACCCGATCACGTGACCGGAATCGGGGGTGATCAACAGGATTCCGTACCCCGTCGATTCGCGGTAGAGGTGCGCGAGGAGATGTGGTGGACTCCGGTGATCCTGGGTCCGGTGACGACCTGACTCAAGGTTTCCCTCCGGTCGAGGGTGGTGGCCCCGGCCCGTCCCGGGCCTCCCCTCGGTCAGGACAGAGCCGTGACGAGCTCCTTGGCGAGAGGGCCCGAGGAGGCGGGGTTCTGCCCCGTGAAGAGGTTGCGGTCCACGACTGTGTACGGTTCCCAGGCGGGACCCCGCGAGTACTGGGTGGGCAGCTTCTTCAACTCGTCCTCCAGCAGCCACTTGGCCTTGTCGGCGAATCCGACACCGGCCTCCTCCTCGTTGCAGAAACCCGTCACACGGTAGTTCGCGAACGGCGTTTCGCCGTTCGCATCACGGGTCGCGAGGAGAGCGGCGGGGGCATGGCAGACGATGCCGAGTGGATGGCCGGAAGCGAGTGCCTCCCGCAGCAGTGCCCCGGAGTCGGGGTCGACCGAGAGGTCCTCCATCGGGCCGTGACCGCCGGGGTAGTAGACCGCGTCATAGTCCTCCAGGCGAACCTCCTGGAGAGAGATGGGATGCCTCAGTTCATCCGCGGACTCGATGACGGCCTCCTCCTGGAGGGAGTTCTCTTCGCCGCCCGCCATACGGGGCTCCAGGCTCATCGTGTCCACAACGGGAACGACCCCAGCCGGAGTTGCCACGGTGACCTCGTGTCCGGCATCGGTGAACACCCTGTACGGCGCCACGAATTCCTCGGCCCAGTACCCGGTGGGATGTCGGTGCCCGTCCTTCATGGTCCAGTAGCTCGCGCCGGTCAGCACACACAATATCTTGGCCATGAGACGCTCCTCGGTAAGACGTTGCCCTGGAACGGGCATGAGGCGACCGGGTTTCACGTGCCCATCAAGTGTGAGCGGGCATCCTGGGGTCGGCAACTTGTGGCCGACCGAGGCATACGCACATCGGTCTCGCGGAATTTCAAGAGGATTTCTACACCGCTATACAGGAAATGTGCGACACGAATACACCACCGTTTCGGTGAAGTATTTTCGGCGATGCGTTTTCCTGGGGTGCGGAGGTCTGTCTGGGTAAGTAAACTGACGGATCCGGCGTTCCGAAGGACTGCCATGATCAAACCCTATGGCCCCTACGATTTCGTGCCGCCGATACGGACCTTCTCGTTGACCTCGGAGTCCGTGGCCGACGGCGGGCCATTGGCCCGCGAGCAGGTGAGCGGCATCCTGGGAGCTGGCGGATCGGACATCTCACCGCAGCTGAGCTGGTCCGGCTTTCCCGAGGAGACGCGGAGTTTCACGGTGGCGATGTTCGACCCGGATGTGCCCACAGCTTCGGGCTTCTGGCACTGGGCTGTAGCCAACCTGCCCGCCTCCGTGACCGACCTACCGGCCGGGGCGGGAGACGGCAGGGAGCTGCCTGGCAACGCGGTGACGCTGCCCAACGACGCCGGCTACAGCAGGTACCTCGGCCCGGCGACGCCTCCGGGCAACGGCCCGGACCGTTACTTTCTCGTCGTGCATGCCGTCGACGTGGAAGAACTGGCGGTGTCAGGGAAAACGACCCCTGCCTACCTGGACTTCCTCCTGTTCAGCCACGCGATTGCGAGGGCGACCATGTACGGCACTTTTGAGCGGGCCTAGTACTGCGCGGTCGCCCTGTTTCCGGTCGCCCTATTTCCACATGTAGTTCTCGGCGGCGTCGACGATCAGATTCTTGACCGCCTGCGGATGCGAGACCAGGGACACGTGCGAGGAGTCGATCTCCACCGTTTTTCGGGCCTTCGCCCGCTTCGCCTCGTACCGCTCCAGGCTCGGGTTGATCGCCTGGTCCTGTTTGCCGACAAGGACGTAGACGGGTTTGTTGCGCCATGCGGCGCCGGTGAGCTTGTCCGCGAACGCCGACAGCGCGATCGGACGCTGTGTGACTGCCATGATGTCGGTCTGACCTGTGGGCAGGTCCGCGGCGAAGACCTGGTGCAGTTTGTTTGGCTGTACGTACACGTCCGTACCGGTGGTGCCGTCGCCGTTGCGGAAGGGCACCTGTTTCAGAGCTTTGGTGAGTGGGACGGGAGCGAACTTCGCGGAGAGGCTGGAGAACGACTCTCCCACATCGGGCATGATCGCGTTGATGTACACGAGAGCCTTGACATTGTCGTTTCCGGCGGCAGCCTGCGAGATCACCTCTCCGCCGTAGGAATGACCGACCAGGACGATCGGTCCCTTGACGGACTTCAGGAAACTCGCGAGGTAGGTCGAGTCCTGGGGGATACCGCGGAGGGGGTTGGCCGGCGCGGCCACCGCGTAGCCGTTCTGCTGGAGCCGTTTCGCGACACCGTTCCAGCTCGACGAGTCGGCGAAGGCGCCGTGCACGAGCACGATAGTGGGCTTCTCCCTGCCGGGATCACCGCTCGGGCCACCTGCCTGCGCCGTTACGGGTGTCAGGGCGTAGGTGATTCCCGATACCGCCAGCAGTGCCGCACCCCAACGGACGATGTTCAGATTGCGGCGCGACTTGCAGGGTATTCGCATGTCATTCCTTCGGTGCGAGGGCGTCGAGCGAGGCCTGGGATTCCAGCGTCGAGGACACCTGCCGCCATGTCTCCGCGCACGGGCCATCCGAGTGAGCACACCCCGGAGGTGCGGAGTCTCTCGCTCTCTCGACGACTTTGCTCCCGGGTCCCGCACTGCGACCATCGGCCAACCACCCGCGGACTCACACGCGTCGCCGCCCTCGTGACGGCGCGCACAGCGGTCCTGGTCGCGCTGGGCGGCATCACCACCGCCGCCTTCTCGGCCATGCCCGGCCCGTACGCACTGTTGGTCGCCATGTCGGTGGCGGCCGGGATGATGCGGGGCAACCTCCCCCTGATCCAGGTCACGGCCGTCACTGATCGGTGGGGCGCCACCCACCACGGGCGCCTGTCCGGGCTGCCGGCGGCCGACGACGACGGCCGCAGCGCTGGCGCCATGCGGCGGCGCGGCACTGGCGGTACCGCTCGGCTTCAGTCCGGCTTCCTCGGTGAGGGACTTGGTGGTGAACTGTCCGTCCCAGCCAGAAGTGTTGTCACTCAGCTACAACTCACGCTCCCCGTACGGCAACACGACCTCCAGCAACACACTGACCGTACACAGAGCGCCAGGTCGTGGGGGAGGGCGACCTATTCGCTCTGAAACTGGAGCGCCGACGGGTTCGTTCCGCCGCTCCGTCTGGGATATGCGGCTGTTCATGCAGGTCGAAGCTACGGCCAGACGTTTGAAGGACCGGTCTGGCGAGCGAGAGCAGCCGGAGCCGGGCCTGGCCGACGTCCTGACGCTCCAGCGGCAGAGCGCGGCAACTGCATCGGCGGAAGTCGAACGGGCTCTGTACCAGGATTCCCTAGCTGAGTACGTGTGGGCCGGGGACGTCGCGGGGCTGTCACCATGGACGCTTGAGTCGCTGGTCCAGCCGGTGCTGGAGATCTGCTCGTACTACGACGTCATGCCGTGGCGTCTGAGCTCGCGGCAGCTGGACAAGTACTTCGCGGGCCCGGGCAAGCGGCCGAGACACACGACGGTCCGATCGAAGATCAACCGGATCGATCTCTATGACGCCTTCCAGGAACAGCGGTACGCCGGCGAGATCCACCGCCGGTTCGGCGCGGTGGTCGAGTCACCCGTTGACGCGTTCAACCGCCCTGTGCACCGAAGGGACTTCGGGCTCCGGATCCCGCCGTCGGCCCGGGCGACGAAGGAGTTCTCCGCCGCGTGGCGTGAGGCTCTGCCGCGGGCGCGGAAGTACCCGGTGGCGGTCCGGAACTACGTGATCTCGAAGCTGACGTACATCTCCGGGGTCCGGGCCGCGGAGCTTTGCCAGGTGCAACGCGAGGACGTGCACTGGGAGAACGGCCAGTGGGGCTGGTACATGGCAAGGGTGTCGGCGGGCGCCGCTGCTCCCCTCCGAGCGGCTGGCGAAGTCGCTGGCTGGCATGGAGGGACTGCTCGCGCCGCCGGTGGTGCCCGACACGTTCCGGCGCGCGTTGAAGATGGCCTCGCGCGAGTACCTGCGGGGTCCGGTCAGCGACCTCTTGCGTCCGCCGTCGTTACGGAACCGGCGGCGCAGCACCACATGCCGACGACCCCTCCGTCTGTGTCGCCTTCACCCACCGACCAGTTCCACCCGCAGGCCCATCGGCCGTACCGGTCCACCAGGAACTCGGTGACAGGATCCAGCGAACGCCAACGCTTCTCCTCCGCGGCATCGGCGTCGGGCAGCAAGGGCGCGACACGACCAGCCAACTCCTTTGCCGCATCCTCATCCAGCTCGAACGGATGCCGCAACGGATCCACTTCTGCCCAGGTCAGGGCGTGCGCCCACAGCTCAGTCGCTACACCACTCAGCCGTGTGCGGACGCTCGATCACCCACCCAATATCGAGCGGCAGCGCCACAGTGCTGGGAAACGACCTCCGTTGCCTCCGGAATGCCTGGCCAGGGGCTCTCGTCAACAGTCCCGTAGTGGACGTCCCGTAGCGCTGGCTACGGCGTCGTCAAACGGCCCCGGCATGACGACTCGTAACGGCCCCGTTTCGTGAAGATCCATGACGACTCGAAGCGGCCTCGTGCCAGCATGGCCCGGTCTCTGCCGGAGCCAGCAAAAGCCTCTGCTGCACTAGTGGGGCCAACTCGCCCCGCCCGGGCGGGGCCGAACGACATCGCAGCCAATGACGTGTACGCGGGGGAGGGCCGGTTGCGCCTGGGCTGAGGGCCTTGTCCCACCGCGAGTCGGCGGGGATCATGACCGCGTGCGACACCGAGAGAAACTCCACGAACTGCTCCCATGCGCCGGACTCACGGTCGTCGAGGACATGAGCCCGGGCAGCCTGTTCCCGCCGGAGGCAGGCTGGCGGATCGCGCGGGGGATCGCGGCGCCGGACGGCGCGGTCCGGGCAGCGCTCGACGCCGAGTGGTGGCGCCGCCTCGCAGATGCCGACGGCGAGTTCCTGGTGGTCGTCCTCGGACATCGGATCGGCGGCAACGACTCTTGGTGGACCCGGGTCCGCTACACCGGCGGCGGTGTGCCGGGGCTGACCGGCGACCCCGGGTTCGTGGCGCTCTCCCTCGACGGGCAGGTGCTGCTGGCGGAGGTGCCCGGCGCGGACGGGCCTCGGGTGACGGCCCTCGACCGACTGCCCGAGCGGCTGGAGGAGGCCGCCGCAGCCGCCGGGCGCGAGACGGAGGCCGAGCGCGCCGAGGTGTGGGCGGCCGTGCCCGGCCAGCCGGCATGGCCATTGCACTGGGCGGAGGGCATCGGGTCCAATCCGGCCGCGCCGGACGAACTGCTGATCCGGCTGCTGGATGTGGCGGAGGGCTTCCTGCACGGCTGCGACCGGCCCGCCGTACTCGACGCCGCCGTGACGCACCCCGATCCGCGGGTGCGCTCGACACCCGCCGACACCTTCCGGCCCAAGCTCACGTCCGATCAGTGGATACGCGTGGTCCGCGCCGAACCGTCGCCGAGCCGGCGCGTGCACTGGGCCGAGCATGCCTGCGCCTGGGGCGTCGAACTCCCTGGGGACCTGTACGACGACCTCCTCGCCGGCCCGTCCCGCGCTGAGGCCGCCGAACTCCCGGGGCTCCCGGCACACCACCTCCCCAGCCTCACGGCCGACGCCGATCCCCGGGTGCGGGCGACTGCCTGCGCCCGGTGGGCAGACCTCGCCGCGCCGCTGCGGGCGCGACTGCTGGCCGACACCGACGACGCGGTGCGTACGGCTGCGCTGCTCGCCCACCACAACGACGTCCCCATGCCTCGCGACGTCTTCGCCGCGCTGCCCGAGCCCCGGCGCGCGCTCGAACAGTGCCGTCTCTCGCCCGAGCTGGAGGCGGAGCTGGTCCGGGACGAGGACGCGGAGGTACGCCGAGCGCTGGCCGCCAACCCGCGGCTCAGCGCGCACGGTGTCGCCGTCCTGGCGGAGGACCCGTACGACGACATCCGCTCGGCGGTGGCACTGCGGCCCGATCTCGACGAGGAGCAGCGTGCCGCGGTGCGCCACGACTTCGACCCGACGTCCATGTCGCACACTCTGCCCTGGGTCAAGGGCCTGCACGGTGACGCCGACGCGATGCGCCGCCTCGCCGTATCGTCCCATCCGCTCATCCGCCGAAGCGTGGCCCGTGCCCGGCATCTTCCACCGGACGTCGTGGAGCGTCTGGCGCGGGACGAGGACCGGACGGTGCGCCTGTTCCTCGCCGAGTCGTGCGACGATGCGCCCGCCGAGATGCTGCTGGAGGTCTGGCGCTGGTGGGACGGCAGCTTCAGTTTTCCCGACCGCCCCCGCAGCCACCCCAACTTCCCCCGAACGGGCCTGCTGCGCTACGCCGGCGACCCCATCGGGCGGATGCGCCGCCTGGCCCTGGACGATCCGGAGTCCACGCCTGCCGACGTCGCACGTCTCGCCCGCGACCCAGAAGCCGAGGTGCGCCGCCGCGCGGCCGAGGACCCCCGGCTGTCACCGGCCGACGCAGTGCGGCTGCTGAACGACCCGGCGGACTACGTCCGCGGGACCGCGATACGCAATCCGCAGCTGCCGGCCCGCGTCCTTGCCGGGCTGCTGCACGACCGCGACACGGCATGCGCGGCGGTCCCCAATCCGGCGATTCCGGTCCCCGTCCTGGACCGCATCCTGGCCGCGGCCGCCGCGGCCGTGGCAGCCCGGCGCTGAACACCGCCACCCCGCCGGGCGGCCGTGGCGGTCTGACACTGAACTCCGGCACATCCCCGCCCGGGCGGCTCGAGGTGGCCCCACCAGTGCAGCAGAGGCTTTCGCCGGCCACGGCAGAGACCGGGCCGTGCCGGCACGGGGCCGCTTCGAGTCGTCATGCCGGGGCCGTTTGACGACGCCGTAGCCACGTCGCGCCTTGACGGCCGGCCGTAGGGGAGGAGGGCTCTGCGGGAGTGACCCGCACCCGTTTCCACCCGCAGGAGGACCGCGACAGCAGCGTCCGAGGAGGGTCCTACCAGCGCCTCGGTGACGAGTTCGTACGGCGTTCGGCGGCCCTCCGGGAGGCCGGGGGAGGGCCGCCAGGCCCCAAAGAGACCCAGATCGAGCGCCTGAAGGCCCAGAACGCAGATCTGAAGGACCGCGTCACTGACCGGGACGAGACCATCGGAGAGCTGACCGAGTTCAAGAAGCTCGCACCGTGCTGGCTCGCGACCCAGCACGACGAGATCATGCGCTGGCGCGGTCCGCAGTCGTCCCCCGAGCCGGCTCCGCCCGCCGAGCCGGCCACCGTCGCTCGTGCCAGGAGCACCGTCCACGGCACGGCAGCTGACGGCCGGTCAACGGTCAGTTGTGATTCTCCGCCGTCTACAGTGCGGACCTGGCCGGTGAGCCAGGCGGTGGCGAGGTCGGTGCAGGCACAGGATGGTGGCGACCTCGCGTGGCTCGCCGTGACGGCCCGGGGGATGCGGCTGGGCCTCTGCCTGCTTGAGCTGCTCGATGGTTGCCTCGGGCAGCCGGGCTAGGGCCGGAGCACGATCTTGCCGTGGGTGTGCCGTCGTTCCAGTTCGCGGAACGCGTCTCGCACCCGTTCCAGTGGGTAGGTGCGGGCGATCGGCACCTCCAGCTCTCCGCGCGCGGCAAGCCGGGCCAGCTCGCCGAGCACGACCGCGCACGCCGCCGCACCTTCTCCGTAGGTTCGCGCCCCGACCCTCGCCGCGGCCGGCCAGTCGCTGATCGTGTTGATCCGCTCGGGCCGCACGCCCAACTCCACTGCCAGTTCCACGTAGCCGTCGCCGAACGTGTCGATGAACGCGTCGACGTTCCCGCCGGAAGCCTGCCGGATCCGTTCGGCCACGTCCTGCCCGTACTCGACCGGGATGACGCCGCGATCCTTCAACCAGGCGTGGTTCTGCTCGCTCGCCAGCCCGATCACCGTGGCGCCGCGCTGCTGCGCGAGCTGCACGGCAAGAGACCCGACGCCGCCCGCCGCACCGGACACGACAACCGTGTCGGCCGGTTGGGGGTCCACGGCGAACAGGGTGGCGTACGCGGTCGTGCCGGCCACGTACAACGACCCGGCCACGTCCCAGGACAGCCCCTCCGGGCGCGAGGTCAGATTCACGTCGTCGACCACGACGAACTCCGCGTGGCTCGCCCTGTGATGGGTGAAGCCCAGGACCTCGTCGCCCACCGCGACGCCGCGCACCTGCGGACCGGCTTCCGCCACGACGCCGGCCAGATCGCTGCCCTGCCCGGAGGGGAACGTCGCCGGCCAGCGTCCGTGCCGGGCGCCCTCGCGGATCATCGTCTCGCCGGGCTGGATCCCGGCTGCGCGGACCTCGACCAGCACCTGCCCGGGGCCGGGCGCCGGCCGGTCCACCTCCTCCACCCGCAGCACATCGATCCCGCCGTACTCGTGGAACCGCACCGCCTTCATCGCGTGATCACCGCTCTTCCTCGTTCGGACAGGTCTTGGACGCTCACGCCCCGGACGGCCACACATCGACCGGGCCACCGCATTCAACGGTTCAGGAACGGAGCTGTCTTCCCAGGATCAACGGTTCGAGGAAGTATTTGACGAACGGTGATATCACTACTGGCAACTGGCAACTGGCAACTGGCACGGGGATGCACCGCGACGGCCTCGATACCTGCCCCCTGCCTGCTGGACGCCGTCCTCAACGTTGCCGACGGCGATGACGTCCGCGCCACCGTCGGCCTCGTCGGCGGCGCACCCGCGACCCGACCCGCACCGGGTGCAAGGCTCCAGGGGCACGAAGGGACACGCTTGTCGGAAGCCGCCCGAACTTCTGCTGCACCAGAGCAACCCGGTCGGCAGAACCGCCGGGACACGGCCTCCGGCGTGATCTCGCCAGAGCGAGACACGCCCAGCGCGGGAAACAGGGAGTGCGGAAACCAGCGCGGCCACATGCCCGGTCGTGCTCCAGCAACCCTGCGTCCTGTTCGTTCCCACGGCCAACTGATCAAGGCCTGGGCGCCATTGAAGCCCGGGCGCGGACCGGGCAGGCCCAGCCCCTCCCGGGTGCCCATCGCCTCGCGGCACTGAGTCGTCTAAGCAGTGGCTGCGTGGGGTTGATGCCTTGTAGGGTCCCGACTATGGCTTGTCGCATTTCCGAGTTGGTGATCGATTGCCGGGATCCGCAACGGCTGGCGGCGTTCTGGTGCGAGGTGTTGGGCTTCATCGTGCTCGACATCGACGACGGCGCGGTGGAGATCGGACCACGGGAAGGGTTCGGCGGATTGCAGCCGACTCTGGTCTTCAGCCCCACCACAGAGCCCAAGGCGGGCAAGCTGCCGCTGCACATCGACGTCAACGCCACCGACCGCGATCAGGACGCCGAACTCGAACGCCTCCTGAAGCTCGGGGCGCGCCCGGCCGACATCGGCCAGACCGGCGACGAGTCCTGGCACTGCCTGGTCGACCCCGAAGGCAACGAATTCTGCCTCCTGCGAGCCCGCCTGAGCTGAGCATCGGCCCGCGCCGGCAAGCGCCGAAGGTACGGCGGGAAACTCGCAGAAGGCGCGCTGACCTGCATAGATGCTGAACTCGGTTCGGTCAATGCACCGTACACGCCGAGGTAGGGGACGATCTCCCCTACCTCGTCCAGCACTTCCTTGGTGTTGCCGCGCTTGCTCGATCACCAGGCAGACGTCCGGCGCCGGTACTCCGCCCGCTGATTCCCGGCCAGGCGGAACCGTTCAGAAGGTCAGGCGTCGAACCCAGGCGGTGCTGCGGTCGGCTTCGGTGCGGTCCCCCGGCGGATCAGGCGAACTCCGCCAGAGCCCGCCAACCCGTCGACGGGGCCCGGGGCTTCCTCCCTATCATGCTCACGCTCCTCGGACGGGGCTAGCCAGAACAGGACAGGCGGAAGGCCGAGCTCGATCACCGCGAGCGCGATCTGGAACCACTGCGGCCAGCCGTGGACAGCCAGGGAGATCAGCCGGCCGAGCCCACCGAGCAGGAAGACGGCGGAGAGGGCGCGCACCGCCGTCGCCGGGATCGGCCGCTGCCGGGCGGCCCAGAGCCAGGCCAGTCCATAGCCGACGAAGCTCGCCCCCATGAACCGCCCCCAGCTGTCGACGGTCGCCCCGGCAGAACCTACGCCCGGGATGGCCGCGTTGCCGAGGGCGACGTGGAGCAGCCCGATCGCCACACACGTCCACCCCATGACCTGTACGAGTACGCGCAGAGTCCTGGCCATGATCCATCACCCCGTCTTGGTCCGACGCCGTAGTTGACATGTGTCTACTAAGCCCTGAATCAGGGTGAACGGGTAAGTAGACGTGTGTCAAGTAAGCTTTCGGCGTGCCTCCCCGCCAGCGCCTCAGCCCCGCCGACCGTCGCGCTCAGCTCCTCGCCGTCGGCGCGCGGATGTTCGCGGCCCGCCCCTACGAGGACGTGCTGATGGACGACATCGCCCAACAGGGCGGCGTCTCGCGGGCCCTGCTCTACCGTCACTTCCCGAGCAAGCACGCGCTCTTCGCAGCGGTCTACCAGCAGGCCGCCGACCGGCTGCTCGCCGAGACGAAGCTCGACCCCGCCGACTCGCTGGTCGGGCAACTGGTCCAGGGGATGGACATCCACCTCGACTACTTCGTCGCCAACCGGCACGCCGTCCTCGCCGCGAACCGGGTGCTCGCGGGCGACCCGGTCATCCAGACGATCATGACCGACGAGCTGGACGCGCTCCGCGCCCGCCTGCTCGCCGTGCTGCCACTCGCGGACGAGAGCGCGCGCCGAACCGTCTCGGCCGTACTGAAGAGCTGGTTGGTCTTCGTCCAGATCCTCGTCGTCGACTGGCTCACCGAGCAGACCTGCTCTCGCACCGAGCTCCGCGACATTTGCGTCGGCGCCGTCCTCGGTGCCCTGCGCCCCCTGCTCCCTGCCCACCTCGTGCCGAACTGGCCCTAGCTCACGGCGGGTCGCGCCGGGGCGTGACCTGGTTCAAAGCGGTGAGTGACCATGTCGCCGACCTGGGCGCGGTACGGGTGCGCAGCACGGTCCGGGACTTGTTGCCCCAAACCCCCGGCGCGCAGGAGTCCTCCTGGCTTGACCGAGCGGTACGGCTCCACAACAAGTGGACCAGAGCCTCAGTTTCGACAGCAGCTGTTCGGCCGGCGATCCTCCGTCGGCCATCCGATGGCGCGGAAGACAGCGACGGGGTCCAGGTAGTCCCGCCAACGCGTCACCCTGCGGTCCTTGACGGTGATCACGGAGACGAAGTGGTTGTCGTAGGCACGCCCGGTGTGGACTGCCCGTCCGTGCACCGCGTACTCCAGCACGACCACGGACGTCTCGGCATCCCGGTGGACGGCGAGCCCGTCCGCGCTGTGCAGGACCATGCCATCGCCGTAGCCGCGGTACGGGTCGGCTACCGCGCGGCGTCCCTGAACCCGGCGAGGGTAGCCGGGTACGGAGATCACGTACTCGAAGACCACGTCCTCCGCCAGGAGGTCGAAGAAGTGCTCACCGTCGACGAGGCCCGCCAGCCCCTCCCGGACGATCCGGAAGAACGGATCCAGCGCTGCGAAGTCGGAGATGTCGTCGATGGACATGGTCACCCCGCCATCGGAGAGGTCCAGGCGTGGACGCTGCGCCGGGCGAAGTCGTGGAAGGTCGCCGCGGGGCGGCCGGTGACCTTCTCGACGTCGTCGTTGGGCGTCGAACCGTTGCCGGAGATGACGCTGCCGGTCAGCCAGCGAAGCATCACCGCGTAGTCGGCCGGGGCGAGTCCGGCAGCGACCGCGCCGTCGATCCATACGTCGGGGTCGATGTCGTGGTGCGTGACAGGTCGGCCGGTCACGGCGGCGATGGTGTCGGCGACTTCGTCGACGGTGAGGGCCTGCGGACCGGTGGGCGCGTACTGCGCGCCGGCGTGGGCGTCGGGGGCGAGCAGCGTCTCGACGGCGACCGCGGCGATGTCGGCCGCGTCGACGAAGGCTTCCCTGCCGCCGCCGGCGGGGACCGTGATCACCCCGTCGACGACCGGTACATGGGCGTCGCTGAAGTTCTGCATCACCCAGGCGGGGCGCAGGATGGCGTGGGTGATGGCAGCTCGGGCGGCGAGGTCGGCCTCGACGGCCCTGACGTCGACCTCCGGTGGCGCCTGGTCGGCCCGGTAGGTACTGAGGTAGGTGACATGGCGTACCCCGGAGGCTTCGGCGAGGTCGAGGAAGGCGGCCACCTGGTCGGCGTAGGTGACCCGCAGAACGGGCGTGACGAGGTAGAGGCGGTCGACTCCGGCGAGGGCTGCGGCGTGGGTGGTCGGCTCGTCCCAGTCGAACAGCACGGCGGCGCCGTGGCGCGCCGCGGCGCGGGCGCTCAGCCCCCGCTCGGCGAGCGTCTTCGCCACGAGCGAGCCGGTCCGGCCGGTGCCGCCGAGAACGAGTGCGGTCTTCGGTGATCCAGTCATGGATCAATCGTGAGAGCGCGCTACGAGCGAATCAATGCGCGCATGACTCGTTCTTTTACGTCAGACGCTCAGTCCTTGATCCAATGCGGTTGTCTCGCTGATACTGATGTGCGTGGACGTACTGCACGATCGCCTTGCGCGGGCACGCGCCTCCGGCGCCGTCTTCGCCCGGACGGTGGCCGAGCCGCCGTGGGGGCTGCGGCTGGCCGGTTCGATCCAGCTGGCCGTGCACACCGTCGTCCGGGGGAGGGGATGGCTGTGGCTGGACGACCCCGGCAGCGCGGTGGAACTCGTGCCGGGGGAGGTGACGCTCGTTCGCGGTGGCCCCGATCACCACATCGGGCACCTGCCGGGCGCCGAGTGCCTCGAACCGGACGACTTCCAGGTCCGGCACGCCTACGACGGGAGCCCCGAGAACCCGCGGGCGACGATCTTCCTCTGCGGCGCCTACCGGTTTTCGGGCGACATCGGTAGCGGGCTGCTGGAGGCACTGCCGCAGGTGCTGACCCTGTCGGCGGCGGTCGGCGACCCGCTGCGAGAGGTGATCGCGCTGCTGTCGCACGAGCTGACCGCCTCCGAGCCCGGTCAGCCCACCGTGCTGGACCGGCTCCTCGACGTTCTTCTGGTGCTCGCCATCCGCAATGACTTCCGCAGCAGCCCGACCGCACCCCGTTGGTACCGGGCATCCGCGGATCCCCGGCTGAACGCCGCACTGCAGGCCATGCACGAGAACGCCGGCCATCCCTGGTCGGTCCCCGAACTCGCCGCGATCAGCGGCCTGTCCCGCGCGGCCTTCGCACGGACCTTCCGCGACGCTCTCGGCCAGACCCCCATGCAGTACCTGACCGACTGGCGCATGGCTCTCGCCCGCGACCACCTGCGCACCGGCGAACTCGGCATGACACATATCGCCCGCGCTGTCGGCTACAGCTCGCCCTACGCGTTCTCGTCGGCCTTCCGGCGCCACCACGGCGAGCCGCCCGGGACCTGGCGGCAACGGGAGTCACTGCGCATGCAGGCAGGCCCCGGGAACGATCCCCACACCCACTGACACCCGCCCGGCTGTCCCCGGCACCAGAACCAAGGCCCCGTTGGGCGACCTGCCGAGACGGAGTTCTCATATGGCCGTTGGCGCGCGTCGGTCACAGACTCGTGAAGAGGTCGTCGAGCGGGGCCGGTACCTGTCCGGGATCGAGGTTCTCGACCAGGAGATGCCCGTAGCGGATCTTGCGGCCCTTCTTCGTGCCGAGGAAGCGCCGCAACTGCTGCTGCCGGGGCCGACCGTGGTGTGCGGGCTGGTGCAGAAAGGTCTGCCAGGACCGCAGGTCGCCCTCGGCCCGGATGATCTCCTCGACGCGCGCCGTGCCCAGCGCGCGGATGAGTTCGTCCTCCAGATCCGCCACGCACACGAAGAAGCCCCGGTGCGGCGCCCGGGCCCGCTTCAGGCCGCGGTCGTAGAAGCGCTGCTCGCCCTCGTCGCACAGTCCCCTCAGGTGCAGGCCAAGACCGGGTGGGCCGAGAAGACCGGCGTAGTGGCCGACGCTCATCGCCCCGCCCATCGATATGACGCACACCCCTTCGGCGGCCAGGTCCCGGCCCCGTCGTGCGGCCAGCGCTTCGACGGCCGCGAGGTCACTCGGTCCTTCCAGCAGCACCGCCGTCCGCAGCCCCAGTTGCGCAACCAGATCACTCGCCGGTCCGCCGGGACCGCCGGCCGCCCAGCGGCTGACCGCGTCCCGGAATGCGTTCATGTCCGCCATGAAGCGAGTCTGCACCGCCATCGACCGGCGCGGCACGGGAATATTTGACGGCCCCGCTCGACATGCCGGGCATTCTGGTCACCTGGCCCTGGTGATCCACCCCATCGCTTGCGGCACTGAGCAGGCGGCACTGACCCGGCGGAGGCTCGGGGTGTCGACGTTGCCTGAGCCGGACGCTGCTGTGGGGGCTCTCGGGGCTCTCGGGTTGAGGTGCGAGGGCTGGCCTTTGCTGCCGGTTCGGTGGGTTACGTCGGCTGATCCGGCTTCAGGGAGCCGGCAGTTCGCCGTCGTCGGCTGGTTGTGCCTTGTCGTGGCTTGGCTACGGGGACACCGCTTCGGGTGCTGGATCCTTCGTGCTCACGCCGGTCGTGCGGAAGCTGGTCCGGAATGCGCCAGGTGTCACGCCCAGGTGCCGTACAAACGCTCTGCGGAGCGACTCGGGTGAGCCGAACCCGGTGCGCCGTGCCACTACCGGCAGGGAGTCGTCACCTGTCTCCAGCAGCGCCTGGGCGGCTTCCAGTCTGACCTGCTCGACGTAGCGGCCGGGAGTGGTTCCCACCTCTTTGTCGAAGAGCCGGGTCACGTGCCGGACGCTGACGCCTGCTCTGCGGGCCATGGCTGTGAGTGTGTGGTTGGCCCCGGGGTTCTCGGCGACGGTGTCCAGGACCCGGCGGAGCATGTCCTGGCGGGTGTGCGGCGCCCGGGAGCGGACGCTGAACTGGGACTGGCCGCCCGGCCGTTGCATGAAGACGACCATGTCCTTGGCGACCGACCGGGCGACCTCGGCACCGTAGCGGTCTTCGACCAGCGCCAGGGACAGGTCGATACCGGCGCTGACACCCGCCGAAGTCATCATCTGCCCGTCCCGTACGAAGATGGCGTCCGGCTGGACCCGCACGGACGGGAAACGAGAGGCCAGTTGCCGTGAGTGCCGCCAATGCGTCGCGGCGCGGCGGCCGTTGAGAAGTCCGGCTGCGGCCAGTAGGAACGCCCCTGTGCACACCGATGCCGTGCAGCGGCTCTTCTCGTTCAGTTGCCGGACCGAATCCAGAAGAGTGTCGTCTTTGATCAGCGTCTCCCATTCCGGGCCGCCCGGGATCACCAATACGTCGCACGGTTCTTGTACGTCGTCGGCGGACAGGTCGGTGCTGAGGCGGATCCCGGCGGAGGTGATGACCTCCGCCCCGTCCTCGGACGCGATCTGCACCCGATAACGGCGCGTACTCAGCGTCGTCGGACGCCCCGACCTCGCCTGGCGCCGGGAATCGACGACGCGAGCCATCCGCGCGACCTGTCCGAGGGACGGAAACACGCCCTGGTACTCGCGATCCAACTCTCCGCGGCGCTGCTCCTGGCCGAGCCGACCCGCGGGCTCGACCACCGGGCGAAGACCGAGCTGGTCCGCATGGTCGACGCACTCGCGGCACAGGGGCGGACCGTCGTCATCTCCCCGCACGACGTCGAGTTCGCCGCCCGGGCCGCGGATCGGATCGCGTCGCGGTCCTCGACGGTGCTGACCACCTGCCGCCGCTCCGCCCGCCGCGCCAGATTCCAGGCCCCCGGTCCGCTTCGCCGGCCCGAAACTGTCCGATTCCCGCGGTCGTTGAGCTCGGCCGACTCATTCGAGGGCGTGTCGGGGTGGATTTACTAGGACGTCCAACTATATGCTCGTGAGGAATACCCGCGGTGCAGGGAAGCCGGTGTGAATCCGGCACGGTCCCGCCACTGTGACCGGGGAGTACGTCGTCGAGCAGGACGCCACTGACGAGCGAGATGTCGGGAAGGCGGACGGCGCGCGCTGATCCGGGAGTCAGGATACCGGCCGCGGTTTTGTTCCGTGTTGTCCACGAGGATGGAGCAGACACGCATGGCATCAGTGTGCACCCACGACCCTGGTGATCCGGCCGGACGGGCATTCACTGCCGCGCGCCCCGTCGGACAGGTACGGAGCGTCACGCGTCTCGCCGGACAGGTGTGGACCGTGACGCGCCCTGCCGGGCAGGTGCGGACCGTCACGCGTCCCGCGGTACGGACGGCGAGTCCCGAGCATCCCGCGGATCGGGCACGCGCTCACGCGATCCGCGCGGTCTGAACGGCCCTTCTCTGCCCCATGCCGTCTCGCGCGACCCCCGCACGCACAAGGCCCTGCCCGTGTGTGCCGGTGGTCGGCGCGCCATCCCCGGATCCCACCTGACGAGAGCAGGCACCCATGGTCCGTGAACACGACCGCGCCACCGTGCGTGAGTTGAGCCATTTCATCGGCGGCAAGCACACTCCGGGAACATCGGGGTCCTACGGCGACGTCTACGACCCCAACACGGGCGCGGTGCAGGCCCGCGTCCCGCTCGCCGACCGCGCCGAGACCGAGGCGGCGATCACCGACGCCGCGACGGCGCAGCGCGAATGGGGCGAGTGGAATCCGCAACGCCGTGCCCGCGTCCTCCTCCGCTTCCTCCAACTCGCCGAGGGCGAGCGGGACGCGCTGGCCCGGCTGCTCTCCTCCGAGCACGGCAAGACGGTCGCCGACGCACACGGCGACATCCAACGCGGCCTGGAGGTGGTGGAGTTCGCCGCCGGGATCCCGCATCTGCTGAAGGGGGAGTTCACCGACAACGCCGGCACCGGCATCGACGTACACTCCTTGCGCGCCCCGATCGGTGTGGTCGCCGGCATCACCCCGTTCAACTTCCCCGCGATGATCCCCCTGTGGAAGGCGGCTCCCGCGCTGGCCTGCGGCAACGCCTTCATCCTCAAGCCCTCCGAGCGCGACCCGTCCGTACCTCAGCGGCTCGCCGAACTCTTCCTGGAGGCGGGCCTGCCGCCGGGCGTCCTGAACGTCGTCCACGGCGGCAAGGAGAGCGTCGACACCCTCCTCGAAGACCCCCGCGTCGGCGCGCTCGGCTTCGTCGGCTCCACCCCGATCGCCGCGTACGTCTACGCCACCGCCGCGACCCACGGCAAGCGCGCCCAGTGCTTCGGCGGCGCCAAGAACCACATGATCGTGATGCCGGACGCCGACCTCGACCAGGCCGTGGACGCCCTGATCGGCGCCGGGTACGGCTCGGCGGGGGAGCGCTGTATGGCGATCTCCGTCGCCGTCCCGGTCGGCGAGGACACCGCCGACGCCCTGGTCGCCCGTCTGAAGGAGCGCATCGGCTCGCTGCGGATCGGCCGCAGTGACGACCCCGAGGCGGACTTCGGCCCGCTGGTCGGACGGGACGCCGTCGACCGGGTCCGCCGTTACGTCGACCTCGGTGTCGAGGAGGGCGCGGAACTCGTCGTCGACGGACGGGACTTCGTCCTGCCCGGGCACGAGAACGGCTTCTTCGCCGGTGCCTCCCTGTTCGACCGGGTCACCCCCACGATGCGCATCCATCAGGAGGAGATCTTCGGGCCGGTCCTGTCCGTGATCCGCGCCGCGGACTACGAGGAGGCCCTGCGGCTGCCCAGCGAGCACGCCTACGGAAACGGTGTCGCGATCTTCACCCGAGACGGCGACACCGCCCGCGACTTCACGCGCCGGGTGAACACCGGCATGGTCGGCGTGAACGTGCCGATCCCCGTCCCGGTCGCCTACCACACCTTCGGCGGTTGGAAGCGTTCCGGCTTCGGCGACCTCAACCAGCACGGTCCGGACGCGATCCGCTTCTACACCCGTACGAAGACCGTCACCTCGCGCTGGCCCTCGGGCCTTCGGGAAGGCGCGAGCTTCACCATCCCGACGATGGGCTGAGCGCGATGACCACCACCCTGCTCACCGAGGACCAACAGGCCCTCGTCGAGACGACCCTGGACTTCGCCCAGGACCACCTCGCCCCGTCCGCCCTGGACTGGGACCGGGACAAACACTTCCCGCTCGACGTCCTGCGCAAGGCCGCCGGACTGGGCCTCGGCGGTGTGTACGTCCGCGAGGAGGCGGGCGGCTCGGGCCTCACCCGTGCCGACGGCGTCCTTGTCTTCGAGACCCTGGCCTCGGGCTGTCCGTCCATCGCGGGCTATCTCTCGATTCACAACATGGTCGCCTGGATGATCGACCAGTACGGGCAGCCGGCTCAGCGGGAGCGATGGCTGCCCCGGCTCTGCGCCATGGAGGACCTGGCGAGCTACTGCCTGACCGAACCGGGCGCCGGATCGGACGCCGCCGCTCTGCGCACCCGTGCCGTCCGCGCCGGCGGCCACTACGTCCTGACCGGGGTCAAGCAGTTCATTTCCGGCGCGGGAGCCTCTCAGGTGTACGTCGTCCTGGCCCGTACCGGCGCCGACGGCCCGCACGGCATCTCCGCGTTCCTCGTCGACAAGGACGACCCCGGCCTCTCCTTCGGCCCCAACGAGCGGAAGATGGGCTGGAACGCCCAGCCCACCCGCCAGGTGATCCTGGACGGCGTCCGACTGCCCGCCGACCGGCTGCTCGGCCACGAGGGCGAGGGCTTCCGCATCGCCATGAACGGCCTCAACGGCGGACGCCTCGGCATCGCCGCCTGCTCCCTCGGCGGCGCCCGCAACGCCCTCGACCGCAGCCTGGCCCACCTCGCCGACCGGCAGGCGTTCGGCGGGCGGCTGCTCGACGCCCAGGCGCTCCAGTTCCGGCTGGCGGACATGGCGACCGAACTGGCCGCCGCCCGCGCGCTGGTCCACCAGGCCGCCCAGGCACTGGACCGCGGCGATCCACAGGCGCCGCACCTGTGCGCGATGGCCAAGCGGTTCGCCACCGACACCGGATACTCCGTCGCCGACCGGGCCCTGCAACTGCACGGCGGCTACGGCTACCTGAGCGAGTACGGCATCGAGAAGATCGTCCGCGACCTGCGGGTCCACCAGATCCTGGAAGGAACCAACGAGATCATGCGCGTCATCGTGGCCCGTGGCCTGACGGAGGCATTCGGATGACCGACACGGACGGCACCGTGCCGGCGACCGGTACCGACGACTCCCTACTGCTGCGCACCGAGGGGCGCGCCGCGTACCTCACCCTCAACAGGCCCAAGGCGCTCAACGCCCTCACCCACACGATGGTCCGCCGCATCGACCGCGCGCTGACGGCCTGGGAGCACGACCCGGCCGTGGAGACCGTCGTCCTCACCGGCGCGGGGGAGCGGGGCCTGTGCGCGGGCGGCGACATCCGCGCCATCCACGAGGACGCCCGGAACGGGGACGGGACGGCGTCGGCGGCCTTCTGGCGGGACGAGTACCGGCTCAACGCCCGCATCGCCCACTACCCGAAGCCGTACGTCGCCGTGATGGACGGCATCGTCATGGGCGGCGGCGTCGGCGTCTCCGCCCACGGCAGTGTCCGGATCGTCACCGAACGCTCGAAGATCGCCATGCCGGAGACCGGTATCGGCTTCGTACCGGACGTCGGCGGCACCTACCTGCTCGCCCTCGCGCCCGGCGAACTCGGCACCCACCTGGCGCTGACCGGATCCCCGACAGGAGCGGGTGACGCCCTGCTGTGCGGCCTCGCCGACCTCTACGTACCGTCGGACTCCCTGCCACGGCTGATCGCCGACCTCGCCCATGCGCCGGTACGAGAGGTCCTGGGCCAGTACGCACGACAGGAACCGGCCGGTGAACTCGCGGCAGCACGGCCCTGGATCGACGCCTGCTACGCCGCCGACACCGTCGAGGAGATCATCGACCGCCTCCTCGAACACGGCGGCAGCGCGGCCAAGGAGGCCGCCGAGACCCTGCTCACCAGATCCCCCACCTCCCTCAAGGTCACCCTCGCCGCACTCCGCAGAGCCCGGCGGCTCGGTCCGCTGGAGAACGTGCTGGACCAGGAGTACCGCGTCTCCTGCGCGGCCCTCACCGCACCCGACATGGTGGAGGGCATCCGCGCCCAGGTCATCGACAAGGACCGCAGCCCGCGCTGGACACCGCCGACGCTCGCCGAGGTCTCCGACGCGGACGTCGAGCGCTTCTTCACGCACCTCGGCGAGCGGGAACTCGGCCTCGCCGCATCCGACACCACGCAGGAGGTGCCCTGGTGAGCAGGACCGTCGCGTTCATCGGGCTGGGACACATGGGCGGCCCCATGGCCGCCAACCTCGTCAAGGCCCGCCACCGGGTACGCGGCTACGACCTGTCACCCGCATCCCTGAAGGCAGCGGCTGACGCGGGTGTCGAGCCCACCGCATCCGCGACGGAGGCGGTGACGGGCGCGGAGGTGGTGATCACCATGCTGCCCGCCGGACGGCACGTGCTGGAGCTGTACCAGGACATCGTCGGGGCAGCCCGGCCCGGCACCCTCTTCGCCGACTGCTCGACCATCGACGTCGCCGACGCCCGTACCGCCCACGACAGAGCGGTTTCGGCGGGGATGCGGGCCATGGACGCGCCTGTCTCCGGCGGAGTCGTCGGCGCCGAGGCGGCCACCCTCACCTTCATGGCCGGCGGCGGCGAGGACGAGTACGCCGAGGCGGAACCCCTGCTCGCCGCCATGGGCAGGAGGGTGGTCCACTGCGGCGGCGCGGGCGCCGGACAGGCCGCGAAGATCTGCAACAACATGATCCTCGGCATCTCGATGATCGCCGTCAGCGAGGCGTTCGTACTCGGCGAGAGCCTGGGCCTGTCCCACCAGGCGCTGTACGACGTGGCCTCCACGGCGTCCGGCCAGTGCTGGGCACTCACCGTCAACTGCCCGGTGCCGGGGCCCGTGCCGACCAGCCCCGCGAACCGTGACTACCGCCCCGGCTTCGCCGCCCCGCTCATGGCCAAGGACCTGGGCCTGGCGGCCGACGCGGCCAGAGCCGGTGGCGTGAGGGCCGAACTCGGCCTGCGCGCGGCCGAGTTGTACGCCGCATACGCCGAGGGAGCAGGCACAGCCGAGGACTTCTCGGGCTTCGTACGGACGATCAGGGACCAGAGCGGAGACCAGGCATGACCACCGACACGACACCGGCCGCGACAGACGCGTACGACACCATCCTCGTCGAACGCAAGGGCCGCACCGCCCTGCTCACCCTCAATCGGCCCAACGCCCTCAACGCCCTCAACCTCCAGGTCATGAACGAGGTCGTCGCGGCCACCGAATCCCTCGACCGGGACCCGGACGTGGGCTGCATCGTGCTCACCGGATCGGCGAAGGCGTTCGCGGCCGGAGCCGACATCAAGGAAATGCGGCCGCAGAGCTACCTGGACATGTACCTCAGCGACTGGTTCACCGCCTGGGACCGGCTCGGACAGTTGCGCACGCCGACCGTGGCGGCGGTCGCCGGGTACGCGCTCGGCGGCGGCTGCGAACTCGCCATGCTCTGCGACATCCTCCTCGCAGCCGACACCGCCGTCTTCGGCCAGCCGGAGATCAAACTCGGCGTCATCCCCGGCATCGGCGGCTCCCAGCGGCTCACGCGCGCGATCGGCAAGGCAAAGGCCATGGAACTGTGCCTGACCGGCCGCACCATGGACGCCACCGAAGCCGAGCGGGCCGGCCTGGTCTCGCGCGTGGTGCCCGCCGACGAACTGCTCGGCGAGGCACTCGCGGTCGCCGAGACCGTGGCGGGCATGTCGCTGCCGGTCGCCATGATGGCGAAGGAGGCGGTCGCCCGCGCCTTCGAGACAACACTCGCCGAGGGCGTCCGCTTCGAACGCCGCCTCTTCCACGCGGTGTTCGCCACCGCCGACCAGAAGGAGGGCATGAGCGCCTTCATCGACAAGCGCCCGCCCCACTTCACCCACCACTGACCCACGCGCCACACCGACCGGGCCGCCGCCCGCAGGACGAACACCGTGCCAGGCGGCCCGGTCTTCGTCGGCGGCCACAACTGGGATGGCTTTGAGCGGGTCGGCGGGGTCGATGCGCTTGCCGGGGAGTCCGCCGGCACCGGCGTCGGGGGCCTGGGCGACGAACGCGTCTTCCTCAAGGTGGTGAGGATGAGGATCTTCACTACGGCGCGGTCTTCGGCGGCGCAGATCGCGCGGGTGATGCCAGGCAGTCCCTCTCGGCTCGGGCATCCGAATGTCCATCGTGATGACATCCGCGCGGCGCCGTGGTGAGTCGGACGGCCTGCGGCGCCGAGGGGCATGCCACGCGGCATCCTATATTTGCGGACTTCAGTAAGAAACTTGCAGTGACTTGCATGGCTCATTCTTTGCTTCGTCGAAATCTAGCGGGGTGGATGGGGGCTCTGTACGGTCGGGGCGCCGGTTTCTCGCACTCCTTGAAGGAGCATCAGATGCTGACGATCCCCAGACCCCGGCGACTGGCGGTGGCCGCTGTCGCCGCGGTCGGCGCGATGTGCGTGTCCGTCTTACCGGCCGCCGCCATACAGGGGGCTCCGCCGTCCAAGGCGCTCCGGGCCGGCCCGACGGCCCACGCTCCCCGGCAGGCGCAGGCGGCAGCAGACGCGGCGGTGGGTGCGACGAAGCCGTTCTCGGTCTACGAGGCCGAGGAGGGAACGCCGGGCGGGGGTGCGGCCGTCCGGTCGCTGACCTCGGCGCCGACGACGCAGTACTCGAGTGCCGCCCTGGAGGCGTCGGGCCATTCCTATGTCCACCTGGGCGGCACCGGCCAGTCGGTGCAGTGGACCAACAACACCGGGCAGCCGATCTCCTTCCTCAACGTCCGTGCGAGCATGCCAGATTCAGCATCCGGCGGTGGTATCACCGGAACGCTGAACCTGTACGTCAACGGAGTGTTCCGGCAGGAGCTGAACCTCAACGTGGACTCCCTCGACGTGGAGAACCCGCCGGCGCCGCTGACGCAGCCGGCGAACTCGATCTCGATCACGAGCTGCGGTGCGGTGGCGGACAACAACCCGACCAACGGCGCGGCCGACAGCCAGTCGGTGGACAGCCGCGCCACCATACAGAACTGCATCGACCAGGCCCAGCAGCAGGGAAAGATCCTGTGGATCCCCCCAGGGCACCTTCTACGTGAAGGGCACCGCGGGACTGAACGCACAGGGGATCACCATCGCGGGCGCGGGCCTGTGGTACAGCACGATCTACCGTGACGTACCGGTCCCCAACACCACGCCGCTGGCTGCCCTGTTCAACCTGACCTCGTGCACCGTACGGAACTTCCACATCGACGCCAACGCCGTCAGCCGGAGCACCATTGGCGGGGACGGCGGCGCGATGGACACCACCGGCACCGGCTGGCTGGCCGACGGCATCTGGACCCAGCACACCATGTCGGGGTTCTGGGCCTCCGGCACCGGCGGGACGGTGCAGAACAGCAGGCTGACGTCGATCTGGGCGGACGGGATCAACGTCAACAACGTGTCGCTGGGCGCGGACACCGGGAACAACCTGACGGTCACCAACAACTTCGTCCGCGGCACCGGGGACGACGCGATCGCCATCAACTCGGTGAACTACAACACCAACAGCGACGGTTCCAAGACGTACTGCAACCCGATGAGCAATGTCACCGTCAGCAACAACACCTCGATCGCACCGTGGGGCGGCAAGGGTGTCGGGATCCACGGGGGCAGCGGCCACCAGGTCAAGGACAACCACATCAGCGACACGGCCCGTTACATCGGTCTGGGAGCCGGGCGCTTCGGTGTCAACGGCAGCGACCTGCTGTCCGCGACCGTGACGGGCAACACCGTGGTCCGCTCCGGCGGCAACGCCTACAGCCAGGGCCAGCCCGCCCTGCACATCGGCAACGGCGGCGACGGACAGAACACCGGGATCGTCGACAAGGTCACGGTCACCGGCAACACCGTCACCGACTCCCTCTACGACGGGATCGGCTTCTCCACCTCGACCAGCACCCTGCTCCAGGACAACACCGTCAGCAGCCCCGGCCGCAACGGCATCGCGATCTCGCCGTCGTTCTACCCCGCGCCCACCGGCTCCGCGACGATCACCGGCAACACGGTCACCGGACTTGACCCCAGCGCCTCGGCCTTCGTCAACAACTCCACCGGGTTCGTCGCGACGCTGAGTGACAACCGCTGGCCGCCGGCCGCGCCCGAGGGCGCCCCTACGGCGGCAACCCCCGCAGCCGTGCCCGGCACGGTGCAGGCGGAGGACTACGACACCGGCGGCCAGGGGGTCGCTTACAACGTCACTTCCGTCAACGGCAACGCCAACTCCTACCGCGCCGACGGCGTGGACCTGGACAACACCGCGGACACCGGCGGCGGTCACAACCTGGGCTGGACCAGTGGCGGACAGTGGTTCCGCTACACCGTGGACGTCGCCACGGCCGGCACCTACACCCTCGGCCTCCGCGTCGCGGCCCCGTCCGCGGTGGCAGGCGCGCTGCACCTGTCGGACGCCTCCGGCACCGACCTCACCGGAGCCGTCGACCTGCCCGCCACCGGCGACTGGCAGACCTGGGCCACCGTGACCACCCATGTGGTCCTGCCCGCCGGCTGGCAGATCCTGACGCTCAACCAGGACACCGGCGGCTGGAACATCAACTACCTCGCCCTCGCCGCGGGGAGCGGCTCACCGCAGGCCACCCTGACCGCGTCTCCCGGATCCCTGACCTTCGCCGACCAGGCGGTGAACACGACCAGCGCCGCGCAGACCGTCACGGTCACCAACTCCGGCACCGCCACCGTCTCGATCACCGGGGTCACCGCAGGCGGTGACTTCGCCCAGACCAGCACCTGCGGCACCTCCCTGGCCGCCGGAGCGAACTGCACGGTCTCCGTCACCTTCAGACCCACCGCCTCCGGCACCCGCACCGGCACCCTCACCCTGACCGGCAACCAGTCCAACAACCCCACCACGGTGGCCCTGTCGGGCACCGGCACCGGCACCACCGGGACCAACCTCGCCGCCGGCAAGCCCACCAGCGAGTCCAGCCACACCGACGTGTACCCGTCGTCGAACGTGACGGACAGCGACCAGGGCTCCTACTGGGAAAGCGCCAACAACACGTTTCCGCAGTGGGTCCAGGTCGACCTGGGCTCGACCCGGAGCGCCTCCCGCGTGGTCCTGCAGCTGCCGGCCACCTGGGGCGCCCGCAGCCAGACCCTCACTCTCAGCGGCAGCACGGACGGCACCAGCTTCACCACTCTGAAGTCCTCGGCCGTCTACACCTTCGACCCGAACACCAAGAGCACCGTCACGCTCACCTTCCCCGCCGCCACCCAGCGCTACTTCCGCGTCACCGTCACCGCCAACAACGGCTGGCCCGCGGGCCAGGTCTCCGAATTCCAGATCTGGGCCTCCTGACCCCACCCTCCCCACGGTGCCGCCGGACACTCCGTCCGGCGGCACAGCCATGTGCGCGGCCTGCGCGGCTCGGTACTGGGCGCAGCCTCAAGACGACACATTAGATCTTGCAGGCTGAATTTTTATTGTTGCAATGTTCTGTCTACTTCTTGCGTGTGCATGTCGACGATATTACGGTCCACCACGCGTCGTCACCGCCCCCTGCCTCCCCCCTCTCCCTTTGAGCCCGTCCTTCCCTCTCTGGCGGCGTCAGCGGCACAGTTCCGGCATTTCGTGATGAAAGGAGTGGCAAGTGTTCCATTCCATCCGAGATCTGAGACGCGCCCTCGTCTGGGCGGTCAGCATCGCGATGCTGGCTGCCGTCGGCGTCGTCGCGCTGGCTGTCCAACCCGCCTGGGCGGCGGCCGCCGCCACTGGCGGCAGCGGCGCGAGCCTGCCGTACGTCGAGGTGCAGGCGGAGAATTCCGCCACCAACGGCGCACCCATCGGCCCGAGTTACACCCAGGGGCAGTTGGCCGACGAGGCGTCGTACCGCAAGGCGACGACGCTGCAGGGCACCGGCAAGTACGTCACGTTCACCACGCCGGTGGCCACCAACTCGATCAACTTCCGGTACAGCATTCCCGACACCTCGGGCGGCTCGGTCTACACCGCCTCGCTGTCTCTGTACATCGACGGCGTCAAGCAGCCCGACTTCACCCTGACCAACGCCTACAGCTGGTACTACGGCAGCTACCCCTTCACCAACACGCCGGGCAGCAACCCGCACCACTTCTTCGACGAGGCCCACCGCCTGTTCTCCACCACCTATCCGGCGGGAACGACCTTCAAGCTGCAGGTCGATTCGGGGGACACCGCCTCCTCGTACACGATCGACTTCGCAGACTTCGAGCAGGCCGGCGTCGCCCTGACCGCACCCTCGGGGTCGGTGTCGGTGACCAGCAAGGGCGCCGACTCCACCGGTGTGAGCGACGCGACCAGCGCGTTCAACGCCGCGATCAGCGCGGCCGGCCCCGGCGGCACCGTGTGGATCCCGCCGGGCACCTACAACATCCCCGGCCACATCAGCGTCAACAACGTCACGATCGCCGGCGCCGGCATGTGGTACTCGACCGTCACCGGCACGGCACCCGGCTTCTACGGCAACTCCGCGCCCTCGGCCAGCACCAACGTGCGTCTCCAGAACTTCGCGATCTTCGGCAATGTGCAGGATCGCGACGACAGCGCCCAGGTCAACGGCATCGGCGGCGCGATGAGCGACTCGACCGTCTCCAACCTGTGGATCGACCACATGAAGGTCGGCGCCTGGATGGACGGGCCGATGGACGGGCTGACCTTCACCGGCATGCGCATCCGTGACACCACCGCGGACGGCATCAACTTCCACGGCGCCGTCACCAACTCGAAGGTGACCAACAGCGACATCCGCAACACCGGCGACGACGGCATCGCCACCTGGGCGGACTCCGGCATCGGTGCCGACGCCAACGACACGATCTCCAACAACACCGTGTCCCTGCAGATCCTCGCCAACGCCATCGCGATCTACGGCGGCCACGACAACACCGTCAGCGGCAACCGGGTGGTGGACACCGGCCTCGCCCAGGGCGGCGGCATCCACGTGGGGCAGCGCTTCACGTCGACACCGGTCGGCCTCACCACGATCTCCGACAACACCATGATCCGGGCCGGCAGCC
The DNA here is from genome assembly GCF_055656965.1 of Streptomyces sp. NPDC111656. NCBI lineage: Bacteria > Bacillati > Actinomycetota > Actinomycetes > Kitasatosporales > Streptomycetaceae > Streptomyces > Streptomyces sp. NPDC111656. The sequence continues at coordinate 72,704 of NZ_JBVKCA010000014.1, forward strand.
TCGACCCGAACTGGCAGTTCGGCGTGGGCGCGCTGTGGTTCGACGGCAGCCAGGGCGCGATCACCGGCCCGATCAACGTGACCAACGCGCTGATCCAGCAGAGTCCGTACGAGGCGGTCCAGTGGGTCGAGGGCACCATCAGCGGTGTCAACCTCACCAACGTGACCATCGCCGGCACCGGAACCTTCGCCCTGCAGGAACAGACCGGCGGCGCCGCCAAGTTCACCAATGTCACGGCGACCGGCGTCGGTTACTCGTCCCCGGTGTACAACTGCTCGGGCGGCAACTTCGTCGTCACCGACGGCGGCGGCAACTCCGGCGTCAGCGGCACGCCGTACTGCGGCGGTTGGCCGACTCCGGTGTATCCGCCCTACCCGGCCGAAGGCGTGACGGCCACCCCGGGCGCGCTGAACTTCGGTTCCGTCGCGACCGGTTCGACGAGCGCCGCACAGACCGTGACGGTCTCCAACCCGACCAACACCGCCGCGTCCGTCTCGTCGATCTCCGCCGGCGGCGACTACTCCCAGACCAACACGTGCGGTTCGTCGATCGCGGCGAACGGCTCGTGCACCGTCAGTGTGAAGTTCGCGCCGACGGCGACCGGCAGCCGTAGCGGCGCGCTGACCGTCAACGCGGGCGGGACCACCAACACGGTCAGCCTGTCCGGTACCGGCACCGCGCCGGGCCCGGTTCTGAACACCGACCCGGCGAGCCTGTCCTTCGACGGCACGGTGGTCGGCTCGTCGGCCACCGCGCAGACGGTGAAGGTGACGAACTCGGGCACCGCATCGGCGAACATCTCGGGCGTCGCGGCGACCGGTGACTTCAGCCAGACCAACAACTGCTCCACCCTCGCGGTCGGCGCGTCCTGCACGGTGAGCGTCGGGTTCAAGCCCACCGCGGGCGGATCGCGGACCGGCAACCTCACCGTCACCAGCAACGCCAACAACAGCCCGATCGTCGTCTCCCTGACCGGCAGCGGCATCGACAGCGCCACCAACGTCGCCGCCGGGCGGCCGGCGACGGCGAGTTCGAGCTCCAGTCCGTACGTCGCCTCGAACCTCACCGACCCGGACGCCTCGACGTACTGGGAGAGCGCGAACGGTTCGTTCCCGCAATGGGCACAGGTCGACCTCGGCCAGAACTACGGCGTCGGCAAGGTCGTACTCAAACTCCCGCCGGCGACGGCGTGGTCGGCTCGCACACAGACCCTGTCGGTGCAGGGATCCACGGACGGCTCGAGCTTCTCGACGATCAAGGCATCGGCCGGGTACACCTTCGACCCGAGCGCCAACAACAACACGGCGACCATCACGTTCAGCGCCGCCACGGCGCGATACGTACGGGTGAACATCACCGCCAACACAGGTTGGAACGCAGCCCAGTTGTCGGACTTCGAGGTGTTCCCCAGCGACGGCGGCTCCTCGCCGGCGACCCTGTCGGCCAGCCCGACGTCGTTGACGTATCCCACCCAGGCGCTCAACACCACCAGCAGTGCGCGGACGGTCACGGTGACCAACACCGGTACCGCGGCCGCGACACTCTCCGGCATCACCGTCACGGGCGACTTCTCGCAGACCAACAACTGCGGTACGTCGATCGCGGCGAACGCCTCCTGCACGGTGAACGTCACGTTCAGGCCCACCGCGTCCGGCACCCGCACCGGCGACCTCAGCATCGCCAGCAACGCGTCGAACGGCACGACCACGGTCGCGCTGACCGGCACCGGCGCCGGCACGGTGAGCAGGAACCTGGCAGCCGGCGCGGCCACCACCGAGTCCAGCCACACCGACGTGTACGCGTCGTCGAACGTGACGGACGGCAACCAGGGCTCCTATTGGGAGAGCGCCAACAACGCCTTCCCACAGTGGGTACAGGTGGACCTCGGCTCCGCGCAGAGCGCCAGCAGCGTCGTCCTCCAGCTCCCCGCGGCCTGGGGCGCCCGTAACCAGACGCTGTCCCTGTCGGGCAGCACCGACGGCTCCGCTTTCACCACCATCAAGTCGTCGGCCACGTACACCTTCGACCCCACCACCAACAACACGGTCACCATCACGTTCACCGCGACCACCCAGCGATACGTCCGGGTGAACATCACGGCGAACAACGGCTGGCCGGCCGGTCAGATCTCCGAGTTCCAGGTCTGGAACACCTGAACCGACCCGAGGGTGCCGCCGAGCGCGCCTGCGCTCGGCGGCACCGACCACCGAAAGGGAGTCCCGATGGGTGTGACACGCAGAGTCTTCTTAAGGGCCGCGATCGCGGCCACCGCGGTGGGAACCGTAGGAGCCACCGAGACCGTACTCGCCCAGACCGCGTCGGCGGCCGGCCCGCCGGGTGACGTGGTCGGCAAGGTCACCGTCGGCTACCAGGGCTGGTTCGCCTGCATCGGCGACGGCGCGCCCATCAACGGCTGGTGGCACTGGACCCAGAACTGGGGCCAGCCGCCGTCCCCGAACAACACCGGCATCAGTTGCTGGCCCGATGTGCGTGAGTACACCAACACGTACCAGACGTCGTACGCCGCCCTGGGCAACGGTCAGCCCGCCAAGCTGTTCTCCTCGTACGACCAGCAGACGGTGAACACCCACTTCCTGTGGATGCAGCAGTACAACATCGACAGCGCGGCACTCCAGCGCTTCAACCCCACCGGCGGAGAGGGCCCCACCCGCGACGCCATGGCGATCAAGGTGCGCAGCGCCGCCGAGTCGTACGGGCGGAAGTTCTACATCATGTACGACGTCTCCAACTGGACGAACATGCAGTCCGAGATCAAGACGGACTGGACGAACAAGATGTCCGCGCACACCGCGTCCTCGGCGTACGCGAAGCAGAACGGCAAGCCGGTCGTCTGCATCTGGGGCTTCGGCTTCGACGACCCCAACCACCCCTTCACCGCCGACGCCTGCCTCGACGTCGTCAACTGGTTCAAGGGCCAAGGCTGTTACGTCATCGGCGGCGTCCCGCGCGAATGGCGGACGGGCACCGGGGGCTCACGGCCCGGCTATCTCGGCGTCTACCACGCCTTCAACATGATCTCGCCGTGGATGGTCGGTGCCATCGGCAATGTGACCGAGGCCGACAACGCCTACAACACGTACACCGTCGGCGACCAGGCCGACTGCAACGCCAACGGCATCGACTACCAGCCCTGCGTCCTGCCCGGCGACGTCTCCGGGCGGCAGCGTGCGCACGGCGACTTCATGTGGCGGCAGTTCTACAACGTGGTCCGGGCCGGGGTGCAGGGCATCTACATCTCGATGTTCGACGAGTTCAACGAGGGCAACCAGATCGCCAAGACCGCCGAGACCCAGGCATGGGTGCCCACCGACTCCGGCTTCCTCGCCCTCGACGAGGACGGCACCGCCTGCTCCTCCGACTACTACCTGCGCCTGACCGGCGACGGCGGCCGCATGCTCAAGGGCCAGATTGCGCTGACCGCTGTTCGGCCCACCCAGCCGACCGTCCTCACCGGCGGTGACACCACACCGCCCGCCGCGCCGGGTGCCCTGACCGTCACCGGACACACGAGCAACACCGTCTCGCTGACCTGGAACACATCAACCGACAACGTCGGGGTGACCGGCTACCGCGTCCTGCAGGTGTCCGGCTCGACCAGCACCCAGGTGGGGACCACCAGTGCAACCTCCTTCACTGTCACCGGACTCGGTGCGTCCACCGCGTACACCTTCGACGTCGTCGCCCTCGACGCGGCGGGAAACATGTCGCAGCCCTCCAACCAGGTCACCGTCACCACCGAACCCCCTTCCGGCATCACCAACCTCGCCCTCCACCGCCCCACCTCGGAGAGCAGCCACACCCAGACCTACGCCTCGGGAAACGCGACCGACGGCGACGCCAACACCTACTGGGAGTCCGCCAACAACGCCTTCCCGCAGTGGGTCCAGGTCGATCTGGGCGCCGCGACGGGCGTCAAACGGATCATCCTCAACCTCCCCCCGGTCACCGCCTGGGCCACCCGCACCCAGACCATCTCCGTCCAGGGCGGCACGGACGCCGGCACCTCCACCCAACTCCTCGCCCCGACGGGCTACACCTTCAACCCGGCGACCGGCAACACCGCGACCCTCACGCTCCCCGCCATCGTCACCACCCGCTACGTACGACTCACCTTCACCGCCAACAACGGCTGGCCGGCCGGGCAGGTCTCGGAGTTCCAGGTCTTCGGCGTCTGATGAACAGAGGGCCTCGACCCTACGGTCGCGGTCTGCGCTTGCCGACCAGGCGTCGTCACGGTTCTGACCACTCCGCGCGATCCGGTGCCGGCTACGCGATACGCCATTGGGCCGGAAGGTGAATGAGCATGACCGGTACGTCCCTTGCCCCGACGGGGGAGGTGGTCCTTGGAGGGGACCGGCTCCTTCGGGCGGCCCTGTCCTGCTACCTGTTACCTGCTGGCCCAGGGCTGAGCGGGCGGGCGCGCGTTCAGGCCAAGGCGGGCGATGGACCGGTGCAGATCGCCCGGATGTGCGAACTCGCCAAGAGCTCGGCAGCCAAGGCCCGCACCCAGGCGGTCAACCAGCTCAAGGCCGTCCTCGTCAGTGCCGACCTGAAGTCACCCGCATCACCCTGGGGCTACTCGCCCAGCGAATCGGAGTTCTGCGTTGTTCAGCCCGGCCAGTTCTTCCCGCGGGCAGCTCACCGAGCAGACCCAGGGCTTGGAAGGCCGCCTCGCCCGGCCCGCGGAACGCCACGCCCCGCAGCTGCTCACCGTGGTGGGCATCAGCCCGGACGCGGCCGTCACTTTGCTGATCAGGATGGGGGACAACCCGGAACGCGTGGGCAGTGAGGTGTCCTTCGCCGCGCTGCGCGGGGTCAGCTTTGTCGAGCGCTTCTCAGGCAGCCGCCAGTACCGTCGCCTGGGCGAGAACGTGGCCGCGTCCGTAGATCCACATGCGGGTGAGTAAGCGGATGCGCTGCTCGGGCGGTAGCGGACACCCCGCAGGGCGAAGGGGATCAGCGCCACGACGACCAGCGCGTTACGCGCCCATCCTGGATCGGCTGGACGCCTCTGGACGGTTCTTGCACAAACATCGAGTTCATCGACTTCGCCCTCGTTCAGCTCATCCCGGGGATCTGGCCATGAAGCGGCCCGTCCTGTGCCTGCCCCCTCGCGCACCTTCCGGGTTCCCGAAAGCTGCGACCGTTGTGCGGATGCGAGGGAAATGAAGCGAACCGCGCTGGTCGGGCGCCTGGGATCGGTTCGAAGCGGACGGTCGGCCCGAGCCCGGAACACCGTGTTGCCCGGCGGCCACTCAGGCGCTGCGGGCTTGCCCGGCCGCCGACAGGTTCAACAGGTCCAGCAACTGGCTCCGCTTGCCGACATCGAGCTTGCGGTACACCCGGGTCAGGTGCTGCTCGGCCGTGATGACCAGTTCCTGGGAGATCTCCCGGTTGGTGTACCCGAAGGCGGCGCGAGACGCCGCCCGCAGCTCCGCCTCGCTGAGGCTTCCGGCGAGCGACTCGGTCACCGGAGTGACCGACACCGCAGCCGCGGTTGCCCGAAGTGGGTCGGCTGGTGCGGATCCATGCCGGACAGCTCCAGGCACAGCGTCTCGGCACCGCACTGCTTGGCCAGGTGCCAGGCGTGGTTCATCATCGCCCGGGACCGCTTGTTGTCACCCAGGCTCTGGTAGGTGTAACCGAGGTCGGCCAACGCGCCGGCCTCCTCCACCAGGTCGTCACAGCGCCGCAGCTCCTGAACCGCCTGGCGCAGCAGCGACGGACGGTGTCTGAGCTCCTCGACGGCCGCGGACACCCGCAAGGTGATGCCCCGTGCGGCCTCGCCCTGGTGAGTGCCGGACTCCTGACCCAGGGTGCCCACCCCGACCAGCACCAGGTCTTCTGGCCGGCCGCAGCATCCTGGCCGAAGACCTGGTGGTAGTCGGTCGCGTTTCGTCTGTGTGGACGGGCCACGTCGACCTGTCCGGCCAGCCAGGCCTTCGCCGCGACTGAGAGGGCCTCCAGGGCCGCCCGCACGCTCTCCCCAGCGAGTTCCAGACGGTTCAAGTCCCGCACCGCGCTGATCACATGGGTGGAATTGGTGCGCTGCTTGCCTCCGACGACCACCAGGCCCCCGCGCTTGCAGTGTTCCGGGAGCCGGTCGAAGACCACCCGTTCCATGCCGTGCCCGGCCAGTCGGGAGCGGAACCGGCTCAGCACGCTGGCATCGAAGCCCGTGTCCGTCAGCTCGGCCCCGAGCGCGTACTTCCAGTCGATCGCCCGCACGGCCATCGCCGCGGTCTGCCGGTCGGTCAGGTCCTCGGCGAACTGCAACACTGTTCCAGCGACAACACCCCCAGTGACAGTCCCGGGGCACCGCGCGCTGCGCCCGAACCTTCGGCGGCCCCTTCGGCCGCATCGACAGCCGCATCACCCCCACGGCCGTGCGTCCATGCGGCCACACGGACGATCAACCCGCGCCCACCGCCACCCCGCACGGAATTGCGCAGCAGAGTCTTCTCCACTCGTAAAGCGGGAGTTAAGTAGGTACCCGTGATTCGACATCACGGATAGGTAACACCCCCGCCTCGGGCCTAAGTTCGAAGCACGGCCAAGCGTGCTGTGTTCCCGAGGTCGTACGGTGCCAGAACAAGTTTCCGCACCGTACGGCCGCGGCACGCAGGGCGCGGCTCGCGTGTTCATCGTCTTTGGCGACGAGGGGCATGAACACGCCCACTCGGTGGGGTCACGGTCATCCCTGTCCGCCGGCAACGGCGGAGGCCCAACCGAACCGAGGCGGCAGGGGTCGTCCCAGGCCCGACAGCACCGTCACTCAACCCGGCTTCGGCATGCCCGGAGCCGATCCGTTCGAAAGGCAGAGAGTGAATCCACATCGCAAATCCCGGCGGGGTCGAATACTCGTCGCCACGGCGCTCGGCACCACGCTCCTTGTCGGCGCCGTGACCACCGCCATGGCCGGCCAGGACTCCTCCGGGTCCGGCAATTCCGCCTCCCCCGTGTCGCCGAAGTCAGCGTCGACGGCCTTAGAGCCGGTGTCCGACCTGGTCATCGGTTACAAGTCGAAGGCGCAGGAGGCGCATTCGGAGACGGCGGTACGCGCGGGAATCAGCGCAGCGGCCGCGAAGACCGGCCTGAAGCTGTCGTACGAGCGCCGTCTGAGCGTCGGTGCGGCTCTGGTGAGCCTGGGCGGAGCACAGCCCGCCCAGGACGTCACCAAGCTCGTGGACTATTTCCGGGCCGATCCGGACGTGGCCTACGCCGTTCCCAACGGTCGCATGCAGGCACAGTCCGTCACGTCGCCCAATGACCCGCGCTTTGCCGAACAGTGGAATCTGACCGAGGCCAAGGCGGGCATGAACGTGCAGGACGCCTGGGGTACCACCACGGGCAAGGGTGTGACGGTCGCGGTGCTGGACGACGGCATCGCCAAGCATTCCGACCTGGATGCCAACATCACCCAAGGGGCCGACCTCGTCTCTGACACGTTCACGGCGAACGACGGCGACGGCCGCGACGACGACCCTTCCGACCCGGGTAACGGGGTCAAGGAGGGTGAGTGCGGCAAGGACCTCAACGGGAAGCCGTTGTCGGCCGAGGCCTCCAGCTGGCACGGTACCCACATGGCGGGCATCATCGCCGCCCCGTCCGACAACGGCAACGGGATCGCGGGCGTCGCTCCCGGTGCCAAGCTGGAGCCGGTACGGGTGACGGGGCGTTGCGGCGGGAACGACGCCGACATCAGCGACGGAGTCATGTGGGCCGCGGGCGAACACGTCGACGGCGTCTCCGACAACCAGACTCCCGCCAACGTCATCAACATGAGTCTGGGTCATGAAGGCGAGTGCCCCTCATTCATGCAGTCCGCCATCGACAAGGCCGTCCAGCGCGGTAGCACGGTCGTCGTTGCCGCCGGTAACCGCGGTGGCAACGACAAGCCGGTGGACGCCAGCCAGTTCACCCCGGCCAACTGCAAGAACATCATCACCGTGGCCGCCACCGATCGCGAGGGCAACAGGGCCGAGTACTCCAACTTCGGCAGCGTGGACATCGCGGCTCCAGGCGGTGACATGAGGAAGAACGTCGGGGACGGCATCCTCTCCACGTTCAACTCCGGCACCGGCGCCCCCGACGCCGAGAACTTCACGTTCGAAGTGGGCACCAGCCAGGCCACCGCGCACGTCTCCGGGCTCGTCGCCCTGATGCTCTCGGCGAACCCCGAGCTGACGCCCGCAGAGATCAAGACGGCCATCAAGGCCAACGCGCGACCGATTTCCCCCGACAAGTGCGACGGCGGTTGCGGCGCCGGGCTTGCCGACGCCGCCAAGACGGTCGCGGCCGCCGCGAAGGGCGTCCCGGGGTCCGGCTCGCCCTCGGACTCCGCCTCGGGCGCTCCGTCGGACTCCGCGTCGGACGCGCCCGCGTCGCCTGACGCCCCGCCCGCTGCGTCCGCGCCGTCGGACGGGTCCGGATCCGAAGGAGCGGGGGCCGGCACGGACCTCAGCGCCTGCCTCCACAACTCCTGCCAGGTCGAGGTGACCGGCGGGGACACGATCCAGCTCGACGGCGCCGACGGAGTGGACGAGCTCGAGATCAACAGCGTCTCCGCCAACACGGTGGACTTGACGGGTACGTCCGGCAGCGGCTCTCAGAACGCCGAGCAGACCGCCCCAGGCACCTCACAGCTCAACAACCTCGTGGTCGACATCATCAAGGTCGACGGCGACCGGGCGACGATCCGCCTTTCCTGATTCGGCTCGCTGCGGGACACACCATCTGTGGAGTACGGAAATCCGCCCCTGTTCTTGGCGATCGAGGGAAGCTTCCTGAAGCTCGATCCCGTCAGGACGTACACCACGGGTCGTGATCCGCAGTCGGACGTGGTGTTCCAGGAGACCGCCATCTCCTGGAACCATGCCCAAATCTACTGGGGCGGTACGAGTTGGGTCCTGGAGGACCTGAACAGCACCAACGGCACCTACGGCCTCGGCCAGCGCATCTCGCTGGCCGAGGCCGGCCATGGTTCCGTATTCCGCCTCGGCCGAGTCTCGGCGTGGTGGGACAGCCCTGTCGGCCACCGACGGCCCCGCGCCACGTGTAACCGACGGCACCGCCCCACATGTAACAGCAATGTGTCAAAGGGCGGTCAGTGATGCGTCAGGGCCTAGCTCTTTTGCCGTCCGAGGTTTCTACAGTTGCCACCGCCAAGTGCTGAGAGGAGCTGCGAGAAGTGCGGCCAAACCCTGTCGTCCCCCGAAGTGAACTGCACGGTCCTGCGGTGGAGCGCGACTGCTCGAAGGGTCCGCCCGGCCTCGTCAGGGCCACCACCCTCAGTCACCCCGATGCCGTCGCGGTCAGCGATGCCGCGGGCGAACTGACCTACCTCGATTTGGAAGTGTGGTCCGATGCCGTGGCGCGGAAGCTGCGCGAGTCGGCACCGGGCAAGCCGGTGGCCGTCGCGATTCCTCGCAGTGTCGGTCTGCTGGTCGCCTTGCTCGGTACGGTGAAAGCCGGCCTGCCCTATCTGCCGATCGATCCCAACGATCCCGCCGAGCGGCTCGGCGGGATACTGAAACAGTGCATCGGTTCAGCCGGGAGAGACCGCGTCAGTCGGCGCCGGCTTATCTGCAGGGACTGCCTGCTCAGCCGGAGCGGAAGAACGGCTGGACGCTCGCGGAGGAAGCCGGGCACGCCCGTCCCGCTCGCCTCCACCGTTTACTGAACCGGCATCAGCCTGGGCGCCCTCCCCGCACGCCCCGCTCTCACTCCTTCAGGGCTGGGCTTCACCCGGACCCTGCGCGCCCGGCCAACCCATCCGGACACATCGACGGTTGTTCGCAAGCATGAATAAGAATCACGTACCCATCTATTGACGCGTCCATAGCAAGCGCTTACGTTCCCCTTCAAGAACTTTGGAAAGCGCTTTCTCTTGCACGGCACCCCTGGTCACGGACGAACCTGGAGGCAGAACGATGCAAGTGAGACCCGTCATCGCGTGTGTAAGCCTGCTGGCCGGCACGCTCGTCGCGCTGTCCGGCACCCCGGCCCAGGCCGCGAGCACCACCCAGTACGTTGCGCCGAGCGGCACCGACAGCGCGGCCGGTACGCAGTCCGCCCCGACGACGCTCACCACGGCGATCAGCCGCATCGCATCCGGCGGCACCATCTACCTGCGCGGCGGAACGTACAACTACTCCTCGACGATCACCATCCCGGCGGGCAACAACGGCACCTCGAGCGCCCGCACCACCCTGTCCGCCTACCCGGGCGAGACCCCGGTGCTGAACTTCTCCGCGCAGAGCGAGAGTTCGTCGAACCGTGGGCTCCAGCTGAACGCCAACTACTGGCGTCTGTACGGCATCACTGTCCAACGCGCCGGCGACAACGGCATCTACGTCGGCGGCAGCAACAACGTCATCGAGCGGACGGTGACGGCGTACAACCGCGACACGGGACTGCAGTTGGGTCGGATCTCCTCCAGCACCCCCAGCAGTCAGTGGCCGTCGAACAACCTGATCGTGAGCTCGGAGTCGCACGACAACGCCGACTCCGACGGCGAGGACGCCGACGGCTTCGCCGCGAAGCTCACCACCGGCACCGGGAACGTCTTCCGTTACGACGTCTCCCACAACAACATCGATGACGGCTGGGACCTGTACACGAAGACCGACACCGGCGCGATCGGCCCGGTGACCATCGAGTACTCCCTGTCCTACAAGAACGGGACTCTGAGCGACGGCACCGTGAACGCCAACGGCGACCGCAACGGCTACAAGCTCGGCGGCGACGACATCGCGGTCAACCACGTGGTCCAGCACGACATCGCCTACGGGAACGGTCACCACGGATTCACGTACAACAGCAACCCGGGCAAGATGACGATCTCGAACAACGCGAGCGTCGACAACGCCCAACGCAACTTCTCCTTCGACGTGGGCACTTCGGTCTTTCGGACCAACACCTCGTGCCGCTTCAGCGTCAGCGGCTCGAACGACAAGACCATCGGAGACGCCGACAGCTCGAACCAGTTCTGGACCGGCACGAACGGCTCCCGCTGCTCCTCCTACAGCGGAACCCTGGGCTGGTCCTTCGCTTCGGACGGGCACCTCGCCGTGACCTTCGGCGGCAAGGTCGTGACGCCGTAGCCACAACCGAGGCGGGGGCCGGGCGCTCGCGTTCCGCAGATACGCGAACGACGTGTCCAGCCCCCGCTTCAGCACTGCAGGGCGCAGATCCGGTCGCCGGTGAGGACGTAGCGGCCGGTCCCGTGGCTGATGCCGTTGGGGAGCGCAGATAGGCACCGAACGCCGGCTGACCGTTGGCTCGTGTCGGGATGAGGTCGAACCTGCGATCTGCGCGGAGAATGCCGACGCAGAAGCGGGCCACGACGTCTCGGCCCTGGTATTCGAAGGGCGTCGGTGGCATCGAAATGAAGACGTTGCCGGTGAGAAGGGCCACCAGTGCGTCCAGGTCGGCGGACTCCCATGCGCGGACGAATTTCGCCACGATCGCATCCTCGGAGGGTGAGTCGGAGGCGGGCGGCGGTTCTCGGTCGTCGGTCGTGGGACGTCGGGGTTGCAGGCTGGCGCGCGCCCGTTTGAGGGCGCTTTTGGCCGACTTGATGCTCGAGTGCAGCATGTCGGCCACCTCGTCGGCGTGGAACCCGAGGACGTCGCACAGGATGAGCACGGCGAGCTGGCGAGGCGGCAGGAGCTGGAGGGGGCATGAAGGCCAGGGAGACGGATTCGGTCTGCTCGTAGCGGGCCCTCCGGGCCGACCGGCGCGCGTTGAGGCATCGGTTGGTGGCGATCCGATACAGCCAGGTACGCAGCGAGGCGCGTCTCTCGAACCCTGCGAAGCCTTGCCAGGCGACCAGCAGCGTGTCTTGCAGGACGTCCTCGGATCCGAGCATCCGGTAGCCGTGCACGTGCGGCTCCCGGCGGAGCTGGACGGCGACATCGTCGTATACGTCGGCACCCAGCCCGTGCACACGCCGATGCGGCGAGACCAGCGACAAGAAGCCCCTGCGCCTCGTCCACGCGGGAACTTTCACTCGGCTCAGGGACGCTCGCCTGGCTCGGGAGGGGCGACCGCACGTCTCGGGCCTCCGACCGAAGTCGGTCATGCCACTTCACCCATTCGGAGTAATAGTGCGCGCGGGCGGTGCCGTGACCGGCAACTGTTGTAGTCCGAATGGGGGAAGATCCCGAAGGGAGGCGCCATGCGTATCCGCCGAAGTCTCGGACTCGCGATCGCCACAGCAACCCTCGCCGGACTCAGCCTCACCGGCGTCGCTACTGCGCAGGTCAGCACACCCCACACCAGCGTCACCCCGGAACAGTGTCGGGAAGGGGGCGGAACGGTGAGCAGTAGACCATACGCCGGCGAGTACTGCTCGGGCGGCACGTACAGCAACAGCCCATAGCGTGACACGGGCGATCCGGCGGGCGCCCGCAGCCGCGTGCTGAGGGGTGCTCGCGTCCACAAGCGCCTCTGTGGGGACCGCCCTCCACGGGGCACGCTGGTGGGACCGGGAGAGCGGCGAGTTCGTTGTCCCGAACTTCGTCGCCGGCCGCTGTCGCCAACAGCCCGTTCTATGAGGCCGACAGCCACGCGCGGTAGCGCCGCAGTGCCCGTCGCTGCAGACGCTGCTCGGCGAGAAGGGCATACGCGGGGCGGGTGTGCGGCTTGGGACGGCTTCCGCGGGCGATGCGGCGCAGCTGGTGACGGACCTGCGCCATGCTCGCGGCGGAAGCAAGGGCCTTGTCGGACCAGGTCACCGGCCGCAGCTGCCGCTCCGCCTCGAGACCGTGGCGCCAGCGGTCGGGCAGGTCCGGGGTGACGGCGAGGGCGGTGCCCATCCCGACGAGTGCCACGCCACTGGCGAGGACCCGTTCGGCGGTGTCGCGCCGGATGATGCCGCCGGTGAGCATCAGTGGGAGAGGGCTGGTCTTGACCAGGTCCTTCGCCAGGTCCAGGAAGTACGCCTCACGGGCCTGGGTGCGCGCATCGGCGGGACGGCCGGACATCGCGGGGCTCTCGTAACTGCCACCGGACAGTTCCACCAGGTCGACGCCGAGCGGTGCGAGCATCGCGATCACCTGCCGAGCGTCGTCGGCGTCGAATCCGCCCCGCTGGAAATCCGCGGAGTTGAGCTTCACCGCGACCGCGAAGGACGGCGAGACGGCGGCGCGCACGGCCCGGACGACGTCCAACAGCATCCGAGCCCGGTTTTCCAGGGACCCGCCCCACTCGTCGGTGCGTCGGTTGACCAGCGGGGACAGGAACTGTGAGAGCAGGTAACCATGCGCGGCGTGGACCTCCACACCGTCAAACCCCGCCTTCTCGGCGCGGTGGGCCGTGACCGCGTACCGCGTCACAGTGGCCTCGATCTGCTCGGGGGTCATGGCGACAGGGCGACCGAAACGGCTGCTGTGTTTTCCCAGGTCGACCCCCACTGCGGACGGGCCCCACACGACGCCCGGCATGTCTGCCTGGATCTGGCGGCCCGGGTGATTGATCTGCATCCACATCGCTCCGCCGCCGGACTTGCCGGCCTTGGCCCACTCGGTGAAAGGCTCCAGTGGCGCGGCATCGTCGAGTACGACGCCGGCGGGACCGGTCAGCGCCTCGGCATGGACCATGACGTTGCCGGTGATCAGCAGTCCGGCGCCGCCGGTGGCCCATCGCCGGTACAGCGACAGCAGCTGTCCATCGGGCAGCTGGCCGTCGCCGGCCATGTTCTCCTCCATGGCCGCCTTCGCGATCCGGTTGCCCAATACCTGCCCAGAGCGCAGGGACAGCGGTGAGAAAAGCTCGCTGGCCATCCGGATTCTCCTTTCCATCGAATACAATGTGTGCACCGTTCACATTAGGCGGGCAATGTGTGCGGTGTAAACATGAGGGAGGGTGTTTCATGCCACAAGCGAATGACTCGTACCACCACGGCGATCTGCGCGCCGCCTGCCTGCGCGCTGCGCGGGAACTACTGGAGGAGGACGGCAGCGCCGGACTGTCCCTGCGGGCGGTCGCACGGCGGGCGGGTGTGTCGGCGACGGCCCCGTATCGCCACTTCGCGGACCGCGACGCGCTCGTCTCCTCCGTTGCCGCAGAGGGCTACCGCGAACTCGCCGGGTACCTGACCGCTGCGCATCCCGCGCCCGCGACGCCTGACGATCTCACCGCGGTCGCCGTTGCCTACGTCCGATTCGCGCTCGATCACCCGGCGATGTTCCGGGTGATGTTCGCGGAGCCCTGCGACCCGGGCAACGAGGAGCGGGTGCAGGCGACCGCCGCCCTGTCGGAGTACGTCCGCGACATCGTCCGGGGTGCCTTTCTCGACGCCGATCCGGACGCGCTGTCGACCACGGTGTGGGCCCTGGTCCATGGTTTGGCCTTCCTGCACCTGGACGGCAAGCTCGACGCGTCGACCCCCGAGGTGGTCGCCGACCAGGTCCGCACAGCGGTCCACGCGCTGTTCACCGCCTCCCCGGTGGCGTCGCAGGCGGCAACCGCACCGCCCGAGCGGGCCAGGGCGTAGCGGTCCCCGGGTGGTACCGGGAACGGCCTGACGGGCGGGCCGGGCAGGCCGGGCGGTCGGCCTCGGCGATGGGTGAGCGCATGGCGACGGTCGCCGGTGAAGTGGACAGCAGGGTGCCGCAGAGCGCGGCGAGAACGCCGCCCGACCCGAGGTGACGACGACCGCGTCCCGGCTCCTCGGGCGGTGGTGCGCGACGATTCAGCAGAGCGACGTGGTCGTACGCGTTCCAGTGCGGATCCTGGCCCAGCGGCTGCTGGAATCCGGCCGACTCCGCGACGAGTTGCGCCGTTTCGCGTTGGCGCGCGAGGGTGCCCGACACGAGGTGCGGGTCGCGCAGGTCACGACGGGCCAGTTCCCGGCCGACACGGCGGTCCGGAGGGCGCGAAAGGCCGGATCAGCGGACCGTCGGGGTCATCGTCGGGTGAGTCTCTGGCCGGAGGGGAGGGCCGGGTGCGTCCGGTTTCGTGGGGCTGGTTGCGCAGCACCACCCGACCCTGGTCGACGGAGAACTGCCCCTCCACCCATCCCGCTTGGGCTATGCGCTGTTGAACTGTCCGCGTTGAACTGTCCGCGGATTTTGTCCGACACCATGTCGATCACGGGATGGCGAGTGCTCGCGACTCGCCGGGAGCAGGCGTGGCCGCGCGAGGCGATGGCGCTCATGCGGGAGTTCAGTGCCCTGTTCGCCGGCCTCGACCAGCGGTTGGACGAGTGGGAAATGCCGGAGGGCCGGCCGTTTCCGGTCGGCCCGAAGGGCGAGTACGACGGTGGGCCTCGCGGTCAACGTCATCGACTGCTGAATGGCGTTGCCACCGCAGCGCGTCACAGCGTCGCGGTCGTCCCTTCCCCGGATGCGCTGCCCGCGAGCCACTGGTCCCATCCCAGGTTGAAGTCGGCATAGCCGTTGTCGGCCGGGGCCTTGGCGCGGGGCGAGCCGGTGATGGTGACGGGGTCGCCCTGCTTGACCTGGCCGTAGAACCACTTGGCGTCCGACATGGACAGATGGACGCAGCCGTGCGAGCCACGGGCGCTGCCGCTGCCCGGGTTGGGGTCGCCGGTCGAATAGTGCACGTACGTGCCGGACTGGGTCAGGTGCACGTCCCAGGGCAGCGTCAGGTCGTAGTAGTTGGGGCTGCCCTTTTCACAGCTGATGCCGACGCTGCAGGAGGTCATGTGGACCTTCTCCTGCTTGTCGATGACGGCCATCGTGCCGTTCCACGTCGGATACTGAGCGCTGCCCGCATTGATCGACAGGGTGCGCACCGCCTTGCCGTTCCGGGTCACCTTCATGGTGTGGCCGGTTACCGAGACGTCCGCGCGCACGTCGTCGCCGATGTTGAAGGTGTGCGTGTAGTTGTGCACGCCATAGCGCCCGTTGCCGTTGCTGACGCCGTTGATGTCAGCGTCGATCTTTACCTTCGTGCCGGAGGGCCAGTACGTCTTGGGTCGCCAGTCGGCGCGCTTGTCGCCCATCCAGTGCCAGGCACCGGCCACCGGTTGGGAGGCGCTCACCTTCATGTGCTTCTCGACCGTGGCCCGTGCTTTTGCCGCCACCGGGTTCGTGAAGATCACCGAGATCGGCATGGCCACGCCGACCGTGGTTCCCGTCTGCGGGGTGATCGTCTCCAGCAGCATCGGGGGGCCCGCGGGCTTCGTCGGTGACGGGGAGGCGCTCGCACTAGGCTTTCCCGACGCCTTTGCGTCGTCCCCGCTCGCCTTGTCACTGCCGCCCCCGCCGCAGGCACTCGCGCCCACCAGCATCACACTCGTGACGAATGCGATCCCTATGCCGCCCTTGCGCCGTCCCACGATCTGCCCCGCTCTCTCGCTCTTCGGCCCTGACGGGCCCGACTCCCTGTCAGACAACGATGGCGTGGGCCGCAGTTGCGTGCGCCACGTAAAGCGTGTCTCAAGATTCGGTGCGCACCGCCGGATCGGGGACGACGAGGGGCGCGACATCCTGCCTGCTGCCTGCCGACTTCGCTCGATGACGGCCGTGGTGTCCGCGCAGGAATTCGTGCGTACTCCAGTTGCGACGTGGACGGTGAAGTCGGCCCCGCGCCACGTGCCCCCGCGGCCGACCCGGCTCTGCAGCCGCTGGAAGGCCACGCCGCGGAGCCGACGTTGAGGACGGCGACAAGCTCACCGCCGAGGACGGCGTCCGGCAGACCGACGGCAGCGGCCGCGACATCGGAGAACTGGCCGGACAGATCGATGCCATGCCGGCTCCACGCCCGTCGGGTCGCGGTGTGGAGTTTGCATCTCCAGCCCTCCCACGGTATCCGTCTGCACCGGATAGGCGCAGGCTACGGGTGACGTACGCAGACTGCCGGGAGACCGTCGAAGGGCAACCCGCATCAGGAGCTGACGGATGGAAACGCCGGACCCAGTTGACCGTTTCACCCCGATTGACCCTTCCATCGCGCCTCTGAAGGCTGAAGAAACTGAGGAAGCCGTGATGACAGGCGGGCGCATCACCGCCGGCGTCGTCCGCGTCGGTGAGACGGTGCGCCGGCCTGCTACTCCAGCTTCACGCTTCGTCGCTGACCTCCTCGTTCTGCTGGAACGCCGGGGCTTCGACGGAGCACCCCGCTACCTGAGACGGGAGGGCGCCACGGATGTCCTCAGTTACCTGTCCGGTGAGGTCCCGGCACGATTCCGTACCTGGTCGGACCAGCAGGTCGCTGCCGCCGGATCGCTTCTGCACGCACTGCACGACGCGACCCGCAACAGCGTTTTGGCAGGGAGCTTTCCCGTCGTCTGCCACCACGACTGCGGGCCGAACAACGTGGTCTTCCGCGATGGACTGCCGTACGCCTTCATCGACTTCGACATCGCGGCGCCTGGACTGCCCCTGGAAGACGTCGGCTACATGGCGTGGACCTGTTCTTCGCGCTCGGCATGTCTCATGAGACATCGTGTCGATCACGAGCTAAGCGCTGGGCCTGGGAAGCTGTGTCACTTGCTAAGCCCCAGGGAAGATCACTCCTCAGCAGCCGCCTGACACAGCTGGAGCCAACACTTCAAGTCGCCCCCATCTCGCGTGAGCGAACTGCCGGGTCCGCGGCCTGTGCGCCCGCCGCTTCATCGACAACGTAAGGAACCATGGGCATGCCCGAGACCACCGATGAAGTCATCCCGTTGACGGGAGGCCGTGTCACCAACGGCGTCGTCCGCATCGGTGACACGGTCCGGAGACCGGCCTCGGCTGCCTCGCCGTTCGTCGCCTCCCTGCTTGACCTGTTGGAGAGCCGCGGATTCACGGGGGCCCCGCGACACCTCGGTCAGGATCAGGCGGGCCGGGACACCTTCAGCTTTGTGCCGGGCTGGGTGCCGGCCAAGTTCCGGCCATGGAACGACGCCCAGATTGCTGCGGCTGGCACCCTGGCGCGCGCCATGCACGAGGCCACCCGAGGTAGTGATCTTGCTGGCCGGCATCAGGTCGTATGCCATCACGATCTGGGGCCGAACAACGCCGTCTTTCAGGACGAGGTGCCGGTCGCCTTCATCGACTTCGACATGGCTGCACCGGGCAGCCCGCTGGAGGATATTGGGTATATGTCCTGGCTGTGGTGCGTGTCTGCGAAAGCAGGGGCTCCTCCTGTGGATGTTCAGGCCACCCAGGTGCGGGTGTTGGCCGACGCCTATGGTCTTGCTGGTCCTGAGCGTGGTGTCGTCGTCGACGCGATGCTGGAACGGCAGGCCCGTAATGCCCGTTTCTGGGCAGAAGCGCAGGCTGGCTTCACTGTCGAAGCCACTGACCAGCAGATCTCGGATCGCATCGCCTGGTCTCGGCGGGAGCACGAACACACTGCCGAGCACCGCAAAGTGTTTGAAGACGCCCTCAAGTGACGTATCACCATCGCCGTGACATACCGAGAACTCAGGCTCCCCATCCCGTTGGCCGCGGGCGAGGATGCGATTCGCCAGCGGTCTGTTGAAACTCAGCCCCTTCAGCCCCTTCGACCGCCTTGCGGCAAACAGCTGCAGGCCCGTGACCAGGAAGGTTGACCTGGGCGGGCCCGCAGCGGCAACGAGAGGCTCAGGGGCGTCCGAGTGCCCGGAAGGTCCAGCCGGCTTCGCGCCAGGTGACCGCGTTGAGGGTGCCGCGCCCGTCAATGGCCTTCGGTGTCGTGGCGCGGGCGGCCAGGCGGTGCGGGTCGACGTGGGAGTACTGCGGCCACTCGGTCAGGTGCAGTAGCAGGTCGGCGTCCTGAACACGCCGCGGTGGTGAGAGTGCGGTCAGGCGGCGAAGGAGGAGAGCAGTTCGTTGTACTGCTTGGCGGCGGTGTTCAGGTCTTCGTCGGAGAGGCCGAAAGCGGTGCCGTACACCTTGACCATCGGCTGCTGGATGTCGTACTGGCACAGCCGCAGGGTCGCCTCCCAGTTACTCAGGAGGGTCTCGATGGTGGCCTTGTTCGAGCCTTCAGGGGTGTAGTGGTCGGCGGGGACGCCGGTGGTGACGGCGACCACGGCCTTCTTGCCGGCCAACTGCGAGGCAGAACCATCCACGGTGAAGGCCCAGCCGAAGGTGAATACCTTGTCCTGCCACTGCTTGAACAGAGGAGTGGTGTTGTACCAGAACACCGGGTGCTGGAAGACGATCACGTCGTGTTCGGCCAGCAGTGCCTGCTCTGCGGCGACGTCGATCTGGAAGTCGGGGTAGATGGCGTAGAGGTCGTGCACGGTGACATGGGCCAGGTCGCGGACGGCGTCCACGAGCGCCGCGTTGGCCCTCGACTGGGACAGGTCGGGGTGGCCTATGACAAGAAGAACCTTGGACATGATGAGAAACCTCTTCAGTGATCAGTGAGATGGGCAGACGGACGCGGGTCGGTCGGTGTGACGCGCCGGGAACTTCGCCGGAGCGTCAGTCCTTCGAAGTCCAGGAGCACTGGCTGAGCCGGGAACAGCGGTCAGCGGTCGATGCTGGCCATGTTGGCCTCGTCGTGGCGTTCACCGGCGGCGGGTGTGAGGTTGTTGAGGCGGTCGAGCTGAGCGGCGCTGAGTTCGATGCCGTCGGCGGCGGTGTTCTCTTCGACGCGCGTAACCCGGCGGGTTCCGGGGATGGGGGCGATGTCGTCGCCGCGGGTCAGCAGCCAGGCCAGCGCGGTCTGTGCCGAGGTGGCGCCGATCTCGGCTCCGATGGCCTGTACTTCGTCGACGATGCGCAGGTTGCGCTGGAAGTTCTCGCCGGTGAAGCGCGGGTTGGTCTTGCGCCAGTCGTCGTCGGTGAAGTCGTCGACGGTGCGGATCTGCCCGGTGAGCAGGCCGTGTCCGAGCGGGGAGTAGGGCACGAATCCGATGCCGAGCTCGCGCAGTAGCGGGAGGATCTCGGCCTCGACGTCGCGGGTCCACAGCGAGTATTCGGTCTGCAGCGCGGCCACCGAGTGCACGGCGTGGGCGCGGCGGATCGTGTCGGGGCCGGCTTCGGAGAGTCCGATGTGGCGCACCTTGCCTTCGGTGACCAGCTCCGCCAGCGCGCCGACGGTCTCTTCGATGGGGGTGTTGGGGTCGACGCGGTGCTGGTAGTAGAGGTCGATGTGGTCGGTGCCGAGCCGCAGGAGGGAGCCTTCGACGGCGGTCTTCACGTTGGCGGGGCTGCTGTCGATGACGCCGGGGCCGTCGCCGGCGTGGGAGACGAGACCGAACTTCGTCGCGATGACGACCTCGTCGCGCCGGCCCTTGATGGCCTTTCCGACGATTTCCTCGCTGTGGAAGGGGCCGTAGATCTCGGCGGTGTCGATGTGGGTGACCCCGAGGTCCAGGGCCCGGTGGATGGTGCGGATCGACTCCGTGTCGTCGAGCCCCCCGCCGGTGGTGTAGGTGCCGGCCATGGTCATGGCGCCGAGGCCGATGCGCGAGACGTCGAGCCCGCCCAGGGATACGTGCTTCATCAGGTACTCCTTGTAGTGACGGCCGTCGGGCCGGTCTGTGGTCGTGATCAGGGGGGCGCCACCGACTGGTGGGCCGTGCTTGGATGGTCCGCGCGCCGCCGGCGCGGGCGCCGTTGCGGGGTGGCGGCCAGGTGCCGTAGGTGCACCCGGCGGCTGCCGGCCTCGGCCGGGGCATGATGCCCAGCCGTGGGTTTCGTCGTAGGTCAGGCTTCCGAGGACACCGATGCCGCGGCCGTTCCGCGATGTGCCTTCGTCCAGGCAAGCCGGGCACGCACTGGGCGACCATCGGGGATCCGAGCCGGCGCTGTCCGGGACTCTCTCCGTGCTGTCGAAACGCACCCGGCGCGGTCCTGCGCACCGGCCGGGGGAGCGGGGCGTGGTGCTCAGGCGTGGGTGTCGTCGTAGGCGAGGCTGCCGCCCAGTTCGCGGGAGGCTTCGGCCTGGGCGAGGAGTTCCTTCGCCTTGGCCTCGGCGGCCTCGATGGCGTCCGCGCCGGCGACGAAGCGCAGCAGGGGCTTCTCCTGCTGGGCGATGGCGAGCAGGGCGCGGGCGAGCTTGGCGGGGTCGCCGGGCTGCTTGCCGTTCATGCTCTTCATGCCCTCGATCCTCGGGGCGGTGCGCGGGGCGTAGTCGTCGATGGACAGCTCGGGCCAGTTGGTGGACCCGTCCACGAGGAGTTCGGTGCGGAAGTAGCCGGGCTCCACGATCGTGGTGTGGATGTTGTACGGCTCGACGTCGTAGCGCAGGGACTCCATCCAGCCCTCTTCCGCGAACTTGGAGGCGGCGTAGGCGGAGGTGAACTCCATGCCGACCAGTCCGGCGGTGGAGGTGATGGTGATGATGTGGCCGGCGCGCTGCTTGCGCAGGATGGGCAGGACGGCGCGGGTGACGTTCATCGGGCCGAAGAGGTTGGTCTCGAACTGCTGGCGCATCTGCGCGGGCGAGATCTCCTCGAAGTAGCCGGTGAAGAGGTTACCGGCGTTGTTGATCAGGACGTCGATACGGCCGAAGCGGTCGACGGCGGCCTGCGCGGCGGCCTCGGCGTCGTCCAGGCTGGTGACGTCCAGCTTGGTGACCAGCAGGTTGTCCTGCGGTCCACCGAGGGTCTTCTCGACCTCTTCGGGGCGGCGGCCGGTGGCGACGACCTGGTGACCGGCCGCGAGGGCCTCGCGGGCGATGTCCGTGCCCAGGCCGCGTCCGGCACCGGTGACGAGAATGACCTTGCTCATGGGGGGTCCTTTCAGTGCCGTGATCCGGCATCTGATGTGTGCGGTGGTGATGCGTCGTGCGTTCCCGGCGGCCTACCGAGCGGGGATGGGCCGGCCGGGCCGGACGGCGTCAGGCCGACTCGGTGGGCATGATCCACAGGTCGGCTATGGAGGCATGCCGGGGGCGCGTGACCATGTAGGCAACGCCGTCGGCGATGTCCTCGGGGGCGAGGAACTCGACCACACCGAGGAGGGGGGTGATCATCGCGTCCTGGATCTCGGGCTTGTTGTGCGAGGCCAGCTCGGTGTACACACCGCCCGGCTCCAGGACACCGACGCGGACGTGCCGCTGGGTGACTTCCTGGCGCAGGGACTCGGTGAAGCCGTTCACCCCGAACTTGGTGAGGTTGTAGACGCCGAGGCCGTTCATGGCGACGCGGCCGGCGACGGAGCTGATATTGACGATGTCGGCGACCCGGCGCGTACCGTCCTCGGCGGCCTTGAGCAGGTGCGGGAGGGCGGCGCGGGTGGTGTAGAGCAGACCCTTCACGTTGACGGCGATCATGCGCTCCCACTCCTCGGCGTCCGCACCGACGACGGGACCCAGGAGCATCAGCCCGGCATTGTTGACCAGAGTGTCCAGCCGACCGAAGTGCTCGACAGTGCGCTCGACGGCCGCCTCGGCTTGGGCACGGTCGGTGATGTCGGCCTCCACCACCAGCGCGGCGCCGCCGGCCTTCCCGATCTCGGCGGCCAGTGCGTCCAGACGGTCCTTGCGGCGCGCCACCAGGGCCACGGACGCGCCGAGCTCGGCGAGCTGGCGGGCGGTAGCTTCGCCGATCCCGCTGCTCGCACCGGTGACGAGAGCGACAGTGCCGGTCAGTTTCGATGCCATGGGAGGTGTCCTGTTCCTTGGTTCTCTTCGGTTCACACAAGCGGCGCCGTTCCGGGCCATTCACACCGCCGTGGGCGGTGCACCACCAACAAAACGCCTTTTCACGGGGGCGTGGGAGTCCTTGGTGAGGGGGTCACTGACAGGGACCCCCAGGTCGGCGGAACCGCTCGTAGAGTGAAACGCATGGCAGGCAGAAACGACCCACATGACACCAATCGCAACATTCGTGACGATGTTCGCGACCAGATCCGGGAATTCCTGGGTACACGAAGGGCCAGGGTCACCCCTGAACAGGCCGGGCTGCCCCTGTACGGCGGAGACCGTCGGCGGGTCACCGGGCTGCGCCGCGAGGAGGTCGCCCTCCTCGCGGGCATCTCCAGCGAGTACTACACCCGGCTGGAGCGCGGCAACGCCACCGGCGTCTCCGAGAGCGTCATCGAAGGCATCGCGCAAGCCCTGCAGCTCGACGAGGCCGAACGCATCCACCTCCTCGACCTCCTGCGCGGCGCCGGCACCACCCGTCCCCCACGCCGCCGGCCCGCCCAGCAGCGCGTGCGGCCCGCCGTGCAGCGCGTCCTCGACTCGATGAGCGGCACACCCGCGTTCGTCCTCAACGGCCGCGGAGACATCCTGGCCACCAACCACCTCGGGCGTGCCCTGTTCTCCCCCGTCTACGCCGACCCGGCACGGCCCCCCAACAACGCTCGGTTCGTCTTCCTCAACCCGCACGCGACCGAATTCTTCCGCGACTGGGACCAGATCGCAGGCGACTGTGTCGCGATGCTGCGCGCCGAGGCCGGCCGCGACCTCTACGACCGGCGGCTGACCGACCTGATCGGCGAACTGTCCACCCGCAGCGAGGAGTTCCGTCACCGCTGGGCCGCCCACAACGTCCGGATGCACACCACCGGCGTGAAGCTTCTGCACCACCCGGTCGTCGGCGACCTCGACCTGCCGTTCGAAACCTTCCCGGTGGGCGGCGACCCCAGCCAGGTCCTCCTCACCTACACCGCCGAGCCCGCCTCCCCCTCCCAGGACGCCCTGAACCTACTGGCCAGCTGGGCCGCGACCGACGACGCCATCGAACGGTCCACGCCGGCCGACGACTCCCAGCCCGCCGACTCGACCGAGACACCCGGCTGATCGATCCCCATCACGGCGCGCACCCATGGACCAGGTTCAGCGTAGGCAGCGTCAGTTCGTGGTTCCGGCGCTCTGCTGGTCCTGCTGCGCTACGCCAGTGTGACGGCTCCCATGCTCTCGTCCAGGAGTTCGGCGAGCGTCCGGGTCGCGCTGGCCTCGGCCCAGGTCGTCTTCGCCGCGACCATGCACGCCACCGCGGCGCTGGCGACTGCCAGCGCGCGCGGGTCCCCGGCAGCCGCGCCGGTCCTCTCGCGCACGATCGCGGCCCAGCGGTCCTCGACGTCGGCGAGCCGCTCGAAGAGTCCCGCGCGCAGCGGCGGGTGGGCGTTGATGATGCGCATGTTGCCGGCTGCCTGTGCGGTGCGGACCGGGTCGTCGAAGAACGCCGCCAGTACGTCGAACGCCCGCCGGAACGACTCCCACAGCGGCTCGTCGGAGGGGCGCGCCCTCAGGGCTTCGACCAGGCGGTCCGAGAGGGCGTCGTACTTGCCGAGCATCAGGTCTTCCTTGGACGGGAAGTACCGGAAGAACGTCCGCTTGGACATGCCCGCCGCCTGCGCGATCTCCTCGACGGTGACCGTCTCGTAGCCGTGCTCGGCGAACATGTGAGGTGCTCCGGCGGTGTTGCCAATTGGCAACACCGCCGAAATCCGTGCAGGAGCGGGCCTCATCGATCAGAACCTGGGCTCCGCCACGTGCCAAGAGGCGGATCGGCAGGAGAACGATCACTCGGGTTCCCTTGAAGTGGGGGTGATGGGATCAGCGGCGTTGCTGAGGACCGCGGGGGCGGATGGGGGTGACCGTGTTTGCGGTGTCCTTGTTGAGCTGCTGCCGCAGGGCTTCGTTGTCGTGGAAGAGTGCGGCGATCGCGGTGTGGGCGGCCTTGAGTTTGTTCTCCAGGAGCGTGCATTCCTGAGTCTTCTTGGTCAGGCGCTTCTTGAGGTCGCCGATGGTCGCGTCGCGTTTGGCCTCGCCTGCGGTGGCCTTGCCGTGGGCTGCGAGGTGGGCATCCCATGCGGCCAGGATCGCGTGCGCGCGGTTCATGGTCGCGCGGCTGACCTGGGCTTCTTTGTAGAGGTTCTCTTTCGTGAGGCGGCCGTCGGTCCGTTGTGGACGGCCCTCGAAGAGACGGGTCATCGCCGCCCGCAGGGCGGTGGAGACCTTGGGACTGACCTGGTCTTCGAGGCCGCCGTCGACGGGACCGGTCACTGGGACTCACCCGCCATCTTGAAGACGTTGCGGGTGATGTCGAGTTCGCGTTCGGCGAGGTCGCGGCGGCAGGCCGGTATGGAGGGGTTGTTGATGAGCTGGAGCTGTGTGCGCTGGTGGGAGTCGTAGATCGGCAGGTGCTCGGGGCCGATCATGCTGTTCGCGCATCGGTCGGGCCGACAGCGTTCATCAAGAGGGCCTGTGTGGCCTGCGGGGATGATCGCGTTCTCGAGGCAGACGGCGCCGACGGGGTTGGTGTGGTCGGCGGTGCAGTTGTTGAGCATGCCGAACCGGATGTGAATCCTGGTCGTCCGCAGGAGACTGTCGGCGGTGCGGGCGTCTCCGTTGCGGGCCTTGACGGTGGCGTCGATCTGGTCGAAGGCGTCCTTGACGCGTTCGGCCCCGGGCCCGAATCCGATCTCCTCGCCTACGGTGTGACGCTCGTAAAGATCTTTGATCTTGCGGAACTTGACGTTGTCGAGGGCGTCTTCGAGGTACTTCGCCCAGCTGTCGTCGGAGGCGGCATAGCTGCGGGTGGTGGCGTTGGCCAGGGCCCGCTTGGCGAGGTGCTTGAGCTGGATGCCGGTGGCGATTTCGGAGTTGGGGAACTGGTCGGTGAGCATCGCCATCGTCTTGCGGAACATGTGCGGGCGTATGTAGGTGGCGGGGATCTCATCGAGCCCGGTCCAGGCTCGGTTCTTGTTCACCAATGCCACGAACGACGCGAGCATCCTGGCGCCGACGATGGTGCCGTCCTGTTTGGAGGCGTGGACGGGCGCGAAGACGCGTTCAGGGTGCCGGGAAACGGCCCCGGCGACCTCGAGGGCTTCCACGAGGGGTTCGGCGATCCACCAGTGCTTGCCGGGGCGCGTGATACTGCCCTTGATCTTCGTCGAGGCGATGGCGGGGGTGCTGTAGTGCTCGACGACCGGGTCTCGCAGGATCTCGTGGACCTCCGAGTCACGCATCATGGATAGGCCCACGACCAGGGCGAATGCCGCATTTCGAAGGGCCGTTTTCAGGTCGTTCAAGGGCCGCGGGCCGATGCCTGGGTGCCAGGGCCCCGTGCTGCCGTCCGGCCGGGTCACCTGTACGAGTTCTCCGGTCAGCGTCTGGGTCGTGGTCCGCCCCTCGGCCACCGCATCCAGGATCAGAGCGCGTCGCTGCTTCTCGATCTGGCGGCCCCCGTCGGAGGACAGACTGAGCGCGTCGCTGTCGTAGCCCAGGACGAGTGCCAGCAGGCTCCAGTTCACCTGCGGAGCCGGTTTCTTCGAGGGATCGGTGTAGTTCGCGGGATCGGAGTAAATGGGGACCTTGTTCTGGGGGTCGGCGAGCCACTCCTCAAGGCGTTCGTCGATACCGAGGATTGACGGACTCGCGGTGGCGAGGAGCTCGTCGTAGCGGCGCTCTCCGCGTAGGACATCAGGGGCGAAGTCATGGATGTAGGACCATGCCGCGCGGATCAGCGGAAACCACGTCGCCGGAGGAACAGACGGGGTGGACAGACCCGCGCTGGCACTCAGCTTGGCGACGGCGCGGGCACTCTGACCAGGCCACGGGTCTCCGGCAGGCCAGGACAGGCTCAGCGCAGGACCGGCTGATGCCAGGTTCTTGATGAAAGTCACGTGCCCCCGGACGGTGCCCGGGGCGGCCCCGGTCGCGGCCAGGTCGATGATGCGTTGCCGCAGGTCCTCCACCGTCCATGCGTCTGCGCGAACCGGAAGCCCGTTCTCAGAGCCCCATCTCGCTGCCGTCCGGATGCGCGAGGCCATTTGGGCCAAGGCGCGAGGGTGGCTGTAGCCGTCGAGGACGACACCGCGCTGGAGGACCTTGGGGTGGCGCGGGTTGAAGGTCATCATCAAGTACTCGCGGGCCAGCAGATTCCAGTACGGCTCCTCCAGCTCAAAGCTGAAGTGGACCATCCAGTTGGCGGCCACGCAATTTGCCGGACGCTTGAGGATCCCGTTGAAGTTCCAGATGTTCCGGTCGCCGAATCGGGGGATGTAGGCGCCCGGCTCTTGAGCTTCGGGGAGCAAAGCGCGTCCCTGGACGACGGGTTCGTCGTCCAGGAACAGAGAGGGACGCCGTTGCTCGGGCAGGGGCAGGATCATGCGTCGAACTCCGTGTTCGCGGCGAGTGGCAGATCAAGAACGGCCTGGCCGGCTTCGATGTGCCTGCGCGCCTGGGCCAGTTCCTCGGGCGTGCGGTCCTCCAGGACGGCGCGGAGGTTCGCCCAGCTCTGCCCCCAGAGCCGTGCGAATGCCTGTGGAGTCAGGAGTGTACGAAGGCGTTCCAGGTGCGCTTTGAAGAGGAGAAGCTGAGGAAGGTTGGTCGGCAGGATCCATGCGTTGCGGCATTCCAGGCAGCGCAGCGGCGCAACGGCGCAGAGTTCACCGGGGCGGCTGTAGGGCCCCTGGTAGGGGTTCTTGCAGTGGGAGACGCCCATGTCGAGCTGGCCGGCCAGGATGTCCTCGGCCTCCTGGGCGGACAGACCCGAGTCCTCCAGCAGGTCCTGGTCGACGTCCCCGGTGGCGCCGATGATGACGGTCGGGCCGTCGACACGGTCGAGAGCCTTGTCGAACCAGTGCTGCTGAGCCGTGGCGATCGTCCGCCCGGACAGGATTCGCAGCGTGGTGCCCTGCGCGTAGTGGCCGGCGAAGGTCTCCTCGGTGTGGTCGTCCGCGGCGGCGCTGATGCGCCCCTCGGTGACGATGGCCTTCTCAACCTTGGTCGATTTGCGCAGGCGGCCGATGTTCCGCTCGCCCTTGATCTCGACACCCGTGGCGTCCAGCCAGTCGCCGAACGAGCTCGGACTCCTGGTCTTCCACTCGTCGAAGACCGCGGTGAAGTTGTTGCGGACGGTGGCGCTGACGAAGAGTGTGTGGGTGACGTGCGGGGCCTTGGCCCGGACCCGGGCGGTCATGTCCATGAGCTGGCGGACCACCTCGCTGGCCTCGCGCCGGGGCCAGTCCACCGTGAGCTGCCCATCAGCATTTTCGTCCTGGTCCGGTTCCTCGGGGGCGGGTTGGTCTCGGAAGGCACGGTGCCGCCGGCGTTCGGCCCGGTTCTTGAGCAGGGTCAGCCGGACGCCCTTGGGGAGGAACTCCACTTCCGTCTCTCCGAAGCCGGTGACTTCTTCTGACGCATGGCCGGTGGCGTCCATCAGCAGGACGCGGAAGGCGTGGAGATCAAGGTTGTTCGGATACAACCTCGCGAACAGCTTGCGGGCCAGCTGCATCCGTGCCGACTGCGCAACGAGGACGCGGCCCGGTCCGGTGGCGAACGTCTGCAGGTCCATCGGCCATTCGCGGGACGGAGGAACGTGCCGGTGGAAGTCGTCGAGGGTGATCTGCTCGTGGGCGAAGCCCCAGAGCAGATCGGGAATGCTGGTCCAACTGCCCTGATCAGGATGGCGTCCCTGTTCGGCCAGGGTCCAGCCCTCGTCGAGTCGCTTGCGGGCGGCCTGGACGCACTGCCAGCCGGCGCGGACCAGAGCCTGCTTCTCCTGGCGCTTGAACTCGTCCCGTTCTGTCTTCTCGCCGCTGCCCAGCAGCGCGGGACCGCGGGCCAGCCTGGCCAGATCCGGGGCGACCGGGCGGCCGGGGTGCTCGTCCCGGCGGACGATCAACACCCGTGCGGCGGCAGCTATCAACCCGGGGTAGGTCGAGCTCGCCGCGTAGCTCTCGGGCAGCGACAGCTCCCACTTCAGCAACAGGTCAAAGAGGTTCCCATCGGTCAGGCTCACCGTCTCCGCCGCGGGCCCGAGCTCCTTGTCCACGTACTTGCAGAGCCTGTCGATCGCCATGTGGTAGACGTTCGCGTGTTGCGTGATCTGGGTGGCGGCCACGTACTCCACCCACTCGTCGGCCAGCTGAATGGCCAAACGCGAACAGCGGAAGTCCGACGGGTCCATCGCCAGCAGGATCAGCGGAAGCTGGACTACTCGAGGGCCGATACCACCGGCCGGAACGGGATTCTCCAGCGCCGCCCGCAGCCGTTCGCGATCTGCGTTGTTCCGGCCCTTCCGGCGTGCCTTCGCCATCAGCGTCCGTCCTTCGCGCCGGAGAGGGCGTGCGAGGCAATCTCGGCGTAGGTCGCCTCGTCGTCGCCCACCCAGCCGTTGAACGCGGCCTCGAACTCGTTGATCAGGTCGTCCGTGTACTGGAGGTACTCATAGGTGGTTTCCGGGCTCGCGTGGCCGAGTCGCCGGCTGACGATCAGCAGCGGGTTGTGCCGGATGTGCCCGGTCAGGTACGAACGGTGCCGACGACGGCGAGCCTGCAGGTCCGGCTCCTCGCCATCCATCACGTTCTCCAGATAGGTCAAAAGCTGCAGAGCGTATGTGTGCCTCAGGTCGTGCCATCTCCAGCGTCGAGCCGGCAGCAGCGGCGTGGTGCGGTCAGCGAGGGTCCTCATGCGCGTCCAGGCCCGGTGGCGGTACCCCTTCCAGGCATCCGCTCCCGGCATCAGACCGCCCCGGCAGACGAACAGAGTCAGCGCCTCCAGGCCGAACTCGCCCTCGAAGACGGTGATCCGCCGCAGTTTGGCGGGCATGGCGGACATCTTGTACTCGCGGGCCACGCCGTCCAGAACGCCCCGCACCTGCCCGCCTGCCACGTCGATCTCGCCCACCACGAACAGGTCGCGGGCCTTGCGCTCCAGGCCCCGGGCCGCCCTGCGGACGATGTCCGGGCGCTCGAGCATGCAGAAGAGATCAGCAGACCCGACCGCGTCCTCAGGAACGTAGACGGGGCGCGTCTTGCCGTACTTCGCGCAGGCCTGGACGGTGAACTCCGCGGCCCCACCCGGCATTCCGGGCCACAGACCTATCTCTGGCAAGAGTACGGTTGCCCACTCCCGCCACCGCGTTCCCGACCCCAGGGCAATGTCCGCACCTGCTCGATCGCGCAGCGGTGACCACCCACGGAAGGTCGGATTCACCTGGGCGTCGGGCAACTGCCCGCCCAGCCCCACATCCCGGAGGTACCGATACTGCTCGAACGTCAGGTGCCGGATGTCCATCCCCGAGCGGACCGATGGTGCCAGCGCGTTGCGACCCCGCGCCGCCGGCCGCGCCGGGCGGCGCGCCAAGATCCTGCGGTCGACGAGGAAGCCGTAGAAATCGTCCAGGACGAACGACTCGCGGCTCCAGACCGCCTCGCCGACCGGCTTCTTCTGCCACTGGGTCCGATGGCCGCGGTAAGAGACGAGATCGGACTCGGTTGCCGACAGGACATCGCTGCCCAGGTCGTCAAGATGGTCCTCCAGCCGACCGATCACCCGCCCGTAGTCCTTCAGCGTGCTCTCGTCGAGCAAGGCCGTCGACAGATACCTGCCGAACTCGCACAGCGGCGGAACCGGCATCTGTGTCTCCTCGTCGAGGTACACCGGAGTCCCGTCAAGGACACCCCGCCGCCTCAGCAGCGCGATCACCTTCTCAGCGGAGATCACGCCACTGTCCAGGTACTTCCCCAGCAGCCCGGACTGTACAAAAGCAAGGTCCACTCTCGCCCCTCTCCAGGGGCCTGAGAGAAAATCCCGTCAGCTCACCTGTCTCGTACCACCACAACGATTCGAGACTGAACCACAGATCTCATGAGACAGATTTGAACAGCGGAAAGAAGACGTGGTGCACCGCTTCCAAGGACACCGCCCCGGCTGTGCCGGATCAGGCCGACCAGGTCCGGGCGCTGGTCGATGCGTACGGACTCGATGCCCACGAGCGAGGTGAGCTCGTCGACGCCATCTTGGAACGGCAGAGCCGTAACGCCCGTTTCTGGCCGAGTGGGTTCCTGGGCCCTGCGAGGTTCAACCCGACGAGGACGTCATCGTGGCACGCATCGAGTGGAGCCGCCGCGAGCACGCATTCGTCGATGTTCACCGCGCAGCGTTCGAGCGGGCCCTGATCTGACCGGCACCAGTCACCCCGCACGACGGCATCGATGAACGCTTCCTCACCGGATTGGCCGGGAACCGGGTGGGTCGTGTCAGCCGGAGCCATACCGAGTTGAGC
This sequence comes from Streptomyces sp. NPDC111656, assembly GCF_055656965.1. Taxonomy (NCBI): domain Bacteria; kingdom Bacillati; phylum Actinomycetota; class Actinomycetes; order Kitasatosporales; family Streptomycetaceae; genus Streptomyces; species Streptomyces sp. NPDC111656. The sequence continues at coordinate 103,590 of NZ_JBVKCA010000014.1, forward strand.
AGGGGCGAGCCAGGTGACCTGGCACCGCCGGTCCCCGTTGTGACGCTGTTGCCGTGCTCTGTGTCCGGAGATCAGTGCAGGCGTTGGCGGCCGAGTCGGCCGACCGGTGTTCGGGAGTCAGCCGTGAGGTGTATCGGATCGGTCGGTGGCCGGGGCGAGGAGGTCGGGACCAGGTTCTCCCAGGATGTTCTCGAAGTAGCCGGGGCCGGTGCTGGGGAGGGCCTTGAGTGCGGTGGTGTAGCGCAGGGTCTCGGTCTCCCAGGCGTGGTAGCCGCTGATCCACGCGGTCATGACGTCGACGTAGGTCCCTACGGCGGCCCGCAGCGGGGCGGGGAGTGCTAGCTGGGTGCAGATGGCCGGGATCTCGCGGGCGAGTTGCTGGAACCGGTTGCAGCACCGGTGGACTTCCTGCTGGGCCGCGGTGACGGCCCCGTCGCGGGTGCGATGCTGGGTGTGCTCGATGACGAGGACGAGATTGTCCATGTCTCCGCGCGCTTCCTCCTTTTCGAGGGAGTACACGTCGTTGCACATCAGCGTGATGTCGATGGCGATCTCCCGCATGATCCTCAGCTGCGGCCCGTGGAAGACCGCCGCCGGCAGGCTGAGACCCGCCGCGCGTTCGGCCAGCGACAACGGCAGCGCCGTCCCGGCGACGCCCCTGCGGACATGGAGGTAGTGCTCCATGTCCACCGGCACCCCCCGGCACCGGTCGACCGCCTCGTGGGCGTGGGCGGCGAAGTAGTACTCCCACTCGTGGGCGACCCGGGCCACCCACCCGGGAGCGGCACCGTCGGTGCTGCGGCGCCAGAGGTCGGCGAACGCGGTCGAGCACGCGTCGCCGCCGTGGCCGGTGCCGTGGACTACGTCGATCAGGCCCTGGCACACCCGGGCGACTCGGTCGGGCGCAAGGCCCAGAGGGCCGTCGAGCTGATCGTCGAAGACGAAGAAGAACGCCATGGCGTCGGTACACAGATCCAGACCCCACCCGGTGGCGTCGGGAAAGCCATAGGCGGCGAGCCGGGGCATGTCCCACGAGGTGTACCAGTCCACGGACCGCTCACCACCCACCAGCCCCTGCCCGCGGACCCAGTCAAGGTTGCGGCGGCGGGCGCCCTCCATGTCTGCGCTGACCCGAAGCGGGAAGGGTAGATCGAACTCGATGTCCTGTGGCATGACATCCCTCCACATGGCGGCCCGTCCTGTTCCGATCCTCTTCCGAACCGGTCATGGCCAGTCTGTCGGCAGAGCGGTTCGTCGCCGCTGGTTACCCCATGAAGTACCCGAGAGGAGGAACCGCCCGCTGCCGGTAGATCGGGCGGGCACTGGCCCGCAACACGCAGGTGGCCGCGGCGAAGCCGGCGTGGCACCTCGTACCGGCAGGCGTTGGAAGCGGAATCGGTCAGCCAGGTCATGCACCTGATGGCCGCCCTTCAGCGCCGATGCGGCCCCTGTTCGAGCAACGGAGCACCGACGAAAGTGCTCTTGAAGCAACGACGGCACCCGGTCGGCGCGGCCCTGTTCCGGCTTCGCAGGCGACCTCCTGCTGCAAAGACCTCTCCGAGGAACGGTCGCACCGCCTCGTCGTACAGGACCTGGGACAGCTCGATGCCGGGCATGAACCCCGCGTCAGCGATCGTCATGACTCAGCTGTCCTGTACGCGTTGGTGGCGAGGCCGTCGGTGAACGCAGCGCTTCGCGCAGGAGCGCGACGGCCGGAGGGATCTCCGTGTCGCTGATGTTGCCGTACCCGAGGACGAGCGCGGGTTGCGCCGACCGAGGCGCGCGATAGTCGTCGAGGTCCGCCAGGCGTAGCCCGGCGGCGGCCGCCGCCTGGACCGCCCGGCGGGTGTCGATGCCGTCCGGTAGGTGGAGCAGGATGTGCAGCCCGGCGGCGGTGCCGGCGACCCGGCCCTCCGGCACCTGGGCCTCGAGCGTCCGGACCAGCAGGTCGCGGCGGGATCGGAACCGCCGCCGCGCCGCGCGCAGGTGGGCGTCGTACCATCCGCGGTCGATGAAAGTGGCGAGCGCGAGTTGGTCCAGCACCGGTGGCGCGGCGGCGACGAGGTTCGCCGCCCGGAGCACCGGGGTCATCGCGACAGGCGCGACCAGCCAGCCCAGGCCGAGGGCCGGCGACAGCGTCTTGCTGACCGAGCCGAGGAGGAAGACCCGGCTCGGATCCATCCCCTGCATGACGGCGACCGGGTGGTGGTCGTAGCGGAACTCGGCGTCGTAGTCGTCTTCGATGACGAAGCCGTCCACCTCGCGGGCCCAGCGCACCAGGCGTGCGCGGCGCGCCGCGGACAGCACCGTGCCGGTGGGAAACTGGTGTGCCGCGCCGACGACGACGGCCCGGGCCGGCGTACGCGCGAGGTCGTCGACGCGGAGGCCGTCGTGGTCCACGGGCACCTGGTGCACACGTAGGCCGGCGCTCGTCGCGGCGTCCCGCAACCGCCCCCAACCCGGGTGCTCCACGGCCAGGTCGGCAATCCCCTCGGCGCGCAGCGCACGGCACGTGCGTACCAGACCGTCGGTGACGCCCGCGCAGACGGACACGGACACGGACACGGCGTGCGCGTCCGCGCCGCGCGAGCGCCGCAGGTACTGCGCGACGGTGGTACGCAGCACCGCGTGCCCGGCGGGGTCGGGCAGACCGAGGTCATAGTGGATGGCCGAGCCCGTGACCGCCCGGACGGCGTCCGCCCAGCGGCGGCGGGGAAACGCCCGCAGGTCGGGCAGGCCGGGCGCGAGGTCGTACCGGATCGGCGGCCGTGCTGGTGCGCGCGGTGCACGAGGCCGCGGCGGCGCCGTGTCCGGTGACCACGTGACACGCGTGGCGGAACCCACCCGGGCGGAGAGGTAACCCTCCGCGATGAGTTGCCCGTACGCCTCCGTCACGACCCAACGGGAGCAGCCGAGTTCCTCGGCGAGCGCCCGGCTCGGTGGCACGGCGGCGCCCTCCGTCAGCCGGCCGTCCCGGATCGCGGTGCGCAGCGCGTGAGCCAGGCGATCGTGCAGGCGGCGCCGTCCGCCATCCGGAGGACCGACATCCAGCAGCGTCGCCCACGCGAGATTGGTCTGGAAAACAGCCATGAGATTGGAGCGTACCGCCGATCCGAATCCGCCTAGCGTGAGGGACATGATGGAGAACCTGGCTCTTGGGGCCATGCTGTTCGGCACGGCTCAGGACGAGCGCCGATCGTTCGAGCTCCTGGACCGCTTCGTGGACGCCGGGGGCGTCTGGATCGACACCGCCAACTGCTACGCGTTCTGGGACGACCCGACCGGCTTCGGCGGGCAGAGCGAGACGTTGCTCGGGCGCTGGCTGGCAAGCCGCCCGGGCGTCCGTGACCGCGTCAGGATCAGCACCAAGGTGGGCTGCGAGCCGACCGTGGCCGGACGATTCCCGGAGACGGCCGAGGGCCTTTCGGCCGGGGTCGTCAAGAGCGGGATCGAGGGCAGCCTCCGACGACTGGGTACGGACCACGTCGAGCTGTACTGGGCCCACAAGCCCGATCCGGCCACACCGCTGGAAGAGACGGTCGCCGCCTTCGACGAGCTAGTGTCCGCGGGAACGGTCGGCCGCTTCGGCTGTTCCAACTACCCTGTTTGGCAGATCGAGCGGGCACGGCAGATCGCGCGGGCCCACGGCAGTGCCGGCTTCACCGCGGTGCAGCAGCACCACACGTACCTGCAACCGCGCCCCGCGACCCGGCCCACCGTGGTGCACCGGTTCGGTGCGGTCACCGACGAGGTGCTCCACTACCTGGAGCACCATCCGGACATGGCTCTGTGGGCGTACACGCCGCTGCTGAGCGGCCGTTACACCCGCGCGGACAAGCCTCTGCCCACGGAGTACGACCACCCCGGCACCGCCCGCCGCCTCGCGGTGCTCGACACGATTGCCGCCGAGACCGGCACGAACCGCAACCGGGTGGTGTTGGCGTGGCTGACCGGAGGGAACCCGGCCGCCACGCCGATCGTCGGCGTCAGCACGGTCGATCAGCTGGACGAGGCGGTCGCGGGGGTGTCACTGGAGTTGACGGCCGATCAGCGCGCACGCCTGGACTCCGCGGGGTGACTTTCGAGACGAGTTGATGCGAGGAACTGTTGTGACGGCTTGATGGGAGGAGTTGTTGTGACGGCTCCGGTGACTGGTGGGCGTGCTGCCGAGAGTGCCTTGCGCGAGTCCGGGCTTGCGTGGACGTTTCTGCGTACGGGGACGTTCTCGACGAACAGTGCAAGGCGTGTGCACTGAGCGGTCCGGAGTCGGTGACGCGGCGGGAGCAGGTCGAGTGTGTCTCCGGAGCCATCGGCCGCAAGGTCGTTCTGGAGGAGACCATGGGCGGGCTCTGCCGGTAGGCACCGAGGGCCGGGTGGCTTCCGGTGTCGTCAGGAGAGCGAGGGTGGTGACGGGCTGCTGCCAGTGGGGGCAGTTGCGGGTCGCGGCCGGCTTCAACGGGTCCCGTTCCGCGGTCCCCGGCAGTAGACGTCTGCTTGGGGCTGCCCGACCTCGTGGGCCCCGCCGAGCCGCCAGCCCGGCTGGACGGTGATCTCTGGCACGGCAACGTCTTGTAGTGCGCCGACGCCACGTCCGTCCGATCGACCCGTCCGCGCACGGCGGCGGCCACCGCGAGACCGATCTGGCGATGCTCGCCCTCTTGGCCGTGGCAACGCGGAACAAGCCCTGAAAACGGCTCGGGCGGCGTTCGCGCGGTGAGCGCGAACGCCGCCCGGAGCGACGTCGAGGGCGAGGGGAGCGAAGGGACTCACATTTAAGCCGCTTTCACGGCGGAGGAGAAGGAAGCCCTTTCATGGCCTCGCCTAAGGCAATGCTATCAGTCGGCTCGGGACCAAGTCGTGCGCGTTTTCCGGGGTGATGACCGTCGGCGTACATACGAAAACTGGGAGGCGCCGCGCGGGCGCCTCCCAGTCGAAGCCGACGGCGAGGAAAGCGAAAGAACTTGTTTTCGTTAGAGGAAATTGAGAAGGAAGCCCCTTCATGGCCTCGCCGTGGGCAACGTTAGCACTCAGCCCGGGATCAAGTCGCGCAGATTTTCGGGGGTGATGACTCGGGAGTCCGGGTGCAGCCCCTCGGGACGTTCGAGACCGATGTACATCACGGGCTCGTCCGGGACCGGCCCGCCGTCCCACAGGTCCACGGCCGTGGTGTCGCCGGACATCAGGTCGACCAGGTACCGCACCGTCAGATGCTCGCGCTCTACGACGGCGCGTACCACCTTGGACACTGACACCTGGTTCTCCTCGACCCGGTTGGCCGACGAGATGCCCTTCAAATACAGGTGCAGCCACTTCGCGCGCCACCGGCCGTCGTCCTCGCGCCGGAACACCAGCGGCAGCGCCACTCGACCCACCCCGCGAAGATCCGACTTCATCCGCACCGTGCGCGGTTCGAACGGCCGGCCCTTCTGCTCACCGTCGCGCAGCATGAAACCGAAGAACGACTCCTCGACCTCCTCGAAGCTCTCGCCGGTGTAGATGTTGACCTGCGGAACGATGAATGTGCTGCGTACCCGGTCCAGGGACAGGTTGATGAATTCCGAGGCCCCGTCGGGCGCCTCGGTGACATCGCCTGAGTGCTCGCCCCCGACAGCCTTGAGGGAGGTGTAGGAGAGCCAGGAGTCGGTGCTGTAGTCGGCGTGGAGAAGCAGCGCCGAGAGGTCGTAGTCGGTCCGTTTCTCGGTCTCCTTCCAGTACACGAAGAAGCGAAGCTGTTCGCCGTCGACCGCCGAGACCGACCCTCGCGGCAGTACGCCGAGTCCGGCCGCGGTCGCCCTGCCGCTGAGCGGGAGCGCCACGTCGAGGACGTCGGGGTCGAGCAGCAGCCGGCCCGGAGCCGGGAGCCTGCGGCGCAACTCGGCGTCGAGGGCGGCGATCAGACGCTCGCGGTCGGCCGCCGGGACGGTCGGCCGGTGGTCGGGGGTCACCCAGGCACGGCCCCGGCGGTTGACGAAGATGCGGGGTTCGTCGGTCTCCCGCTCCCGGTTGTGGAAGTGCTCGCGGACCGAGAGCACGACCCGGCCGGAGACCTCGGGGGCGACCCGTACAGCGGCGGCCACCACCGCATCCCGCTCCTCCTGGTCGGCGGCGATACGCAGCAGGAGGTCCAAGGCGCGGAACAGCTTGCCGGGAGCGGACTTCAGCAGCTGCACCGCACCGAGGACGTCGAACTCGTCGAGCAGCTTCTCGACACGGCTGTCGAAGGACCGCGCCTCCTTCTCACCCCGCGCTACGGCGAACACATCGGCGGCGTGCGGCCAGCGCGGGTACTCGTGCGGGTGGAGACGCTCACCGAGCCGCTTGAAAGGCTCGCGGTGCGTGTGCACATCGGCCAGCTTGGCGGGGTTCACCGCGACCACGGCGTCGAGGCCCGCCAGCAGCGCACGGCGGGTCGGCCGCGAGAGTGCCCGAAACCGGGTCGGCTCCTGCAGCGTCACATCGCCGCCCGACAGCGCGCAGGCCAGCCGCAGCACGTCAATGACGGTGTCCACAAGGAGGTCCGCGCCGACGGCAATACGCGCCGCGTTGACGACCGCCCGGTTCTCCCGGACCGGGATCGACTCCGGCTGGGGGCCGAGCGCGCACCGCTCGGCGAGGGCCTTGAGGTCGCGCAGGTGCTCCTCGCCCAGTGGCGTCGTGCTGCTCGCCAAGGCCAGGTACAGGTCCGTGAGTTCGTCGTCCAGGTCCCGCCCGAGGTGCAGGACGGTCACCCGGTCGCCCGCAGAGGCGATCAGCTCGTCCTGCGCCGCGAGCATCTCCTCGTAGGTGTGCTGGCATCGGCCGTACGTGGGGAGGCTGAGCAGGTCCAGCACCCCGTGTGCCAGCTGCGTCAGCACGTTCTCGCGCGACGTGTCGTCACCGAGCGCCTTCGTCACACACCGCATCCAGAACTCTTCGGTGTCCGGCACGTTCGCTGGAAAGTCGATGAAGTACGAGTTGTGCCGGGCGTGGTCGCCCACCATCTCGCTCACGGTGCGCAGCGTCCGCTTGGCGGTGTGCACGACCGCGGCCTCGGACAGCCCCGACAGCCGCTCCAGCAGTTCCGCCGAGAGTTTGAAGCCCACGGATGCCAGCGCCGCGTCGAACTGCCGCGCGGCGGTGGCTCCTTCCCCGGCGGAGCCCTTGGGGGTGGAAAGGCGGTGGGTGTGCCGGATGACCAGCGATTCGAGACTGTGCGCCATGGGGGGATGATCGCAGAGGTGTGCGAGCCGGCGCACAGGAGTTTTTTGTACGCGCTCCGAGGCCGTGATCTCCCCGGCCACAGCGAGATTGTCTTCCCTGTGACCGACGGTTACGGGACAGCCCGTACGACTCATGTGCTCGCGACGGCCAATGCGGCGGGCAAGAGCCCTCCAGTTCACCAGGTGCGCGACGTACTGATTCGGTCGGGTGGCGTCACTGGGTGTCGGTGGCGAATTGGTCGGTGCCCAGGACGCTGAGCAGGGCGAGCTTTTCGTGGCTTTCCGTGCCTGGGGTGGCGGTGAATATGAGCAGCGACTGGCCCTGGTCCGGCTCCAGCAGGAGTTGGCAGTAGAGGTCCAGTTGTCCGACCTGGGGGTGGACGAACCGTTTGGTTTCGCTCCACCGCAGGCGCACCTCGTGGCGCTCCCACAACCGGGCGAACTCCTCGCTGGTGCGCAGCAGGACGTCCGCCAGGTCCGCCGCGGGGGAGCCGGGCCCGTCCCGGGTGACAGCCGCGCGCAGCAGCGCGGCATTGGTCCGGCTGTCGTCGTCGTGCTGCTCGGGGTGGTACCGCTCACGGGCGGCCGGATCGGTGAACCATCGGTACGTCGCGCTGCGGGCGCTGCCGGTGTACTGGGTCTGCTCGCCGAGCAGTGCCACTGCGGACGGTGTCTGCAGCAACGTCTCGCCCAGCGGGCCCATGACCTGCGCGGTGGTGGCGGCCAAGCCGTCCATGACCCGCATCAGTCCGGGGCTCACGTGCTGAAGCCGCAGGTCACGGCGGGCGGTGCGGTAGCCGGCGAGCAGGAACAGGTGATCGCGTTCGCCCGGGGTCAGCCGCAGGCCGCGGGCGATGGCCGCGACCATCTGCTCCGACGGCTGCGGACCGTCGCCGCGTTCCAGCCGGGCGAAGTAGTCGGCGGACATGGTGCACAACTCCGCCACCTCCTCGAGGCGCAGGCCAGGAGCGCGTCGGCGTTGTCCGCGGCGCGACCCGACATCCTCCGGTTGCAGCGCCGTACGACGGGTGCGCAGGAAGGCACCCAGGGGCGAGCGGTCGAACGTATGGTCCATGGTCCCCATCGTTGGCCATCCGGCGCGGCTTGACCACGACCTGCCAGTCAGTGGTTGCGCATGTCCTTCCAGTGCCCGTGGTGGGGCGAGTTCACTGGCGATGCGATCACCGGTCGCCGCGAACCCACAACCGCGAACCGCGAACCACGAACCACGAACCACGAACTACGAACTACGAACTACGAACTACGGTGCCAAGACCCGTGACCAGCATGACCAGTTGGACAGCGAACGACCTCCCGGACCTGACCGGCTGTACGGTGGTGATCACCGGTGCCGGCCGTGGCCTCGGCCTGATCACGGCACGCGAACTCGCCCCTGCCGGAGCCCATGTCGTACTGGGGGTACGCGACCCCGGCAAGGCCCGCCACGCTGTCGCCGACCTGCCAGGGACCTTCGACATCCGCCCGCTCGACGTGTCGGACATGACCTCGGTGCGAGCCTTCGCCGACGCCTGGTCCGGCGACATCGACATCCTGATCAACAACGCCGGCGTGATGGACATCCCCGCCGCACTCACCCCTTGACCAAACCGGTATGCGGTCAGGTCGCGAGAACGAATGCCAAGAGGCACATGACGCCGACCGAGACATACATGACCAGCTGATATCGCACGGGGTAGGCGTAGGTGTCCCGCTTGACTCCTCGGCGCCATTCGTCGCCGTATTCGAGGAACAGTTTCCTGGGTGGAATCAGGCCTGCCGCGAGTCCGATCCACACGAAGGAATACATGACCAGCATCTGCCGGGAATTCCAGTGCGCGGGCTGGAAGGCGCCCACCGCGATCATGCCGAGACAGCAGCCGAGGGAGACCACGAAAACGAGCAGCGTCAGTTTGCGGACCTTCATCCACCTGTCCACGACGGAGCAGAGGACGAATGTGGCGAACGCCGCGATGAGCAACAGGTAGACGAGGGGAAGCTGCGCGAGCACGGCGGTCCTTTCGGCGGCGCCCGGGGGCCGTCGGCAGGTACGCCGCCGACCCCCGGTGTGAGCCCCGCATCCTATCGATTCGAATCAGATCGAATCAGATCAGATTCGATCTGATTGGATCAGAATAGGGATCCCAGTACGCCGGTGACCGGCGAGATGAGGTCATGGCCGAACTGGCTGACCTTCGTGACGACGGTGGAGCCGCCCGCAGCACCGATCCACTTGGACTGGCCGAACGTGAGCACGCCCAGAGCGGCGCTGCCGAGGGACGACTTGAACTCGCTGCTCGACAATCCGTAGCCGATTCCGGTGAACAGCACGTTCAGCCCGGAGAACGCCAGGGAGGTGTACGCGAAGCCGGACGCGAGGGCCTCGATGAACGGCACGGCGGGCGGGAAGAAGAAGCCGGCTGCCAGGCCGACGAGGCCGGTGAAGGCGGAGGCGAAACCGAAGCCGATACTGAGCCAGTTGGTGGCGTTCGCCAGCCATCTGGCGTCCTCCTTCCACCAGGGAAGACCGCCCTTGACGGTGTCGTTGTCGGTGGTGTCGGCCGGGTTCGTACCGGCTTCCTTCGCCTCGCGGGCCTCCTCGGCCGCCCGCTTGGCGGCCGCCGCGATCTCCTCCTGGCGCTTGGCCGAGGCGATCTGGTGCGCCTGGCTCGCCGCGGCCGCTGCCGTCTGCGCGTCCTGGCCCGCCTGGATGGCGGAGGCGCGGGCCGAAGCGGCCGACGCCTGGGCCGAGTTGGCGGAGGCCACCGCGCGGCGGGCGGCGTCCACGGCGCGGTTGGCGGAGTAGTTCGCCGAGCGCGCGGCCGAACGCGCGGTGCTGGCCGCCGCCTTGGCCTTGTCGGCCGAGGCCTGCGCATCCTTGGCCGACTGGTCGGCCGCGTCCGCGTTCGCGTCCGCCTGGGTGGCCGCGGTAGAGGCCTGCTCGGCCGACGCGTTCGCCTTGTCCGACCACTGTTGCGCCTCGGCGGCGGCGTTGCGCGCCGTCGCAGCCGCCTGCTGCGCACGGGCGGCGCTCTCCTGGGCACGGTGCGCGATCTTGACGGCCGCGGCGATCGCGCCCTGGATGCCGGAGATGTGGGCGGCGGAGTCGTAGTCGAGCTGTGCGGTCCGGTACTGCGCCGAGGCGATGAAGTTGCGGCGCATCCACGCCGGCCCCTCCATCGCGGCCTGGGCGTGAGCCTGCGTGTACGGGCCCGCGTTCGCGATCAGGGTGGCGGTGGCGACCGCGTCGTCCTCCTGCTGCGCCGCCTCGTACGTGACACCGAGGAACTCGTAGAGCGCCTCGGCGGTGCCGGCGTCCAGCGCCGCGTTCGCCGCCTTCTTCACCGCGCTGCCGGGGTTGTTGGCCAGGACCCTGGCGACCGCGACGCGGTTGTCCGTCGCGGCGGCCTCGATGACGCTGTCGGCGAGGAACCGGGTGGCGGCGTCCGCGGCGTCGCTCGCCAGCGCCGCGGTCGCGGCTTCCGCGACGTCCGGGGTGGCGATCTGGGCCAGGTAGAGGACAGTCTCCCGGTCGTCCTGTCCCTGCGCGAGCTGCCGGTCGGTGTCGATCCAGCCATGCACGTCGGCGTCCGTGCCGCACAGGGCGAACCGGGCCGCCTCGCACGACCAGGAGCCCTGGGAGTTCATCAGGGCGATGGCCGCCCTGCGTCCGAGGGTGGCGGCCAGGCCCGTGTCGCCCGCGGCCAGCGCCGCTTCGGCCTGGGCGACGAGGTCCTTCGTCGCCTGCTCGGCCTGCTCGTCCTGGGTGCGCTTCTCGGCGCGTTCCGCCCGTTCCTGCGCCTCGATCTGCGCCAGCAGGCCGGTCTCCTGCATCGCCTGCTTCATGTCCTCGTCGAGGCGCTGCCACTCGGCCTCCCGCGCCGCCTTCTCCACCGCTATCGCCTGGGTGACGGCGTCGGTGGCGGTGTTCGCCGCCTCGGTGGCCGAGTTGGCGAACGCGGTGGACTTGTTGGCGTAGTCGATGGCTTGGCCCGCGTACTGGAACGCCCACTCGGCAGCCGTCGCGGCGTTGTCCGCGTGGTCGGCCGCGCTGTTCGCGGCGTCGCGCGCGGTGCGGGCGGCGGCCGCGGACGCATTCGCCAACGTCTGTGCCGTGCCTGCCGCGTTGGTGGCGATCGTGGCGTTGGTGCTGGCGATCTGCGCCTGCCGTTTGGCCTCCGCGGCCTCCGCCTGCGCCTTGCCGGCGGAGGCCGCGGCCGCGGCTGAGGCGTTCGCGGCGGCGGCGGCGTTACGGGCCGCCCCGGCGGCGGCGGCCCCGGCGTTCGCGGCCGCCGCCGAGGAGGTGGCGGCCGCGTCGGCGGCCTTCGCCGCGCTACGGGCCTTGGCCGCGGCGTTGCGGGCGGCGACGGCGGCGTCCTTGCAGGCGGCTGCCTTGGTGGCGTCCTTGGACGCGGCGATGGCCGCGTTGTACGCGGTGGCGGCGGCGGATCCGGCGGTGGCCGCGGCCTGGCTCGCGGCGGTGGCGGCATAGGCGGCGCGACGGGACGCCTGGACGGCGGCGTGGGAGGCCCTGATGGCGACCCGGGCAGAGTCGGCCGCGCCTGTCGCGGCCTCGGCCGCCTTGCGGGCCGCCTTGCCGGACTTGATCACGTCGTCCTGGGCCGCCTGGGCCTCCGCCGCGGCGGTCTCCGCCGCCTGCTTGGCCTTCTCGGCGGCTTCCACCGCGCGGGCGGAGGCCTCCTCGGCCTCCTTCGACTGTGCGTCGGCCTTCTTGCCCTCGCGTTCGACGACCGCGACGAGTTCCTCGATCGTCGCGGACTCCTGGTCGCGGGCGCGGGCGATGTGCTGGCCGGTGTCGAGGAACCACTCGACGTCGGCCTCGGTCCCGTCCAGCGCCCGGGAAGCGTATTTCTGCACCTCCGGACCGGCCAGCACCAGGAGCTTGGTCACCTCGACGCGCATGTCCTCCAGGCGGCCGGTGTACTGGTCCTCGGTGAGGAACTGCTCCAGGGCAGCCTGCGTGCCCGCGTTCAGGGCGGCGTTGCCGTAGCGGCGTACGCCCTTGTCACCCACGGCCATCACGGTCGCGGTGGCGACGCTCAGGTCTTCCACGAGGGCGGTCTTGAAGCCGCTCGCGAGATACTCGGCGATGGAGGCGTCACCGCCCTCCAGCGCCGCGGCGGCCTCGCGCCGGGTGCCCTTCCCGCCGCCGGCGAGGGAGGTGAGGATGGCGACACGGTTGTCCTCCGCCGTGGCCTTGGGGAGGTCGACCGTCAGGAAGGTCTGGACGTCGGTGTCGGAGCCGATCAGTACCGCTTCCGCCGCGGCGCGGACGGCCTTGCCGCCCAGCAGCCACGCCTTGACGGCCTTCGCCCGGTCGGTGTCGGGCAGGTTGAACGGGTCACCTTCGTCGAGGTCGTCCGGCGGAGCGGTGGTGGCGGCTTCGGCAGGGGCTGAACTGAGAACGAGGCTGGAGGTGGCGGCGACGGCTGTCGTGGCCGCGAGGGCGCCGAGAACGCGCCGTCTGCTCCAGTAGGTCGTGTTCAAAGCTGTCCTCCGGGATCGGGGCCCGGCGGTGTGACGCACGGATGGCGTCACACCGCCGGGCGGAGTACGGGGGAGCCGCGCCCTTGTCCGGCGCGAGAGTTCAGCGGATCGGCGGCGGACCCGCAGGTCAGCCGATCGCCATGCCGAACGCCTTGCCCGTGAGGGGCAGGCCGTTCAGACCGGGCTGATATGTCGTCACCGTGGCGCCTGTGCCGCCCATGGCGTTCGACCACGGCAGGCCGTGCACGGCGCCGCGCTCGGAGGGGCCGTTCGGCATCCCGATCCACAGATGGGTGGGCGTGGAGTACAGGTAGGCGCCCACGAGCTGCGACGCGCCCGGAGTGCCGGGCAGGCCGCGCTCGTTGCCCGCCTGGATCCAGTGATCGGAGTCACCCGGCGCGCCCAGCAGCGAGAACGTCTGCACGATGCCCGCGTCGGTCGCCGTGTCGATGTCCTCGCCGGGGACGCCGACCGCCAGCAGCATGGTCGAGGCCGTGCTCGTGGCGTTCGGCGCGGTGTTCGCGACGGCGACGGACGTGCCGAAGCGGTCACCGGCCGCGGAAGCCCCGTTCACCCCGTCGACGCCCTGGTGGACGGTGGCCAGTTGGGTCACGGTGCCGGCCGCGGTCACCCGGAGGGTGAGCACCTGCCCTGCACCCGCGTAGGAGGTCGTGCCGACCCACAGGGTCTCGCCGGGCGAGCCGACGGCGATGATCGAGTCGGTGGCGGCGGTTGCGCCGGACGGACGGTACGCGACCGTCGACACCGACGCACCGAACAGGTCCTCGGGTTCGGCCGCGTCGCTGATGCCGTCGCTGTCCTGGTCTATGCTCGCCACGGCGGTGGGGATGCCTGCCGCGTTCAGCGTGTGCTTCAGGATCGTCACCATGCCGGCGTTCGCGGCGGTGCCGACGGTCTCGCCCGGGGAGCCGATCGTGATGTTGTTGGCGTCGCCCGCGACGGAGGCACCGAACCGGTCACCGGCCTCGATGACACCCACTACGCCCGACGAGTCCTGGTGGATCTTCACGTTGGTGGTACCGCGCAGGTAGAAGACCTGGCCCGCGTCCACATAGCCCTTGAGGTTCTGGCCGGGCATGCCGATCAGCAGATACGGCTCACCGGCGGCGGTCTTGCCGGCGGCCAGCGCGGCGCCCATCTGGTCGTTGGCCTCCGAGACGGCGGCCAGGATGTCCCCCGCGCCCGTGCCCTGTACCAGGTTGAGTGCGGCCTTGCCCTTGCCCAGGCCGTCGGGAGAGCCGTAGAGGACGGTCACCATGCCGGCGTTCGCCACGGTGCCGATGTCCTCGGAGGGGATGCCGACGACCAGGTCGGTGTAGCCGTCCTCGTCGTAGTCGACCGAGGCGAGTGCCTGACCGAACCCGTCGCCGGCCTCGGCCGTGTCCGGCACGTAGTCGAGGTCCTGGTGCAGCGTCTCGCTGCCCTTGCCGCCGCCGTAGACGACCTTTACCAGGCCGGCCTCGGACTGGCCGTTCACCGACGCCTTGGGATCGCCGACGGCGATGTCCTCCGTGCCGTCGCCGTTGAAGTCGTCCACGCGCGTCGCGGCGATCTGGGCGGCGACCCAGCTTCCGAGGTCGTCGACCCGGGTGGCGATGCCGCCGGTACGGGTCTCGGCGGTGTCGATGCCGAAGCAACCGCCTTGCCAGGAGCGGCTGTTGATGCCGACGAGCTGGGCCTGGGCGCCTGCCACGCGGACCTCGGGGCCGCCGGTGTCGCCGGCGCAGATGGACACGCCGTTCTTGCCGGTGACGGTGGCGGTGGTGGCGTCGGAGGCGTCCACGGAGAACGCGCCGGTGTGCAGCGCGAGCGGCGCCCATTCGTCCTTGGTGCGGCCGTATCCGGCGACGCGCAGTTCCTCGCCCGTGACGGGCGAGGTGGTGGCCAGGACGGCGGGGGTGACGGTGGTGACCGGGCGGGAGAGGCGGGCCAGGACGAGGTCGCGATCGGTGCGCGGGACCAACTGGACCACGTTGCGGACCACGCCGTCGGAGGTGGTCAGGTCGGTGCGTCCGATGGTCGCGGTCGTCGCGAGCTTCGGTGCGCCGGCGGGTACGTCGAGGCCGGCGGCAGGGTCGTCGACGAAGCAACTGGCGGCGGTGAGCAGCCATTCGGCGTCGACGAGGACGCCGGAGCAGGCCCGGGTGCCGTGGCCGATGTCCAGACGTGCGGTGTAGCCGTAGGTCGTGCCGGTGGCGGCGGTGCCGGTGACGGCTTGCGCGGGCAGGGTGCTCAGTGCGAGCGGTGCGGCGATCAGGGCCGTGGCGAGCAGGGCGCGGCGGACGGATCTGATGTGTTGGGTGAGCATGACTTCCTTGGGACGAGGGGGAGATACGACGTTGGCCAGGGCAACAGGACTGCCCAGAGCGCTACTTGGAGGTCCTGATCTCCACGAGCATGAACTCGCGCCCCTGCTCGTCCGCGCTCTCACCCACGGGCGTCCAAGTGTTCTTGGCGATGTCGTACGACTGCTCCTCGTCGGCGGTCGTCATGTCGACCTGCGCCGCGTAGTCGTTGCCCCTGATGGCGTAGACCGAGGGGATCTCCAGCGTCAGATAGCCGGAGTTGCCGGTGACCCGGAAGCAGATCAGGTCCGAACTGGCGCGGGCCATGATCTCCAACAGACCTGTCTGGCTTCCGCATTCGGCGAGGACGATGTGCCCGTCACCGCGCTTGAGGGTGATGCCCTGCTCCGCGAGGATCTTGTCGGCCTGCGGATAGTCGAAGCCCTCCACGGCATAGCCGGGTGTCTCGTCGGCGACGGCATGGACCGCCGCGGCGGTCGACGCCGTCGACGCGGATCCGCCCAACAGGCCCTGCGCTACGACGAGCCAGGCCAGGGCGGTTGTAGCCGCGGCGCCAAGAATGCGCCGCACGAGTCTCTTCCTTGCCTTCAGCACAGTTGCGATCACAGTCCTATTCGTGGGATCGACGCAGGTGTGAAGGCCGTCTTCAAGGCAGCTGGATGAAGCGGAATCGATGCGTGGGAAATCTGGCATAAAGCAGCGAAATAGAACAGCGTGCACGCGTAAATTCATGAGCTCACCCCCCGATGGCGGCCCTCGATACCCGCATGAGATAAACAGCCCAAAGGCCTTTGATTGCCTTTTAGCTGTGCTATGAAATCCCATCGCCCCGGGCCTTGTCTATCGGAAAAATAGGGGTAAAAGCGGGCTTTCGGGTTGACCATTTATGTGATGCGTGTCACATTCCTGTGAATCGCTACTGTAAGGTTCACTTTAATTTGGAAGCTGGTTATCATCCTCGGCCTCGATCAAAGGTTGTCCCGCAAGTGATCTCTGGGTTAACGCTGGGTCGATGCGCCGCCTGTCCTATCTGGCGAGGGTGAGGCTGCGCAGGTGAGGAACCCGGGCACGTCGTCTGGAAGTAGGCTGCCTAACCGCGTTCGTCATGAGGTCAGAGCGAGCTCGGCATCCAGGCGGACGGGTCGAGGGCGGTCTGTTCGCCGGTTACGACGCCCCGCGTATGGCCTATCTCCTCGATGGACTCCCGGTCGAGGTTCTTGGCCGGATGCGTACGGACCGGGGGATGCGCAAGCCGGTTCCGGTGCCCTGGATCTCACCGCCGCAGGGCGGGCGGCCGCCCAAGCACGGTAAGGAGTTCCGTTTCGCCAAGCCCGACACCTGGGGCGAGCCCGATACCGCGACCACACAGGTCACCGACCGTCATGGCACCGCTCGCGCGATGGCCTGGGACCGTATCCCTCCTCGTCTGACCACCCGCTCGGCATGGATCGGCCACACTGGCGAACTCGCCATTGTCGAGGGCGCGTTGATCCGCCTTCAGGTCGACCGTCTGCCCAGCGACCACGAACCTGGGCTGGTCGTCGCCGCCCACACCCGACTCCGCCTCGTCCGGGGGGAAAGCCCCGCCGAACCCGGTCGGCTCACCCCTGCCCGGGTTCGCCGGGGGTTCAGGAACCTCCGCCCGAACTTGCCCTGCCCGGCCCGTGCACCGAAACCCACCAGACCATCGCCGAACGCGACCAACTCAGAAGCTGAACACGGCGTCAGAAGGGAACAATCAGCCCGGCTTCTCGCAATCGAAGCAGTGCTGTGCCCATGCACTCGGCGACCGAAGCCCCGTCGGCCCTCATCCCGCCGTCCAGTGGCCCACCAGAAGCGGCAAATGTCCAGGCTGGCCGGCCGTCACGCATGCGCTCCGCGTCGACCCGGATCATGGCACCGACACCCTGCTCCCCGAGCCATTCCAAGACGAGCAGCGTCACGTCCCCGACGCCGCTGTCCAGGTCCACCTTGGGGCGCCGCCCCATTCCCTTGGCCATGGCCACAACCCTACTCAGCGTCCGGTCGGGCCTCGGCACACGTTTTCAAGGCAGCTCAAACCATAAAGAACGAGCTCAGGGCGTGCAGATCTCACCCGTAGCCTCCCGTTCGGCGGGTGGTTGCTCTGGTATGGGTGGCTGGAGGTGCAACGGGCCGTGCTGGCAGTGAAGTTCGGGGCGGTTCTGCCGCATCTCGATGAGCGGCAGTGTCGTCTGCTGATAGAAGCGGAGGCCCGGTCACTCGGCCACGGAGGAATCAGGGCGGTTGACCGCCCAGACATCGAGGCACGCTCGCGGGACCGTCGCACCCTTCAAGTGTCACCAGCCTGCCGGGTATGGGCCCCATCCTGTGGCGGCCGAGTTCGCGGCCGCGGCAGGCGGAGACATGACGGTATTCGGCACCCCCAACTCGTTGGCTTCGGCGGCAGGGCGGCCGGCCCGCCATCTGCTGTCCACCTGGCAGGAGTACAAAGATGCTGCGACCGATGCGCCTCGCTGTGCCGCCTCGGACGAACAGCCCGCGGATTCCGTGAGACATCAACTGGCTCAGACACACCGACAGGTCACATAACGCCGTCGAGGACGGTCCCGGCCGGGCAGAAGAACCGACATGTACCGACGTCAGGATCCGGCAGCGGACACATGGCGAGCCAACTCGGTGGCCAGGCGTCGCATGACCGTGCGGTTGGCGCGTCGTATCGTGGCCCGGACGACGGGTCCCAGCAGACGGTCGGCGAGCGGGACGCGCGCCCAGGCGTACGTGAACGTCACGTGACTCCCGCCGGTCGCCAGCGGTCCGATGGTGTAGGTGCCTTGGGCCAGACGTCGGCCGGCCGCGCTGACGTTCCGTTCGACGATGCGCCGCGGCGGGTCGGCCTCGACGACCTCGATGGTGACGTCGGTCTTCACACCGCCCAACGCGGCGGTGACCGTGGCGCACGATCCGATACCCCGGTCGGGGCCGCTGTAGCGCCATCCGCTCAGGTAGTGGTTGGTGAATCGCTCGTGGTGAGCCATGACATCGAGGAAGTCGTAGACCTGCTCGGGCGTCTGCGGTACGTCGATCGACACGGTGACAGACTTCATGTACCACACGGTACACAGGGCGTGTACCAATTGGTACGCTCGTGGCGTGGTGAATACGAACGGCCCACATCCTGAGGGCGAGGCAGTGCCCGGCACGGACGGGGACCGGCGAGCTCAATTGGTGGACGCGGCCGTCGACTACGTCGCGGCACACGGCATCGCAGACCTGAGCCTGCGCGGCCTGGGCGCCGGGATCGGCGTCAGTCACCGCATGCTGATCCACTATTTCGGCTCCAAGGAACACCTGCTCGTCGAGATCGTCCGAACGTCGGAGCAGCGCCAGCGTGATCTGCTGTCCCGGCTCCGCCTGGAACCCGGTCTCTCACCCGCCGATGCTGCGCGGCTCCTCTGGCAGCAGCTGACAGACCCTCGACTGGCCGGTCAGGAGCGGCTCTTCTTCGAAATCTACGGGCACGCGCTGCGGGGCCGCCCCGAGGCTGCCCCACTTCTCGAAGGGCTCGTGAACGACTGGCTGGAGCCGCTCGTGGCCGCCGAGGTCGCCACAGGGGCGGACCCTGCCGTGGCCCGGAACCGCGCCAGGCTGGGACTCGCCGCCGTCCGCGGTCTGCTGCTCGACCTGCTCGCCACCGGTGACCGCGCCGGCGTCAACGCGGCCATGGAAGACTTCCTCCGACTGTATTACGGCTCGAAGTGACGGAGTTGCCGCTCAGGCCGGGGCTGAGCCGGACGGCGATCACCGTTCGAGCAACGGTCGTCGAGGCAGACGTACGCCTGGACCTGCTTCACGGACTTTCTCTCCGACACCTCCGAAGCGTCTGGAGAACCATCGAGTTTCATCTCGTAGCTCCAGTCCGCGCCGGTGGGCAGCTCTGGTACGGACTGGGCGACGGAGAGGGGCCGGTCCGCCAGCCAGCCGGCGGCGAAGCGGGCGGTGGTGCGCGTCGCAGTTCTCAGAGGGCGGTTCGTGAAGTGATGTCCGGTTCCTGGTAAGTAGGTGTCTTTGGACTCGGGGCGGGTTCCGCCTGCGCCGCGGGCCGAATACATCGTCAGGGACAATGTGCCTGTGTCCAGACGTCAGCGGCCGGAGCCACCTACGGATGTCCGACTCGACCCTTATCGCCACGCTGCTGCTCGCCTTATGGACGGGGACGAACAGGCCGGCGTGCTCCTGACCCGAGTCACCACTTGGTGGTGGCGGGAAGGCCCGGTCTGGCGAAGGCGGTGGGTGAAGCCGCAAGAGCTTCCTGAGTGGGCAGTGTTTCGTGTCGGTGCAACACAGCAGTTGCCCGTGTTCGAGGACGGGGTCGTTGGTGCTGACGAGCTCGATGAGGAGCTTGAGGACTGGTCCTCGGGATCCTTCCGGCTGCGGGGCCGGCGGTTCACACTCGAGTGGCTCGGCGAAGACGAGACCGAGGCGGTGCATAGGGAGCACGGCTGGATGAGCGGCTGACCTTCCCCGCGACTGGCTGTGCCGCAACACCCGCCTCCTGGCCTGGGCGCGGACCATCGGGCAGCTACTGCTTCCTGGTGAAGCTGCCGGCGTCGACCTCGGCAAGGACGTCGAGCTTGACGAGGCGTTTCAGCTTGGCGCGGGTGCCTTCGATGTTCTTCGGCCGCGGTTCGTGGCCGAGGGCTTCGCAGATGTCCTTGGCCCGTAGCGGCCCGGTCGCCTGGTTGAAGACGGCGAGGATGCGGGGGTAGTCCGGGTGCTCGGGCAGGTCCGGTGGGACGGTCGGGAGCCGGTCGGCGAGGCCGGTGACGGTCCTGCGGGTGATCGCGAGGTGCTCCAGGTGGGTCTCGGCCTCCCGCAACCGGGTCTGCAGGTCGTCGATCTGTGCCCGGAAGTCGTCGGCCAGGGCCCGGGCTGCGTCTTCCTGGAGGTCCAGGGCATCGAGCAGGGGCTGGATGTTCACGCGGTCACCGCCCGATCTTCGCGCCAGGTGGGGGTGTTCGCGCCGGTGAGGCGGCGGATCATGACGTGGGTCATCGCCCAGTAGACGCGGGAGGCGGACGAGGAGGGGCGGTGCTCGTAATCGCGGACCAGCCGGCGGTGCAGTATCAAGATCCCGTATGTCTGCTCGACCCTCCACCGCTTCGGCTGCGGCACGAACCCCTTGTCCTGCGGGTTGCGTTCGACGATCTCGACGTCAATTCCCAGGCCGACGCCGTGCATGACGACCTGGTTCTTGAAGCCCTGGTCGACCAGGGCTTTGCGGACGGTGCCGCCGGCATGCTCGGCGGCCTGGTCCAGCAGGATGATGCCCGCGGCGTTGTCATGTGTGTTCGCGGCGAGGACGACCACCGCGATGACCAGGCCGAGGACGTCCACAGTCAGTCCGCGCTTGCAGCCCGGCACCCGTTTGGCCGGATCCCGGCCGGTCGTGGTGGCGGGGACCCCGGCAGCCGCGTGGACACTCTGGGTGTCCAGGACCACCAGGGTCGGGTCCTCTAATCGGCGGGCACGTTCACGGACCTGGCAGCGCAGGAGTTCATGGATGACCTGGTCGGTCCCGTCGTCCCGCCAGGCGGCGAAGTGGTAGTACGTCGCGCTCTTCGGCGGAAGATCGTGTGGGAGATAAGCCCACTGACAGCCGGTCCTGCTCTGGTACAGGATCGCGTTCACGATCTCCCGCATGTCGTAGGCGCCCTGATGGCCACTGACCGAACGGTGCCGGTCCTTCCACGCGGTGATCACCGGCTCGATCAACGACCACTGCTCGTCCGATAAGTCACTCGGATACGGCTTGCGTTCACTCACCTGGTCACATCACCAGATCAACGACTGCGGACCGGCAGATTCCGCCCCGCCGCCACACCATCAGGCGACAACAGAAGCACCCAAAGACTTGCAAACTGCCCTCTCAAAGAGCGTTTTGTCCCACCGAGGTTGTTTGGTGGCGCTTCACCGGGACGAGTTGAGAAGACTGCTGGGGCGAGAGTGTTCCATGTGATGGATGGGGCAGGCGTCGCCCTTGGGTCGCCCGGTTTCGTCGGTTCGCTCCTGTCTGATCCCAGGGCGCCCCCGCTTGGCACCGTTTGCGCCCTGCAGGGACGGGCTCGCCGCCGGTACTACCGAAACATGACGCGACAACGCCCGTATCCCAGCGACCTCTCCGATGCGCGCTGGGAATTGATCGGGCCCATCCTCACCACGTGGCGGGCCGAGCGCAGAGGCAAGGGTCTCGACATCGGTCGCCCGCCCGAGCATGACCTGCGCCGCCTCATGGACGCCATCCTCTACGTCGACCGCACCGGCATTGCCTGGCGTTACCTGCCCCACGACTTCCCGCCGTGGGAAACGGTCTACGGCTACTTCGCCGCCTGGCAAAAAGAAGGCATCTTCGACCAACTCAACGGTCTCCTGCGCCGTCTGGTGCGAGAGGCCGAAGGCCGCGACAGCGAGCCGAGCGCCTGCGTGCTGGACGCACAGAGCGTGAAAACCTCAGCGAACGTGCCCGCGACCAGCCAAGGCATCGACGCCGGCAAGAAAATCGCAGGCCGCAAGCGCCACATCGGGGTCGACACCCTCGGCCTACTCCTGGCCGTCTGGGTCACCGCAGCGAGCGTCTCCGACAACGCCGGCGGCATACACCTGATGTCCCATATCGCCGCCGCTCACCCCCGCGTGACCAAAGCATGGGCCGACACCGGCTACCGCACCAAAGCCATCGACCACGGCGCTCGCCTCGGCATCGACGTGGAAGTCGTCCAACGCGACCCCGGCGTCAAAGGATTCAAGGTGATCCCGCGACGCTGGGTCGTCGAGCGGACCTTCGGCTGGCTGATGCATCACCGCCGACTGGCCCGTGACTACGAAACCCACCCCCACCGTTCCGAAGCCATAATCCACGTCGCGATGATCGACCTCATAAGCCGCAGACTCACTCGCGAATCCACCCTGAACTGGCGCGACACCTGAACCTCGAACCAAACAACCTCGGCGGGACAAAACGCTCTTTCAGACCCGCTGGGGTGCCGGGTGGGCTGGTCACGCATCCTCAGCCGGGCGGCGCGGTGAGCCGGCCAGCGGCGAGGCGTCTTCGTATCGGACCTCGTAGACGCGCTCGGCGAACTTCCAGCCGTCGTCGGTGCGCTGGTAACGGTCGTGGTAGATAGCGTAGTTCAGCCCTCCGCGGCCGTCGCGGCCACGCCCGACCTCTGACATATACGCGCGGCCTGATGCGGTGTCCCCGTCAAGCTGGATCACGCCCGGGTGCGTATTCTGCACAAGAAAGTCCACAACATCCGGCACCCTCCCGCCCCAGGCGCGGATCGGCTCCTGCCCCTCGAGTTCAACGGGGATGTTGGGCATACGCCATACACCGTCCGGTGTGAACAGCAAGGCGATACGGTCGTAGTCGCGCATCATCACTGCATCGGTGAACTCACCGCGCAGCGCCTCGATCTCGACGCGATCCGCGATGGCCTGAAAGTCACTCATCGGTTTCCTCCTCGTCACCTTGAACTCGGTGCACGAACGACACCGGTCCGCCCTGAGACGGAAGCCTCCACGTCGGCGGTACAGACGATCCCGCCGAGCGTCCCTGGGTCGCCTACTCGCTTGATGGTGTGTTCGTCTCAGCAGTACGACGACACGGTCTTCCGGAATGTGACACGGTCCCCGCTCAGAGCGCACCGCAATGACGATCCGCCGGTACGAACGAGAACGAATGAGAGTCCGCACGGGGTGGCTTCGGCGACCTCGCTCGGCATGCGTCTGTACGCACGATGCATAGGCAGGGGAGTTGGAGCAGTTGGAGTTCCAGCAGTGGGGCGTGCTGCCGGCACGGCGCAGCAGTCGCTGGTCTTGTTCGCACCAGATTCTCCTTTGCCCGAGGAGTGTGGCCGTGTGGCTGAGTGCGACGAAACCGAGGCGCGGCAGCGAAGACTGACGTGTCGTATCCGAACCTGATCACCGCCATCGGCATGGGCATCGGCGTCGGCAATACGGGGTGCCTTTCCGGGGGCCTTCGGGCATGCGTCAGACTCCCGTCATGAGCACCACGCGACGCCGACTCGGCACGGGCCCGACCGCCATCAGCAGCACACCGTCCGCGGAGGAGTCCCCACGGCTTCTGCCCGTCGAACGAGTTGGCCTCGGGGGACTCTTGAAGGCTCCCCAACAGAGCGAACCGGAGCTGACGCGGTCGCGCCGGCGGGCGCTTCGCTCTCCTGAGGTGGGGGACTGACCAACGACTGCCTCGGACTCCTGATCTACGCCTACGAGTTGAGGCGTCGACTGGAATACGTGACGGGCGAGGAGCACCTGTCCGCGATGCACACGGCGTACGCCGCGGCTGCGCCGCTGCTCTGCGTGAGCAGCCCACCACCTCGGCAATGGCGCTCTCGCCCGCAGGTCGGCGGCCCGCACCTCGTGTACCAACCCTGAGTGTCCCCGGGCCTCACCTATTGCTTGCGGGGACGCGGACGTGCGGCGCGCCGTCGATTCCGTTGCCGCCCGACGCCGCGCACGCGACCGCATCCGGCGTTGCCGGGGCCCATCATGAGGTCGACCCGTCCGTCCGTCGGTCAGTCCGGCTGCTTCTCCATGTGCTCCAGCACGCGGTTCGAGATCTGGGCGAGCGTGCTGAGCTCCTTTGGCGTCAAGGCGTCGATGAAGAGTCGGCGGACGTGCTCGACATGGAGGGGAGCGGCGGCTTCGATCGCCGCGTATCCGGCCGGGGTGGCGACGATGAACGCTCCGCGTCCGTCGTCGGAGCACTCTTCCCTGGCCACCAGTCCACGCTTGGTCATCCGTGTGACCTGGTGGGACATCCGGCTCTTCTCCCACTCCACCAGATTGGCCAGTTCCAGGAAGCGCAGCCGTCCGCCGGCTTCGGTGAGCTTGGCGAGCACGATGTAGTCCGCGGCGGACATCTTGGAGTCCGTCTGCACCCGGCGAGACAGTCGGCCGATGAGCTTCTCCTGCATGCGGATGAAACTGTCCCAGGCAGCCTGCTGCTCGGGGTCGAGCCAGCGCGGTGTCTCCTTCATGAGTGCAGTGTAACGAAATTGTTGACAACTCACCTATTCGTCTCGCTCGGCAGCCGAAGCATCGTTGACCTGGCCGAAGAAGAGTCAACCGATGTCGATCGTGAGGGCCGGGACGGAGGTGCGGGCGGGCGAGATGTCGGCCGTGGGGCGGATGGACACCGCACCGCGTAGGGACATTGTTCCCCCCAGGGCGTCGACGGGATCCTTGACGCCGCCCAGGTGGCGCGTCGGTACCGCGCGAACAGTCATGTGACCAGGCATGTGACGTAGTTCCGGCCAACCGCTGCGTCAATGCTGGTGCAGCCGTTCCAACGCGTCCCGCAATGCGGCTCTGGAGGTCACGCCCAGTTTGGGAAAGAGCTGGTAGAGGTGGGTGGAGACGGTGCGCGGGGAGAGAAAGAGTTTTTCGGCTATCTGTTTGTTGGACAGGCCGGCCGCGGCCAGGCGCGCGATCTTTTGCTGCTGCGGTGTCAGGGTTGTGGTTTCGGGAGGGGTGGCGGTTCGCCCAGGGCCGCCGCAGGCGCGCAGTTCCTGGCCCGCGCGGTCGGCCCAGGGGGCGGCGCCGAGCCGTTGGAAGATCTCCGCCGCGGCCCCCAGGTGCCGACGCGCCTGTCCAGGGGCTCTGCCGCGGCGGAGGCGCTCGCCGTAGTAGAGGTGGATGCGGGCCAGGTCGAAGGGCCACCGCTCAGCCCCCTCGACGGCGAGGGCGTCATCGAAACCCGGGTGCCGGTCGTCGTCGGCGGCCAGCGCGGCGGAGGCATGCAGCACCATCGACAGACGCGGCGACACGTCGTCCAGTCCGGCCCTGCGGGCGGCGGTGACATGGTCGCGTGCCTGTTCCTGGCGGCCGGTCCGCACGGCCGCGTCCACCAGGTCCAGCACCGTCCACAGCGCGTGCGGGGCGAACTTCGGCAGCGTCCCCGCCGGCGCGATGAACGTGGCCTGCTGATACGCCTCTTCGAAGTCTCCCTGTCCCAGGGCGGACAAGGCCCTGACATGAGCGGAATAGACTCGCACGACCCCGGCGCGCCGGGGACCGGCCCACTGCTCCATCTGGTCGGCCAGGGCGCGCGTCGTCCCGTGGTCGCCGCACGCCGCGGCCGTGCAGGCCAGCAGGAACTTCCCCGGCCAGGCCAGCATCGGGTAGTGGTACTGGTCGCACAGGTCCAGTCCCTCGCGGGCGGTCAGCCGCAGCTGCTCCCACTGGCCGGTCAGCCAGGCGTGGTTGCCCAGAAGGAACAGGGCGTCGATGGCCGCTGTGATGTTCTCGCCGCGGCGCCCACCGGCCACGACACGGTGCAGTCCTTCCGCGCATCCGCCGAGACGGTCGACATACGCCCCGGCGATGGCCACCCGGACGATGCGCAGGGGGTCGGACTCGTGCGCCAGCTCGGCGATGGCCGCGTCCAGCCGGGCGAGGTCCGCCGGGCCGGTGCGGGCCGGGTCGGCGAAGGTGCTGCGTGCCGTCGACAGCAGTTCTGGGACGGCGGGGTACTTGGCCGCCGTAGCGTCGAACTGGGACCACAGACCGGGCCGGCCGCCGAAGAAGCACACCATGAGCAGGGTGAGCAGTGCCTCGGCCAAGGTGGTGTCCTCGGGGTCGTACGGCTCGGGCTGCAGGGCGATCGCGCCGGACAGGAGGCTGTGGGCGGTGTCGATGTCGCCGGCGCCGTTGAGCAGGTAGGCCGATCCGGCCACCGCCGCGGCCAGCGATCCCGGCCCGGGAGCAGTGCGGCGGGCGTCGTCCAGCAGGCGCGGCACGTCCCGCAGGTCGCCGGTGAGGTTCGCGCCGGTGTACGCCGCCCGGGCAAGTCGTCGTGCCCGCTCGGGACCTGCCGGGGTCAGATCGGCGGCGCGCAGCAGCGCGACCACTGCGGCGGACCCGTCGCCCCGACGGGCGATCACGGAGGCCGCGCGCTCCAGCAGGGCGGCGACGTGCTCCTCAGGGGCGTCCGCGGCCTGCGCCAGGTGCCATGCCTGACGCTCCGGTACGTCTTCCCACGCCCGGGCCAGTTCACGATGGGCGCTACGACGCTGGTCGCTGGTCGACAGTTCGACCACCGCCGCCTGCGTCAGCGAATGCCGGAATCTCACCACGGAGGGGTCGGCGACACGGATCAGCTGGGCGCGTTCGGCGGGGCCCAGATGCTTGAGGCTGCACCGTCCGGCTGCGGCACGGCGCAGGACCTGCAGGTCGCCGGAGCCGTCGAGTGCGGCGAGCAGCAGCAGGTACCGGGTGGCCGCGGGCAGCCCGGTGATGCGGGAGGCGAAGGCCGTCTGCAGCTTGCGGCTGAGCGGAAGACGCTCGGGCAGGGCCTCGGCGGCTGCCTGCTGCGACCCGCTGAGCGCGACCGGCAGCTCCAGCAGCGCCAGGGGGTTGCCCTGGGCCTCGGCCATCAGGCGGCGCCGCACGCGCACGACGAGGGCCGGGTAGCGGCGGACCAGCAGGTCCTCGGAGGCGGCGTCGCTGAGGGGAGCCACGTCGTGGACGGGCAGACCGCCGTGGTCGAAGAAGCTCTCCGCTTCCGGTCTGGACGTGCACAGCAGGCCGGCCCGGGTGCCGGCCAGCAGACGCGCCACCCGGCTGAGGACCAGGGCGCTGGCCGGGTCGAGCCACTGCACGTCGTCCACGGCCAGCAGGGTGGGCCGGTGGTGGGACAGCTCGCGGATCACCGACAGTACGGCGTCGGCGACCATGTCGTGCGCGGGGGCCGGGCCGTCCTTGCGGCCCAGGGCCACGGCGAGGGCGTCCGCCAGGACGATCGACGGCTGGTTCTCCACCGCCGCCTCGAGCAACTGCCCCAGACCGCTGTAGCTCAGCCGCGCCCTGTACTCCACGCCGGCGGTCGCGACGACGTGCATGCCGTGGTCCGCGGCGCGGGACACCGCGGCGGCCAGCAGTGCGGTCTTGCCGACGCCGGGCTCTCCCAGCAGGAGCAGCGGCCCGCCGGTCCGGGCCGCAGTCCCCAGGAAGGCACCGATCCGGTCCAGATCGGTGCCGCGGCCGACCAGCGGCTCGTCGTCGCCTTCGAACACCCAGGGCGCGATCCGGTCTCCGAAACGGGTGTGTTCCCCGCTGCCCGGCTGTCCGGGAAGCCGCCCCGGATCCGGTGGATGGTTCATGACGGCCGTCCCCGGGTCAGGAATCGGCGCGGGTTGCCGACGAGCATCGTCGTGACCTGTTCCTCGCCGACGCCGACGCCGGCACGGCGCAGGGCCGGCAGCACCTGCTGGCGGAGGTACGCAAAGTGCCAGTTCGGCGCGACCTGCTCACGCGTTCTGGGAGGCAACGAGTCGATGTGGCACGAAGCGTCGCGCGACAGCATGAGCCGGTCGGCCAAGCCCTCGTCGAGCAGGCGTACGAGGTTGGCGATCGGCTTCTCGCCCGGCAGGTGCAGGTCCAGTTGGAAGCGGTCCATCCCCACGTACGAGCCCTGGTCGACCAGCGTGCGGACGTAGTCCGGATGGTTCCAGCGCTTTTCCTCATCGAGGACGATCACGTGCTCGTGCATCAGAACCGTCTTGAGCGCGTCCGCCGCGACAGGTCCGCGGAGGGTCTCCGCCGTCGTCATGCCACCTCCGTAGTTGTCTGCCGAGTCATGCGTTTCCGTACGTGCTTTACGCGTTGTCCGCGGTCACGAACGCGGCGACCTCGTCGGCGAATCGCTCGGGCTCGTCCAGATGCCCGAAGTGGCCGTTGTGCTCCAGGATCACCAGTCGTGAGGCGGGGATCAGCTTGTGGAGCTCCTCGGCCCACCGCACCCCGCACAAGACGTCGTACCGTCCGGCCACGACCAGCGCGGGCACGGACAGGGTGCGAAGCTGCTCGCGGTCGTCGACCACATCGGGTACGCCGTGCTCGTCCAGCCCGGAGATGTAGGTCGCCCGCAGGGACTGCCTCAGCGGCGCCCACCGCTGAGGGTCGGCCCAGTAGTCGGCGATGTAGGCCGGAAGCACGCCTCTGGCGGCGGCCAGCATGGCCTCGTCGTCGCCGATGGACGGGATGGCCGCGAACGCCTCCAGTACGGACGGCAACTCTGGGTGGCCGGTGTGTCGCGTCGCGAACTCCTGCACCGAGCACATCACTTCGGCCGCGTGCCGGCCCCCGGTGACCGGTGCGCTGTCGTACAGCACGATTCCCGCGAGCTGGTCGGGACGGTGCGGTGCGTGGCACTGCGCGACGAAGCCGCCGTGGGAATGGCCCAGCAGATGCACGCGCGGTACGGCGAGGTGGTCGATCACCGCGGCCAGCTGCCTGCTGTAGAGGACTCGGGTGTAGCCGTGGGATGGCCGGTCAGCCGATCGGAGCCGCCGGTGCCGACCGGTTCCACGTACACCATGGTCAGGTCCTTCTCCAGTACCGGTGCGCGCAGGTAGTCCCAGGCGAAACCGGGCCCGCCGGGGTGCGCCACGCACAGCGGCCCGGTGCCGTGGACGTGGTACCGCAGGACGACGTCCTCCACCTCGACGGTGTGGACTCCGACGGTCAGAGGGGCGGCGCGATGAGACCATCACAGCTCCCGATCTTGAAGGTCTTTCGATGAACACCGGCAAGATGCGTGAGCAGGCTGGAAGTTCGATCCCATCAACGTAACGTGAGTCACACCTCTTCGGGAGCTAACGCGCACCCCAGCGTCGGTCGAAGGACGGGACGACGACGGAGGCGATCCAGGTGATGAAGCCGCGCGGATGACCCTTTGTTCTCGCCTGCTCATGGCCGGCCTGTGGACCGAGGTCTGCCTCACCATCCCCGCGCTGTCGGCGGCCGAAGACGGGTACGAGGTGTTCGCCGTCGTCGATGCCTCCGCCGGGTCGAACACCGGGGCCCACGATGCCGCGATCATCCGGATGAGTCAGATCAGAAGGGTGTCGTTCCTGTCAGCACCGCGAGCGTGCTCTCCGAACTGCGATGTGACTGGGCCCGTTCGGAGACGTACGACGCCGTCATGGACATCGTCGCGACCACATGGGCGCCGGGGGACAGGGCGTCAATCATGTGAGTGCGGGATTCAGCAGGAAGTAGCGCGAGTGACGCGAGTGGGAGGTGTTGGATGGGAGTCGTTAGCGCGAACCGGCAACGCACCCGTGTCAGCAGGGGTCCCCTGGGTGACCCGACCTACCGCATGCTCTGGGCCGCCCAGTCGGGCTCGGCCGTCGGCGGCTGGATGCAGTCGGTGGGGCACGGTGGATGCTCGTGCACCGTCCGGGCGCGGCCACCTGGGTGTCGCTCGTGCAGGCGGCAAGCCTGCTGCCGGTGATGTTCGTGTCGCTCCCCGCGGGCGTGCTCGCCGATGTCATGGACCGGCGACGGCTGCTCATCGGCGTCCAGAGCGCGATGACGGTGCTCGCAGCGCTGCTGACCGTGCTGACCGCCGCCGGACGGACCCACCCCCGCCGTGCTCATCGCCTTCACCTTCCTGCTCGGTTGCGGGCAGGCCGTCGGCAACCCCGCCTGGCAGGCGATCCTGCCCGAACTGGTGCCCAGGGAGCAGATCCCGCAGCCGCAGCCTTCGGGAGCCTGAGCGTCAACGTGGCGCGCGCGGTGGGCCCGGCCCTCGCCGGCCTGCTGCTCACGGTCACCTCCACCTGGGTGCTGTTCGCCATCAACGCGGTCTCGTTCACCGCGGTGATTCTGGCGCTGCTGCGCTGGCGCCGGACCGAGGCGGAGCGCACCGCGCCCGAGGCGGTCCTCGCCGCCCTGCACGCAGGCGGCCGCTATGTGCGCCACGCCCCGGGCGTACGCCGGATCCTGTGGCGGGCCGCCCTGTTCGTCGTGCCGGCCAGCGCCCTGTGGGCCCTGCTGCCCGTGATCTCCAGCGAGCACCTTGGCAACAGGCGATGGCGAACGGGGCCTTGGAGGGCAAGGACCTTCTGATCGGCACCACCCGGGGCGAGATGACCGCTTTCTTCTTCTTTCGAGCCGGGCATCCAGTCACTCACGCGAGAAAGCGCACTGCGTCTCCTCGCCGGCCAGTTCGGCCCCAGCGCACCGGACGTCTTCCAGCGCCACGAGAACGAACTTCCGCACGCGACTCCCTTCCAGGTTTTCACCGCACTGCAGACGGATGAGCTCTTCCGTAACGGCGCCCTGCAGATGGCCGACCACCACGCCGTCGGCGGCAACGCCACGTACGTCTACCAGTTCGACTACCACCCCGCCCAGGACCCCGACCGTCTCGGTGCCGCGCACTGCGTCGAACTGCCCTTCCTCTTCGGCACGTTCGAGAACTACCCCGACAGCCCGATGCTGGGGACCCTCTCGGACACCGAGCGGGCGCTGGGGCGGTCCTTCGCCACGGCTGTCTCCGCATTCGTCGCCACCGGCTCCGCGAGCGACTGGCTTCCGTACGCGCCTGCGGCCACCACAAGAATCCGACACTTCAGTACAAGGTAATCTTCGCCGACCGGTGTACGGAGTGGAACGAGTGGCTGCGTCCGCTTCCCTTCACCCTGGGAGTGCTGGTGCTCCTGGTCTTCATCGTGATGCCGGGCGCCGGGGCCGTAGCCCCTGGCCGATCCGCGTGCCGCGGAAAGCGGCATCACAACGAAAGCGCGGCGGGACGTACCAGGCCCGTGCGCTTGACGCCGGTGAGAATGGGCGTCACCTCAATGTCGGAGATATGCGGCAAGGCCCCCACCGTGCCGGTGAGGAATGCGTAGAGCGCGCTCAGATCGGCGGCGGCCACCGCCACCAACAGACTGCTGGAGCCGGTTGTGGCGGCGGTGAAGCGCACCTGCGGATGCCGGCTGAGGATCTGCCCCGTCTCCTGCAACGCCCCGGGCATCGCCTTGATCCACAGCAGTGCCTCGGCGTGCACTCCCAGCAGAGCGAGATCGACTTCGGTGGCCAGTCGGACGGCATGCGTCTCCACCAGGGCGTCCAGGCGGCGACGTACGGTCCGCGGAGTCTTGCCGGTGCGGCCGGCAAGCTCCTCGTAAGTCATCCGGGAGTCCTCGATCAGCGCATCGATGAGTACGTCATCTCCCGGCAGCGGAGTGAGGGGCTCGGGGGAGGCATCGAAGCCGGGCGACAGCTGCGCGGACTCCTCCTGGGTCAGCAGTCCCGCGCTCCAGGCAAACCCCGCGGGAAAGACTCTCAGCAGGTCGTACGACGTCCAGGACTGCACGGCCGCGGTCGCAGGCAGGTCACGCAGCACAAGCTGGTTGCGGGCATTGGATCCGTTCAGGAAGAGCACGACGCAGATCTCGTCCCCTCCGCCCAGAATGTCGACCCAGACGGTGTCGCGGCGCCGAGCGAGGGTGGCGGCGATGGCGGTGATCCGATGGGGGCGGCAGCGGATGCGCAACACCATGGGGATGAGGCGGGGATAGAGGGCGGGATTGCGCACCGCCGTCGCCCGGAGGGTCTGGTCGTGGAACAGCGGTGCGGCGCGGCGCACGACCGTGCGCTCCGAAACACCCAGCACATCGGCGACATGCCGCCAGGAGGCGCGGGGGGACGCCAGCAGCACGGCCGTGATCCGCCGATCCACAGCATCAAGATCCTGGCGTACTTTCGGCACCCCGACCCCTCAGCGATCTTCTTCCTCTGGAGACGAGCGTATCCGGGGACCGAGATGGTCGGCGACGCGCTACGTGCCCCCGCCCCGACGGATTGTGGCTCGACTCGGTGCATCGGACCGCTCGTCAGCGTCCCGGAAGACAGCCACCGCGGAACGCCGTCCTCGGTGTGTGCCGGGATCAGCGTGGTGTCGATGCCGGGAGGGCTGGGGAGGCGCTGTCGGTGGCGCCGGGTCGCGGACGACCGTCGCGCGCGGTGTGCCTTCGGCAGCCGCGATCCGAGGATCTGTCTCGTCGAGCATTTGGCGCATGATCGGTACGGCGAGACGCAGGTGTGGCGTAGTTTCTGTGTTTCCGGCACTGGGATGTATGTGAATCGGCAGAGAGTCCGTAGAACGGTCTTGTCAGAGGGCGCGCTGGACGCCCCTCGGCCGGGCGCGGACCCGGCCCCCTGCGGCCCCTGACACGCCCTCGACGACGACTTTCAGATGGTGGGGAGAAGACCATGACTGATCACGGAGCCGATCTGGTGATCCGGGCCGACGCGGTGCACACACTGGTGCCCGGCCAGGCCCCGCAGCGGGCACTGGCCGTACGGGGCGACCGCATCGCGGCTCTGTCCCCCGACCCGAACGGACTCGACCACTGGGTGACCGCCCGCACCACGGTCCACGACCTGCCCGGTGCCACGGTGCTGCCCGCGTTCGACGACACCCACACCCACCTGATCTACGCCGCGCTCGGCGCGCACGACGTTCCCGTGCACCAAGCGCGTACGATCCCCGAGTTCCTGGAGCTGATCCGGCAGCGGGCCGAGGTCACCCCCGAGGGGGAGTGGATCCGCACCTCCACGAACTGGCAGGAACTCAACCTGGCCGAGCGCCGCATGCCCACCGCGGCCGAACTCGACCGGGCCACCGACCGGCACCCGGTCCTGGTCAAGCGCGGCGGCCACAACGACATCGTCAACACCTACGCGCTGCGGCTGGCGGGCATCAGCGAGGACACCCCCGTACCGCCCGGCGGTGTGATCGGCCGCGACGCGGACGGCAGGCTCGACGGTCGGCTGATCGACAACGCCCTGGGCCTGGTGGAGCGCCTGGTTCCGGCGCCGGACCGATCCCAGCGGATCGACGGGTTGCGCCTGGCCACCAGCCAGTACGCCGCCACCGGCATCGGCACCGTGCGCGACTGCGCGGTCACCCCCGAGGACTACAAGGTGCTCCTCGCCGCCCGCGAGTCGGGGGCGCTGAGCACCCGGGTGCGGGCCCTGATCTCCGCGCTCGGCCTGACCAGCGCGGCCCAGGTGGAGGACCTCCTCGACGTCATGGAGGACTGGCACTACGACTCCGACCCGTGGCTTCGGGTGTGGGGAGTGAAGTTCGGGCTCGACGGCGGGCTGGAGGCCGGGGCCACCGAAGAACCGTACGCCTGCGACCACTCCTTCTCCGGCATGCTGACCTGGGAGCCCGACGCGCTGGTCGAGGCGGTCGAGGCCGTGGTCCGCCGCGGCTGGCGCGTCGGCACGCACGCCTACGGCGACCGCGCGGTCCGCATCCTCCTGGACGTCTACGAACGCGTCCTCTCCCGCAACCCCGGCCTGCCTGCCGGCACGCTGGTGATGGAGCACGGCGGTCCGGCCGGCCCCGAACAGCGCGCCCGCGCCGTCGAGTTGGGCATCCCCGTCACCATCCAGCAGCCGCTGCTGCACGACACCGCCGAGGTGGAGGAGGGCTTCTGGGGCCCGGAACGCGTCGCCCGCCTCTTCCCGGCCCGCGGCTGGATCGACCTGGGCGCCCAGGTCAGCGCCGGATCCGACTTCCCCGTCGGTCAGTTCGGCGCCATGCGCTCCGTCTGGGGCATGACCACCCGGCAGACCGTCATCGGCGTCAAGGGCCGCGAGCACGCCATCACCTACCAGGAAGCCCTCGCCCTGCACACCACCAACGCCGCCCGCCTGTGCGGCGATCAGAGCCTGCGCGGCGCCCTCACCCCGGGCCGCCTCGCCGACCTCACCGTCTGGGACCAGGACCCCGCCCACTGCCCCAGCGACGCCCTGCGCGATCTCAACCCCACCCACACCGTCGTCGGCGGCCTCGCCGTTACACGCGCCGACGCCCGCTAGGGTCTGTGCGAGGTTGTGATCGGTCTTCGGGTTGTGACTGTTCAGTTCATCCGGCGGATGAGCATCAGGATCGGCGGATGCACCCACCCTCTCCGGACAGCCGGTACCTCTGGTTCTTCTGGGCCGATGCCCTCTGTCCGCAACCGGCCAGAGGGCATCGGCCCAGTTGCCCGGGCGGGCGGTGTGTCAGGTGGTGATGGTGGCGACCGGTTCGAGGCCGTAGGTGCGGGCATAGCCGTTCTCGGTACCGACGAGGAGATCGATGACCTCGAAGTAGCGGTCCCAGAACGGGGTTTCGCGCAGTGCGTCGATGAGGAGCTGGTAGGCGTGGTGGTCTTCGGCTTCCCACACCCAGACGTCGGTGACGCGTGCGGAGTAGAACTCGGTGTCGTAGAAGCGTGACCGGACGCCGGTGGTCTTGGCCTCGATGGCCGGCAGGACCTGGGTGGTGAAGGCCTCGACGCGTTGCTGGACGGTCAGGGCGAGCCACTCGGGTGTGGTCTTGACCAGTATGAAGGCCGTGACCGGCGGTTCGGTCTTTTCAGCGGGCATCAGGGTGCCTCCGAACTGGCAGGTGGTCTTGGTCCGCCGGGTTCTATGTGTTCCGGCGGCGGGTGGTGGGCTTCAGGAGAGGACGGCGGGCGTGAGGGTCTGGGCGCACCACTGCTGGAAGCTGGTGGGGAAGGTGGTGTCCGGAGTGCGGGCGATGCCGGCGTCGAGACCCTCGTCCTTGGCCCGCTTCATGTCGACGATGCCCTGGACGAATGCCTCGTTGAGGCCGTAGCCGACGAGGGTGGTGTACAGCTCGTCGAGCGGCTGGCGTTCGTAGCGGACGGGGCGGCCGAGTTGTTCGGTCATGATGCGGGCCAGGTCATTGGGGGACAGGTCCTGCGGCCCGAGGACCGGGACGCTGTCGGTGCCGGTCCACGAGCGGTTCAGCAGCAGGCCGGCGGCGGCTGCCGCGATGTCGGCGACAGCGACGAGGGGGGCCTTGCGGTCGGCGTCGACGGTGTCGGTGAAGACGCCCTTGTCGCGGATCGAGTCGGACTCCTCCAGGATGTTCTCGAAGAAGGACGGATTGGCCAGGGCCCGGTAGGCGACGCCGGTGTCGGCGATGAGGTCGTCCATGGCGAGGGAGGCGGTGACGAGGCCGGCCCGGTCGGCGAGCGGGGTGCCGCGGCCGAGCGCGGAGACACCGACGACATGGCCGACGCCGTGGGCGGCGAGTGCCTTGACGGCGGGGCGGCTGAAACCGCTGTAGGCGTCCTGCGGGGTCAGGGAGGCGTCCGGGGGGACGAGCCAGAAGACGGCGTCCGCACCCTCGAAGGCCCGGTCGAGGACCTGTGCTTCTGCGTGCGAGCCGGTGACCACCTCGACACGTCCGCGCGCCGCGTCCGGAAGCCGGGCGGGATCGCGCACGATCACGCGCAGTTCCTCGCCCGCGGCGGGGGCGGACTCCAGGAGCCGGGAGAGCAGGTGACGGCCGATGTTCCCGGTGGGAGCAGTAATGACGATCATGAAAACCTCGCAGGTAGCGCCGGTTCGGTACGCCCCTCATCCTGCTGAGGATCTCCGTGCTGCCACAATGGGAACTTCGGCACGGAATCATTGACTGAAATGGAATAATGCTGGTGAGCAGCCCGGATCCGGTCATCGACGCCAATCTCGCCATCGCGCTGGATGCTCTGCTGGCCGAGCACAGCGTGACCCGCGCCGCCGCCCGTCTGCACACCTCGCCCGCCGCCATGAGCCGCACCCTCGCCCGTCTGCGCCGCATCCTCCAGGACCCCCTCCTGGTCCGGGCCGGACAGACCATGGTCCCCACCCCACGCGCCCAGGCCCTGCGCGAGGAAGCCGCTGCAGTGGTACGCAGTCTCGGAGCGCTGCTCAGCCCTGGCGCGAGCGTCGACCCCGCCGGCCTCAGCAGCACCTTCACCCTTCAAGCCGCCGACCTGGTCGGCGCGGCACTGGCCCCCGGACTGCTGGAACTGGCCCAGCGGGAGGCGCCGGGGGTCTCGTTCCGGATCCGGGCCGAAGAACTGGAGGCAGGACCCGGTCTGCGCGACGGCCGGATCGACCTGGAGGTCGGATCCATCGACCACGTGGACCCCGAAACCCAGGTCGAAGCATTGGTCAGCCTCCGAATGGTGGCAGCTGTCCGGCCCGGCCATCCGCTCACCGAAGGGCCGCTGACCCCGGTCCGGCTTGCTGCCGCCCAACACGTCGCGGTCAGCCGCCGCGGCCGGTTCACCGGCCCCCTCGACACCGCCCTGGCCGAGCAGAACCTCCACCGGCGGGTCAGCGTCGTCCTTCCCAGCCACCTGGCCGCGATGACCCTCGCCGCCCGCAGCGACATCGTCTGCCTCGTACCCGCCGCACTCCCCGGTGCTGCCCCCTCGCCCCTCACCCACGACGCCGGCGCCCTCGGACTGCACCTCCTCGACATCCCCCTGGCACTGCCACCACTGACCATCGGCATGGCCTGGCACCCCCGACACACAGCCGACGGAGCCCACCACTGGCTCCGCAACGCCGTCCGCCGGACTCTCTGCACACCAACAGCACCTTCTGAGATCACCGTGGCGGACGCGATCGACCCCGAGTAGTACGACACCGCCCCGTCCTAGGAACTGGTGGGTGTGACGCGTAGGCAACTCACTGACAAGCAGTGGAATTTGATTGAGCCCCATCTGCAGATCGGGAGGTTCGGGCCGTACCAGGAGCGGCTTCGGGATCAGTTGGGCGTCGGCTCGGGCGCTCGTCCCAGCGGTGGTTGCCCAGGCCCGGCGGATCACGCTACGCATGGTGATGATGGTGTCGGCGAGGTCGAAGAGGGCGTCGATGACGCCAGCCCGGCGCTCGCGGCTGCACTCGAGGCGGTCGAAGACGTTCTGCTGGGTCGGGCAGCGGTCCCAGGTCGTCCGGGCGAACCGGGGGCGGGCGAGCACACGAGTACACCGACAGCCACCAGGGCCGTCACACCCCGCCTGTGGCTCGGGGCCGTAGGCGGTGATGCATCAGCCCCGCCGCGTACACCACCACGGGTACGGCGACGGCGGGCACGATCCACCACGGGATGCCGATCCACGCCGCCGGCAGGCCCACCCCGAAACAGACCGCGGCGATGGTGATGAGCAGCCGCTGCCCGTACGGGTTCCAGGTGAAGGGCTCGTAGGCACGGGGCCGGGCAACACGCACCGCGCCGAACACGAACGTCTGAGCCGCGACGAGCACGCCGATGGCAGCGTTCATCTGGAGCTCGTCACGGGGCGCCTCCGATGCCCCCGACCGGTACATGCCCTACGCGACCGACGGGGCGCCACCGGGCATGCAAGTGATGGCCTCGAAGAGGAGAAGCCCCTGATCCACCAGCTCCTCCCTAGAGATGTCCAGAACTCCGTTGAACCAGCTCAACAGCATCTCGCTGACCGCGCCCACGACGGCCACGGACATGGTGGCGGTGTCGATCCGGGCATCGTGAAGCCCTTCTCTCAGGAGGGAGTCCACGAGGCCGCTCATGCGCTGCAGGCCCAGACGCCGTTCGCGTGCCGTGAGGGGACCGGCACCCAGGGATTCCGCGAGTTTGACGCGCCCTTTTCTCGGGTCTTGCAGAGGAAGTCCGACGATGACGTCGATCATGTTTCGAGCCCGGTCGCGCAGCGGCTGGTCTGTGCCGATCGCCTCGGCGCATCGGGTGACCTGCTCCTCGTAGATGTCTCTCATGAGCGCTGCCATGAGATCGTCGAGGGAGGAGAAGCTCTCCGTGAAGTACCTGTCCTTCAGCCCGGCGTGGCGGAGTACCGCGCTGATCGACGTGTGGGCGTATCCCTGGCTGGAGAAGAGTTCGAGACCGCTTTCCATGAGGCGCTGACGGCGGAGCGATGTGCGCTGTTCCGCCGTTGCTCCGCCATATGTCCTCACGATGTGCCACCTCTCCTTGAGGCGTCCTGCCCATGGTGCGATGTCGCGCACCGGAGCCCGGTCTGCCGACCGCGATGCTCACTGGCATCGTCTGAGGTTTTGAGCCGTCGGTCCGGCCTTCCCTCGGCGGGCGGCGCCCAAAGTCTTTCCGCCCAGATTCTACCCATCTGGTGACGTGTTACCCCAGATGGGTGTAATGTCGCAATTATTCAGTCGTGAACCGTGAAAGCGCTCCTCGCGAGGCCGGTACCAGCCGCAAGGGGTGTCGCAGATGTGGCCCACCCGCAGGTTGGACGCGCCGGGCCACGCGTAGGAAAGTCATGACCGGTAGCGGCCTGCGTACCGCGCTGAGCGCCCTTGTGCCCGCTGGTCATCCACGTATCGAACACCACGGAGTGCCGTGGTCCCACGGCCATGCCGAGGGGAGAGTTCACCATGAATCCCCACCACCTGTTCATCGGCGGACGCTGGGTGCACACGTCCGGCGATCGCGTCATCAACGCCGTGTCCGCGAGTACCGGCGATCACCTTGGTGCTGTGCCGGACGGTACTCGGGAGGACATCGACCGGGCGGTCGGGGCCGCTCGTGCCGCGTTCGACGCACCGACCGGCTGGGCCTCCTGGGGCACCGAACGTCGCGCGGCCGCCATGATCCGTCTCGCGGACGCGGTCGACGCCAGGAAGGAGGCGACGTCCGACGCCGTCAGCGCGCAGAATGGCATGCCGATCACTGTCGCCCGGTCCTTCGAAGGTGTGGTGCCGTCAGCTCTGCTGCGCTATTACGCGGGTCTGGCCGACAGCATGCCGTGCGAGGAACTGCGTACCGGACTGCCCCGTGGCACCACCCTGGTCCGCCGGGAACCCGCAGGCGTCGTAGCCGCCATCATGACCTGGAACTTCCCTCAGACCATCGCCTTCTTCAAGATAGCCCCGGCTCTGGCGGCCGGTTGCGTGCTCGTCCTCAAACCGGCGCCGGAGACGGTCCTCGACTCGGTGTTGCTGGCGGAGGCGGTCCAGGAAGCGGGCATCCCCGACGGCGTGATCAACATCGTTCCGGGCGGCCGCGACACCGGCGCGTATCTGGTCTCCCATCCTGACATCGACAAGGTGTCGTTCACCGGATCCACCAGAGCGGGGCGTCAAGTGGCTGCCACATGCGCCGAGTTGCTACGGCCGGTGACCCTGGAACTGGGAGGCAAGTCCGCCGCCGTCGTCCTCGACGACGCCGACCTCGCCGCGAACTCGGAGCAGTTCTTCATGGCCAGTCTGCTGAACAACGGTCAGACCTGTTACGCGAGTACCAGGATCCTGGCCTCCCGCAGCAGGTATCGGGAAGTGGTCGAGTTCTGTACGGCGATGGCCCGTGACGCCGTCGTCGGTGACGCGCTCGACCCCGACACCCAGATCGGCCCGCTCGTCAGCCAGCGCCAGCGCGAACGTGTGCTGGGTTACATCAAGACCGGCCTCAACGAGGGGGCTCGGCTCACCACCGGAGGAGGCCGGCCGCCCGGCCTCGATCGAGGCTGGTTCGTCGAACCCACCGTATTCGCCGACGTCGACAACTCATCGACCATCGCGCAGGAAGAGATCTTCGGCCCGGTCCTCACGATCACCTCCTACGACGGCGAGGACGAGGCAGTGCGCCTGGCGAACGAGTCGGCCTACGGCCTCGCCGGCACCGTCTGGACCACGGACTTGGACCACGGTGCCCAGGTGGCCCGCCGTTTGCGAACCGGCACCGTCGGGCTCAACGGCTATCTGCCCGACCTCACCTCCCCCTACGGAGGCAGGAAGGCCAGCGGACTCGGCACCGAACTGGGGCCCGAGGGTCTTCATGCATACCAGCAAGTCCAGTCGATCTACCACCCCTGATGCGACGGTCGGCATGCGTCGCCCGGCTCGGGCGAGTGCAGGCGACGGCCGTCCGCCGGGCGAGGAGGCCAGCATGAATTCCACCGGAACCGAAGGATTCGACTACGTCATCGTGGGCGCCGGCAGCGCCGGTTGTGTGCTCGCAGACCGCCTGAGCCGCGACGACCGCGTCCGCGTACTGCTCCTCGAAGCGGGCGGCCCCGACACCGACGAACTCATCCACATCCCGGCCGCGCTCGGAATGCTCTTCGGATCGCCTACCGACTGGAGCTACCGGACCGTCGAGCAGTCCCAGCCGGGCCGCACCTTCTCCTGGCCCCGGGGCAAGACACTGGGCGGCTCGTCATCCACCAACGTCATGATCTACACCCGGGGCAACCGGCACGACTACGACGGTTGGTGTGACGAGCACGGGGCGAAAGGCTGGGGCTACGACGACGTCCTGCCGTATTTCGTGAAGTCCGAGTCGAACCCCCGCCTCGGCGAGCCCTACCACGGTTCGGACGGACCCCTGCACGTAGAGGACCGCGTCTACACCCACGAGCTCTCACGGTCCTGGCTGGACGCCGCCGTGGAATGGGGACTGGACCGCAACGACGACTTCGCGGGTACGTCCCCTGCCGGCGCCGGCCTGTACCAGGTGACATGCCACCACGGGCGACGGTGGTCCGCTGCCGACGCCTATCTGCGCCCGGCCCTTGACCGACCCAACCTCACGGTACGCACCGGCGCCATGGCAACAAAGATCACACTCGACGGATCACGCGCGGCCGGCGTCACCTATCTCCGGGAGGGACAGGAGCGGACGGCCCACGCCGACAGGGAGATCCTGCTCTGCGGCGGATCCATCAACTCGCCCCAGCTGCTGCTCCTGTCGGGCATAGGCGATCCCGACGAGCTGCACGATGTGGGGATAGACGTCCGCGTTCCCCTGCCAGGGGTCGGGCGGAACCTGCAAGACCATTTGATGACTCCCGTCGTCTGGGACACCCGCAACTCCACTGACATCGTCCGGGACCTGCTCACCCCGGACAACCTCGAACGGTGGCGCGCCCACGGCGACGGGCCCTTCGCCTCCAACTACGGCGAGGTCGGCGCGTTCCTCAACGTCACGGACGGCGACAGCCGTCCTGACGTCCAGTTGGTGGGAGGAGCCACGGCACTCATTCTCAGCGGTGAGGAAGTACCTGACCGGCCGGTGTTCACGATGAACTGCTGCCCCCTGAACCCGCGGACTCGCGGCACCGTCCGTCTCGCGTCGGCTGATCCGCAGGCCCCACCGCTGATCGATCCCCGGTACTTCGACGTACCCGCGGATGTGTCGGTCATGGTCGCCGGACTCAGAGCGGTCATGGGCATCGCCCGCTGCGCACCGTTCGCCGCACACCTGGCGCGGGCGTACCTGCCGGCCAGTGACGACCTGGACTGTCTGGACGGCATGGACGACGCGGCTCTCGAAGAGCACGTCCGCAGGTGGAGTGCCACGGCCTATCACCCAGTGGGCACCTGTGCCATGGGAACCGGAGACGACTCCGTCGTCAATTCGGACCTGGAGGTCTACGGAGTCGAGCGACTCCGTGTCGTCGACGCCTCGGTCATGCCGACTGTCATCAGCGGCAACACCAACGCACCCACGATCATGATCGCCGAAAAGGCGGCCGAGAGGATCGGGGAGTAGCGGCGCCGTCAAAGTGCCGAACCACACCGGTCGGACGGAGCCCAAGGACCGGATCAAGGGCCTCCAGCGGACGGTGGAGCAGACCAAGGCATCCGGACGGTCGTCCATCGCCCTGATCGGCGCCGGCCTGGGAAAGAACGCTGATCTCTACGTGGCGGTCGGCGCCGGCGCTCCTATGCCCAGAGATGCGGAGGTTGTCCACGTGGCCCGCATGCGTGATGAGGAGTCCCAGCGGCAGGGCGAGGAGGAGCACTAGGCCGGTTCGTTTGGATCACTTCCGCTGGCCGAGGTTGTCGTTGATGATGTCCATGTGACTAACTGCATCAGCGCTCTGATCTCGGCCTTCGGCGTCCTTGCCAGCGTGATGCTGTTCGTTCTTGCCGTTCGTGAGCACCGCTCTGGGGCCTCGGTTCTCTGGCTCGTGGCTGGAGCCGTGATCTTCCTCAGCGCGTCGTACACGCTCGTGCGGGACGTGCGGCGACTCCGCACTGGGCCCACCGCCTGACAGCAGCGCCGTTCCAACCAGCTCCGCCAGTCGTTGTTCGTGTGTGCCGTTGACTGACGCGCAGTGGGCGCGAATCGTGCCGTTACGCCCAGATCGGACACCGCGGCGGGGTGGCCGGTGGCGGGATCACCGAGAGGTGATCGACGCGATCGCCTGGAAGTTCCAGACGGGATCGCAGTGGATCCGCCTCCCGGAGAAGTACGGCAACTGGCGAGGCGTCTACAACCGGCTGCGGATGTGGGCCGTCGACGGCACCTGGGAGCGGGTGTTCACCGCGCTGGTCGCACAGGCCGACGCCGACGCCGACCTCAACTGGGCTGTCTCGGTGGACTCCACCATCGTGCGAGCACACCAGCACGCGGCCGGGGCCCGCAAAAAGGGGCCCCAGCAGACCACGTTATCGGCCGGTCCCGGGGCGGACTGACCACAAAGATCCACCTGGCCTCCGATGCCCAATGCCGGCCACTGGCCTTCGTGCTCACCGCCGGACAGGCCGGTGACGCACCCGCCTTCGCTCACGTCATGGCCCGCCTTCGCGTTCCTCGACGGCGAGGACGGCCCCGCACAAGGCCAGACGTGGTACTTGGCCGACAAGGCATACTCCTCCCGCGCGATCCGCGAGCACCTGCGGAAGCGCGGTATCCGCGCGGTCATCCCCGTCTCGGCCGATCAGCGCGGCCACCGCCTGCGGCGCGGCAGCCGGGGCGGCAGACCACCCGCCTTCGACCGCGAGACATACAAGCAGCGCAACACCGTCGAACGCTGCATCAACCGCTTGAAACACTGGCGAGGCATCGCCACCCGCTACGAGAAGACCGCGACCTTCTACCTGGCCGGACTCCACATCGCGGGCATCTTCCTCTGGTCAGCGCGGTGATCCAAACGAAACTGCCTAAGCGCGGCTCCTGGTGGTCGCGGTCCTGAAGACGGAGTCATCAGAGGTGCGTTCCTTTGCCGGTTCGGGCGTGCGGTAGTGATGTTGGGGAGGGGCTCTGCTCTGCAGTGGTTCAAGTGCTTTCCAACGCCGCTGGTCGGCGACGGCAGGGGCGGCCGCAACAAGTTCAACGTCCAGCAAGAGGCCCCGGTCAGGGCTTGCGCCTCTTCCGGGACCGGATGCCGTCGAGAACGCACCACGGGACCCGTGCGAGATACGACTGCCACCCGACGGGGACGGAGTCCTGCCCCCGAAACGGTTCCAAACGCCCCAAGGCAGCTGTGAGTTGGGGCCTGTCCGGCGGATCCTGCCGGACAGGCCCGTGGTCCCGAGGACGGCTCAGCGCTTGAGCGTGAAGGTGAAGTCGCCGGAGAGCTTGCCGCTCAGCCGGACTGCCGACACGAGTTTCCCCTCCGTGATCAGTCTCTCGATCTCGGCCCGCGAAAGACCGCACCCTTCAGCGATCAGTCGCACCGGCCGGACAGGGATCCGCGCCGCAAAGCGGACCGAGACGTCGATCACCTCGCGGTCCAGGTAATCCGATCCGCCGGGGTCGAGGCGCCAGGCGTTGTCCCAGTCGAGGGCGATGCGGTTGCGGCGCCGCACGAGCGGATCCTGGAGCAACTCAGCTGCCAGACCAGGGTCGTTGTCATGCAGCCGGTCCAGCAGCTCAGGTCGTACGGAGCGCACATTCATCCGCTCCAGGACCGTGAGCTTTGTCGTTTCCCCGCAAGCGGTGCAGAGCGCGAGGAGCCAGGCGTCGATGAGCTTGTGGTGGGCGTTGACGCGAAATTTACCGCTGGTCCGGAAGCGCTCGGAGGCGCACGCGTGGCAACGGCGGAGAACGAGCGGCAGGCAGGTGGGCATGACCACCCAGTTTTCGAGCACAGAAATACACCGGTTTCAGTGAGAAGTCCGCAGCAAAAAGAAGCGCGGCGCACATGCGCGACGCGCGACAAATCAGCGCTCGGGAGGTCTCACACGGCGTACAACGGCACGTCCTTGACTAGACGACTTGGTCCGGCAGCACGCTAATGGCGCACAGCGGGGCTGTTCCACTGGTTTTCGAGCGCCTCACCGACCGGTTCTCTTCGGCGGATCACGGACGAAGCCAGAGCCGGATCACGGCGACGGTGACGGTGCCGTGGAAGACGTAGGCCCGCCTTTCGTACCTCGTGGCCACGGCCTCGAAGTTCCGTCCCTCGGCTCGGGGATGGTGCGCTTGGCGTGGTGTCTGCGCAGGTAGCGGCGGTTGCGACGGGATTTGTACTCCTTGTCGCCGCCGAGGTGGTCGGGGCGGGTGCGAGGTGCCCGCCGCCCAGGCGCGCGACGCGGTGTCTTCCACGCCTGGAATGAGCTGCGGTGCTTCCCCCACTGCCCCTGGTGTGATCACGGCTCTCGGCCTGACCCGCTCGGCTGGACCCAGCCGCCGTCCGACCTTTGGTCTCTGGGTGCAGCGTCCGGCGTTTTCCCAGGTGGACCGCGCTGCGCACGTAGCTGGGTCCCACTGGATCCGTGGACCTGTGTCACTGATCAGTGGTGTCATCTGTGTCATCGGCGCCCCGGCCCGAGGTGGGAAGGCGCCTCGTTCGGGTTCGGTTTCGTCGTACCTATCCCCGCGCTGTACGCCTTGCTGTACGGTCGGAACATGTCGAAGTCAGTGACAATCCGAGTCCCTGAAGAGCTCCACGCGCAGCTGCAGGAGCGGGCCGAAGCCGAGGGCACCACGGTCACCGCGCTCATCACCGAGGCCGCGCACAACGCGGTCCGCGATCCCCGCCTGGACAGCGCCGCCGACGTCTTCCGTGCGTTCGTCGCCGACAACGCGGCCGCGTTCGACGCGGCGTTTCCCGACGATGCCCCCGCCCGGCTGGACGCCTCTGGACGGGCTGCTGCCTGACCATGGAGCTCCATATCGACATCCGCTGGCTGCTGGAGCGCCAGTCGGAAGTGCTGCCCAAGCAGCCCTCGGTTCACGACTTCTCCAACCTCGTGGCCGCCGTCGCGCGCCACCGGGTCAACACCCCCCAGGTCGGCGTCGCCGTCGACAGCGCCTGGCGGGCGGCGGCTCTGATGCACGCGATCATCCGG
Organism: Streptomyces sp. NPDC111656; assembly: GCF_055656965.1. Taxonomy (NCBI): domain Bacteria; kingdom Bacillati; phylum Actinomycetota; class Actinomycetes; order Kitasatosporales; family Streptomycetaceae; genus Streptomyces; species Streptomyces sp. NPDC111656. The sequence goes on from NZ_JBVKCA010000014.1 coordinate 148,309, forward strand.
CTGCGCCCCTTGCCGGCCCGCAACGCCTTGTACGGTGCCGCGATCGTCACGGCGTACATGTGCGCCGCGGGCGAGGCTGTGGACCCGCCGTACGGTGCGCTGATCGACCTCGCCCGCGACATCGATGCCGGCCGCGTCGACGGATACGACGCAGCCGACCGCATCCGCTCCTGGCGGATTTGATCTCACCCCCCATGCAGCGCCTGGTGCAGCGCGGTGTCCTGCATGGTGAGGTTTTGGGCATCGGAGAGTGATGGTGACCTCCCAAGGAACGACGCTCACCGTGCCCGTCTCCGGGGAGGCGGAGGAAGCGTCCAAGCCGACGACGGCCACGACCGAGGAGCCGACCAGCGAGCCCGCCTCGCCCACTGCCGCCGGCACGGAGTCGACGCCGACTCCCGACGTCACGGACACACCCACACCGACCGGGAGCGGAGTCTCCTGACCCGTCGGGCGCTTTGCCGGGTCAGGTCGGTGACGCACGGCCCGGACGACACTCCTAGCCCCTAGCTCAGCTCCACCCGCACGGTGTCGTCGTCGGGGAGGACCACGACCTTGGTGCTTTTGTAGTCCGCGGTCTTGGAGACCAGGTAGTAGCGGCTCGGCGACTTCGCGATCAGGCGGAAGCCGGTGTACTGGTAGCGGTACGGACCGGCTCCGTCGCCCAGGTCCTTGTACCTGATGTCCTGCGCGTGATGCTGGAGGATCACACGTGAGTGGACTATTACGTGCTGACTCTTCCGATAGTGGACCTGGGCGGCCGCGACGGCGTTGCTCACGCCCGCCATCGACGCGTAGCGGGCCATGGTGAAGAAGAGCGTCATCGTCAGTAGCCCGAGGAGCAGGGCTCCCCCCCGACTGCCATAGCCGGTCCCCGGTGCGGCCGGGCCGGTCGTGTGTCTCTCCGTCGTGGGTGAGACGCAGTTGTACGGCGAAGAAGGCCAAGGTTGCGCCCAGAGCCACCAGCGTCGCAGGCATGAACTTGGCGGCCCAGCCGCCCGGAAGCGTGGGGAGATTCTTCTCCCGGAAGAAGACCGGGAAGCCCAGCAGCAGGACAAGGCCCGAGCCCAGCAGCCAGAGGATCACCTTGCTGCGACGGGCCGCGTGCCGTGGCCCGCTGAGCGTCTGTCCCCCCCAGCCAAGCACCAGCAGCACGATCAGCCCGCACACGAGCAGGAGCCACAGCGGCAGGAAGATGGCGTCCGGGCTCTTGGCCAGCATGGCCTGCACGGAGAACTGCAAGATCTTCGGGGATCACCCCGAGTGCGGTGTCGTACGCGCGCTGGTAGACGTTGCCAAAGTGGTACAGCAGCCCGATGGCCACAGTCCCGGGCGCCGCAATGTATGCCGCCTTGTCCAGAAACCCGGACTTCGGCGGCCGCGGGGGAGGCTCGGTTGCCGACCTGGGCGGCGGCTCCTCGGGCGCGGGCATGGCCCAGTCTGTTCACCGGTTGCCCTGCCCGCACGTGAGGCGAGTCCGCTCGAATGACCCTGCGCGCCAGCCGGGACCCTGCGCGCCCGGCCAACCCATCCGGATGCTCCGACCCACCCCTGCGTACCCTGTCTTCGTGTCAGCCTCCCGCCTGCGTCGCGTCGCCGTTCTTGTGCTCGAGGGTGCGAAGCCGCTCGATGTCGGAATCCCCGCGCAGGTGTTCACCACGCGCGCGAGCATGCCGTACGAGGTTCGGCTGTGCGGCGCGGCACCTGGTCTCGTGACCGGCGGCGACGGCCTTTCGTACCACGTCGCCCACGGCCTTGACGCACTTGAGTGGGCCGACATCGTCTTCATCCCCGGCTATCGCTTCCCGGACCGTGACGATCCGCCGCAGGCCGTCGTCGACGCGCTGATCACTGCCCACGACCGGGGCGCTCGGCTCGCCGCCATCTCGACGGGCGCCTTCGCGCTCGCCGCGACGGGCCTGCTCGACGGCAGGCGTGCCACGACGCACTGGCACTACGCACGGGCGCTGGTGGCGAGGCATCCGCTCGTCGAGGTCGACGAGAACGTTCTGTTCGTCGACGAGGGCAGCGTGCTGACGTCGGCCGGCGCCGCCTCGGGCATCGACCTGTGCCTGCACGTTCTGCGCGGCGACCTCGGGGTGGCCGCATCCAACCACGCGGCCCGGCGATTGGTCGCAGCCCCCTACCGCAGCGGCGGTCAGGCGCAGTATGTGCCGCGCAGCGTGCCTGAGCCGCTCGGTGAGCGGTTCGCCGACACCCGCGAGTGGGCGCTGCACCGGCTCGACGAGCCCCTCACCCTCGAGGTACTGGCGCGGCAGGCGGCGGTCTCGCCGCGCACGTTCTCGCGGCGCTTCGTAGCGGAGACCGGGTACACGCCGATGCAGTGGGTCATGCGAGCCCGCATCGACATGGCCCGCGAGCTGCTCGAGCGTTCGCAGCGCAGCGTCGAGCAGATCGCCACCGACGTCGGTCTGGGCACCGGTGCGAATTTGCGACTGCACTTCCATCGCATCCTCGGCACCACGCCGAGCGAGTACCGGCGCACCTTCACCCAGGGAGAGTAGCCCCGCCGCCGACGCCCTTGGCGCGATCCTTTTGAACCGTGGCGATCCCGCCACTGTCACCGGTCGGTGCCGCCAGCGAGCCTTGGTGGCGAACCGAAGGGACAGCACTTATGACTCGCATCGCCATCAACGGATTCGGCCGCATCGGACGCAATGTGCTGCGCGCACTGCTCGAACGCAACAGCATCCTCGAGGTCGTCGCCGTCAACGACCTCACGGAGCCCGCCGCCCTCGCGCGACTGCTCGCCTACGACACGACAGCTGGCCGACTCGGTCGCCCCGTGACCGTCGACGGCGACGCCCTCGTCGTCGACGGCCGTCGCATCAAGGTGCTCGCCGAGCGTGAACCGGCGCAGCTGCCGTGGGCCGAACTCGGTGTCGACATCGTCCTCGAAGTGACCGGCCGCTTCACCTCGGCCGAGGCGGCCCGCGCCCACCTCGATGCGGGCGCGAACAAGGTGCTGGTCAGTGCGCCGTCGGACGGCGCTGACGTCACGCTGGCGTTCGGGGTCAACAGCGACACGTATGACCCGACCCTGCACACGATCGTCTCGAACGCCTCGTGCACGACCAACGCGCTCGCACCGCTGGCCGCGGTACTCGACGAACTCGCCGGCATTGAGCACGGCTTCATGACGACGGTGCACGCGTACACGCAGGAGCAGAACCTGCTGGATGGTCCGCACCGCGACGCCCGTCGCGCCCGAGCTGCCGCCGTCAACATCGTGCCGACCACGACGGGTGCCGCCAAGGCGATCGGCCTCGTGCTGCCGAACCTGGCCGGCAAACTGTCGGGCGACTCGATCCGTGTGCCGGTTCCGGTGGGCTCGATCGTCGAGCTCAATACGACCGTCACGCGTGACGTGACGCGCGACGACGTGCTGACCGCGTACCGCGCCGCGGCGGATGGGCCGCTCGCCGGCATCCTCGAGTACTCGGACTTCCCGCTCGTGTCCTCCGACATCACGGGCAATCCGGCCTCGTCGATCTTCGACTCGGCCCTCACCCGGGTCGACGGCCGGCACGTGAAGGTCGTCGCCTGGTACGACAACGAGTGGGGCTTCTCGAACCGCGTGATCGACACACTCGAGCTCCTCGCCACCCGCTGACCCGAGCGGGTCCGGACTCACGGGATGCGATGACGGCGCCCATGCCACTGGCTAGTGGTCGTCATCGCATCCCGTGAGTCCAGTCGGCCTCGTCGCCTCTCTGCCGGGGCTGACGATGAGGTATTTGATCAACGCAAGTTGCTGGCCGGGCGAATCGAGGAGCTGCCGGACGCCGGGGAGGTCGCGGGCAGCCGCAAGGCGGGGCTGGATCAGGCGGGCGGTGAGGCGTCGGGCGGGGCTTGTTCGGTGGGCTGGTCCCTTGCGGAGAGCAGCTGTTCCGTCCAGATGACCTTTCCGTCGGATGTGTAGCGAGTACCCCAGCGGTCGGCGAACTGGGCTACCAGGAAGAGGCCCCGGCCGCCTTCGTCCATGGTGGTGGCTCGGCGCAGGTGCGGAGAGACGCTGCTGCCGTCGGAGACCTCGCAGATGAGGCTACGGTCGCGGATCAAGCGCACACCGATGGGGCCGGTTGCGTGCCGGATGGCATTGGTGACCAGCTCGCTGAGGATCAACTCCAGGGTGAACGCTTCCTCTTCCATACCCCAGTCGCCCAGGAGCCGGGTGGCGGCAGCACGCACGACGGCAACGGCCGAGGGGTCGGACGGTACGTCCCAGGACGCGGTGCGATTGCCGTCGAGCAGCCGAGTGCCGGCGACGAGCAGGGCTACGTCGTCGCGTGGCGTTACGGGGACCATGGCGTCCATCGCTGCCCGGCACACCTGGTCCGGCGTTTGCCCGGCGTGTGCGACAGCACGGCGCAGGAGCTCGATGCCTTGATCGATGTCACGCTGCCGGTCTTCGATCAGGCCGTCGGTGTAGAGGAGGATGGCGGTGCCCTCGGGCAGCAGTATCTCTGTCCTCTCGTAGGGCAGTCCTCCCAGACCCAACGGCGGGCCGGCCGGTACGCCGGGCAGGTCCGCATGCCCGTCCGGGCGCACGATGATGGGTTCCAGGTGTCCCGCCCTGGCCATGGTGCAGAGACGGGTGATCGGGTCGTAGATCGCGTACAGGCAGGTGGCGCCCGTGAGTGTCGGTGTCTCACCGTCGCCGTCCCGGTCCTGGTCGATGCGGGTGACAAGTTCGTCCAGGTGACAGAGCAGTTCGTCGGGTGGCAGGTCGAGCGTGGAGAAGTTGTGGACGGCGGTGCGCAACTGTCCCATGGTGGCGGCGGCGTGCAGTCCGTGCCCCACAACGTCGCCCACCACGATGGCGACGCGGGCTCCGGGGAGGGGTATGACGTCGAACCAGTCACCGCCGACACCACCGAGTCCTGCCTCTGCCGGAAGATAGCGGTGGGCCACGTCGACCGCGCTCTGCTCGGGGAGAGCGTGCGGCAGAAGGCTGCGTTGCAGCGTGACCGCCGTGGTGTGCTCGCGGGTGAAGCGACGGGCGTTCTCGATGCTCACCGCCGCGCGGGCGACCAGTTCCTCTGCGAGCGAGAGGTCTTCCTGAGAGAACGGTGTCGGCTCCTTCGAACGCCAGAACGTCGCCACGCCGAGAATCACCCCGCGGGCACGCAGGGGAGCAGCGATCATGGAGTGGATCCCGTATGCCACCAGTCTGCGAGCCCGGTCGGGTTCCTGCGCCTGCCAGCCGGAGAAGGCCGCCAGGTCGGCCTCCAGCACGATCTGCCCGGAACCGAAGCCGGTTGCCTGTGGTGTTGACGGGTCGGAATGGATGAGCCCACCGGGAGGGTAGAGCGGCGCATCCTTGCGTATGCCGTCCATGGCGACACGACGTAGTTCCGATGCACGCGATGGGTTCGGTTCGTCGCCGCGCAGCACGGCATCGACCAGGTCGACGGTGGCGTAGTCGGCGAACCTGGGCACGGCGAACGCCGCCAGTTCCTGAGCCGTGTGGGTCACGTCGAGCGTGGTGCCGATGCGTATACCGGCGTCGTACAGCAGTGTGAGCCGTTCCTGGACTACTTCCACCCGGCCCATCAGGGCGCTGAGTTCGGTCGTGTCGCGCAGCGTGGCGACCCAGCCTCCCAGCCCGGGCTGCTGCGCCATGGGGCGTTGGCTGACGGCCAGGAGTCGGTCGCCCACCTCGATGACCTCGTCCGTGGTCGCCCTGCCCGACAGGAGAAGCTGCTCGGCCTTCGGTTCGAGTCCCAGATCCGTGACGCGCCGCCCGTCCCCGTCGACCCTCAGCCCGAGTAGGCGCCGTGCTTCGTCATTGGCCAGCAACAGACGGCCCTGGGAATCGACGATCAGAACACCTTCCCGTACCGAGTGCAGAACAGCATCGTGGTGCTCGTACATACGGGTCATCTGGGTCGGGCCGAGGCCGTGCGTCTGACGGCGCAGGCGCCTGCTGATCAGTGCTGTTCCGCCGGTGGCCGCCGAGAGCACCACTCCGGTCGCGGCCAGGACGAGTGGCACCTGTCGCTCGGCCGCCATGCTCACCTGCTTGACCGTGATGCCCGCGGAGACGAGACCGATGACCCTCCCGTCACCTGTGGTGACGGGAACGACGGTGCGGACCGAGGGGCCCAGCGTCCCGGCAGTCGTTTCGGTGACGATCCCGCCGCGCTGCGCTGCCGCGATGCCGCCGATGTACCGTCGGCCGATCTGCGTGGGGTTCGGATGGGTGTAGCGGATGCCCGTCGGACTCATCACGACGACGAAGTCCACGGCGGTGCGTCGGCGGGTTTCTTCGGCCTGCGGCTGAAGCACGGCGGTCGGATTCGCGCTGGACAACGCCTGTCGCACGGCGGGGGAGGCGGCGACTGCCGAGGCAACGGCCAGTGACCGGTTGCGGGCCTCGCGCTCGGCGGCGCCCCGGTACTGGAGCATCAGGGCGGCGACCGCCGCTGCCGCAAGGGCCAGGATCAAAACAGCCTGCAGAAGGAAGACCTGGCCTGCGACCGTGGGCAGCCCACGCCAGGACCGCATACGCCCGATCAGGTGATGCATATGCCCATATAACATCGCGGATATCTCAATATCACCCCTAGGTGACATACGGCCTTGGTGACGATTCGGAGCGTGCCCGGATGTGTACGCATGGTGAGAAGGGCAACCGGAAGGCACAAGACAAGCTGAGGACCTGCGCGACGAAGCGGACGATCCCGTGGGCGATGCCCTCGGGACCGGCCGAGGCGGCCGGCTTGCGCCAGGAGCGCACGGCGTCGCCACAATGGCCATTCCGAGTCCTCCAGCGCGAACGATGCCGGGCACATGGCCTTGTCTTCCGCACCGTGGCGAACGCCGCGCGGTCACGGCGTCATGAGCAGCCTCATATGGGGCACCCGCGGATAGAGCCTGGCGCCGGTGGGGGGAAACCTCCCCGCCGGTGGGGGGAGAAACCTCCCCCCACCGGCACCCTCACGATGTGAAGCCGCCGACGAAGCCGCCCGTGCGGCCGCGGCTGCACAGGCGGAGGCGGAACCTGGACGACGCTCAGGAGCCAGGCAGGCTCCGCGGCTTGTTCCGCCGCCGGACCTGACGACTACGGGCCGGCCCATGCTGGCCCGGGGGTCAGAACTGCGCGGGTCCTCGTAGACAGGAGGCGGAAATCCTGTCCGGATGTGAGTGACAGTGGGGCTTCGCCAAGGTGGTGACCAGCTGCGGCGTCAGAAGGTTGTCGGCCGGTCCGTCGGTGACAACGACCAGCAGCCGTCCGCAGTCGCCGCCGGGAGTGGTGGCAGCTCGCCGCGCGCGAGCCCACTGCGGCTTGATGCAGCCACTGTGCCTCGGGGAGGCGCTCGGGCCCCTTTGCCGTGGGTGCGGTCGGGGCCGGCGTCTCGGTGGGGCCGCGCGGTCGAGGGGGTTCCGCGTCGGGTGTCGACAGCGAGGCCGATCGGCTGACCGTCTTCGAGCCGCTCAGTGTTCGTCGACCGCTCGTCGACCGCTCGTCGAAGGGCGATTTCTGTCGAAGGCCTACTTTCCTGCTCTTCGCTGGGAGTTGCGCAGTGACGAGAATGCGGCCCGGAGTTCGTCTGTGAAGATGCCCGGGACCTCCCAGGCCGCGAAGTGGCCGCCGCTACGGGCCTTGTGGTAGTAGAAGAGGTCGTGGTAAGCGCGTGACGCCCAGCTGCGCGGGGCCTGGTAGATCTCGCCGGGGAACACCGTGATGGCGGCCGGGATGGACACCGACACGGCGTTGAAGTTGTTGGCGTTGTTCTCCCAGTAAAGACGTGACGAGGAGACCGCGGTGTTCGTCACCCAGTACAGGGTGATGTCGTTGAGCATCTCGTCCTTGGTGAGTACGCGCTCGGGGTGGCCGCCGCTGTAGGTCCAGGCCGCGAACTTGTCGTACATCCAGGCGGCCAGTCCGGCGGGCGAGTCCGTCAGTCCGTATCCCTCGGTCTGCGGACGGGTGACCATCATGGCCGAGTAGCCCGATCCAGTCTTGTAGAAGGCGGCCAGCTGGTTGTAGGCGGCCTTCTCGTCGGGGCTCAGACCGGCGGGTACGGGGTCACCGCAGGCGAGCTTCTTCGCGATGTCGGGCGGCACGGTGGCCGGGAAGTTGACATGGATTCCGAGCAGCCCGGGGGGCTTCTGTACGGCCATCTTGTCCGAGATCACGGCACCCCAGTCCCCGCCCTGGGAAACGTAGTGCTCGTACCCCAGACGCTTCATCAGAATGGCCCAGGCGCGAGCGATGCGGTCGGGGTTCCACCCGGTGGTCGTCGGCCGTTCCGAGAAGCCATAGCCCGGCATCGACGGTATGACGAGGTGAAAGGCGTCCTCGGCGCGGCCCCCGTGGGCCGTGGGGTTGCTGAGCGGCCCGATGACCTTCAAGAACTCCAGAATGGAGCCGGGCCAGCCATGGGTCAAGATGATCGGCAAGGCATCCGCGTGGCGGGAGCGGACGTGGATGAACTGTATGTCGAGTCCGTCGATCTCTGTTATGTACATCGGCAGAGAGTTGAGTGTCTCCTCGATTTTCCGCCAGTTGTACGTCGTTCCCCAGTAGCGGGTGAGTTCCTTCATCGTGGCCAGCTGGACACCCTGGGACTGATCGCGGACGGTTTCCCGATCGGGCCATCGTGTCGCCTTGATGCGTCGACGCAGATCAGTCAGATCCTGCTCCGGAATATGCACGCGGAACGGGCGGATGCTTTGCCTCTCGCTTGCCGACACCGGATTTCCGGATTCCCCCCAGGCTCGCAGACCGAAAGCCCCTGTTGCCGCCATGCTCGCGACGGTCGCCGATGTGGAGATGAATTTCCGACGGGAATACGAACGGAAAAAATCGGGCATGACGGATCTCCCTGAATTCATGCGTCCGAAGTCGCGGAGTGTGCCGAAGGAGCGCTTCCTCGACGGGACTTCCACTCGCCGGCGCGGACAGGAATCGTGCGCACACCGAGGCTGCACCGCAGGCGTACCGAACGGGCGTGGAGTCGCATGGCACTCAGGCGCTCATGCCACGCGACAGGCCTATTACTGTCCGTAACGCTAACCTTTCGCCCTGTGAGCATGCAACTCGAACGAGTGACACCGACGATGCACCCGCGTACCTGGGATCTTGGATGCCACATAGGAGCATGGCTCCGTCGGTCACGGCAGGCTCGGCACTCGGGCAGTCGAAGGTGCACGGGAGGTGGCTGCCCCGCTGGAGGCAGATTTTGCGGCTTCCTGGCCGCCGTCGGACCGTAGATGCTGGCATGATGATGCTCATGTCCATGTACCGAAAGGCCGATGCCGCGTAAGCGGCCCGGCGCGCTGCGCGCTGAACAGTCTCTCCGTGTCGCGTGGGGCTTGCCTCCGGCCCGGATCCACGGTCTCTCTGCCCGAACCAGCATCGTGATAGGGCGAGTAGAGAGGCTCTCGGACGACTACTACGTCTACCCCGGCGCCACCGACCGTGCGCTGCGGCGGTATCGAGCGTTTCTGCAACCAGCCGGCCGACGACCCCTCTATCCGCAGGATGCGGAGTGTTCGTGCCGCGGCTGTTCCTTCGACGACGTGCGGCACGCTCGCGACGTGCTTGGTGAGGTCCTGCGGCAGTTGCCCGCCTGGGCCCACGTCGAGTTGGAACGCCGAGTGCGCACCCTGGACGCCAGGTACGTCGAGCGCACGCTGCCGGATCCGTTCGCCGCTCATCGGCAATGGTGTTCCGACCTCTGGTGGCGCCGCCGCCTGGCCGGCGGACGAGAGGCTGGATGAGGGGCCTGGCCCCAGCCACGGTGAAATGATCCATGCGTGGCTGGTGTGATACGGCGTCACAGCCGTCCTGGACAGGCCCGTTCACCAGGCTGAGCCCGCGCTGCTTCGGCAAGCCGGTGACCGCCCTGCGCCGCGAGGGAGCGGACACGGTCCGCCGAGGCCGGCCACGGACCCTGCCCCTGGAGGACCGCGTCCTGCTGGTCGCGGCCTACCGGCGCACCAACTTGACGCTGCGCCGGCTCGCGAAGGACACCGTGCTCATCGTGGACGGCACCTTGGTCCCCACGCGCGAGCATCCGGGACGAGAGTGTGTTCGCCTCGGGGCGTGGACGATGGGCCGGTCACGCAGTGTCCCGGGTGTCGTCGTCGAGCTGGTTGAGGATGCGCTGCTCCGCGTCGCGGAGTGTGGTGCGCGCGGCCGGGGGCCGGGTGCAGTCGGCCCCGTGTACGGCACCTTCGGAGGACTTCCAGATCTGGCAGCAGGGGACCGGGAGCGGTGCGGGGCCGCGGGCGGCCAGCTCGGCACGTTCCGTCTCGGTGCGGGCTCGGCGTTTCCGGTCATGGCGTTCGCGGCTTTTCCGGATCGCGCCTTCGGCCAGGAAGAGCGCGAGAGCCCAGAACACGCTGGTCTCCCACCACAGGTGGTGGAAGGCGGTGGCGGTGCCGGCGGATGTGAGGACGGTGGCGCCGAGGGCGCAGGCGGTTTCGTGTCGGGTCACAGGTACTCCCCGCTGGGTTGGACGTCGTTCGTCGTGTTGAGTCTTCCCACGAACTCCTTCCGGCCTCTGCCGGTGCGGGAGCGCCGTGATCGCCGACCGGGTTGTCCAGGCCGCGCTGAAGCTGGTGCTGGAACCTATCTTCGAGTCCGGCTTCAAGCCGGTCTCTTACGGGTTTCGGCCCAAGCGGCGGGCGCAGGACGCGATTGCCGAGATCCATTTCTATGGCACCCACGGCTATCGCTGGGCGCTGGACGCGGACATCGCGGCGTGTTTCGACGAGATCGACCACGCCGCGCTGACGACCGGGTCCGGATGAGGATCAAGGACAAGTAGGTCCTGGCGCCGGTGAAGGCGTTTTTGAAGGCCGGTCTCCTGACGGTGCTCGGTGACCATCGGGACACCTTCACTGGCACGCCGCACGGGGGGATTCTCTCCCCGCTGCCGGCCAACATCGCCCTGTTGGTGCTCGATGAGCACCTCCACCGGGCGTGGGAAGCAGGCGGAGAGATGTCCACCGACTACCGGCGGGGCCGACGCCGCGCCGCCCGTCTGCCGTCGTGGCGGCTGGTCCGCTACGCGGACGACTTCGTCGTCCTGGTCGACGGGACCAGGCAGGACACCGAGGCACTGCACGAAGAGTTCGCCAGGGTTCTTGCACGAACAAGTGGTACGTCCACACCTAAGCGCACCTGCAGCAGGCTGGGTCGGACGTCCGCAGACCCCCTGGGCCCCTGCGACCACCTGACGGCAGAGACCGTGGAGAGCCCGTTGCCTAGTAATGGGCACGACGGGTTCGGCGAGAGGTCTGGGGAAACGGTCCGTGAGTAATCCCAGCACCGCGCCCCGGGCCTACGCAGCGATGAAGCCGCCGTCTCGATGACGTCGCACCGAGCGCGCACCTGGGCATCGAAGTGCGGCACACCCGTGGTCCGGTTCGGACGCTCCTCCCGCGGCCGCATCGCGATGGCCGCGCTGACCTGTGTCAAGGCCGGCGAACGCAGCCGACGGATCTACCGCCCTCGCACCCGGGGCGATCACCGAGGCGAGCACCGGGGCTTTGTCCGGCAGGACTACCGCGACCTTCTCGTCCGGGCTCACCTCCGGCTCGGCGGCCCCGTCGTGGTCGTCTGGGACAATCCGAATGTTCATCGCTGCAGCCGATTACGGCAGCACGCGGCCGAGCACAACTGGCTTGCCATCGCCCAACTGCCCACCTTCGCGCCGGACCTGAATCCGGTTGCGGGCATCTGGTCGCTGCTCCGGTGCACCACTACCGCCCACGTCGTCTTCACCGACCGCGAGCACCTTGTCCAAGCCGTCCGCAGCGGCATGCGCCGCATCCGACGACGCAGTCATCTCATTGACGGATCCCTCGCCGAAACCGGACTCACGTTAGACGCGACAACTCAGCGGAGAGGTCAGTAGTAGGTGCTACTCCTCACTGCTTACAGAAGGTCACTGTCATGAAGAACGAGCGGGAATTCTTTTCACCGGACGCCCTGCAGTGGCGCTCCGGGCCGCAGCCCGGGACCGCCGAGAGGATTCTGAGCAGGGACGAGGCTGATCCGGAGGTACTGACCCGGCTGGTGCGCTGGGAGCCCGGCCTCGACACCTCGCTCTCCGGCGTGATCCGGCACGAGTGGGTCGAGGAGGTCTATCTGCTCGAAGGCGAACTGCATGACCTGACCTTGGATCAGACCTTCTGCCCGGGAGACTTCGCCGCCCGGCCCCCGGGCATGGAACACGGCCCGTACCGGACAACCGGAGGCTGCGTGATGTTGGAGATCCGCTACCGGCCGTAGAGCGTGGGCCGAGTTCCGGCACGTGCGCGTCGCCCGTTTCTAGGTGAAGGTCGGCGCGGTGGGCCTCGCGGTGGCCGGGACGGTGGTGTTCGTCGCGGCCACCATCGTCTTCGTCCTCGGGTACATGACTGAGGCGATGGAGCTGTACGTCGTCGCGGCCTGCGCGGGCGTGGCCGCGGCGGCGTTCTTCCGCGTCTGACCCCGGAGGGACGAAGGGGCTCTCCCGCACCCTGCGGAGCGCGCGTTCATCGTCGACGAGCTGGTCGCGGTGCTCGAACCGGCTGAGGACGGCCACCAGCTCGACGGCCTCGACGGTGTCCAAGACGTCACGGTGCCCACCGACGTGGTGCCGGTGGGCACCGTGAGGTCTTGGGCGGGGCGGTGATCTGCAGGTCGGCTCTGCCGACCTGCCATTTCCCGGGGCGGGCTGGTGGAAGGCGAGGAAGCGGTGCAGGAGGCGGCCCGGTCCGACCGTCTGCCGGCGGTGCGAGTGCTGCGCGGCGGCGGGAAGGGCCGAGAGGATGCCTCAGGGTGGGCCACTTCGGCCACATGCATAGTTCGGAGAAGGAAGCAGGACGATACCCAGGAAGTTGCCGAACTGGCTGCCGCGCATACGGTGCGGCGTCGGCTGGAGCAGGCCAAGGGACGGGGCAGATGCAGGCCGATGCCCGCGGGGGTTACGCGGTGTCGGACGAGGTGGGGGCGCTGCTGAGTGAGATGGGCGGAAATGTTCTCGACGTAGGAGGGCATGCGCTGGGCGTGGAAGGCCGGCTGGGTCAGGAGCCGCTGTCGGTGGTGGTCACCGTGCGGACATGTCCCGAGTCCGTTCCCCAGTTCTTCGCGGACCTGTTCGATGAGCATGCCGCCCTTGTCGAAGGTGCGGTCATCCACCAGAACCTGCAGGGCGAGTTCGGGGTCGCGGACCACCGGCGCGCTCACCGGCCTCACCTTGGTCTGGATCAGATCGCCGTGGGCGGGCAGCGGGTCATGTGCCCAGCGTGACGCGATACCGGCGGGTGTGGGCGTCTGCCGCCGAAAGGACCGGCGCGGCCTTCAACGATGTCTCGTCAAGGCGCCGTTCAGGGCATCGCGTCGAGGTTTCTCAACGCCTCGCGGGCATCGGCCGCGCCCGCTGTGTCGCCGGTGGCCGTCATCAGCTCGGCGTGCCAGGAGATACAAGTGTGCGCCACCGAGCGGGTTTCCAGGTCGATCACCGCGAACGGGGTCAGCGCGGCCACAGTACCGGCCATCCAGGCGGCGAGGTCGAGCGTGAGCGCACGCAGGCCGTGGTGCGCGCAGATCTGGGAGCAGGTGAGGAGGACACGCGCCCAGGACGGCCCGTGCTCGGCCATGTTGTAGCGCAGTTCGGGCGTCTGCCGTTCGGACTGATGCGCGTAGAGAACGTGGGCTTCCAGCCCCAGCCGCAGGCTCGCGGCCGGCTCGCGATCCGATGTCGCCGTTGCGGCGGCGGCGAACATGCCGGCGACCATGGGGGCGTCGGCGCTCGTGCACCGTAGGGACGACGTGACAAGGGAACAGTCGGTGGCCGGGGCGGTCACCGCACCGGCGAACTCCCGGCTCAACGCGGCCGCCCGTTCATCACCTGCCGGTGTGACCTGCTTCAGCGCCTGGGCCAGCGTCATGTCGGCCAGCAGCGGCACAGGTGCCTCGATCTTGAGGGACGACACCATGGGGCGGGCATCCTGGACCAGGCCTCGGGCGCTCGCTGCGATACTGGACCGGCCGAACCGTTGGTGGATGTCTGCGGCGATCAGTCCGGCCTTCATGAAGGCGGGTACGTACCTTCTGCGTGCTGCGGCAGTTCGGTTGATCTCGTCACGCCGGTTGAGGAAGGTGCGGATCGCCAGGTCCGCGGCAGCCACCGCGAGGTCGGGATCGCCCCAGCGGTGCAGCACCTCAGCGTGCTGTGAGAGTGCCCTCGCCATGTCCACCGTGAACGGGTCATCGTCCTCGAATCGCTCCAGCCAGGCCTGAAGCCCGTTCTCGGCACTCACCAGAGCCGACGCGCCCTGCCCGCTGTGCAGCTTCTCGACAGCATCGTCGAGCTGCCGCTCGGGATAACCCGCTTCGACGTGACTCACGTTGTCCAACCCCGCTCTGTCGACGCCAACTCATGCCACGAATATAGGGTGTTGCCGCGTGTTCACCGAGTCGATCGCGCACCGCGACCAGTCCAGAATGCCGCGAGCGCCGAGCTCGTCCAGGACCAGGCGGTGGAGCTTGCCCCGTACCCGGGCTTGGCTCCGCTCGGTGAACCGTCGGTGCGCGGTCGGCCCGGACGGCCCGAAGACCGGGGGCAGTTGCCGCCACGTGCAACCTGTCGTGAGAGCTCTCAGGGAACGAACATCGGTACAGCGGCTGTCGGTGGGAACGATCACGGTCGGCCGGCACACCGACCGGCTGTGCCGCCGGGGTTCGGGCGAAAGGCCCTCAGGCGGGGGCGGACGGTGGCTACGGCCCGGCGACTCCAGGGGGCAATCCGAGCGCTCGTTTCCGGCCAGTATGCTGCGGTCGTGATCGACGATGAGGACCAGATTCTGACGGCTGCGCTTGGCGCGCTGGGGGCCAGCGGCAGCGGGCCTGGCGGCCGACGCGGGGCGACGTTTGCGGCGAAGCGCTTGAAGAAGAACGTGTACGAGACGGACCTGGCGCTGGCCATGTCGGTGGAGGCCGCCACCAAACATGCTGAGGGCATCCTTGCTCAGGTCGGACGCATGCTGGAGGCGCCAGGCACCCAACTCGCGGGGGCGCGAGTTCTCAGGGCGATGGTTGGCGGCGGGCTCGGGAACATGAATCCAGTTCTGATCACCGTCGGTCTGACCGGCGATGGGCCGGAGCGCACCGCTGTGTCCGTCCGTGGTGCAGCCAAGGAGGGCCTCATCAAGCAGCGGGCTGGAGAGAAGACGGCGAAGCGCATCGCTGAACTCCTCGCCCATCAGGGAACGAACTGAACGGTACTCGGTTGGATACAGCCAACTTGACTCGTCCGCATAAACTCCGACATGGTCCTCGGCCTGTTCGGGATTCTTGGCCATGACTTCGCTCCGCGCTCTTGCGACCGGGACGACCAACGGTTCTGGCGGGCGACCATGCCCGGCGCGGAGACCGGCACGTACGAGGTGGCGGAGGACCCGGCCCGCAACAAGGTCAGCAAGGTGATCACGCACTGGCCGGACACTGCGGGCGGCCGGAATCTTTGGTCACCGACCAGGTGCGCGCCTACGACCTGCTGCGGACGCTCGGGCGTGAGAATCGCCCGATCCCGCTGGGACAGGCGTTCGCCGAGTGCGGGCGCATCGCCAGGACCGAGCACCTTCTGCGTGTCGTCGACCCGGTACACCTACCGCCGCCAGATGAACCGGCAGCTCATGCATGAATCCCGCCACAAGCCGGCCCGCGACGTGTGCCACGGCAAGCGCGGCACCATCCACCAGGCGTACCGGGACGGGATGGAGGACCAGCTCGGCGCGCTCGGCCTGGTCCTCAATGCCGGGGTGCTCTGGACGACGTGGTACATCGACGCCGCCGTCGTCGACTCCGCGCCGAAGGCCACGAGATCCTGGGCGAGGACGTCGCCCGGCTGTCCCCGCTCGAGCACCGCAACCTCAACGTGCTGGGCCGCTGCAGCTTCACCGCCTCCCCCAGAGAGCTCCTGTCCTGCCGGTCATGTGCGGAGCCGGATGACGAGTGCTGCTGCGGTGACGGTGCCCGGGGCGATGGAGCCGGGCTTGCCGCAACGGGTGGCGGCAGTCCGGGAGTTCTTTCTGCCTCGAGGGCCTGTCGGCTACCCCCGCGCCAGCCAGGCCGTGATCTCGGCCACCACCGCCGGCTCGACGTGTCCTGGCCGCGCATACTCGGCCGGGGTGGGGTGGCCGCTGCCGGAGAAGAAGAGGTGGTTGGCGTCCTGGTGGATCCGGATGGTCACCTCGGGCCGGTGCGCGAGGGCGTTCCGCCAGCGGACCAGGTCGTCGGCGACGGTCACTTGGTAGTCCCGCCCGCCCTGCAGGATCAGCATCGGGCAGGCCAGCCCTGCCGCCGTGGCCAATGGGTCGTAGGCGCGCAGGTCGAGCCAGTAGGAGGCGGAGAACCCCAGCGGCAGCATCTTTGACGGTGTGTCAGGGGAAAGGCCGGGGGATACCACCAGCGCGGCCTGCCGGGCGAGTGCGGCAACCATCTCCTCCGCGCCGGGCCCGGGGGTGAGTGCCGCGAGATGGCGGGCGACCCGGACGGCCGCCTCGTGCATCGGCTGTGCGTCTGCCGCGAGCAGCACCAGGCCCGCGATCGACGGGTCGGCGGCGGCGATCCGGGGTGCCGCCTTGCCGCCCATGCTGTGGCCGAGCAGATGGATCCGGTCCGGAGCCACTTCGGGCTGCTGCCGGAGCAGGCGGACGGCGGCGAGCGCGGGCGGCAGGTACTCGTCGGCCATGGTGAAGTCCCGCGGCAGGCGATCCGGGTGCGCGAAGGTCGCCTTGTCGAAGCGCAGCACGGCCACCTGCCGGGTGACGAGCCCCCAGGCGAGATCCTTGAGCGGCTTGTTCGGGCCGCTGCTCCCGTCCCGGTCGAACGCACCGCCACCGCTGAGCAGCACTACGGCGGGCCACGGTCCGGGGCCGACAGGAAGGCTGAGCGTGCCGGGCACGGCGAGCGGACCGGTCCCGAGCAAGACGTCCCGCTCGGTGAACCGGGGGGCAGACCCGGTGGCCGACCAGGTGGGCTACCGGCAACACGCACTCTGGCTCAGCCCAGCAGAACTGGAAGAACTGACCGTTGAGCTGCGTGCAGCCATCGCGCCGAGGCTGGCCAACCGGCCGAGCCCTGAGCGGGCACAGTACCTGCTCAGCCCGATTCACTTCCCGGTGGAAGACCCGCAGCGGGAAACCGGGCGGCCGGCGGCTGCAACGGATCACGAAACGGATATATGACCGGCCTGAGGGCTCCTGGGGCCGGGGCGCGATCTTGCCGTGGGTGTGCCGTCGTTCCAGTTCGCGGAACGCCTCTCGCACCTGCTCCAGCGGTCAGGTGTGGGCGATCGGGCACCTCCAGCTCCCCGCGTGGGGCAACCCGGGCCGACTCGCGGAGGCCCGACCGTGCACGCGGCCGCACCTTCTCCGTAGGTTCGCGCCCCCACCCTGGCCGCGGCCTGCCAGTCGCTGATCGTGTTGATCCGCTCGGGCCGCACGCCCAACTCCACTGCTGGCTCACGTAACCGTTGCAATCCCGCCCCCGCATTCCCGGACCACGGACCCGGACACGATCCGTGCCGCCCGGACGCGGAGCGAACGCGGGGGACCAGAACGCCCAGCACCGTTCGGGGCGCTCGGCTGAGCACGAGTAGGGGCACCAGGACTCGCTCCCGCTCAGTCCTCAGGAACGGTTGCCCAACTCTGGCTCGATGCTGGCCATTTTGTGCACCGGGACTTGCCGACGCCTTGACGATCCGTTTCCTGCACGTTCAGCCAGCTGCCTGTGCCTGCGTTGTGTGCCGTCCCTAAGGTCCCTGAGTGTTTCGGAAGAAGGGGCTCATGGATACACCTCTCGCAGTCCAAGCTCGCGGGATCACCAAGTGCTTCGGTGACGTCGTGGCACTCGACGGCGTCGATCTGGACGTGGCGCAGGGCCAGATCCACGGCCTGGTCGGACCGAACGGTGCCGGCAAGACGACACTGCTCGGCCTGCTGCTGGGCCTGGCCGTCGCCGACAGCGGCCACCTCGAGATCCTGGGCACGCCGCTCAGGCGCGCGCTCGCCGCCCCCGACGGCGTCACCGGCTTCGTGGACGGACCCGGCCTCTACCCCTCGCTCACCGCCCGGCAGAACCTCGCCGCACTGGCCGCTCTGCGAGGCCACGACGCGCGGACAGCGGGAGTCGACGACGTGCTCGACCAGGTCGGGCTCACCGATGTCGCCGACGACCAGGCCCGCGGCTTCTCCCTCGGCATGCGACAGCGGCTCGGACTCGCCGCCGCCCTGCTCACCAAGCCCCGGCTGCTCGTGCTCGACGAACCCTCCAACGGCCTCGACCCGGCCGGCAAAAAACACGTACACGGTGTCCTCACCCGGCTCGCCGCGGAGGGAACCTCCGTCGTGCTCTCCAGCCACCGGATGGACGACCTCCAGGCACTGTGCTCCGAGGCCACCATCCTCGCCACCGGACGGGTCGTCTTCTCCGGCCCGCTGAGCAAGCTGGCCGCCGAGTACCGTGAACTCGACTACCGGCTGCTCACCTCCGACCCGCAGGCCGCCCGCAGGCTGGCCCTCGATGCGGCCGCAGTCCGCGTCGTCGACGACACCGGGACACGTCACGACGCCGAAGTGCTCGTCGTGCGCGCGCCGGTGCCCGCCCTCGACGAACTGGTGGTGCGGCTCGTACAGGCGGGCATCGCGCTGCGCGAGCTCGCCCCCCTGGTGTCGCCGCTCGAAGCCGCGTTCCTCGCCCTCACCGAGCAGAAGGAGACCGGCCGGTGACCGCGACCCTCACCCACGACAACGTTGCCGCAGCCCGCCGTGTCTCCGTTCCGCGCGCCTACCGCTTCGAGCTGGTCAAACTCGTCTCGCAATGGCGGATCCGCCTGCTGGTCCTCGCCTGCTGGATCGCGCCGGCGCTCTTCGTCGCCGCGGTGAGCCAGCAGAGCACACTCCCCTCCGACACCCTCTTCGGCCGCTGGATGCACGCCACCGGGTGGGCCGGAGCGCTGGTGATGCTCGGCTTCGCGGGCACCTGGGCGCTCCCGCTGCTGACCTCGGTGGTCGCCGGTGACGTGTTCGCCTCCGAGGACCGGCTCGGCACCTGGCGCCACCTGCTGGTGGCGGTCCGCTCACCCAGGCGGATCTTCGCGGCGAAGGCACTGGCCAGCCTCACCATCATCCTGCTGCTCGTGGCCGGGCTGGCCGCATCCAGCACGGCCGGCGGGATCGTCGCGGTCGGCAACCAGCCGCTGGCAGGCCTCGACGGCCACCTGCTGAGCCCGGCGGACGCCGCCGGCAAGGTCCTGCTCGCCTGGATCTGCGTACTCGCCCCGACCCTGGCCCTCGCCGCGATCGGACTGCTCGGGTCCGTCGCGCTGGGGCGCTCCCCGATGGGACTGCTGCTGCCCGCGCTCGTCGCGCTCGCGATGCAGCTCGCCCAGATGATGCCGCTGCCCGTCGCTGTACGCCTCGCCCTGCCCAGCTACGCCTTCATCGCCTGGAACGGTCTGTTCACCAGCCCCATGCAGCTCGGCCCGCTCCTGATCGGCATCGTGGTCAGCCTGCTGTGGGCCGTGACCGCGACCGCGCTGGCCTACACGCTTTTCCTGCGGCGCGACTTCACCAACCCGGCCCACGACGGCTCGGGGCGCCGCGCGGCCGCCGCCGCAGGCCTGCCGCTCGCCGCTCTGGTCGCCGTCACGGTCGCGGTGCTCGCCTCGGCGACCGGTGCCTCGGGCTCCGGGATCGAGCAGGACAAAGTGCAGCGCTCGGTTGCCACGGCGTTCGCCCACCTCTACCGCCTGCAGACCGAGCAGCTCAACCGCCCCGCCGTCACAGAAGCGCAGTTGAAGGCCACGGCGTCGTGCGACAAGGGCAGCGTCAAGGTCGCCGCCGAGGGGCCGGGCAACGACTGGCGTTGTGTCGTGTCCTGGCATCTGCCCGGCATCGAGGTCGTGGGGACGGCGATCTACCAGCTCGACCTCACACCCGACGGTCGTTTC
Organism: Streptomyces sp. NPDC111656; assembly: GCF_055656965.1. Classification (NCBI taxonomy): domain Bacteria; kingdom Bacillati; phylum Actinomycetota; class Actinomycetes; order Kitasatosporales; family Streptomycetaceae; genus Streptomyces; species Streptomyces sp. NPDC111656. The sequence continues at coordinate 168,291 of NZ_JBVKCA010000014.1, forward strand.
ATGGCCGACGGCGACGGACCGAAGGAAGTCAACGGCTACTTCCTGGTCCGCACCCCGACCGGGGACGCACCCAACCCGCTGTGGCAGTTCGACGGCAACGTCGACCTGCTCGCCACCCCGAAGGGATAACTCCATGCAGGTAGTACGGCAGCGTCGGAGCAACGAGAAGGAACAGGTCAACCTATTCGGCAGACGCGTCGGCCGCCGGAGCACTCTGGTGGCGGCGGGCATCGCTGTGGCCCTCGCCGTCACGGGCACCGCTGTTGCCTCGACGAGCCAGTTCGCCACCCAGCAGGTCGGCCAGGTCACCGCCAACGGCCAGGTCATCTCGAGCGACCAGTACATCGCCCCGTACGGCAGCCGCACCGTCATCAACAACGGCAAGATCATGTCGTCCTCGGTCAGCCCGGACGGCAGCCATCTCGCGGCCTCGGTCACCGACGGCGACGCGTCGCTGGTCGTCATGGACCTCACGACCGGGCAGGTGAAGCAGCGCATCGGCACCGCCTCGACGGACGACCTGCGCATCACGAGCGGCGCCGTCGGCCAGGAGGGCCCGACGTACTCGCCCGACGGTTCGCAGCTGTGGCTGGGCCAGAGCGACGGCTACACCAAGTTCACCGTGAACGCGGACGGCACCCTCTCCAACCCCACGGCCATCCCGATCCCGGCCGACGGCTCCAAGCACGCACTGGTGGGTGCCGCGGTGTTCTCGGCCGACGGCTCCACCGTGTACGGCGCGGTCAACGGCCAGAACCGGGTGGCCGCCATCGACGCGGCGACCGGGACCATCAAGCAGAGCTGGGCCGTTGGCAACGCACCCCGTGGCATCGCCATGGCCGGCAACAAGCTCTACGTCAGCAACGAGGGCGGGCGTCCGGCCAAGGCCGGCGACACCACGATCAACTCCTACGGCACCCAGGTTCCGGCCAACCCGCAGACCGGTGCCACCACCACCGGCACGGTCAGTGTCATCGACCTGGCGGACCCGACCGCAGCCGTCGGGAGCATCGACGTCGGTCTGCACCCGACGGCCCTGTACGCCAAGAACGGGGCGGTGTTCGTCACCAACACCGCCGACAACAACGTGTCGGTCATCGACACCCGCAAGAACAAGGTCGTGCAGACCATCGCCACCCAGCCGTGGCCGGAGGCGTCGGTGGGCTACGAGCCCAACGCGGTGACGCTCACCGACGACGGCCGTCTGCTGGTGACGCTCGGCCGCGCCAACGCCGTCGCCGTCTACCGCTACAAGTCCCCGCAGGAGCCCGCCAGTTACGTCGGCCTGCTCCCGACGGACTACTTCCCCGCGGAGATCACCACCGTGGGCAAGAAGGTGGTCGTCTCCAACACCCGTGGTATCGACGCCCGCCGCCCCACCAACAAGGCCGGGCACGGCACCCACGACACGACGTCGAGCCTGACGCAGTTCACCCTGCCGGACGACAGCGTCATCAGGTCCCAGACGGGCAAGGTCTTCAAGCAGAACGGCTGGACCCGCGGCTCGGTCTCGTCGGCCCACGGCAAGGGCAACCAGAAGCAGGTGCCGGTCCCGGCGCGGCTCGGCGCTCCCTCGACGATCAAGCACGTCTTCATGATCGTCAAGGAGAACCGGACCTACGACCAGGTCTTCGGTGACATGCCGCAGGGCAACGGCGACGCGTCGGTGACGCAGTTCGGCGAGAACGTGACGCCGAACCAGCACGCGCTGGCTTCGCAGTTCGGGCTGTACGACAACACGTACGACATCGGCACGAACTCCGCCGAGGGCCACAACTGGCTGATGCAGGCCGATGACCCGGAGTACACCGAGTCCTCGGCCGGTGAGTACACGCGCAGCTACGACACCGAGGACGACGCTCTGGGCCACCAGAAGTCCGGCTTCATCTGGACCGGTGCGCAGGCGGCCGGGAAGTCAGTCAAGGACTTCGGCGAGTTCCAGTCGTTCGAGAGCAAGCCGGCCGGCGCGTCCTGGCAGAACCTGTACTGCGACACCAAGAACATGGAGGCGACCGGGCAGGACACCGCCTACCCCATTCAAACGGGCTCGGCGATCCCGTCGCTCAACAAGGTGTCGGTGTCCGGCTTCCCGCTGTTCGACACCAGCGTCCCGGACATCTACAAGGAGCAGATCTGGAAGCAGGACTTCGAGAAGAACGGTCCGGCGAACCTGAACATGTTCTGGCTCTCCAACGACCACACCGGTGGTCCGGCGAACGCGGCCGCTCAGGTCGCCGACAACGACCTCGCGGTCGGCCGGATGGTCGATGAGATCTCGCACAGCAAGTACTGGAAGGACTCGGCGATCTTCGTGGTCGAGGACGACTCCCAGGCCGGCCTCGACCACGTCGACGGCCACCGAGCCCCCATCCAGATCATCAGCCCCTGGGCCCGGCACGCCGCCGTCGACAGCCACTACTACTCGCAGATCACGATGATCCGGACCATCGAGCAGATCCTCGGGATCCACCCGATGAACCAGAAGGACAGCGCGGCCACCCCGATGCGCGGGGCGTTCACCCGGCACCCCGACTTCACGCCGTTCAAGGCACTGCCCAACCGGACCTCGCTGACCGACGGCCTGAAGACCCCGCCCGCCTGCGGCGTGGACACCCCGGCGCCGCAGGACCCCAGCGCAGCGGCCGTGCCCTCGGCCAAGGTGCCGGCGGGCAAGCGGGCACTCGCGGCGACGTGGGAGGAATGGAAGACGCACCAGCGGCTGACCGGGCCGGGCGCCATCCCCGACTTCGCGAACCCCGCACAGATGAACCACTTCACCTGGTACCAGACCCACGCGTGGACCACGCCCTACCCCGGCGAGGACAAGATCTTCGCGCCCAAGGACGTCCCGGGCGCCTACATCCCCTCGTCGGAGTCCGACGGCTGACGCAGACTCATCGCGTCCAGGGGCCCCCGGTCGGCGTCACCGCCGGCCGGGGGCCCTTCTGTCCCCACCCGGGCCGAGTCCGCGCTCCTCTGCCTGTTCGTGAGGGGCCGTCATGCACTCCAGCCACCATGCCGCGTCATCCGCGGTGTCCCCGGCGGGCAGCTCGCCGGTCACAACCGGCGGACCGACTGCGTCGCCCGCCGGGGCCTCGGCCCCGGCGGACTTCGACCACGGCAGCGAGGCCATCAGGCATACCTCCCGCCACCCGGTTCCAGGGCGCTGAAACCATCGTGAAACCGCGCTGAATGCGCCCTGCCGCAACCTCCTCGGCATGACGAAAACGACCTCGCACTCACTCGCCATCGCGGCCAAGGGGCTGCGCAAGGCCTACGCCGACAAGACGGTCCTCGACGGCATCGACCTGGCGGTGCCGGCCGGCACGGTCTTCTCCCTGCTCGGACCGAACGGCGCCGGCAAGACCACCGCCGTGAAGATCCTCTCCACTCTCATCACCGCCGACGCCGGCGAGCTGCGGGTCGGCGGTCACGACCTCGCCGTCGACCCGCAGGCCGTGCGGTCCGCGATCGGCGTCACCGGACAGTTCTCCGCCGTCGACGGTCTGATCACCGGCGAGGAGAACATGCTCCTCATGGCGGACCTGCACCACCTCTCCCGCAGCGAGGGCCGCCGCACCGCCGCCGAACTCCTCGAGCGCTTCGACCTCACCGAGGCCGCGAAGAAGCCCGCCTCCACCTACTCCGGCGGTATGAAGCGCCGCCTCGACCTCGCCATGACGCTGGTCGGCGACCCGCGGATCATCTTCCTCGACGAGCCGACCACCGGCCTCGACCCGCGCAGCCGCCACAACATGTGGCAGATCATCCGCGAGCTGGTCTCCGACGGAGTCACCGTCTTCCTCACCACCCAGTACCTGGACGAGGCCGACGAACTCGCCGACCGCATCGCGGTGTTGAATGACGGCAAGCTCGCCGCCGAAGGCAGCGCCGAGGAGCTGAAACGGCTCATCCCGGGCGGACACGTCCGGCTGCGCTTCACCGACCCCGCCGCCTACCAGTCCGCCGCCGTAGCCCTGCGCGAGGTCACCCGCGACGACGAGGCGCTGGCGCTGCAGATCCCCAGCGGCGGCAGCCAGCGCGAACTGCGTTCCATCCTCGACTGGCTGGACGCGGCCGGCATCGAGGCGGACGAGCTGACCGTGCACACCCCCGACCTCGACGACGTGTTCTTCGCCCTGACCGGCCCCACCACCATCCCCACCCAGCCGAACCAGCCCAAGGAGAACGTCCGATGAGCGCCCTCTCCCTCGCCGTCCGCGACTCGAACACGATGCTGCGCCGCAACCTCCTGCACGCGCGCCGCTACCCGTCCCTCACCCTGAACCTGCTGCTCACCCCGATCATGCTGTTGCTGCTCTTCGTCTACATCTTCGGCGACGTGATGAGCACCGGCATCGGCGGCGCCGACCGCTCCGACTACATCGCCTATATCGTCCCGGGCATCCTGATGATGACCATCGGCGGCACCGTCATCGGGACCGCGGTGTCCGTCGCCACCGACATGAACGAGGGCATCATCGCCCGCTTCCGCACGATGGCGATCCACCGCGGGTCCGTGCTCGTCGGGCACGTCGTCGGCAGCGTGCTGCAGTGCATCGCCAGCGTGGTCCTCGTCGGCGCCGTCGCCGTGGCCATCGGCTTCCGGTCCACCAACGCAACCGCCCTGGAGTGGCTGGCGGCGTTCGGCCTGCTCGCACTGTTCGCCCTGGCACTCACCTGGATCGCCGTCGGGATGGGCATGGCCAGCCCGAACGCCGAGGCGGCCAGCAACAGCGCACAGCCGTTGATTCTCCTCCCGCTCATCTCCAGCGCCTTCATCCCGGCCGACACGATGCCGGGCTGGTTCCAGCCGATCGCCGAGTACCAGCCGTTCACCCCAGCCATCGAGACCCTGCGCGGGCTGCTGCTCGGCACCGAGATCGGCAACAACTGGTGGATCGCGATCGCCTGGTGCGTCGGCCTGACCGTGCTCGGCTACCGCTGGTCGACGGCGTCCTTCAACCGCGACCCGAAGTAACGGCCATGACAGCGCGGGCTGCCTCCCGCAACTCGTCCCGCTCCAGGGCGGCGTACCCCGACACCGCGTCGGCGTACGCCGCCCCGGCAGTGTCTCCGGCGGCCGCGACCGCCTCCCGGGCGCGGTCCGCCGACATCGTCGGCTGGAACTCGCGCATCACCCCCAGCCGTTCGGCGAGCGCGATCATCCGTACGGCATCGGTGTCGCCGGACGTGAGCCCCGCCCTGCCGAGGGCGTGCAGCAGCGTCCCGAACAAGGGGAGTTCGGAGGGCGAGCCGACCGGATCGCACAGCAGGGTGCGCAGCCGCTGCCGCAGCCGGTCGACCACCTCCGTGACCAGCCCGAGCCGGCCGGCATGCGCGTGCGCCGTCACCGCCACGGACTGGATCAGGAACGCCCACGGGTCGAGCCGGGCGTCGCCGCCGCGCAGCGAGCCGGCCGCGAGCATGCGCTCCACGGCGCCGCGCCACAGGCCGAGCCCGACCTCCGTCAGCCCGCGGGCGAGCGCGATCTCGGCGCGCCCGCCGAGGTCGGGCCGGTAGAAGTCGTCCTGCTGCGGGGTGCTGTCGCTCTCTGCCTGCCGCAGCCAGTAGTCGGCCTCGTCGGTCTCGCCGCGCTGCAGACAGGCGAGGACCAGGAGCGAGCGGATGCTGATGTAGTCGTGCCCGTCGCCGAGCCGCGGCAGCACCTTGAGCGCCGCCTGGAGATGCTCGTACGCCTCCTCGCCCCGCCCCGTGCGCAGGCACAGCTCGCTCAGCCGGGAATGCACCATCAGCTGCACGGACGGATTGTCGACCGCCGCCAGTCCGGCGACCGCCCGGCGGGCCGAGACGAGCGCGCGGTCGATGTCGTGCTCGAACTCCCAGACGTAGCAGGCGACGCACTCGGCGATGCCGGAGAGCAGCGGCTGCTCGCTGCCGTCCGCACCCTCGCAGAGCTCCCGCAGCACGTCGTAGCCGGGAGGCCGTATCTCGGGGATCGCGCTCAGCACGAGCGCGGTGGCGCGCATCAGCGTGTCCGGCGGGGCCGGGGGCAGCCGCCGGAGGGTGACGAGCTGGCGTACGGCGCGCGGGCCGGAGCTCATGAATACGGTGGCCGCGCCCAAGACCGCGGCGGTGCGGGTGACTTCGACGTACTCGGGCCCGGGACGGTAGTGCGACAGCGGCGGGCCGGTGTCCGCGGCGATGGCGGCGAGGCGGGGAAAGTTGGTGCCGGTGGACCACAGACTGGCGAGGACGGCGGTAACGGCGGCGGTGGCGGGGTTGTCCGTACGGGCCAGGGCATGCCGCAGGGCCAGCACGAGGTTGTCTTGCTCGGCCTTGATCCGCTCCCAGGCGGCCTGCGCATCCGAGCCGAAGAGCGCGTCGTGGTACGCGAGCCCGAAGTCCCGTGCCCAGGCGAGGAACCGGCCCACGGCCTCCTCGTCCCCGCCCGCCTCCGCACGTCGGGCCGCGCTGAACTCCCGTACGGTCTCCAGCATCCGAAACCGCACCCCGGCCGGGGTCTCGGCGACGGTGAGCAGCGACTGACCGGCCAACTGTTCAAGAAGCAACAGCGCATCCTCGCCGAGGACCCGCTCCGCCGCTTCACCGCCAAACCCCCCGGGGAACACGGACAGCGTGCGCAGCGCCGCCCGGGCATCCTGCGCGAGCAGGTTCCAGCTCCACTCCACGACCGCGTGCAGCGTGCGGTGGCGCTCCGGCACCCCCCGCACCCCGCCGCGCAGCAGCGTGAACCGGTCACCAAGGCGGCGGGCGATCTCCGGCACCGACATCACCCGCACCCGCGCCGCGGCCAGCTCCACGGCGAGCGGCAGCCCGTCGAGGTGACGGCACAGCCCTGCCACCGCGTCCGGCGGCAGCTCCACGCCGGGCCGGGCGGCCCGGGCCCGCTGCGTGAACAGCTCGACGGAGATGCCCAGCCCCAGCTCCGGCAGTGCGTACACCGCCTCCGACGTCAGGCCCAGCGGAGCCCGGCTGGTGGCCAGCACCCGCAGGTCCTTCGAGGACGAGACCAGCGCCTGTACGAGGCCGGCGGCACCGGCGATGACCTGCTCGCAGTTGTCGAGGACCAGCAGCGCGGACCCGGAGCCGAGCACACCGAGAATGCCGGACACCGGGTCGTGACCGCGCACCGCGCCCGGCCGCCCCTCACCCGCGCCGAGCGCGGAAGCCACCTCCGCGGCCACGTCCTCGTCCGCCGTGACACCGGCGAGCGGCACGAAATACACCACGCGCTGCTCGGCCCGGCGGCTGACGGCGTGCGCGAGCCGGGTCTTGCCGAGGCCGCCGGGGCCGACGACGGTGACGGCGCGGGAGGCGCGCAGCAGTTGCTCCACCGCCGCGACGTCCTCGTCCCGGCCCAGCAGCGGGTTCGGCTCGTGCGGCACACCGTGCCGGACCACAGGCGACTCGCCGCGCAGCAACTCCTGCTGTACGGCCTTGAGCCCGGCGCCCGGATCCGTGCCGAGCGTCTCGCGCAGCTCACGCCGGTACGCCTCGTACCGCATCAGCGCGGCGGACGGGCCCGCCGTCGCCGCCAAGCCGCGCAGCAGCTCGGCGAGCACCTCCTCGTCCCGCGGATGCTCCGCGGCGGCCACGGCCAGCGGCCCGGCCGCCTCCGCGTGCCGCCCGAGCCGGGCGAGCGCGAGCGCCCGCGCGCGCACGAGCGCGCCGCGGACCGGGGCGCGCTCGGCGCGCAACGCGGCCACGGGGTCGTCGGTGCTGCCGGCCCCGTCAGGAGTGCCCTCCCACAGCGCGAGCCCGGCCTCGGCCGCGGCCAGCGATCCCGCGTGGTCCCCGGCTCTGACCCGGTCCGCGCCGGCGGCGGCGTGCAGCAGCAGGGCGGAGCTGTCGACCTGGTCCTCGGCGAGCGCGAGCCGATATCCGGCGGGCGTGCTCGCGAGGACGTCGGCGCCCAGCTGCGCCCGCGCCCTGGACACGAGGACCTGCACCGCCTTTCCCGGCCGCTCCGGCAGCTCGTCCGGCCACAGCCCGGCCACCAGCCGCTCGGTGCTGCAGCCCGTGCGCAAGTCGCCCGCGAGCAGCGCGAGGAGACCGCGGAGCCGGGGCGCGGTGATCTCCTGCCCGCGATAGGCGACACGTGGCAACAGGGTCAGGTCGGTGGTCACCCGTGCAGATTAGCCAAGGCACCGGCCACCGGAACTCCCGCCGCAGGCCGAACTCCCGCTGCCCGTGCGGCTCTGCTCCACGCGCGCCCGCCGCCGGGGCGTCTGCCGCAGCCGCGTCGACCGTTCCCGCCACCTCGTGCCGACCGTCCCTGCACCCCGTGCCGACCGCTCCCGCCTCCGCGCGCCGACCGCTCCTGCCCCTGCGGGCCAACCGATCCCGCCGCCGTGCCCGCACCCCGTGCCGCCGTGCGTCGGCCAACTCCGCCGGTAGGAGCACGTATGCGGTCCCGGGGCTGCCGGCGCCGGAAGGCCGGCCCGTGCGGTGGGCGTCTACCGTGCGGGAGCTCGCAGGCCCGACTCTTGCGGACTCAGGTCCTGTTCGACCCAGATCGTCTTCCCTTCCTCCCCGTAGCGAGTGCCCCACCGGCTGGCCAGTGAGGCGGTGATGAACAGGCCCCTGCCGTTCTCGTCCTGCGCTCGTGCGTGCCGCAGGTGGGGGGAGGTGGTGGAGTCGTCCGAGACCTCCACGGTGAGATGTTCGCCCCGGATGAGGCGGATCCGCGGATTCCCGGTGGCGTGGGTCAGCACGTTCGTCACCAGTTCGCTGACCACCAGCTCCGTGGCGAATGCGTGATCGTCCAGCTGCCATGCTTCCAACTGGTCGCGGACTCGCGTCCTGCAGTCGGCGACAGCGGCGCGGTCCCGGGGCGACGTCCAGGACACGTAGTCGTCGTGGGAGAGCCGCCTGACCACCGCGGTCAGGACGGTACCGCCTTCGCGGGCGCGAGCATGGTCGCCCATGAGCGCGTAGACGATGTTGTCGCAGGCTGCTTGGGCATTTCCCGCAGACGTGCCTGCTGCGTGCTGGATCAACGCGAAGGCGTCGTCGCCGTGCGCCGGGTGCAGCATCGAGGCCGAGTAGAAGGTCAGCAGCGTGTGCGGCTCAAGTGTGGTCCGGGACAGTTCGTAGCTGGAATGGTGTCCCAGACCGGGGCCGACGGGAACGCCGACCGGGCCGGTGGTGCCGTCCGGGGCGGTCGTCAAAGGCGGGGGCCAGTCCGCGGAGGCGGTCGCGATTCCTCCCGCGATCGGGTCGTAGACCGCGTACAGGCAGCGCGCTTCCCCGACGTGGGTGTTCTCTCCCGCGTCGGCAGATGCCTCGTCCTCCTGCTGGATGTTGTGCGTGACGTCGTCCAGGTGTGCCAGCAGTTCGTCGGGGGCCAGGTCCATCCGGGCGAGCGTGGCGAAAGCGGTTCGGAAGCGCCCTATGTCCACCGAGGCCCGCAGACCGCGCTGCGAAATCTGGCCCATGGCCAGGCCCACCCGAGCACCGGACAGGGCGATCACGTCGAACCAGTGCGTCTGGTGGGTGCCCGGGTTCCAAAAGTGCGCCGTGCGCACGCCGGGCACCTCGGGAAGGTTCTGCGGCAACAGCCTGCGCTGCAGGGTCGTCGCGGCGGTGCGCTCCCGGGTGTAGCGGCGTGCGTTTTCCATGTGGACGGCCGCCCGGTCGGTGATCTGCTCGGCCAGGGCCACGTCATGGTGATCGAACGGCGTGGTGCGCCGCCGGGCCCGGTAGAGGCAGACCAGCCCCAGGACACGGCCCTGCTGCACCAAAGGCGCAAGGATCATCGAGTGCACGCCGGCCGAACGCAGGAGCCCGGAACGGGCGGCGTCGTGCATGTGCCAGTCCGACGGACTGCCCCGGGGATCGACCAGGCGCGGCTTCGTGTCCGCCAGCGCCTGGCTGTACGGGGTGGGGTACGCGAAGCGGCTCGGCTCACCCACCGCATACAGGCTCGTGAATTCCGCGACGGAGACGAACGCCGCCCGGCGCAGGGGAGTGGTGCTGCTCAGCGGAGGCAGCGGGGCCTGTTCGCCGTGGAAGACGGCCTCCACCAGATCGACGGAGGCCGCATCGGCGAACTCCTCGGTGGCGACCGACGCCAGCTCCTGCGCCGTCTGCATCACGCCGAGTGTCGTTCCCACCCTTTTGTCCGTCGCGGCGAGCAGTCGCTCCGCGTCCTGGGCCCGCACACCCTCTGTGACGTTGTGGATGACCGTCGCGGCCCCCACGACCGCCGCGCCCTCGCCCAGCGGAAGAGCCAGCACGGAGTAGATCTTCTGCCCCTTCCGGACGTCCCGTACGACGACCGGGCTCGCGTCGGCGGCCCGTTCGGCCTTCATGACCTCCACGAGCAGCGGACTGAGCTGAAGCGTGTAGTCGAGCTCTGCCGCATTCTGGCTGATGACGTCATCGGCCGGCAGGCCCCGGATGGCGAGGGAGGCGGCGTTGCTGCGCAGAATCGTCAGTTCGGTGTCGTACAACTCGAGACCCGCGATGGCGTTCTCGAACGCCGACGGCATATAGGCGCTCTGCACCCGAGCCGTCCCGGGGCTGGCCGCCGATCCGACCGCGGAGATCACGGTGCCTTCGCCGCTTTGCCAGGCGTCGAACTGGACCACGGGCGTGCCGTCCTCCGCGCTCGCCTCCAGTATGTCCCCCAGCACGTCCAGAGCGGACTGTCCGACAAGGCCGTCAAGAACTGCCTGCGGGGTCCCCATGCCACGCACGGCAGTGATGAATCCGCGGGCGTCGAAGCTGAACGAACGCCTGCCGGCCACCCCGGACCTCCCTTCATGTGATGCCCGCCGCCAGGCCCGCAGCGGCTCCCCACCTCGATATCACGCTGCGTATCGAAGACAGCACCAGTTGTGGAGAGGGCCCTCCGGCATCACGACTCGTGGGGACACAACGAGCGGGACCACAGCGCTCGCTGTTGCGATGCCCTCGCCCCACCATTGTCCGGCTCGGGCCACGCGCACGCACCTTCCGCACGAGCCCGCAGACGTTGACTCCCCGGAGATGTAGTAATGCCACTCGTCGTTGGTGGGGCGCCAGTGCAGTCCCGGATGGCGCCGGGGGCGATCTCCACCAGAGCGCGATGTACAGCTCGGACGTCGGGATCGCGGAGAAGTCCTCCTCGACGACACCGAAGCCCTTGGCCGACACCGACCCGGGCGTGTGCGCGAACCAGTCGCTGATCAGTCCTGCTGTCCTGGGGGCTGTTCAGCAGGTGTCTTGCCGGCGAGCACATCCTTGAGCCGCTGCGTACCGAGAGTGACAGCCTGCTGGGTAGAGTCGGCCTCGGTGCCGCCAAGCCCTCCGTTCGTCACCGCGATCGCGTTGGTGCCGACACGAACGGCGGCAAGATCAAGCGTCATCGTGGCGGCTTTGCCACCCACCGGGCCCTGAAGCGTCAGGCGCAGCCCCTGGCGAGAGTCGCCGGCCTTCGGCAGCGAGGTCTCGATGACCTGGGCAGTGCGGGTGCTTCCGTCCTTGCCCGTCACGGTGAACTGGTCGCACTTCACCGGCAGCGTCTTGAGCCAAGCCAGCGACGAGTCCAGTTGCCCACGGTCATGGTCGGCGACCTGATAGAGCATTCGGGCGCCGTCGCTGCCACCGGAGAAGCCTGCCACCGCACTTGCCCCGGAGGGCTTGCCCAACAGCGCGTCACTGTAGAGCACGTCGAGCAGCTTCTGGCAGTCAGCAGCGGTCGTTTTGCTGTCGGTGAAGAACTGGGCAGCATCCACCTTGCCGATGAGCAGCGAATCCCGCCAGGTGGCGGCATCGTTGACCCGCGTCCAATTGCCCTCCAGATCCGTCGCGTTGATCAACGCGGTTTCCGCCGCGCCCTGGGTCAGAGCTTCAGCGGAACTGGATGACGTAGAGGTCGCTGCGTCGCTCCCTTTCGAGCAGGCCCCAGTGGCCAGCACGGCGCCCGCCGCCAGGGCCAGGGCGAGGAACCGGGCAGCGCGGGGTGGGTGACGAATCATCGCCGATGCCTCCTGAGGGACTCCCAACAGCACACTTCTGTCCCACTGCATCACCGCCCCTCCCGCCCCACGAGTCCTACAACCCGTATGGGTGGCAGTTCCCCCTCACTCCGCGCGTTCGCCCGTACGGAGATGCGACCACCCTCCGCACGGCTCAGACCTCCTGCTCCCGCAGGCGCGCAGCGGAGCGGCGAGGCGTACCAAGGGCTGGTGGCCGCGGATGATCCCCCCCGCCGGACAGCCGTACGCTCTCGGACTGGCATGCGGACGCCCATAAGGCCCCCGGCCCCCTCCCGCGGAGTGGGCACCGACACTCCCTGCGCGCGCGGCAGGAGGCCACGGAGATGTCCGGCCGCTCGCGGCAGCACGTGCGCCCGGTCGGCATGCCCCGCCTTGCGGGGGCCACCGTCTCCCAGCAGCCTGTTGGACGGGGGCGGCGAGAAAGGGAGCCCTGCGATGACCCAGCATCCGCCCACGGCGCCGCTCGACCGGCCGGTGGTCGGTTCGTACCCGACCTACGAGGGCGCCCAGCGCGCGGTCGACTTCCTCTCCGACAGCAAGTTCCCGGTGGAGCGCACCGCGATCATCGGCTCCGACCTGCGGATGGTCGAGACGGTCCTCGGCCGGCTCACCCGCGGCCGGGCCGCCCTGGCCGGCGCGGGCTCGGGAGCCTGGTTCGGCCTGCTCATCGGCGTGCTCCTGTCGCTGTTCGCCGCGGGCAACCACCACGTCCTGGTGCTGATGATCAGCGGCCTGTTCTACGGCGCGATCTTTGGTGCGCTCTTCGGCTTCGCCGGCCACGCGTTCACCGGAGGCCGCCGTGACTTCGCCTCCCGCAGCCAGATCGTCGCCGCCCGCTACGACGTGGTCGCCGAGACGGAGGTCGCGGAAGAGGCGAGGAATCTGCTCATCAAACTCGGCTGGCGCGAAGGCTGAGCAGGACGGCCGCTGCGGCCGCACGGTCCGGCACTGGACGGTGAGGACCCGTCACCGGTCCATGAGACTGCAGACGGTGAGGGCGAGCGAGGCTCCGGCCACGGTCAGGCTCGCCCGGACACCGACCAGCTGTCAGTCGTCGGCACCGGGATCCACAGCCAACTTGACCCGGCCCAGGAGTGGAGTGCGACCCGCTGGGGCTTGCGGAGCCGTACCCTCTGCCGGATTCCATGGAGTTCCTCCCGCCTGCCTCAGGCAGGCCGCCCACTCGACCCGATCAAGCCTCGCCGCCGAGAAGGCTCATACCCCGCGGGACCGACGCCCGCAGTTCCCTCATCAAGGCGCGCACGACAGCGGATCCGGCCAGTTCGGAAGTGGTGACATAGCCGACCTGGCGTGTCGGGCGCCCGGGGCCGAGGTCAGTGATCCCGACCGAGTCCGGTGCTCCGACCAAGGACAGCGCCGGCATGATCGCCATTCCGTGACCCCCGCTCACCAACGAGAGCACCGCTCCGTCGTCCTCCGCCTCGACGGTTGCCTTCGGGATCCAGTCCTGCGCAGCCCACCAGCCGCGGGTGTACGAGCCACAGTTCTCGGCCCAGTCGACCAGCGGCAGCGAGCGCGGGGCGGCGTGACCCGTCGCGTGCACCAGCGCATACGGCTCTTCAAGGAGCCCGGTCGCGACCAGACCCGGTGGAAGCTGCACGGAGCCGCCCAGTGTGGCGATGGCGATGTCGGCCTTCCCGTCGGCCACTTCGCCCGCAGTGCCGCGACCCACCTCGCGCACGATCCGCACCCGCGGCTCGATCCCGGGGTGCCGGGCGCGCAGCCGCTGCAGGACGGCCGGCAGCAGGTGGAGAGCCGCGCTGCGGAAAGCCGCGATCCGCAGCGGCCCCTGCGCAGCATCGGGCCGGGCCGCGCCGCGCGCCTCGGCGGTCAGGACGTCGAGCAGGCGCAGGACGCGGCGGGCGTACGCGACGGCCTGCTCTCCGGCAGGGGTGGGGCGGGCGCCGGTGCGGCCGCGCTCGAAGAGAACGGCACCGATCCTGCGCTCGCTGCCGCGAACCGAGTGGGAGACCGCCGACTGGGTCAGACCGAGGGTGCCGGCCGCGGCCGAGAAGCCGCCGCTGTCCGCGACCGCCACCAGGACGCGCAGTTCCTGCGGGGCGAGATCGGAGTCGGTCGTACGGGCCACGGGGCGCTCACCTCGACGTATGAGAACTGCTCATGGAACGGTGTGTCGCATGAGCCCAACCGGCTGCCCAGGGGGCGCATTCCCGCCCTACGGTCCGGTCATGAACGAGACCGCGCTCACCGTGCACCAGATCGCCCGCCCCCACGGCTTTCCCACCGCCGAGTGCTTCGCCTTCGTCGAGTCCGCACTTCCCGGTCCCGCAGCCGGCAGCGCGCTCGTGGAAAACCTCTACTGGTCCGTCGACCCCTACCACCGCGAGATGATGGACGACGTGCCCGGCGGCTTCGCGCTCGACGGACCGCTGGAAGGCCGCACCATCGGGCGCGTCATCGCCTCTCGTACGCCCCGGCTGGCCGAGGGCGAGATCGTGTTCCACCGGCAGGGCTGGCGCACGCACGCGGTGGTCACGCCCGAGGAGATCCGACAACTGCCCCGCTTCGACAAGGTGCCCCTGACCGCGTACTTGAGCACCCTTGGCGGCACCGGCCTGACCGCCTATGTGGGTCTGACCCGGATCGCCCGGCTCCAGGAGGGGGAGGACCTGTTCGTGTCGGCCGCCGCGGGCGGGGTCGGCACGGCGGCCGGGCGGTTCGCCAGGCTGCTCGGCGCCGGACGGCTCGTGGGCAGCGCGGGCTCGGCGGCGAAGGCCGCCCACCTCACGCGGGAGGTGGGCTATGACGCCGTCTTCGACTACCACGACGGGCCCGCCGCCGACCTGCTCGGCAAGGCCGCGCCGGGCGGCATCGACGTGTTCGTCGACAACGTCGGCGGCGCGCAGCTGGCCGCCGCGGTGGGAGCGCTGCGCGAGTTCGGGCGCATCGTCCGCGTCGGCACGATCAGCCAGTACAACACCCCCGACGCACCGCCGCCGCGCTTCAACTACGCGGACATCGTGGAGAAGAGCCTTCGCATGGAGGGCTTCCTCATCAGCAACTACCGCGACATGCAAGAGGAGTTGTACGAGTTCGCGGTACCGCATCTGCAGAGCGGCCGGCTCGCTCTGGACGAGACGGTGGTTGACGGCTTCGAACACATCGTGGACGCATTCCTGGGAATGCTGCACGGCAAGAACACCGGCAAGATCATCGTACGAGACCGCACACAAGCCCGCCCGGAAACCGGCACCCAAACTCCGGTGTCATGACGGGAATCCGTCCCACCAGTTCACCAGAGAACTCGGTATCACGGAGCGCCGCCGCTTCCAGGACCTCGGCACTGCTGCACCACGACCGGCCTCAGGCCCTGGATGGCGCTGCCGATCTCCGGGCCGATCAGCCGCTACGCCTTGACCGTGTGGTTGTCGGAACACGCCGGTGAGCTCGAGGCCCACGATCCACCAGCATGTCCATGAGCAGCGCCATCGCCTGGTCCGGCGGAGGCTGCGTGGTGACCTCGCTGGGCAGGCCGCCGGCCCGCTCGCCGAACAGCACCCCCGTAGCGCCGCCGGTACCGCAGCGCCCAGTCGCGGAACGTGGTGGCCACCAGCCGCACCCGCGTGCGCGGCGTCCTCCTGCTGCCCTCCACGGCCCGGCTCATCGCCTCCGACATCGCCATGCCCCGCGCGATCCGTTGAGCGACCTCGCCTCCGTGACCGCCCACGTGCACCTGGGCCATCGCAGCAGCCTTTTGGCGGGCTGACCCGGCCCGGCGGGAGGAATCGCCACCGGGGACCGTGCGGGGCAGAACGGCGCCATCTCCTCGCCGTCGCGATGAACTCCAGCGGCCACGCGGGGACTGGTAGGCCGGCGCCAGGGACCCCGTGCTCGTCAGACCGTCACCATGCCCAGCGATCCGCAACGGCACCGCGAAGAACCGACATCAAAGCGCGTGGCGCCGCCGCTGTCCCGGTCGCTCTTATTGACGCCGTGTCACTAACAGTGGTTCAGTGGCTGAGCCACTGAACCGCTGAATCATTGGGGGCCGGGGTGGAAGCACTGCCACGCGAGACGATCGTCGACGTGCTGGAGGAGCGGCTGCGCGAGGACATCCTCGCCGGGCGTCATCCCGCCGGGAGCTATCTGCCTCCCGAACGTGAACTCGCCGACGGATTCGGGGTCACCCGCACCTCCCTCAAGCACGCCTTCGGCCGGCTGGCGCACGCCGGGCTGCTGGAGACGCGCCACGGAGTGGGTACCCGGGTGCGGGATTTCCTGCGCCTGGGCGGGGCGGACCTCCTGCCGATGCTCGTGCGCCACAGCCCCGACTGGATCGGTGAGATCTTCGAAGTCCGGCGCAGCATCGGTGAGCTGATCGTGGAACGCGCAGCGACCCGTGCCACGGCGGCGCAGGTCGCCGAACTGCGTCTGCTGCTGGCGGCCGTCGGGGATGCGGTGGCGGGCGAGCCCGTGCAGCTGGCGGACGTGGAGGTGCACCGTGCACTGGCCCGTGCCACGGGCAACCGGGTGTACGTCCTGTTGACCAACACCCTGTTCAACGCGTACCTGCCGGTGCGCGGCGCGCTGGTCGGGCCCTTCAAGGACCCCTGGGCCGCTCATGACCGTCTGGCACCCGTCGTCGAGGCGGTGGCCGCCGGCGACCAGGAGGCGGCACGCACCGCCGCGGGCGACTACCTGTCGGCAACGGAACACATCATGCTCCAGGGGCTGGCACGCTCCGGCGGACGCCGGGAAGGTGCCCTGTGAGCGCACACGGGACGGTGTTCAAGGAGACCATGCTGGGCCGTGTGCGCCTGGCCGACGAGGACGGCGACCGCCCCGTGCGGCTGGACCTGCTGGCCCGTGCCGACGCCGTGCTGCTGCCCCACCGCACGACGCGGGCGCACGTGAGCGGACGGGTACGCATAGCCGGACGGGCCGACGACGCCGAAGCCGAGGGCGAGCTGGAGATCGCGCCCCTGTCGCGCCGCAGGATCCGCTACCGGATCACCTTCGCCATGGAAGGCCGGCGCCTCACTCTGGACGGCTGGAAGTCGGTGTCGCCCAAGCGCCCGCTCGCCTCGCTGACCGTACTGCCGTACACCCTGTACGAGGACGGTGACCGCGTGGGCGAGGGCACGCTGCGCTTTCCCCTCGCCACCGGCTTGCTGCCCTTCCTCGCGAGCTTCCGGTTCCCTCGCGCGGCCGCGTCCCCTGCCGACAGGCATCTGACGCCGCGTTGGGACGGCACACCGGGGCGGACCGAGGTCTGGTACACGACCCTGACCGATCCGGCCACCGACAGCGGGATCTGGCTGCACCACGAACTGGTGGCGCCCTCCGACGGGTCCGCTGCCTACGCGCACGGCTGGATCGCCGTCTTCCCCAAGGACGGCCCCGCCGAACACACACGTTTCGGCCCCGTACCGTGGACGGCGGATCCGGAGGGCTTCACCGCCGAGGGCATCTGCGTCCGACCCGGCCGGCTCACCGGCTTTGCGGGGACGTTCGCCTGGGCACTCACCGAGAGACCCGAAGGTCCGCCGCTTCACACCTTCCCCCGCTGGTCCTGGCGACGTCCCTGGCTGCCGGCCTCGCACATGCTCCCCGCCGCCCGCGCCCGCTACAGCGGAACCATCCGGTACGGCACCGGTGAGCTGCGGCTGGACGACGCTCCGGGAGCCGGCGCCCGCATCTACGGCCACGGCAACGCCCGCCGCTGGGCCTGGCTCCACGCCGACCTGGGTGGCGGCGACGTCCTGGAAATCATCGCCGCGGTATCCATGCGCCGCGGACTCGACAGGCTGCCGCCCCTGGTCTTCCTGCGCCTGCACCGAAACGGCCGTACCTGGCCCCGGCGCGCGGAACGCTCTGCCGTGGGCTGGGCGGGCATCGGCCGGTTCCGCGCGGACATCCGCCTGCCCGAGTGGCGGGTCAAGGGCAGGGCGGGCCTGAGCCGCATACAGGTGACGGTGACCCAGCCGCCGCAACACACACTGACGCTCGGCTACACCGACCCCGACGGCTCCACCGTGGTCTGCCGCAACACCGAGAGGGCGGACGTGGTGGTCAGCCTGGAACGCTGGTGGGGCACATGGCGGCAGGAGGCCGTATGGCGGCTGTCGGGCACCGCGCACGCGGAGGTCGGCGACCGATGAACTCTCGAGGTACCACCGCCTTGGCGGGACTCGCAGCCGCCCTGCTCGCGGACGACGGCACCACCGCGTGGACGCGGGCCGTGCCGCGCAGGGCCGAGATGCTGCTCGACGCCATGCCCGCTGCGGTACGGACGGCCGTGCGCGCCGCGGCCGCGGCGATCGACGCCTACACCATGGCCCGAACGGGCAGGCGGCTGTCCGCGCTCAGCGCGGCGCAACGGGAGCAGGTGATGGGGTCGCTCGGTTCCCACCGGGCCCTGCTGCCGCTCCTGGACGCGGTCAAAGTACCGCTGCTGCTGGCGGCCGGTAGCGAACGGACGCTGCATCAGCACCGCCCGGCACCCCTGGCGTCCGGCCCCGACGACCCGCCGCTCGACTGCACGCCGTCCCGCGACTGGCCCACGCGTTCGAGCGCCGACGCCGTCGTTGTCGGCTCGGGCGCCGGCGGAGCCATGGCCGCACGGACACTGGCCCGCGTCGGGATGCGTGTCGTCGTCCTCGAGGAGGGGGAGCACCACACCAGTGCGTCGTTCGGGCGCCGGGCCCCGCTCGACCGCTTCACCGACCTGTACCGGGACGGCGGCGCGACGATCGCCCTCGGCAGCCCCCCGCTGGTGCTGCCCGTGGGCCGCGCGGTCGGCGGCACCACTGTCGTCAACTCCGGAACGTGCTATCGCACACCGGACCACGTCCTCACCCGCTGGCTGGACCAGCACGGCTTCGCGGCGGCCGAAGGCTTCGACGTCCACCTCGACGAGGTGGAACGCACCCTGCGGGTGGCACCCCAGCCGCTGCAGGTGCTGGGCAACAACGGACTGCTCGCACTGGCCGGAGCGAAGGCGCTCGGCTGGGACGCGGCACCCTTGCGTCGCAACGCCCCGGGTTGCAGGGGCTCTTGCCAGTGTGTCGTCGGCTGCCCCACCGGTGCCAAACAGAGCGTCCAGCTGTCCGTGCTTCCCGAGGCCTGCGCGTCCGGCGCCCGTATCGTCACGGGCGCTCGCGTCCGGCGGATCCTCGTCGACCGCGACCGGCCGGGCGGTCCACGGGCTGCCGGGGTGCTGATTCGCCGCCCGGACGGCAGCGAACTGGAGATCCTCAGCCCCTTGGTCGTGGTCGCCGCGGGGGCCCTGCAGACCCCGCCGCTACTACGCCGCTCCGGCCTCGGGGGACACCCGCGGCTCGGCCGCAACCTCAGCGTGCACCCGGCGATCAGCGTCGCGGGACGCTTCGCCCGCCCGGTCACCAGCTGGAAGGGCGTTCTGCAGAGCGTCGGGGTGGAGCACCTGCGCGACGACGGCATCCTGATCGAAGCCACCGCGGCGCCGGCAGGCATGAGTTCGTTCGTGCTGCCCGGCATCGGACGTGAGTTGCGCCGCGAACTGGAAGGGACGGATCAGCTCGCGACACTCGGTGCCATGATCGCCGACCGGCCCTCGGGGCGTGTCCTCGGCAGGGACCGCACATGGCTGCGCTACGACCTGACGCCGCGCGATGCCGGCCGCCTGCTCCGGGCCCAACGGGCCATGGGCCGCCTGCTGTTCGCGGCGGGCGCCGAGGAGGTGCTGACCGGTGTACCGCAGGTGCCGCGAGCCCGCACCCCGGCCCAGCTCGAGGCGCTGCTGGACACGGTGACCGCGCGGCAGCTGCATGTGTCCGCGTTTCACCCCACGGGTACGGCGGCTGCCGGTGCCGACCCCGAGCGGTCACCCGCCGACCCGGACGGGCGCCTGCGCGGCATCGACGGTGTGCTGATCTCAGACGGCTCCGTGCTGCCCAGCTGTCCGGAGGTGAATCCGCAACTGAGCATCATGGCGGCCGCCCTGGCCGTCGCCGAACGCTTCGTGACGAAGGCGTCGTGAATAGTTGCCGCCGTCCGCGGTGCGCCGCCGCTCCGGCCCCGACCGCGCCACCTTCCGGCTCTTCAAGCAGACCCTGGCGGGTTTCTGCACTTTCGGGCCGCCGCGGGCATCACTTCGGGGCCGCGCGCCGGTAGCAGGCCCGGCCCCGGCGTCCGCGACGCTCGCAGAACGCCTCGCCCTCACTCCAGCCCGGCCCCCACCGGGCCCGCGCCTCTGGCGTCGGGGTGCCGGTACTGCCGGACGCGTTCCACGCTCGTGAGTGCAGGGCTGGGGCAGCCGGCGGGAGTGCTCGTGAGCGAGGCTGAGCACCACCGCCCGCACTGGTTTCGCCCGTTCGTCGCAGCTGGGAATCAAGCCCCGTACTGGTGGGCCGAGTAGGTCAGGTAGCCCGCGTCACCGCCCTGGTAATACGTGGCCTCGTCGACGGGGGCGATCGGAAGCCCGCCCCGCAGCCGCTCGACCAGGTCGGGGTTGGCGAGGAAGGCGCGGCCGAAGCTGATGAGATCGGCGCCCAGACCGAGCCAGTGCTCGGCGTCGTCGCGGCCGGTCTGCTTCGGACCCATCGGAAGGACGGGGTTCATGACGAGGGTGCCCGGCCATGCTCGTCGCAGGGCGACGAGCACCTCTTCGTCGGCGGTGGCCTCGAGGTGCACATAGGCCAGCCCGAGGGGGGCCAGTTCGGCCAGCAGTGCGGCGTAGAGCTCGATGACGTCGGTCTCCTGAACTCCCCAGAACGTCCCGCCCGGTGAGAGGCGGATGCCGGTCCTGTCCCCGCCGACGGCCTCGACGGTGGCGGCGACGGCCTCGACGGCGAACCTGATCCGGTTGGCGACCGGGCCTCCGTAGAGGTCCGTGCGCAGGTTGGCGTTGGACGAGAGGAACTGCGAGATCAGGTAACCGTTGGCGCCGTGGAGTTCCACGCCGTCGAAGTCCGCGTCGACGGCGCGGCGCGCGGCTTCGGCGTACGACCGCGCATGCTCGGGCACTTCGGCGGTGTCCAGCGCGCGCGGCGTCGGGGCGGGCTGGAGTCCGGTCGGGGTGAACACGTCGCCGACCGCGGGGACGGCTGAGGGCCCGACCGGCTGCAGGCCGGTGGTGTCGAAATGGGAGACCCGGCCGCCGTGCATGAGCTGGGCGAAGATGCGGCCGCCGTTGGCGTGGACGGCGGCCGTCACGGGGCGCCATGCCTCGACCTGCTCGTCGGTGTGCAGTCCCGGTGTACCCGGGTTGGACTGCCCGATCGTGCTCGGCTGCACCCCCTCGCTCACGATCAGCCCGGCTGTGGCCCGCTGGGCGTAGTAGGTCGCCATCGACGACGTCGCCAGGCCACCGGCGGCGGCCCTGACCCGGGTCATCGGGGCCATGACCATCCGGTTGGGCAGCGTGAGGCCGCCGAGTCGGTAGCTGGTGAAGAGGGTCGTCATGTCGGGACTCCTTCGCGTTCCGCCGTGCCCGCACCTCGGGCACGGCGGCTACGCTAAAACCTCACACTGACGTCAGAGGCAAGGGTCTGTGACGCAGAACTCAGCCGGGAGGGCTTTGTGAGGATCGGGGAGCTCGCGTCACGCGCTGGAGTCAGTGTCCGGTCCGTGCGCTACTACGAGGAGCAGGGGCTGCTCACCAGTACCCGTAGTCCGAGCGGGCAGCGGCACTACACGGACGGCGAGGTCGAACGGGTGGCATTCATCCAGCGGTTGTACGCCGCCGGCCTGTCCAGCCGCACCATCACCGAGCTGCTGCCCTGCGTCGACACCCCCAGTGAGGAGAACTCCGACTCTGCGCTGGAGCGGATGGCACTGGAGCGCGAGCGGCTCTCCACCCACATCGCCGACCTCGTGCGGACCAGGGACACGCTCGACGGGCTGATGGCCAGGGCCCGGGCGCACCGGGAACAGTTGGGGAAGGCTGTGGTCGGCTGACTGGGGGAGGGGCTCGCAGGCCGGCCCCGGCTCCTCCGGCACGCAGGCAGCCCCCCGGTGGTTGCCGGGACCGTCTGGGGTTGAGCTTGTATGAGGGGCGGGACTCCTCGGCGGTGCGTGGTCGTTGGCGTTGGTGGGTGCTTTCTGGGTCTGAGTTCGGGGTGGTGTTGGAGTCGGACCGGAGAGCGATGACACTCGTCCGTCGGCCGGGGCCGGCTGCGCGGCCTCGCCGGGACTCCACGACCTCAACCGGGGACGCGGCTGCCACTCCTGCCGGAAAGGCACCGGGCCGTCGCGACTCGCTACGACAAGCCTGCCGTCTGCTACGAAGCAGCCGTGAGGTGGACCATTTTCTTGGGGTCGACGATCCGGTCGAAGTCCTGTGCTGTGATGTAGCCGGTGGCGAGGGCCGCTTCGCGCAGTGTGGTGCCCTCGTCCTCCGCCTTGTGTGCGATCCGGCTGGCTTTGTCGTAGCCGATCTCCGGCGAGAGTGCGGTGACGAGCATCAAGGAGCGGGAGAGGTAGTCGTCGATCTGCTGGCGATGCAGTTCGACGCCTTCGATGCAGTACGTTCGCAGCTTCTCGCCGGCGTCTCCGAGAATGCGGGCGGAGTGCAGGAAGTTGTTGATGATGACGGGCCGCATGGCGTTGAGTTCGAAGTTGCCCTGGGTGCCGGCGAAGGCGATGGCGCCGTCCTCGGCCAGGACTTGGATGCAGACCATGACCATCGCTTCGCACTGGGTCGGGTTGACCTTGCCGGGCATGATGGAACTGCCTGGCTCGTTGGCAGGCAGAGCGAGTTCACTGATGCCGCAGCGGGGGCCGGAGGCGAGCCAGCGGATGTCGTTGGCGATCTTCATCAGCGGCACGGCGAGAGCCCTCAGTCCGGCCGAAGCCGCCACCATGGCATCCAGGCTGCCTTGGGCGGCAAAGGAGTTGGAGGCCGTGGCGAACGGGTAGTCGGCCAGCTGTGCGATCTCCTGTGCCACCCGGGCACCGAATCCTTCGGGGGCGTTGAGACCGGTGCCGACCGCGGTGCCTCCTACGGCCAGTTCGTACAGTCCCGGCAGGGTGGCCTCGATGCGGTCGACGGCGTCGGAGACCTGGGCGGCGTAGCCGGACCACTCCTGGCCTACGGACAGCGGGACGGCGTCCTCCAAGTGAGTGCGCCCGATCTTGACGATGTCCCACCACGCTTGGGACTTGGCTTCCACGGCGTGTTGAAGGTCCCTCACCTTCGGGAGCAAGTGCTCGTGGATCTGGCGGACGGCGGCGATGTGCATCGCGGTGGGGAAGGTGTCGTTGGAGGACTGCCCCATGTTGACGTGGTCGTTGGGGTGGATGGGCGTCTTGGACCCCAGCGTGCCGCCGACCAGCTGGATCGCCCGGTTGCTGATGACCTCGTTGATGTTCATGTTGCTCTGCGTGCCGGACCCGGTCTGCCACACGTACAGGGGGAAGTGGTCGTCCAGCGAGCCGGAGATCACCTCGTCGGCGACGTGCGCGATCAGATCGGCCTTCCAGCCGGGCAGGCGGCCCTCGCGCCCGTTGACGAGCGCGGCGGCCTTCTTTACGTAGCCGTACGCGTGGTAGACGGCCTTCGGCATGCGGTCGTCGCCGATGGAGAAGTGGATCAGGGACCGCTGCGTTTGGGCGCCCCAGTACCGGTCGGCGGGCACCTCAATGGCGCCCATCGAGTCCGTTTCGCGGCGGGTGCCAGTGGCGGTGATGCCGATCGGGATGTCCCGCACCTTCGGTGGCTGCCCGGTAGCGGCGTCCTGGTGCGCGGAGGTCATGGCGATGCCTCCTTCTCCGACAGCGGTCCATAGACCGGCTGCCACATGGTGTCCTGCACGGCCTGGACCAGATCGGCCGGCTGGCGGGTGGCGACCTTGTCCTGGACGGCCGCACGTACTACCGCCACGGCTACCGTGGCCGAGGAAGCGCGCAGGTTCGCCACCGGCGGCAGCAGTGGCGCGCCGGGGGCCCTGGCGTCGACCTGACCGGCCACCGCCTCCGCGGCGGCGAGCAGCATCCCGGCGGTGAGCCGTGTAGCTCCGGCGACGACGGTGCCCAGGCCCAGACCGGGGTAGAGCAGCGCGTTGTTGGCCTGCCCGATGACGTGGCGGACTCCGCCGTATTCGACGGGGTCGACCGGGATGCCTGTCGCCGTGAGGACCTTGCCGTCGGTCCAGGCCAGCAGGTCGGCGGGCATGGCCTCGATCTTCTCCGTGGGGTTGGACAGCGGGAAGATGATCGGCCGCTCGACGTGCTCGGCCATGGCGCTGACGACCTGCTGGTCGAAGGCGCCCGGCGAGGTGGAGGTGCCGATCAGCATGGTGGGATGGACGTGCCGGGCGGTGGTCAGCAGGTCGATGTCTCCGTCAGCCCAGCCCTGCACCTCCGAGGCCGGCCGTGCGTAGGGGGCCTGGTAGTCACGTAGGTCCGGCATGCCCTCGACCAGCAGCCCCTGCTTGTCGACCAGCCACACCCGGCGGGTGGCCTCCTTGGGCTCCAGTCCGTCGCGGACCATCGCGTCACGCAGCTGGTCGGCAATGCCCACCCCGGCCGTGCCAGCGCCGAAGACCACGACGCGCTGGTCACGGAAGGACTCGCCGGTGATCTTCAAGGCCGAGACCGCAGCGGCCAGGGTGATCGCCCCGGTGCCCTGCATGTCGTCGTTGAACATCCGATAGCGGTCCCCGTACGTCTCCAGGATGCGTCGGGCATTCCCCGGCCCGAAGTCCTCGAAATGCAGCAGCGCATTCGGATACAGCTCTGAGACCGTCTCCAGGTAGTTCTCGATGAACGAATCGTACGGCTTCCCGCGCACCCGGCTGTGGCGCACGCCCAGGTAGAGGGGATCATTCAGCAGGTTCTCGTTGTCGGTGCCGATGTCCATGACCACCGGCACGCAGCGGGCGGGATGCAGCCCCGCCGCAGCGGTGTACACGGCGAGCTTGCCCACCGAGATCTGGATGCCCTGCACACCCCAGTCGCCGATACCCAGGATCTCCTCGGCGTCGGTGACCACCACCAGATCGACCTCATCCCGGTGGAGCTGAAGTGCCTCGAATGAGCGGCGCACATCCTGCGGCCGCTCGATGGACAAGAACACCCCGCGCGGGCCCCGGAACTCGTGGCTGTACTGCTTGATCGCCTCACCCACGGTCGGGTCGTAGACGACCGGCAGCAACTCGGCGAGGTGGTCGTGCAGCAGCCGGTAGTACAGCACCTCATTGCGATCGTGCACCTGCTCGAGATTGATGAACTTCGCCAGATCGGTCGGCTCCTGCTGCAACTGCTCGTAGGCGCGAATCGCCTGCTGGTCAAGGGTGAGCACAGCGTCCGGCAACCGGCCTGCCAGTCCGAGGCGCTCCCGCTCCTCCGCCGTGAACGCGGTACCCCGATTGGCCAGCGGATCCAACAGGACAGAATGCGTGTGTATCGGCATGGGAACCCCTCTATGGGCATGACTCCAGTGGTCCAACCCCTATTTCCATGCTTGACCCGTTCTCCAAGCAGTGCCACCGGGGAAGCCCGCGCATTCCGGCGACATGGTCCGCCGCCGTATGCCGCCGATCAGCTGCCGACGCGACCGCGCCGGCGGCCGATCCGACTTCTTGCCCACCAGTAACGACGGCTCAAGCCGGGCCAACTGACTACTCGTCAGATCTCCACGCTCCACAACGCTTGATCATCCGCGACCTTGATTGATTTGTGTGCGCCCGCGCAAAGCCGCCTCAACGTTGGAGGGGCCGGGAGCCTGGCCCGCCAGTAGGCCGTCACCGTCGGTGGGCCAGCCGTCGTTCGTCCAAGCGGCTCACGCAGTTGGTGCGGGGCTCCCCGCACCGAAGCGGCATTCCTCTTCGAGGATGCTGAAGATCAAGGCGTCTTGCCAGCCGTCACGGATCACCTGGGTGGACGCCGGCCTCCCTCTCGCGTCATACCGAGCTTCGCCAGGACCTGGGACGAGCCGGTGTTCCGCATCTGAGGCGACTTCGGGTCCCGGACCGGGTTGCGCCGGCTGGCATCGTCCACGTCCTGCGCCAGGGTGCGGCCTGGCGTGACGTCCCCCAGCTGCACCAGGCACTGCTGGTCGAGCTGCGGGTGGCGGGGCTGCTGGAGATGGACGACTGCGCGATCGACGGCTCCCACGGCAGGGCGTTCAGAGGGGGGAGCATGTCGGGCCCTCGCCCGTCGATCGCGCCAGGCCCGGCTCCAAGCACCATGTGATCGTCGTCCGGCACGGCACCCCGCCGGCCGTCTCCCTGACCGGCGGAAATTGGCACGATGTCACGCAGTTGATCCCGTTGCAGGACGCAATCGCGCCGATCCGTGGGTTGCGGGGGCGGCCCCGTCACAGGCCAAAGCGCCTGCTTGCCGACCGTGGCTACGACTTCGACAAGTATCGCCGCCTGCTGTGGAAGCGCGACATCAAGCCCCGCATCGCTCGACGCGGCACTGCTCGCGGCTCCGGTCTCGGACGCACCAGGTGGGTGGTCGAACGGACATGTACCTGACTCCACCAGTTCAAGCGCCTGCGGATCCGCTACGAACGCCGCGCCGACCTCCACCAGAGCCTGCTGGAGCTGGCCTGCAACATCATCTGCCCCCGCCGCCTGCGCAGATCAGGATGATGGGCCCGTCAGCGGCGCCGGGGCTGTCGGCCAGTCCAGCACGGTGAGTTCGGGCCATTGCTGCCTCCAGCGGGCCGCCTTGGTCTCGTAGACCTCCTGCGGGGCAAGCACCGGATTCGGACGCACGACCAGATTGAACACATCGGCCAGACCGTGCGGCGCGTAGACGCGCCACCGCCCGTCAGGCTCCAGGCGGACTCCCATACAACAGGTCGTCGCGGCGAAGCAGTCAATGGCCGACTCTGTGGACGTGTGCGGGTCACAGGGCACGCCGAACTTCTGCTCGTACCAGAGGTGGACGCGCGCCTCGTTTCGGATCTCGACCTGGGTGGGGAGACCCCCAAAAGCTTCCTGACCTGCCCTGATCACCGCATCCTCGGCCTCCCATGACAAGTCGCTGTCGTCGAAGTAGAAGACGACTGATCACTCTCCATGCCTATCACCCGCCACAGACACCGCCTGCAGACTCAAGGTCTCATTCTGAAACGGTCAGTTGCCCTCGATCGCTACGGGGAGGTGGCGTGGGCCGCGCAGGACCGCGTTGGCGCGGTAGGGCGGCGGGTCTTCGAGCAGTCGGGAGAACGTGACGCGGCGGAACAGTTCGGGCACGGCCAGATGCAGTTCGATACGGGCGAGCGGCGCGCCGAAGCAGTAGTGGATGCCGGTGTACATGCCCAGGTGTTCGTTGTCCTTGCGGTCGGGGTCGAACCGGTCGGGGTCCTCGAAGCGTTTGGGGTCGCGGTTGGCCGCGGCCAGCATCAGCCAGACCGGGGAGCCCTTGGGGATCGTGGTGCCGGCGACGTCGATGTCGGCCAGGGCGGTGGTCCAGGGGACGAACTGGACCGGGGGCTCGTACCGGAGCACTTCCTCGATGAGCGGGACGGCCAGGTCGGGGTCCTTCCGGAACCGGTCGAGGATGTTGGGGTGGCGCAGCAGGGTGAGGGTGGTGTTGGTGATGGCGTTGACGGTGGTCTCGTGGCCGGCGACCAGGAGCAGGGCTGCGGTGGCCCGCAGGTCTTGTGGTGTCATGGTGGGGGCGAGTGCGCTGAGGATTCCGGGGCCGGGGTGGCGGCGTTTGGTCTCGATCAGGTCGGACAGGTAGGCGTCCAGCTCCTGGCGTGCCTGGTCTGTCTTTTCCTGGCTGTTGTCGTCGCCGGGGCGGGGGTCGAGTCCGGACGCGAGGGCGTCGGCCCAGCCGTGGAAGCGCGGTTCGTCCTCGCGTGGCACGCCGAGGACCTTGCAGATGGCGGTGACGGGAAGGGGGTAGGCGAAGTCCTCGACGATGTCGACTTGGTCCTTGCCCTCGAAGGCGTCGAGCAGTTCGGTGACGACCTGGGCCAGTTCTCCGCGCAGTCCGTCGAGGAATCTGGGGCTGTGCGGGGGACCGAACGGCCGGGTGATGGTCTCGCGCAGCTGGTCGTGCACGGGTGGGTCGGTGAAGATGAAGCTGGGCGGCAGGCCGAGCTCCTCCCCCGCCTGCCCGACGCGGGCGTAGCCGGGTGGACGGTTCCTCGTGTCATTGCTCAGCCGGGGGTCGTTGGCCAGGCTGCGCACCTCGTAGTAGGTGCTGACCACGTAGGAGCCGTCGTCCTGCCGCCTGACCGGTTGCTTGCGCAGTTCCGCGTAGAGCGGGTACGGATCGGCCCGATTGGCGTAGTCGGTGATCTGCGTGATGAGGGTGCCGGACGTCATGGTGTCTCCTGAGGGCTCCGTGCGGCGCAGGGCTGGTGATCAGGCATGCGACGGAACGAACTCGA
Organism: Streptomyces sp. NPDC111656; assembly: GCF_055656965.1. Lineage (NCBI taxonomy): Bacteria > Bacillati > Actinomycetota > Actinomycetes > Kitasatosporales > Streptomycetaceae > Streptomyces > Streptomyces sp. NPDC111656. The sequence continues at coordinate 196,578 of NZ_JBVKCA010000014.1, forward strand.
CACGCCGCTCGGTCGTTGAGTGACCCGCCAGCGTGACCGTAGCCCCGTGGGTGGGCAGATGGGGATCCGTTGAGGAGGGGTCGACCGCCTGCAGCGTTTCGGTGCGACGGTCGACCGTGCGGTACTGCGGTGGGAAGGGCGCGCCGGCCGCGGTCTGCTGCTCGTAGAACCCCAGCCACTTGGCTCCGTCGAAGGACGCCGCGGCGCTAGCGCGGCCGCGGTACGCGGTGTACGGGTACCGCGGCCGCGGTACCCGTACACCGCGACGAGCCGACCCTCGGTGAGCGTCCCCCGGGCGACGACCAGCTCGTCGCCCAGCGAGGGCTCCACCCCCTTCGTCGGCTCATTGGAGTGGTCGACAAGGATGGCCTGGACCGGGCAGGCGGCCGCAGCCCTCTCCACCCGGTCACGCTCTGTCTCGTCGAAGCGAGGGGAGAACAGCAACGCCTCACCGCCGTGCAGGGCGAAGACGTCCGGGGCGAGAAAGACGCATTGCGCGAACCCCCGGCACCGGTTGAGATCGACGACAAGCCTCATCTGGAACCCGCTCCCTGCGTGGGCCGCGGTTCCCGCAGACTCCGCAGCCATCTGCGCTCGGCCCATACGGTGGTCGGCATGTCTCTCCCTCAGGATGAGCCTCTGCGCGGGGCGCTCGCAAGGCGAAGGCGGCCGGGCAAGCCGATGCGCACCCGACCGGCCGACCGCAAGGGAGACGAGGCGCCGCCGGCCGCCTGAACGGCGGACGGGCTTGGGCCCGACAGCCACCAGTCCGGGTCCCAGGCTGGAGTAGCCGGTGACGGGCACAGGCTTCAGCGGCGAGGCGAGCAGGTCATGGGCGAGGGCATCGGCGCGGAAGACGGCAGCACCAGGGCCTCCTGCTGCTCGGTGATTCGTTCGATCGGCAAACCCCGAGACCGGTACGACAACAGCTGCATACAGAGCGAGCTGGTGGTTGTCCCCTACGAAGGCACGCAGCGGCGCCACGGCCAGGGGAAGGAAGTGGTCGATGTCGGTGCCGCGGCTGTCGTCGCAGTACATGCACCGCCCCGCCCCGTGGGCGATCCGAGCGAAGTGCCACATGTGGCGCCCCTGATTTCGAGGGTCGAGCGCGCGGGGGCCTGGGCCCGTTCAGCTGCCGAACGGGCGGTAGCCCAAGTGGACCGTGACGGTGAGGGTTGTGGCGCCGCCAACGATCCTGAGTGTCATGGCGGAGTGCGAGCGGTGCCGATCGACGCCCGCGCTCTGTGCGGTGGTGGTGCCGATGTCGGCGAAAGCGTGATCACCCTCGACGGGGCCCATGAGGCTGTGGGCAAGGCCTTGCGCGGAACGCTGGACGATGTCGGACGGCACGATTTCTCCCGGGGTGACGAACGCCGTCGGTGTTCCAGCAGACGCCACGTCCGTGGGGGAGGTCCAGCGGGTCAGGCGCGGCCGAAGAGAGGGGGGAAGCCGGACGTCGACGAGACAGAAGACGCTGCCCCACTGGGCGGCACAGTGTTCCGTACCGGCCAGTTCCGCCTTCTGACAGCGGACACGGACGAGATGTTCGGTCGACAGCCCCTCGGCCTCCCGCCAGCGGGCACTGGATGACGCAGCCTCCACGGCCAAGGCGATGGCCCACCGCATCGCCGCCTAGATACGGCGCCCGTCCAACTGGGCGCGAGAAGAGATCAGTTACTGCATCGCTGGCCCAAGGCGTTCGGATGCCATGTCCTCACAGCGGGATCCGGACGACGGTATCCGGTCGCCAAGGTCACCTGATCACAGAAGTGTGAAACAGGCGCTACGCCCACTCCACCCCGCCGCTGTCGGCCGCGGCCGTTTGCATGGCCGCTCGCCGTAGTGCGTGGCGGCATGCCTGGATGGCGGGGTGTTGGCTGCGGCCGCGGCGTACCGCGGTGAAGATGCGGCGTGTTTGCCGGCCGGTGGGGAGCGGGCGCAGTGCGACGGTCGGGGGCTGCCCGTTCCACATGAGGTCGGGGAGCAGAGCGGCGGCGTGGCCTTGCTCGACGAGACGCAGGTGGATCAGGAGGTCGGTGGTTTCGAACCGTACGTCCGGTTCGAAACCGGCGGTACGGCACAGCGTCATGGCCCAGTGCCGGGCAGCTGTGCCTTCGGGTTCCATGGCCCAGGGATGGTCGGCGAGCGAGCGCAGTGACGCCGTAGGGCTGTTCCCGGCGGTGTCACCCGCTGATGCGGGCAGCGCGAGGTGGAGGGTGTCGTCGAGGAGGTCTTCCTGTTCCAGTTCGGCGGGCCGGGGGTTGGGGTCGCCCGGGTACTCCTCGGCGATGACCAGGTCGAAGTCGCGGGCCTGAAGTGCCGGCAGGGCCATTTCCGGTGGCATCTGCGTGACGTGTACGCGCAGGCCGGGGTGGAGGCTGCGCAGCAGGCTCAGCGCGCCGGGCACCAGGGTGAGGGCGGCTGTCTGGAACGAGGCGATGCGCAGGGTGCCGGTCAGATCGATCAGGGAGGTGGCCAGGTCCGCCTCGGCGCGCTCCAGCCGCTCCAGCACCGCCTCGGTATGGGCGACCAGGATCTCCGCCTGGGCGGTCAGCCTCACGCGTCGCCCGACCGGTTCCAGCAGCCGCACGCCGACCTCTGCCTCCAGCTGGGAGAGCTGCTGGGAGACGGAGGAGGGGCTGTAGGAGAGGGCGGCGGCGACGGCCGCGAGGGTGCCGCGGTGTTTGAGCTCGCGCAGCAGGCGCAGTCGGTGCAGGTCGAACATCGGCGGAGTGCTCTCCTCGGAGTCGCGACGCAGCTTGAATGGTCGGTTTCTCTGATGAATATAGGTCGGAAACATTCGCTGGACCGAATGGATGTGTGCGCTGCACGCTGTCTGCGTGACTCAAGAGACTTCCGTCCTCCGCGCGGTTCGGTGGTGGGCGCGGCCCGCCGCCAGGTCCTGGACCTGCGCGCCCGCCCCCGTCCAGGTGCGTGCCTTCCACGCCTCCCTGCCCGAGTACGCCCCCACCCCACTGCCCGAACTCCCCTCGCTCGCCGCCGAGCTGGGGGTCGGGAGGGTGTTCGTCAAGGACGAGTCGTCCCGTCTGGGCCTGCCCGCCTTCAAGGCGCTGGGCGCGTCGTGGGCGGTGCATCGCACCCTTGCCGAGCGGGCGGCGCACGGCGAGGAGTCGGGTCCGCTCACACTGGTGACCGCCACCGACGGCAACCACGGCCGCGCTGTGGCCCGTGTGGCACGCCTGCTCGGCCAGCGGGCCCAGGTCTTCGTCCCGCAGGGAGTTCATGCGCAGGCCGCGGCCGCCATCGCCGCCGAAGGGGCGGAGGTCATCCGGGTCGCGGGATCCTACGACGAGGCCGTGCGGCAAGCGGCCCAGGCGGCTGCCGCGCCGGACGCGGTGCTGCTCCAGGACACCGCCTGGCCGGACTACGAGACGATCCCGGGCTGGATCGTCGAGGGCTACTCCACCCTCTGCGCCGAAATCGACGAGCAGCTTGCGGCCGCCGGCGCCGGGATACCCGATCTCGTCGCCGTCCCGGTGGGCGTGGGCTCGCTGGCCCAGGCCGTCGTCACCCACTACCGCAGCCGCCCGGCCGGCCACGCACCGGCGCTGCTGGCGGTGGAACCCCAGGCCGCCTCCTGTGTCATCGAGAGCCTCACGCTCGGCGAACCCGTCAGCGTCACCACGGGTGGCACCACCATGGCCGGCCTGAACTGCGGTACCCCCTCCAGCATCGCCTGGCCCCACCTGCGCAGCGGGCTGGACGCCGCCATCTCCATCACCGACGCCGACAGTGCCCGCGCAGCCGGTGACCTCGCCGCCCTCGGCATCTCCTCCGGCCCCTGCGGCGCCGCCCCGCTCGCCGGTCTCCGCGCCGCGCTCACCGGCCACGGCGCCGACGAGCGCCGCACCGCCCTGGGCCTCGGCCCCGCCTCAACGGTGGTGCTGCTGAGCACCGAGGGAAGCGCCGCCAACCCGCACAGCACCCACGGCCACTGATCCCCACCACTTCGTCCCCCCGCGGTCACGGTCACCGCCGCACCGTTTTCCGACGACTCCTGAGAGACAGGTCATGACGAGCACCACCCCCGACAAGATCACTGTCAACGGCGACCGCCTGTGGCAGTCCCTGATGGACCTCGCCGAGATCGGCGCGTACGACGACGAGCGCACCGGTCTGCGCGGCGTCAACCGCCTGGCCCTGACCGACGCCGACGCGGCCGGGCGGCGCAAGGTCATCGCGTGGATGGAACAGGCCGGACTGAACGTCCGCGTCGACGCCATGGGCAACATCTACGGCCGCCGCGAGGGCACCGACCCCACCGCGGCCCCGGTGCTGACCGGCTCACACATCGACAGCGTCGCCACCGCAGGCGCCTTCGACGGCTGCCTCGGAGTCCTGGGCGGCATCGAAGTCGTACGGGTGCTGAACGAGCGCGGCATCACCACCCGCCACCCCATCGAGGTCGGCGTCTTCACCGAGGAAGAAGGCGTCCGTTTCGGCACCGACATGCTGGGCAGCGCGGTCGCCGCCGGACGCCTCACCCTTCAGTACGCCCACGCCCTGACCGACCGCGACGGCCTCACCCTCGGCGCCGAACTTACCCGCACCGGCTTCAACCGCCCCGCCGACGTACGCCTCGACCCGCCGCACGCCTACGTCGAGTGCCATATCGAACAGGGCCCCGTGCTCGCCGAGAACGGAGTCACGGTCGGCGTCGTGACCGGCGTTCAGGGGATCTCCTGGCAGGCGATCACCATCCACGGCCGCGCCGCCCACGCCGGCACCACCCCCACCCACCTGCGCGCCGACGCCGGCCTCGCCGCCGCCCAGATCATCGTCCACCTGCGGACCATGGTCGACTCCGGGAACTACGGCGACCTGCGCGCGACGGTCGGCCATCTGACCGTCCACCCGGACCTGACCAACATCGTCCCGGCCCGCGCCGAGATGACCGTCGACCTGCGCAACCCCGACGATGCCCGGATGGCCAGCGCGGAGGCGGACCTCGCCGCCTTCCTGCGCACTCTGGAAGACAGCCGGCCAGGACTGTCCCTCCGTACCCGGCGAATGGCCCAGACCTCCTGCGTCCCCTTCGACGAAGGCGTTCAGAAGGTCATCGCTCAGGCCGCCGACGACCACGGTCTGAAGCACATCTCCCTGCTCTCCGGCGCTGGGCACGACGCTCAGGAGATCGCCGCGCTCTGCCCCACAGCCATGATCTTCGTACGCGGTGAGTACGACGGCATCAGCCACAACCCCCGCGAATACTCCACCCCTGAAGCATGCGCCCACGGCGTCAACGTCCTCGCGACCACTGTCCTCCGCCTGGCCGGCCAGGACTGACCACTACAGGCCTCCGCGCCAGTCCCGCAGGGCAGAGCTGGCGAGGCAGAAGGCGTCCTTGCGGCCCGCGACGAGATCGGGGCGGTTGAGACCGAAGACGCGGATGGTGTGTTCGCCCATGGCAGCGCGGTTGCGGTACTCGCCGCTGCGCAGCATCAGTACCTCTACGACGCCGACGGAAACCTGCTGCTCCGCCACAGCCCCGACACCACCACCCTCTTCGCGGGCGACGAGGAGATCACGCTCAAGAAGGACGCCACGAGCGCCGACGGCGTGCGCTACATCTCCCTCGCCGGCGAGACCGTGGCCGCGCATTCCTCCGATGACCACTTCACCTACCTGATCCCCGACCGCCAGGGCACGGGCACCCTGGCCACCGACGCCCAGACCCAGCAGGTCACCCGCCGCCAATACAAACCCTTCGGCGAGTCCCGCGACCAGTCCGGAACCTGGACCGGGCAACGGGGGTACGCAGGCGGTACCCAGGACGACAACACGGGCCTGACCAACCTCGGTGCCCGGGAGTACGACCCGTCCATCGGCCGCTTCCTCAGCCCCGACCCCCTGCTGGACACCGCCGCCCTTGCAGTCCTGGATCGCCTACGGCTACGTCGACGACACCCCGGGCACCGGCTCCGACCCGACCGGTGCCTGCGCGGACGTCGACTGCCCGACTCGCGACTGCCCCAGCTGCCTCAACCGGACGCCCACCGACACCGACTCTCACGCGCCGGCGCTGCACGACCACGCGGGTTCGGGCAGCACGCCAACCAACACCAAGGCAAACGCCCAGCGTTACAAGGCCGGCGTCAGCAACAGCACGGCCCACGCGCAGGCTGAGGAACGTGCACTGGAGCCTCAGAAAGCCACCGCAGACGAGGCGGCGGCCGCGGCGAAGAGACAGGCGTCCGGCTTCAAACACCGCTTGCTCAGCCTGGCAGCAGACGTCATCGGCCTCACCGACGCCTATAGGACGCGGTCCAGGCGGAGGCTCCGTGGTCGACGCGGAGAAGGCGGAGAGCGCGGGAGCCGGCGCGGCCGAAGACGCGGCAGGCTGCGTGACGCACAGCTTCGTACTCAGCACCGCCGTCCGTTTGGCGGAAGGCTCATCGAAGCCGATCAGCAAGGTCAAGGTCGGCGATACAGTCCTGGCGACCGACCCCCAGACCGGCGTCACGGCCCCGGAGCCGGTTCAGAACGTCATCGCCACCACGACGGACAAAGACTTCACCGAGCTCACCGTGGACACGGCATGAGCAGCCCAGGGGGAGAGGCTGTGGCTGGTATGGGGCAGTTCGTGGAACAGCCCCTGCAGGTCGTGCAGCACCATGTCTGGGTTGTCGCTGATCTGGTGGAGGGCATCGAGGAGTGGCTCGGGCCATTCGGTCTGGGTGGCTACGTCGACGGCGGGCAGCGCCGAGAGGCCGGCCCGCCGACCGGACACACCCAGCTCCTCTGACGCCAAGCGCTCCGCACTCATCCGGGTCACCGGGCGCGCGGACACCGCGACCGGGCGGCAGGGTAGTGGTGCTGACGTCGGAGATCACCTATCGGCATCGCCGTCCAGACCGCGTCGTCCGCTTTCCCCGTCCCGGACGAGGGGCCCTTGAGAGCATTCATCAGGAGGTTTCGTGCACGACATGCCGCTCCTCAAGAGCGTCGGTGAACTGCTGCGCCGGCGGCACGGCTCCTCACGCCTCACCCACCAGGCAGGGCCGGACGGGTTCGCCCTGGACAACTTGAAGGCCGGCGGGTTCACCGCCGGTACGCTCAGCCCCGAGGACGAGGCGAGCCTCGCCGACGAAGTGGCCCAGCTCCTTCCCCACCACTGGGATCTCCCCACCAAGTCGGTGGAGGCGCTGACCCCGCTCGTCGACCACCTCGGTGGCCAGCGCGAGCTGATGGCCTGGCTGGACCGCCATCCCGGGCGGCCACGGCTGATCGCGCGGATCTACGTCCTCCTGGGCCATCTCGACCGGTACAGCGACGACCCCGCGGTCCTTGCCGCTGTGCGGCACGCCAGAGCGCAGGACCCGTACCCCACAGGCTTGCGCGGTTACCTGACGCCGGAGACCAACGATGAAACCCTGGGCGGTCTCGCCTTCCGGATCGAGGAACTCCTCGGCGACAACCGTGAGGAAGACGCCACCGCACTCGCCCTGACGACCGCCGACTGGCTGCGCCGTGCGGCGCAGAACGCCGACACCTCGAACTCCGACATCCGCGAAATGGGCGAACTCGTGGACCATATGCACCAGGACATCAGTGAGGCCGTCCCGCGCTCCTGACGCGGCAGCGCGACAGGCAGCGAGCGAGGCCTCGAGGATGGTCACTGGTCGAAGGGTCCCGGGCAGCGCTCGGCGAGCCTTGTGCAAGATCTTCCAGCCAATCCTGTGCCCACGGGCGCAGGCCGTCAGCAGCAGTTCACACGCGCGGTGAGCGTCGAGCGAGTCCGCGTGCACGCGTTGATCGTCGAAGACGGCGAAGGTCGCCATCGGCCAGACGGTGCGCTCGACGGCACGGTGGGGGTGTGGCCGGTACTGCAGATGTCGAGTGAACAAGCACCCGGCGGATTGCATACGAGGGTATGTCCGTCCACGCTGCTGTCCCTGTAGGCACTGGTTTGGTACAGATCTCCCGCCACCGTTGCGCCTTCAGTATCTTGGCCTCACTGATCGGAAGGCGTGGCAGAGCAGTTGGGGGAGCTGATGGGGAGGCACGATGGGTTTGGCGTGGTCTTCGTCCACGGATTCAAATCTTCGCCCGCCATGTGGGACGCGTTCGGGCGCCTGATGGCCAGCGACACCGCTCTCGCAGCCATGACGCCCATGCGCTTCCAGTACGCGACCAGGCTGGTGCAACCCGGCCCGCTGCGTCGGATCCCCACGTTCGACACCGTGGCCGACAACCTCAAGGAGTTCATGGATACCGAGGCCGAGGGCTTCAGGCGTCTGGCTCTGGTCGCTCACAGCCAGGGCGGGCTGGTCGTGCAACGCTTCCTGGCGCGGATGCTCACCGAAGGGCGCGGTGAGGAGTTGGGGCGGATCCGCCGCGTAGTCTTGTTCGCCTGCCCGAACAACGGCTCCCAGCTGGGTCTGACGCTGCGCCGTTGGACGCTTCGGGCCAATCCCCAGGAGCGCCAGCTGCGCCCCCTTGACGAGCAGATCACCGACACCCAGCGAACCGTTCTGCGCGACATCGTCAACGCCGGCGTGGCCACCGAGCGCACGTGCCCGATCCCGTTCTCGGTCTACGCGGGGGAGACCGACAACGTCGTCACGCCTGCGTCGGCCCGCGGCGTATTCCCTGATGCCGGGGTCCTGCCAGGTGACCACTTCACCATCGTGCGCCCGGACACGACCCGTCATCGGTCCTACACCACCCTCAAGCGCCTCCTGCTGGCCGCGGCCGACACCGATCCGCCGACGGACATCCCCAGATCGCAGACCGTCTCCGTCGCGTCCCGCAGTGGAGCGCTTTCCGTCGAGGAATGTGCACCTGAACGCCTCGGCGTCCACCCGGCGATCACCGGTGACGCCCGCGAACTCGAAGAAACCGGGCACTACGTCCTCCCGGCATTCGTGGCTCGTCCGCACGACCACGTCACTCGCCAGCACTTCACAGAGACCGCCGCTGGGGCCGGCGTGGAACTTGTGCTCCTGCGTGGCGGATCGTGCACGGGGAAGACGCGTACAGCCTACGAGGCCGTCAAGGACCAGCTGACCGACTGGCAGTTACTCCAGCCTAGGACGAGGCCGGACCTCATCACGCTGCTGGAAAAGCACCACCTTCCTCCCCGGACTGTGCTCTGGCTCGACGACGTCCACCACTTCCTGGAGGGCGCCGAGGGGGAAACCGTCGCCGCCGGTCTGCACGGACTTCTGGACTTGCGAGGGCCCGTCGTCATCCTGGCCACGATCTGGCCCGGGCCCTATCGCTCGCTCACTGACATACCGCCTGCCACCCGACCGGATCCGCACCGGCAGGCCCGTACGTTGCTGCGGCGAGCGCGGCTGATCCAGGTGCCGGACACTTTCACCGGCCTTGCCCTCACCAAGCTGCGGCAAGTAGCCCTCACTGACGCCTCCCTGGCCAAGGCGCTGGCCACGGCGTACGAGCCCGGATCGATCTGCCAGACCCTCGCCGCCGGACCCGATCTGCTTGACCACTGGCGGCACGCCACCAACGTCTACGGCAAAGCTCTCATCACCGCAGCAATCGACGCCCGACGGCTCGGACATGGCCTGCCGCTCTCCGCAGCCCTGCTCCGCGACGCCATGCCCGGATACCTTTCGCCCACCCAACGCGCGCATGCTGACGACGACTGGTTCGAACAGGCCATCGCCTATGCGTTGCACCCTGTCATGCAGGTCACCTCAGCCCTGAACCTGATCCCCAGCCCCGGCGGAATGGGCGCTGTTCCTGACGTCTACGACCTCGCCGACTACCTAGAGCAGACCGTGGAGCGCAACAGATTCCTGGTGCCGACCAGTTTCTGGGACTCCGCAGTCGCCCACGAGACGGAGCCTCAAGCGTTGCGAGCTCTGGCTGAGAACGCCAAGGACCGGGCCCTCTACCAGCACGCTGCCCTCCTCCTGCACAGCTCCGTCCAGAAGCCGGGGGACTTTGACGACCATGTGGTCCTCGGGGGCTTGTTGCACGACCTTGGCATGCGCGACCAGGCGGTCCGCTACACGGCCGCCGCCGCGACAGCGGGGAAGGCTGACGGCATGGTTGCCGCAGCGCTGATGGCTCAAGAAAGCGGAGACGTCGAGGCGGCACTGCATTGGCAGCGACAGGCCTGGTCAGCCGGAAATGAACGGGCCTTCTTCTCGGTGTACTGGCTGTTGGTGGAGAGCGAGCGATGGGACGAGGCTGAAGCCTGGATCCGCCCGAAGGCCGGCGAATGGATCGATGCGGCCCGGAGTCTGGCGCAACTCCTGACCACGCGCGGCCGGCAGGAGGAAGCCGAAGAGATACTTTGGCCGCTGGCCCGCGACGACGTGTACCGCTGTCGCCGCGATCTCATCAATCTCCTCTACGAAGCCGGGAGGGAAGACCGGATCCACTCACTGTTCGCGCCCCTGGCCGCAGCGGGCGACGACAACGCGCGGGAATGGCTCGACGCGGTCCGTACCTGGGACAGCCCGAGCCAGGCGGCATCCGACGGCGTCTCCGATACCGGCCGGCCCTCGCCGAACGCCTACGTCGCTCACAGGGGCATGACGTTCGAATGGGGGCACAGCAAGCCCGATCCGCGGACCGAGGCCATGGCAGAGGCGGCCAGAGCCGAGGCAGCCGGGAACCTGGACGAAGCCGTAGGCGCGCTTCGGGCCGCGCTGCCCACACAGCATTGGCCCCTGCTGCAGCACCTCTCCGGGCTCCTGGAGCGTCAAGACCAGGATGAAGACGCGTTGGGCGTCTGGCGGGACCTCGTGGAAGCTGGCAACCCTGCGGCCCTCACGGAGAGCGTCCACATCCTCGAACGAGCCGGACGCGGAGACGAGGCGGAAACCCTCATCCGCCGCGAACTGCTTCGCGGACGCAGCGACGCGGATTCCTGGACCACGGAACCTCCGGCCCTGGCTCTGCTCGCGGAACACCTCACGACCACAGGCCGGCAAGCGGAAGCACAACTCCTACAGACGTACGGGCTCCGGCCCGACGGGACGACAGCCGCGTCCTGGCAACTTCCCACCTGGCCAGCACCATGACAGGGCGTTGAACTGCGACTTCCTGTACCCCGACGCTCCTGAATGCGAGTCGCTTGAGCATTAGCGGGAGTTAAGGCAGGTCGTGACGCTGGTGACGTACCGCGGGCCGCTCGCCCCGACGCGGTGCTCCAGCAGTCCGACAACGAGCCCGCCTGCCATCGCAAGCACCGGCGAGCCTGTCGACGGCTGAGGCGAAGGCGAGGGCGACGCGCCTACGCGATTCGTTGAGCCGTTGTGGAGGGCGTCTCCGAGGCAATGCGCCAAGAGCTGGCCCTGCTGAGGCTTTACCCAGCAGTTGGTCGACGGGGCATCCTGTTGCCCCGTCACCCTGCTGCCCAGTACCACCTTTCAGGCAACAACAGGCCCAGCGGCAGCGGATTTCCAGGTGGAGGAACCAAATCGACAGGGGCAGTGCCCAACGCATCGCTTAGGTCGACTTCGCCACCGATGAAGTCTGCACCGGCGAAGGAAACAATGCCGCCAGCGAACAGCGCGCTGTCGAAGGACACCTCGTCTCTGACGAATTGCCCTGTGAAAATGACCTCCCCGCCTGAGAACTTCGCGTCGCCGAAGAAGACTCGACCTCCAACGAACCGTGCCTCGAAGGCAACCCGGCCGCCGGAGAACCGGGCACCGGACGAGGCTCGCCCGCTGGCGAGTCGTGAGCCAAAGGAGACTTCACCGGCGGAGAAGTGCCCGCCAAAGGACACGTGGCCCGCGGAGAACTCCGCGCCCATGAAGGAGACATTGCCGCCAGAGAATCCTGCGGCGAAGGAGACCTCGCCGCCGGAGAACTGCGCGCCGTCGAAAGAGACCCGGCCATGGGAAAAATCGGCACTGTCGAATGTGACCTCGCCGGCGGAGAACTGTGCACGGTTGAAGAAGACCGCACTTCCTGAGAACTGCGCAACGTTGAAGGAGGTGCGGCTTCCGGAGAACTGTGCTTCGTAGAAGTAGACCTGGCTTCCTGAGAACTGTGCGCCGTTGAAGGTGGCCTTGCCTCCGGAGGACTCCGCGCCGTCAAAGATGACCTCGCCGCCGGAGAACTCGGCGCCGTTGAAGGAAACCCGTGCGCCGGAGAACCGCGCGTCGGACCAGTCGCCGACGTCGAAGACGACGTTGGTGAAGTCGAAGCTATGGCCCTGCCAGGTTTTCGGGTGGTCATCCGCTACGCGGAGATGGTCGCGGATGAGTCGGACGACAGTGTGGCGGACTTCGCGGAAGGCGAGGTAGTTGTGGCGGGCGTTCTGATCTCCGAGGCCGGGGCCGGGTATATAGGGCAGCCGGAGGTAGGCGCACAGGACGTCAATGCAGGTTTGGCGGAGACCCCTGGTGGGGGCGTCGTCTGCGAGCCCGGACAGGGCGTGGACTCCACCGAGACGGACGGCAGGCGAGGTATCGCCGAGTTGGGAGACCGCGGTGGTGAACCGTTCCGTGTGCAGGCGCGTCGCCTCGCGCAGTTCCCCGTCTTCGTCGACGCGTCGCCGCCGGTAGGCGACCACCAGAGCAACGAGAGCGCCCGATCCTGCGACCACTCCGAAGGAGAGTTTCACCAGATCGAACAGCGTCTTGGACGTCAGCCGGGCCTCAGGCTTCAACTGATGCACGCCCAGGAGTGCAACCAGGATCCAAAACACGCCGCCCGCCACGATGAGCGCGGCCGCGAAGGCCAAGAGCAGCACAAGGCCAACCGGCCGTAGCCGCAACCCGCGTTGCCGCCCCCGCCGCCTCCAGGGCCCCACAAGTCCGCCATGCGGTGACTGTAGGGAGGCCTAGCTCAGCTTTCCAGCATTCCCGTGGATTGCGAGGCGGCGGATCAGAGGAACAGGCGGTCCGGCTGGCTCTGCCTGGTCCTCGAAGAGCCCCGGTGCTGCGGCGTCGGCGGAGCCTCCGCACAGACGCACTGAGTGGGGCGCGCTTGTTCGCTCAGCGAAGGCGAGCAGAATCGTGTCTTCGGTCGGTCAGCCGATTGCGGACCGCGCGAAGGCGACCGTAGCCCGAAGGCGGCTCGCCGGCCAGCGCAGCGGTGGCTCATGGGACCTGTCGTTCCGCGCCATCAGTTTGCCCCCGGAAGCTTGGCCTTGGCTCGTGCGCAGATGCTCCGCGCACGCCCAGATCGTGGCCACAACGCCTGGCGCAGGGCAGGATCATTTGTGACAGAATATGATCACCGAAGAAAATTCACTCATAACGGCTTTGATGTGTGGACTTCGAGGGAATGATGGCTCGCCAGGGGGGTGAGTAGGTGACCCGGCATTGCTGAGTCGTGGGCTTGTGCCCTGGTATGCCGTCGCCAGTTGGTGGGACCTGCTCTGCCGCACCGTGCCATGAGGACTTCAAGGCCCTCACGATGACATTGCAGTAGGGGAGGGGCTCATGCCCGAAGAAGCGGCGACCACGCTGGCAATGGCTGGGGCGACCACCGTGGTTGCGGCCGTGGCTACGCGGGCCTGGCACTCCACTCGCGCCACGGTTGCGCAACTGTTCGCTGGGAGGGGTCGACCCCGGCGGACACCACGATGCCCATCTGGTGTTCGACTTCCTTGACGACCTCGCACTCGACGTCGTCGTAGCCGGCCAGTCGGTCCATGCCGACGGACTGCCCGCGCCTGCGGCCTGGTTCGGCCCGGCCAGCCCTCTTTTTGAACAACCGCTGGCCGGGGGCGCCCTCCTCGCGCCGACTACATGCTGGTGAGCCCGCACCGCTGTCGAGTCCGCCGAACCCCACCCGTGTCGGGGGATTCGGGGAATTGCGTCTAACTGCCGTTGGCGGGCTGGCCGTTCAAGGCAGGGCCCAGGTCCACCGGGGTGGACGTGGGGTTCGGCGGCGGAGGGAGGACGATGGGGGGCTGGCCGGCGGGCGGGACCGGCGGGGTCATGTCGGACTTGGGCAGCTTCGGTGGGGTGGTCTGCTTGAACAGCGTGGTGTCGAAGTCGACCAGGCCGGTCTTCTCCATCACCGTGATGTGATCCAGGACGGTGTCGTTGGCCTGGTCGGCCAGGGCACGCACGAGCGTGTTCTTCGTCGTCGAGCGGATCTTTGCCACGGTGTTGAAGATCGAACCGTGCGTCTGGCGAAGAATGTTGGCGAAGTCGATGTCGAACTGCTTGCCGGTGTCGGCCTTGAGGGTGGTGACGAAACCTTCTTGCTGCGGGCTGGCCACGTTGGGCAGTGTCACGTTCAGCATCGGCGCGATCTTGCGGCAGGTCTCGTCCAGCGCCGCGTGCCCGTCGATCAGGTGCTGACTGGCGGTGAGGACCCCCTTGCTCTGCCCCTTCTGGAGCCCGATCTGCCCCACCGGGTGCTCCCACAGACCGGCAGCGCGCACCGCCACCACGAAGGCCCGGTCACCCTCGGTGAACGGCCCCCACTGGGTGTTGGCGATGATCCGGTCGTTCGAGGTCGTCACGGTGTCAACGCCGAGCATCGACGGGTAGACCAGCGCGCCAAGTGTCAGGGCCAGCGCGCCCCCTACGAAGATACCGCCCACCATGTTCATCGAACGCTGCACCGTTCCTCCTGCCCGTCAAGAAAATCCGCCGGTCCGTCATCGCCCGACTGGGGCGGACGAAGAGCATTACGCACACGGCGCCGTTCAGGTTCACCCGACCCGGAAAAAGGTTCATGAACGGCACACAGGAAGCGCGCGAGTGTGCGCGACGACGGCATACGGTGTCTTCGGATGGTCCGGGTGCCGGGCGGGTTCAGGGCGAGGACGGCCGGCCAGTGCGGGTGACCTGCGGCGCGACCAGGAACTGGGGATCGGCAGATCCGGCGTCAGCGCGCTTCCCGGTTCCACCAAGCTGACCAGCCCGGCGTCGGCGATCGGGCGCACCGAGTCCTTGAACACGGCGGTGACGTCCATCATTCTGTGCGACGGAGAGCCGCGACGCGCTCGTCAGGCAGTATGCGGACTCCGGGAGGTATTCGTCCGGCTGGACACGGGGGAGAACCGTGCGGAGGTCTCGGCCAATGTGAGGCACCACACGCCGTGCTACACCAATGGCCCAGCATGGCAAGCGCCGAGTTGAAGGGGGCCGCAAGCCGGCGCCCCGGACGGCTCAGGGCATGGTGCTGGACACGATCACATGAGGCGTCTGGCTGGTTGGTCACGCGTTGGCCACGTTGGTCACCGATTCCCCGCATCGTCCCAGGGGCCAGAGCGCCAGAACCGAAGCAACGATCAAGGCCGCCACCCCTGGCCTGACCAAACCATAAAGGGCCTCTGACTAGGTATTTTGTCGTCCGGGAGCAGGTTCTCGCTTACCGCCTGGTGCCCTGACCGGGAGGGTTCGCGGGGTTGTTGCAGGCGGCGCAGGGTTCGCGGAAATCCGTTTCGAGCGCTGCCCTGGCGCCTCTACTGTGGCGCGGTGATGACTCAGGTGATCGTTGTCAACGGTGGTTCCAGCTCGGGGAAATCCGGCATCGTTCGGTGTCTGCAGGCAGTCCTGCCGGATCCGTGGCTGGCCCTCGGCACAGACACGCTGGTTGAGGCGATGCCAGCTTCCATGCAGGCGTCGGATGGCGGTATCGAGTTCGCTCCGGACGGAGAGGTGGTCGTCGGTCCTGAGTTCCGAACGCTGGAAGCGGCATGGATCGAAGGGGTTGCCGCGATGGCCCGGGCGGGCGCCCGGGTGATCGTCGATGAGGTCTTCCTCGGCGGAGCGTACTCACAGCAGCGATGGCAGAAAGCCTTGGGTGAACGGCGGGTGCTGTGGGTCGGCGTCAGGTGTGACGCCGTGGCGGCGGCAGGCCGGGAGGTCGCACGAGGCGATCGGACCGTCGGGATGGCCGCGTCCCAGGCGGAAGTGGTCCACCAGGGCGTGGTCTATGACCTGGAGGTGGACACCACGCATGCGGAGGCGATGGAGTGCGCACGGACCATCGCAGCGCGTGCCAAGTGATCGACGGCCCGGCTGCCTGCCATTGTGACCGCAGCGCCGGAACGAGTCAGGCGGAGGTGGTGAGGGGGCGTCCGCCCCAGCGGAGGTCTTTCTCACTGCCAGTGCGGGCGCGTTCCTTGCGTTGTGCGGCGAGGATGTCAGGGTGGCGGGCGTTGGCGTCGGCGTTGCGCCAGCGCAGGTAGGTGTGCAGGGCCCGGGTCCGCACGGTGTGGTTGGAGTTGGCGATGGTTGTCCGCGGTTCCGTCAGCCGAGCATGCACGCATTCACTCGTACGACCCAACAAGCCGCAAGGGCCGAGCCTCTGCCGCGGCGCGAGCAGGTATGCCACGGTCGTGCCGATAGCCTGCCGGAGTGACTGAACAGGTGCGGGCGGAACGCCCGACGGGAGGAAGGACAGCGATGGCTCGTCGCTATGACTGCGCCACGGGATCCGGGCGAGCCGACGTGCTGCGTGAGGCAACCTTGGCGGTGCGCCGGGGTGAGTTGGTGGTGTTGCCCACGGACACCGTGTACGGCATCGGTGCCGACGCATTCAACCGCGAGGCGGTGGATCGTCTGCTGCGGGCCAAGGGCCGGGGCCGCGCCATGCCCTCACCGGTGCTGGTCGCCTCCGCCGACGCGCTGCACGACTTGATTGTCGACTTCCCCGAACAGGGCTGGGCTCTGGTGGAGGCATTCTGGCCCGGCGGTCTGACCCTGGTCGCCCGTCACCAGCCCTCACTGGACTGGGATCTCGGGGAGACCCACGGGACGGTCGCGGTTCGGATGCCCTCCCATCCGGTGGCGCTCGATCTGCTGGCCGAGACCGGGCCAATGGCCGTCTCGAGCGCCAATCTGACCGGCAAGCCGTCCCCGCAGGACTGCGATGCCGCCCAGGGCATGCTCGGCGACTCGGTCGCCGTCTACCTGGACGGCGGGCCCACTGCGGCCGCCGTGGCCTCCACGATCGTGGATCTCACCGGCCCGGTCCCTGTCCTGAAGCGCGCGGGCGCGATCAGCGCCGAACGGCTGCGCACGGTGGCGCCCGACCTACAGGACGGCGCGTGACCTCGCCCGACGGCGTCGCAGCCGGCCTGATGAAGCGCCCGCGCCTGGTGTGGCGGACGCCATGGTGTGTTGAGCCGGCCCTCGTCGTAGCCTGCCGACATGAGTGACGCCCCGGCCCTGACCCCGTCCGAAGCCTTCGAGCTGCTGCTGGCCGGCAACCAGCGGTTCGTCGCAGGCAGATCGCAGCACCCGAACCAGGATGCCGCCCGCCGCGCCGAGACCGCACCCGGCCAGCGCCCCTTCGCGGTGCTCTTCGGCTGCTCCGACTCACGCCTGGCCGCCGAGATCATCTTCGACCGGGGGCTGGGTGACTTGTTCGTGGTCCGCACTGCGGGCCACGTGGCCGGTCCGGAGGTACTCGGCAGCATCGAGTACGGAGTGACCGTGCTGGACTGCCCGCTGGTAGTGATCCTGGGCCACGACTCGTGCGGAGCAGTCGCTGCGACCCGCGCCGCCCTGACCGACGGCGTCGGTGCCAGTGGCTACGTACGCGATCTCATTGAGCGCGTGACGCCGAGCGTCCTCGCCGCACGCGCCGCCGGTCTCACCGCGGACGACGACATCATCGCCGAGCACATACGGCACACCGTCGACCTTCTCCTGGATCGCTCCCGAATCCTGGCCGACCAGGTCAACAGCGGACGGACCGCCGTAGTGGGCCTGTCCTACCGGCTGGCCGACGGCAGCGCCCGCCTGGTGACTACCCGCGGGCTGGAGGCGGAAGCGGCCACCTCCGGCTCCAGCGCCTGAGCAGTTTCACTGGGCAGACGACGACCGGAGGCCGGCTGCGCGCGACCGGGCGCCGGTGGTGAGCGACGCTCACCTGTTGCTGTTTCATTCTCCCGGCATGGCGCGGCCCATGACAGCCGTCACGGGTCGTGCCGCGCCGCAGGATGTAGGCCGTGAGCATCTCTGCGGGGGATCCGGTACAGCACACACTGGCGAAGCGGCCCCTCGGGCACACTCGGATCCTCGAAGTCGTCGGCCGGATCCCGGGTCATGCCGATCCGGCGCATCACTGCCTGGGAACGAAGGTTGTGGACGGTCGTCGACGCCACCACTTCCGGCAGCCCGAGGGCCTCGAAGCCGAAAGCCAGGCAGCCCAGGGCGGCCTCGGTGGCGTAACCGTGCCCCCACGCCGAACGCATCAACCGCCAACCGATATCCACCCCCGCGAACGGCATGTCCTCGCCCACCGCATCCAAGCCGGCACGTCCGATGAACTCACCAGTCTCTCGTGCTTCGAGCGCCCACCACCCAAAACCTCGCTCGTCGAACTCGGCTTGCATGAGTGCCATCGCGGCATCGCTTTGCTCCCGCGTCAGCAGTTCCCCCAGGTGTTCTCGGACTTCAGGATCGGCGTTCATGGCCGCCCACTGTTCGAGGTCGGACTCTCGCCACCGGCGGAGCAGAAGACGATCGGTTCGCAGCTCTGGCATGCCGCCCAGCCAACCCGATCTGGTTCAGGGTGTCGATCGGTTATGCCGAACCCTACGGTGCTCGCCCAGGCCGGACCCGCTGCGCAGTTCCTCACGGCCTACACCACCCGGCGGGACACCATTCCGTCACGACCCGACGTAACCCGCGTTAAAGGCCTCTGGCTACGGTCTCCACCTTCACGAGCACCCTCCAGGGCCTGCGGCCTTGGGTCCCTTCGACGAACCGAGCGTTGGGAGATGAGCCAGTAGACGAGCGCCGCGGGAGGCGAGACGCACAGCAGGACGATCAGCAGGCGGGAGTCGATCACACGAATGGGTGACGCAGGTACTTCCATTTCGCTCGGCAGATCCCTCAAGAGGGCATGGAGTTGCTCGCGAGTGCGCGCTTCGTAGGCCGCGACCACCCGTTCTTCAAGTTCGGGAAGTGTCAGTCGGCCTACTGCGTAGTGGTGTTGCAGTTGCGCCTCGACCTGGTCGCGTTCGGCGTCCGAGGCTCGTAACGCGGGGCTGGTGATGTGCTCCTCGCCGTCATTCATGGCGACCTCTCAGGCGCGGGGGGAGTGGCGTCCGGGGATGGGCGGTCTTGCAGGTCGACGACCGCGATTACCACCCGCGTCCAGACCCCTGGAGCGTCCCGGTCCCCGAATTAGGTGGCGAGTCGCTCGATGTGACCGCGCAACTCAGCGAGCGCCTCGTCGGTCAGCCTCAGCGCACCACGATGCAGGTTGACCTCCCGGCGGCCTCCAGCCTGCTTGGACCGGTAGGCAGCGTTGATGTCGGCCCGGGTGGCGTCCAGCATCGAGCCGAGGAACTCAGCCATCTCTTCTGGGTTCGCAGCATCGCTGGGGGGTTCTGTCACCGCGGGGGTGTAGACCCGCTCGACCTTGCCGCGGGCCAGCGGCCGGTATTCGGCGATCTCGATCAGCCCGGCCCGTTCGAGGTGATTGAGGTGGTAGTAGAGCCGGTCAGGTGGAAGGTCGACGTGGTCGGCGAGTTCGCGTGCGGACTGTGGCATGTCCCACAACGCTTCCAGGAGCCGGATGCGCAGGGGATCGGCGAGCGCTTTGTGTACACCGTGCCACCGCCGGGGTGATGCGCCGGGGCCTTGTGTGCTCATCGATCCCCCTCATTGCACGAGTCTTCACTAATTGGAAAATTCTACAACCAATAGGCGACCGCGGCCAGTTGCCACTGTTGATGCCCGGCGGGGGAGGGGTTTCCCACCCGGACGCGGGGCTGGTGCGATGCTTGGGCG
Source organism: Streptomyces sp. NPDC111656 (assembly GCF_055656965.1). NCBI lineage: Bacteria > Bacillati > Actinomycetota > Actinomycetes > Kitasatosporales > Streptomycetaceae > Streptomyces > Streptomyces sp. NPDC111656. The sequence continues at coordinate 216,245 of NZ_JBVKCA010000014.1, forward strand.
GGCCCCGGCAGCACGACCGCGGCTTGCTGGGCTTGCGCCTCGGTGTGTGCGAGGCGGCAGGATTCGATGCCGGTGAAGGTCTTCGTCCAGCCGCTGAAGGACTCCGGCGCACCTGTTCAGCCTCCGAGGCCGGACTTCTCACCCACGCCGACGACATCGGTGGCCTCGCTTTTGACCTGGACCTGAGCGATGTCGAATACGCCTTGGACGGCATTCATCGGCGAGGTGTCCGCGTGTGCCGGAGGTTGCGGGCCCCGAGGGGCCGGAGGCCGGGCGTAGAGGGCCGGTGGAAGGGAAGCCGGCGTGGGGTGGTGGGCACCCCAGAAGCGACAGCGACGTCATGGACGGTGCCGGTCGCGTCACGGGTGCTCGAGATGCTGTCGGGCTGCGTCGATGTGCTGGATCAGGTTTTGGTATCGGTCGTGCAGTACACGGGCGGTGTGCCGGTCACCGAGTTCGGTACGCAGACGCCACCGGTCGGAGAGTTCCACCGCGCGGTCCCGAAGTTCCGTCAGTGAGGCACTGTTCGGCAGGCCGAGACGTTGGTGCGCGGCCCGGCCGTGTTCCCTGATGGCGTTCAGGACGTCGTCGAGGTCCCGCTCGCCGGGTTTTGTCGCGCCCGTGACGGCGCGCTGCAACAGGTCCAGTTCCCGAAGTCCGAGCTCTTCGCCGACGAAAGCACCGATCAGGGCGGCAGAGGCGTCCAGCCGATGTTTGTCCGGGTCGCTCAGGTGGCGACGCAGCCGGTGGTCGGCTTGGTGGAGCAGCTCCGCGGTGATCCGGATTTTCAGCAGGTCGGCGCGGTGGGTGAAGTGGTTGGTGAGCCGGGTACGGAGCTCTTCCAAGCCGCTGTGCCGGTCGAGGAGTTCCCGCAGCTCGGTCACGGAGTCAACTCCGTCGCGTAGCAGCCGAGTGGCGATCAGTAGTCCGTATCCGGTGTAGCGGTCGTACAACTGCTTGCGGCGATTGGGGGCGAGTGGCAGACCGCGGTCGGGGCGGCAGAACATGTTCGCGCCGCGGAGTGCCGTCTCCAGTTGGCCGGCGGGCAGGTCAGCGAGTGTCTTGAAATCGCAGAGCTCCGCCTCGTCCAGGGTGGCGGCGCTTTCCGCGAGTCGGCCGCACACCGGCTGGATCTCGAACAGCACTTCGCGGACTCCCGGCTTCGTCAGCATTGTGCTGATGATCTGTCGGGCTGCTTCGAAGGGGGAGTCGTTCGCGGGCCACAGATGGCCCGGTTCCTGGCCGAATCAGGAGTGCAGGTCGTCGCGGTCGCAGGGGCGAGTATCAGGGCGCTCAACGGCGCCGTGCTCGCCGCCGCCCCCACGCTGGGCCAAGGCGCAGAGCTGCTGTACCAGGTGTGGCGGCATGTCGCCGAGGAGACCAGGCCGCCGCCGTTCACGTCAGGCGTTGCGCTGGATGAAAGGACGCTGGAGCAGCTGCTCAATCTTCCGGCTCGGGCGCTCGGCCCCATGCTCCGGCCAGGGTTCCTCGACGACCTCCTGGCCCGGTACGTGGATCCCGGCGGGCTGCACCGTGGCCTGCCGATGTATGTGACGACCTTCCGCGGCGTCGACCCGGCCCTGGTCCCGTTGAGCTGGCGCGACCTGCTGGAAGTACGCGAACTCGACGGCCCGGTGCGGGCCGCCGGGAGGGTGCGCGTCGGCTGGGCGGTCGACATCATCCGTTCCTGGGCGTTCAAGGCCAGGTCGGACTGGCTGTACATCAACGACCTGCCCTTGCGGACCTGCACAACGCGATCCTGGCGAGTGCCGCGAAACCGGTCGTGATGCCGCCGCGCAACGTCGGTGGTGTTCCCATGCGCGACGGGGACCTGCTCGGAGGCGGGAACATGCCGGTCGGGGCGTTCGCCGCGTCCATCACCTCGAGCCGGCCCCGGTTGGTGGCGGTGTACAGCTTCTCGATGTCCTCGTGGAGCGCGCACAGGTGGGCGGCCACACGCTCGTCGATGTCGTAGCCGCCGCAGTCCTCGAGCGCCGAACTGGCCACCACCTCGTGGTCCCTGGTGCCGACATGGACCAGTGCGGCGTCGAACGTGCCGCCGCCGAAGTCGTACGCCAACACCAGATCGCCGGGCTGGAAAGGCTGTCCGGACGGCGTGGAGAGCGCGGCTGCGACGGGTTCGGGCAGCAGTTCCACGGCGGTGAAACCAGCCGCTTCCCCCGCGCTGATCATTTGTTCGTTTCGTCGGTCGCCCATGCGGTACGCCGCCGGTACCGTCAGCACAGCGTGTGTGACCGGCCCACCGTGTACGGCCTCGGCCTCCCTGCGCAGTGTGGCCAGGATGGCCGTCACCAACTCGCCAGGGGAGTACTGTCGCCCGTCGATCACGCTTGCCTGATTGTGGCTCAGTAGCCGTTTGATCTCGGAGCGGTAGTTGGCCGACCGGACTCCTTTGCGACGAGTCGCCAACGAGCCGACCAGGATCTCCTCGCCGTCCACCAGCACAGAAGAGGGCCAGCCGAGCCTTCCGGTTGCGGGCTCCTGGAGCAATTCCAGCTGCCCGTCCACCAAGAGGGCCGCCGCCGTCGATGTTGTACCGAAATCCACGACCAGGACTGGTTCATGCACTCCCTGATTCCCCCGGCGCGAGCGACGCAATAGCCCAGCTTGAAGCGTTATCGAATTATGAGGGGATTGATGGCTCAATGTATAGGTTTCTCGCTCATGTCTATAGATCTTCAATCGCTGAGGTTACGGCGGTTGGAGGTCGAGGCCGTCTCGGCGATGAGGCCGGGTAGGTACTGCATCCGTCACCCGGAGCTCGCCGACCATCTGAAGCCAACGCTCTGTCGCCGGCGGTTCGTCGACATCCGACCCCGGTCCGGTACGGGCCTGCGAGTCCCGAGGTCCACTGTCGACGACGGTCAGCGGTGCATTACACGGTCACGCCGCGCTCCTCCGGTCCTTGTGCGGTTCCTGTCTCCTTCGAGATCACCGCGACGTGCCCCAACCCAGACGGTTCGCCCGGCCTGTCCTACAAGCAGGCAGTTCCCACCTCGGTCTACAGCCCCCTCCGGGCTGGAAGAACCTGGGTACGGTCACGCGCAGCCGGGATGGAAAGATCATGCCGGCCGGTGCGGTCCGTTGATTTCGATGAGAGGCAGAGACGCCATGAGTTGGATGGACATTCTCAGGCAGCTCATGCCCTCCCATCCGGGAGCAGGGGATGCCGTCGATTGGACTGCGGTGGAGCACAGTTGGAGGACAGGCTTCCCGCGCGACTACCAGGAATTCATTACGCTCTACGGAGCGGGGGCCGTTGACGACTACCTCGGTTTCCTCCTCCCGGAGTCCCGGGTGGCGGAGGGCGTCAACCCCACCTTCCAGGGGATGGAGGCGGAGACCCTCAACGCGCTGGATTGCTGGCAGTACAAGGCCCCCGAGGGAAGCGGGCAGAGCGAGTTGATCGCCTGGGGCGTCGACTCCAGTGCCGACATCCTGTGCTGGCGAGTGACCGACAGCGATCCGGACACCTGGCCGGTCGTCGTGTGGAACCGGGACGACGGAGTCTGGCTGGAGTATTCGTGCGGTCTCGTCGAATTCCTGTGCCGGGTGTTCCGTGCAGAGTTCGACGAGTGCCCGCTCGGGTCTGTCGGCCTCTGGGGCAACGCGTCGCCCCGTTTCCTCCACCGCGACGAGGAAGCACTCCTGCGGAGTCAAGGTCTCGACCCGTGGACCGGGGAACCCGACCCGTTCGCCGGCATGTTCGGCGACTGAGGCGACTCACGCAGGATGGGGCGATGACTGCCTTCGGTCCACTGGCGTCTAGGGATCTTCAATGGCTGGGACTACGGGCGGCTCGAGGTCGAGGCCGGTCTTGGCGATGAGGCCCTCGATGAGGCCGGGCCGGTACTGCATCCGTTTGAGCCGGGTCTTCACGAGCACGGTGAGCTGGTCGAGGCTGTGTTTGGTGAGGTTGGCCAGTGATCTCTTCAGGTGTGACCAGACGCCCTCAACCGGATTGAACTCGGGTGCGTACGGTGGCAGCTGGTAGACGGTCAGCCATAATCGGACGCCGATCAGCTGCCGCATTCTGCGGCTGACGTGCGTGTTCAAGTTGTCCCAGACCAGGACGATCGGTCCGCCGAGCTGCTGATGCGCGGCATCCAGCAGGCGAGCGTAGTCGGTCTCGGTGAAGCTCTTGCGCCGTCCCTTCGCCGGGCCACGGTCGAGGTGGATGCGGTAGACCAGCCGGGGCCGGTGGCCGGACTTGATGCAGATCAGCGCCGCCACGGAGACGCGTTTGGTGCCCGCGGCGGTGACCCGCACGACGGGTGTGTGGCCTCGCCGGCCCCAGGTGCGGCCTTTGGGCGGCCTCAGCCCCTGGCCAGCTTCATCCTCGAAGCAGAGCCAGGCGCCCAGGTCCGCCGCGGTCTCTTTATGACGGGCCACTGCTCGTCCTTCCAGGCGGCGATCTTCTCCTCGTCGCGCTCGGCCGCCTTGCGGGAGGGAACCTGCACGCTCCAGCCGATGCGGTGCAGCAGCAGGTCCATCCCGGCCAGGGTGTACTCGACGCCGAAGCGGCGGCGCACGACCCCGGCGATCCTCGCCAGAGTCCAGCACTGGTCGCTCCAGCCCGCAGCAGCAGGACCGGCTTCCAACACCGCTTCCAGCAGTCGCAATTGACTCGTATCGAGTTTGCAAGGGGCACCGCCGGGCCCCTTGGAGACCAGGGCCTGCCGACCGCCCGCAGCCAACGCCCGGCGCCAACGGCTCGCCGACATCCGGGTCACCCTGAAGCGCCGGGCAACCTCCCGGTCACTGACTCCCGCCTCGATCAGATCGGCGGCCGCCAGCCGCACCCGCTCACGCCGATCCCGCTCCTCAGCTGTCAGCCCTCCGCCATCGGGATACCTCATCCCTCCGGCATACCGTGGCTCACGACAGTCGTCACGACCCCACGTAACCCGCACCCTTAAAGATCTCTAGTACTACAACTGATGGTTCACGTGACATGCCGTGACGGTGGTGGGCTCGTTGGGCCTTCTACCTCCGGGGCGGAGAGCGGAACTCGCATTGCGGGGCCGGCGGTTCCTCTGCGCGGCCGCGGCCGCGGCATGCGGGCGGCGGACGTTCGTGGAGCAGGTCCCGGGGCTCAACAGTTGTGATCGATGACGAAACCCACCAGGTCCTCGATCTGCTGCCCGAGCGTGACGCCGCCACCCTCGCCCCATGGCTCGCACCCCATCCCGGAATCGAGGTGGTCTGCCGCGACCGTTCCGGCGCCTACGCCGATGCGGTGGCCACCGCCGGGCCCCAGGGCCTCCAGGTCGCCGACTGTTTCCACCTCTGCCACCACCCAGGTCGGAGCCGGAGCCCGAGTAGGAGACGCCTTCGGAGGCAGCTTCCGGCCGGGACGGCAAAACAGATAGCCCAACCGGCAAGTTCAGCGGTACGCCCGCGCGGCGCACTGGCAATACATGGCCAAGGGCCGCGAACGCGCCTTGCTCGGCCAGTCCCTTGGGTTGCGTCACTGTCCGTGCGACATGCGGCCGCGCGGCGGCACCGTGGGTGGCGACCGTTCTGGTCGCGACCGTCAACGCGTGGCGGTGACCGGCGCATTTGATGAAGCAGGACGCGCCCAGGGGCTTGCGCCGCGGGACCTGACGCGCTCTGACGGCTGCCGGGCGCGGATGTGAAGGCCACCGACCCCTGTCGGCGACGCTGGGTGATCCAGTGCAAGCACCGTCGCAACGGCCCGACGGCTCCGTGGTGGGCACGCCGGAACGCCAGGTGGGCCCGGACGGTCCGCCGTCGTCGGCGCCCGGTCCCACCCGACGGTGTCTCACACGGTGTGGACGGTTCCGGCGTACCGCTGGGCGAACCGGGTGCCGGTAGCCGCGGTGACCGTCACGTCGTACCGCCCCTCGTCGGTGCGCCACGTCAGGCGGGTGCGGTCGCCGGCCCCGACCCACACGGTCCGCTCCTCGCCGGCGAAGTCGTTCGGCGTGATCGTGAACGCCCCCTCGGTGCCACCGGCGTTGCGGAGCTCCAGCTCCAGCGAGGCGTGCTCCGGCTGCCCGGAGCGCCGCAGGGCCGCCGTGACCGACGGCACCGCCACATCGTCCTGGCCCTCGCGGACGACGGTGCCGGAGAAGCGGCGGACGAAACCGTCGGCGCCGTACACGGAGAAGTCGTAGCGGCCGTCGGTGTCGGCGGCGTCCCACACATAGGTGCGGGACGAGCGCGGCGGGACCGTGAAGGGTGTGCCGGTGAAAGGCAGCGAGACGTTCGGTAGCACGCTGAAGTGGTAGCCGACGCTACCGTCGTTGGTGAGCGTGCAGGTGACCTTGCCGGTGGTCCGGTCGACCGTGACGTCGGCCCACGGACGATACGGCAGTGCGCGGTGCGGGCGTCGGCCCTGCTCCTGCGCCGGCATGGACTGCTGGTCGGGCACCTTGACCGGCGGCAGGGAGCTGCCGGCGTCGGCCTTGGCCATCAGGGCGACCGTGTCGGGCAGCGTCGGGATGCTGTAGTCGGGCTTGGCGAAGTCGAAGCAGCTGGTCAGGTCGCCGCATACGGTGCGTCGCCAGTCGGAGATGTTGGGTTCCCGCACACCGGTGACCCGTTCCAGGAAGCGCAGCACCGACGTGTGGTCGAAGACCTGGGAGTTGACCCAGCCGCCGCGCGACCACGGCGACACGACCCACAACGGCACCCGGCTGCCCAGGCCGATGGGCTTGCCGTTCGCGAACTCGTCCTTGGTGCCCGGCTCGGGGAACGGCGGGATGACATGGTCGAAGTACCCGTCGTTCTCGTCGTACATGAGCAGGAAGACGGTGTGCTTCCACACCTCTGGGTTGCTGAAGAGCGACTGCAGCGCGGTGTCGACCCAGTGGGCGCCGTAGTCGGGGCTGGCGTTCGGGTGCTCGCAGAACAGGTAGGGCGCCACCAGCCAGGAGACGGTGGGCAGCGTGCCGTCCTTGCAGTGCCGGTCGAAGGCCGTGAGGTCGAACTTCGTCATGGCGTTGACATAGCGCGGATCGTCCTTGGGGAACGCGTGGAACTGCTTGAAGTACGACAGGGCGTTGTCGTCGTAGTCGCCGTAACGGTCGTCCGAGCCGTCGGGGTTGTGGTAGACGCGCCAGCTGATGCCGGCCTCCTCCAGGCGCTCGGCGTACGTCGTCCAGTCGGCCACCGGGTTTCCCGTGACCGGTGTGTTGTCGGTCCATGGGCCGGTGGTGCCGTCGACTCCGGGTCCGGCGGTGCCGGTCCACAGGTAGAGGCGGTTGGGGTCCGTGGGGCCGTTCAGCGAGCAGAAGTAGCCGTCGCAGAGGGTGAAGGAGTCGGCCAGCGCGTACTGGTAGGGGATGTCCTGCCGGGCGAAATAGCCCATGGTCCGCTCGCCCTTGGCGGCGACCCACTTGTCCATGGCGCCGCCGTTGACGGCCGTGTGGCCGGTGTCCCAGTCGTGCGGAAGGCCGCCGGCGTTCTGTGCGTTGTACTTCGTGGTGTCCATGCGGAACGGCAGGAGGTAGCCCTCCTTGCGGCCTCTGGCGGGCTGGCGGAACACCGGGTCCCCGCCCGGTAGGACGGCCGCCTGGCGGTCGGCGAAGCCCCGTACGCCACTCAGGGTGCCGAAGTAGTGATCGAAACTGCGGTTCTCCTGCATCAGGATGACGACGTGCTTGACGTCGGCGATGCTGCCGTGGCGGGCATCATGGTCGGAGGCCTCGGCCGTGCCGGGGAGTCCGGCCGCGAGGGCGGCTCCGGCCGCGGCGGTGCCGATGAAGGAGCGGCGGCTGATCTCGGTCATGGGAGGAAGGTCCTTCGGATCGTTCGCGGTCAGCCGCGGGCGGGCAGGGAGAAGGTGACGACGGCGGCGGCGTGGTCGGAGGGCCAGCCGTTGGCGGCGGTGTCCGGCACCGGTCGGGGCCAGCCGGTGAAGAGGTTGTGCGCCTCCAGTACCTTGAGCCGCCCGGCGAACTGGATCTGGTCGATCCGGTCCTGCGGTTCCGCGCCTCCGCCCTCGCGCTGCGTCCTGACGGGGGACCAGGTGATGCCGGGCGTCTTCAGCGGGCCGGGGTGGGCGTCGCGGAAGGCGTCGACGAGTCCGGCCCGCTCCAGCGTCTCGGTGACGGGCCAGCGCACCCGGCCCACTCCTCCGTGCGCGGACGCCGTCCGGCTCGTCCAGTCGTGGTGGGACGGCGAGGCGAGTCCCGCCGCCAGCACGAGGGGGGTGCGCGCGGCGAGTTCCGGTCGCAACGCGGCCACCAGTGCCTGCGCCTGCTGGTAGCGGGTGGTCGCCTTCTCCGCTGCCTCGGCCTGCGCGGGGGTCCGGCCCGCGAGCAGCGCGTACGGCCCGTAGTCGGCTTCGTCCAACCGGGCCGTCCACAGACGCACCGTGCGGTCGCCGGGCAGATGCAGTGTCGCAGCGGCGGCCGGCAGTGCCGCGGTCGGGGCGACGACGTCGGTGAGCGGATAGCGGCTCACGAGGCCCAGGCCGCCCGCCTGGTGCACGTGCCAGCCGAGCGCACCGGCGAGACTACCGGCTCCGTTTTCACCGCACTCCTGGAGCGTGACGACGTCCAGGTCCTGGGCCAGGACCAGCCGCAGTTGCTTCTCCAGGAACCCGTCGACGTGGCTACCGGCGTCCCAGAGGTTCAGCGTGGCGACCTTCAGGCGCAGCCGGTCCCGGGGGGCGCGCACGGGCACCTGGACAGCGACGGTGTCGGTGCCGACGGCGCTGTCGGTGACGGCGACCACGATCCGGCCGGGCGTGCGCGGGGCGGAGGCCGGGGCTCTGCCGTTGACCGTGCCGTCCTCGGCCACCGAAAGCCACGGGTCACCCGCGACCCGTCTGAAGGTCGCGCCGCCGGGGGCATTGCCCTCCGGTCTGACCCACAGACCGCCCAGCTTCACCGAAATGCTCGTGCCGACGGTCTGTGGGGCCGTGGTCAGGGCGTCCACCACCGCATGCGGGCGGGGGATCACGGGGCGGACAGCGAAGCTGAACGCGGCCGAGTGGGCGAGGATGCCGTAGCCGTCCTTGGCCAACAGGTAGGCGGTGTACGGCCCGCCGCTCAGACCGGAGGTGTCGAGGGTGATGTCGCCGGCGGCGCCGGGGGTGTACTCCCAGGCGAGGGAGGAGCCTTGCCCGGGCACCCGGTCGCCGTCGTACACACCGATCCAGTTCTTCGCGTCGGGTGTGTCCGTCGTCCAGTGGAAGGCGACCTTGTCCCCCTCGTGCGGGGTGAGTGTGGTCATCTTGATCGAGTCGCCCGCGGGCGCGCCCGCGAAGTTGAACGACTCTGTCCGGGCGAGGATGCCGTAGCCGTCCTTGGCCAGCAGATACGCGGTGTAGGGGCCGTCGCTCAGGCCCGAGGTGTCGAGGGTCGTCCGGCCGGACGCGCCGGGCGTGTACGCCCACACCAGGGAGTTGCTGCCGCTGCCGGGCAGCCGGTCGCCGGGGTAGACGCCGATCCAGTTCTTGGGGTCGGGCGCGTCCGTCGCCCAGGTGAAGGACAGTTTGTCCCCGAACTGCGAGGCTGTCGTGGAGCCGGTTGTGATGCTGCTCCCGGACGCTGCGGTCTGTGAGAGGGATGACACGGTGTTGGATCCTCTCCGCCCCGGGTGCGGCCGTGGCGACACCCGGGTGAGCAAAGTTGTCTAGATAACTTCGCCCCCCAGCAAGCCGTCTCCGGGTGACGCCCCCGTGAACGAGGGGTTGCCGCTCCCCGGGTAACAGACGGAAATCTGAAGCTTCCCAGTGCGGGGCGGACTATCGAATCTTCTCGAGAGGCGACGTCTGACCTGCAATTTCCTAACGCTTTCAGCCTCCATCGGAACTCGCGGAAGCCATCACCATCTCCTTGTGTCCAGTCCCCGTCCCGGGTGGGCGCAAGAACTCACGTCCGCCACCGGCGCGCACCGAACTGTGCACAGAGGGGTCGCTGAGCGAGCACAAGGGGACGGTCAGGTACGGCTGATGTTCCCCAGGGGCTACCGCGTCGGCCGTGCCCTTCGCCAAGCAGCAGCAGTTGCATGTGGTCGACCGCCATGACGCAGTATGGGCGTCCGGCCAGCGTCCCCTGCGGGAGCTGCTCCGGCCCATGCCGTCGCCTCACAAAGCGATCGCTCTCTTGAACAGGCCCTAGAAAGCACCATCTTGGACGGAAACGTCCTTCGTCCAGATACTGACCGTGTGCCAGTCGCTGCACTCCAGCTGGAACCGATGAACACCGTGCGTGTGCTCCAGCTCGCGGGCGTATGGCTGTCTGCGGCAGCGCTTGTGCCGTTCGGTCTGCTCCAGGTGTGCGCACCACGTCCAGGTCTGAACTGGCGTGGCGGGACCCACTGTTCGGGGCGGCCGTGGCACTTCAGGACGTGCAGCATGGCGCCTTCGAGCTGGAGGAACAGTACGACGGGGCCTTGCCGTCGCGGGTGTTGCGGCTGCCGCAGCCAACTTCCTGGTCAGTCCCGACGCCTCGTCCTGAGCCTCGAAGACCGAGACCACATGCACGTGCTGCACACACGGACGCCGGTCAGGAACCAGGCCATCAGTCGGGCGTTGCCAGCGCCGTCTGGCCGTGGCCGTGGCGGAGATGAGCAGGGTTCCCGTCCCGGTTCCTGTAAGGCAGGGACCTTCCCCGGTGTGCGGTGGTAGGACGGGGCTGTCATCGGCACTGCGGACAGCAGCCAGAGTGCGGGCCGAACGAGGCGACCGCGAGAGGGAGTTGGGTATGGCGGCAGAGAACATCGACGATGTCGTGGACAGGCTCGCCGGGATCGTGCGGGAGGCCGGCCGCGCCGGTGACCGGGTCGGGTACTTCGCGGCGCTGTACCGTCAGGTGACCGTTGAGGTCCGCACGGCCATTCACGGTGGGCTGTTCGAAGACGGCGCCCGAATGGACCGTTTCGACACGTTCTTCGGCAACCGCTACTTCGAGGCGTACGACGCCTGGCGTCGTGACCAGAGCGGGCCGCGTTGTTGGCGCGAGACGTTCGGGCTGCTGGACGACGCCGACACCGTCATCGTCCAGCACCTGATACTCGGTGTGAACGCGCACATCAACCTCGACCTTGCCATCGCCGCCGCGCGGACCAGCCCGGGCAAGGCCATCCACGCGTTACGGCACGACTTTCTGCTGATCAACGACATCCTTGGGCGGGTGGTGCTGGCGGTGCAGGACTCGGTCGGCGCCCTGTCGCCACTCCTGTCGCTGCTGGATCAGGTTGGAGCCCGCACCGACGAGCGGATCCTCGACTTCAGTGTCCGTCAGTCCCGCGAGGAGGCGTGGTACAACGCCGTCCTGCTTGCCGGCCAGAACGAGGAGGAGCGCGAGGCCACCATCGAGCGGCTCGACATCCGGGCCGCCGTGCTCGCACGGTTGATAGCGCGACCGGGCGTTCTCGTCCGGCCGGCCCTGCAGCTGATCCGGAGCACCGAGAGTGATGACGTGCCAGCCGTCATCACTCATCTGGACAACGCCATGGAGCGACCCTCCGTGCGGCAGGGGACGAGGTGAGGCCCGGCGGATCGACCGTCCGACATGCCGCTGGAGCCGGTGTCGAACACGTGGTCACCTAGTGTCAGAACGAGCCTTGGCTGTCGCTCGACGTCGGCGGTCACGTGCGGGGCGGAATACAGACCGGAAGCGCCTCGATGCCCAGGTGCTCGCGCAGCAGAGCTTTCACGGCCCGACCATCGACGAGATCGATGCGGCCGGAGCGGGTGGCGAACGCGTGGCTGCTCGCTCCGAACCAACTGATGGTGACCAGGATGCCCCGGATGAGATTTTCGGCACGGGCAAGGTCTCCCCGTTTCCGTGAGCGCTGCGCTCGGGCCGCGAGGACACCTGACACGACCGGACCCAGGGCGCTACCAGATCAGGCACCAGTACTTGCCGGCCTGCCCGGTGCCGACCGATGTGAGGCCTTTTGGAAGCAGCGCCGGGTCCGGCTTGCCGACGGCCGCCAGCGAACAGGCAGGATCTCCGACCACTCCGGCGGCAGCCATGCGCTGAGCAGCGGCCGTCGCTGCCGCGCTCGTGTACCACCGTGTTGGCGACGGCGACGGGGGTGACACGGACGGCGCGGATGGCGGGGGTGACACGGACGGCACGGACGGTGGGGGTGACACGGACGGCACGGATGGCGGGGGTGACACGGACGGCACGGACGGTGGGGGTGACACGGATGGCACGGACGGTGGGGGTGACACGGATGGCACGGACGGTGGGGGTGACACGGATGGCACGGATGGCGGGGGTGACACGGATGGCACGGACGGTGGGGGAGGCGTGGGCGGTACGGATGTCGGGGGCGGCGTGGACTTGGGCGTAGGTGGCGTTGGTGTGGGCTTCGGTGTTGTCGTCGGCGACTCGGGCGCAGCGGGCCGTATCGGTGTGGCCCTGGGCGGGAGCGGCGCGGTCAGTGTCGCTATGGGTGTTGCTGTTGCTGTTGCTGTTGCTGTTGGTGTTGCTGTCGGTGTCGGTGGTTTGGGTGCTGGAGGCTGCGTGGGAGTGTGCGTGGGCGTGTGCGTGGGCCTGGGCAGGGACGGTACAGGCGGTTTCGGCGTGGGCTTCGGCACTGCTGTCGCCGACGGTTTGGGCACGGGGAGCAGGGGGGACCGGGTTGCCGGTGGCTTCGGTTTCGGCCCGGACGAGGGTGCCGTCGCCGTCTGGTGAGGCGTCGGCTGAGGCCGGTTGCTCGAGGGTGCCGATTGCCGGGGACGAGCCGTCGCTGTCGGCTTGGGCCTCGGGGTGCGTGTAGACGTGGGCCGTGTTATTTCCGAAGGCGTGGGCCGAGCGGCTTCGTGGTCGGGCGTCCCTGTCGCCCAAATGCCGACGCCGATGCCACCGGCGACCAGCACGGCGGCGCCGCCCGCGATCCAAGGGGCTCGACGGGGTGAGCGTCGGTGACGGTTCATATTTCTTACTGTCTGCAAGGGGTGGCGATTGCGCCACCTGGGTCAGTGGCTTCGGGTTTTCCAGCTGATGCAGGTACACGGCCGCGAGAGCCCGCTGTCGCGATGAGCCGGTTGGGCCGTTCGGGTGACGCGGGAGGTGCTGGAGTTTGCTGCACGAGAGAATCTCGAGAGGGTGGGCCGGGACCGGCCGGGCGACCGGACGGCCGACACCCCGCCCGAGAAACGGACGGCACGCCTGCATGCCGGACAGCACCGGCCTACTGGTGAAGAGGCGGTGTCCCCGCCTTGCGCTATTCCGCAGTCCGCAGCCTGGCGTGATGTGGCGGGACGCCTGTGTTCAGAAGCGGGCCACGCTGCCCTTGAGGATGATCCGCGGGAGTGGACCGGGGTTTCATGCGACGAGTGACAGCGTATGTGGTGTGATCAGCTGTTGGTCGAACTCGGCTGGTGTGAGGTAGCCGAGGGCAGAGTGCCGGCGCCGCCGGTTGTAATAGGCCAGCCATCGGAACAGCTCAAGGCGGGTCTGCGCCTTGGAGATCCAGCGCTTTCCGTGGAGCAACTCCCGTTTCAAACGACCTGTGGCGGTGGTGGAGGTCCGGGGAGCCGATCAGCGTCATCTCGAGACAGATCGGCAAGCCGCCCGGCTCGGTGTTCACCGTCCTCAAGCACCACGGAGGAATCGCTCCCGTACCCCATAAGGCGCGCGCCGGCGCCTTGACCATGGGCGAGCGGGAGGAGATCTCACGCGAGCTTTGTGCAGGCGATTCCTACCGGGCGATTGCCGGCCTATTCGCGCGCCTGAGAATGTGTGGAGTTACAAGTCGGCCTCGGGCTCGCTGGTCGGCGGCGATCCGACCGGCCACAAGGCCGAGGCTATCGACGGCGACATCGGCAAGGTCGACAAGCACTCCGACGAGGTCGGTGACGCCTACACGGTCGTGGACGCCGGGGTCTGGATCTTCGGCGAGGAGGCTCTCCTCCCGGCGAGCACCGTGATCCAGATCGATTCGGAGAACAAAGAAGATCTTCGTCGACCGGACCAAGGAACAGATCAAGAACGCCCCTGAGTTCCACCGGGACAAGCACCTCGGCGACGCCGACTACCGCGAGGAACTGGGCACCTACTACTGCCGCGACCTCCCGGCGGCCGACCCGCCCATCGTCTGAGGCACGTGCTCCGTGGCAAGCGCAGGGCAGCAGCACATACATGAGCATGCGGACCCCGGGCGTGGGCGACATTGGGGGGCAGTTGGGCCCTCAGATGCGTTGGGCGCGGTGGAGGAGAGTGTGCAGTCGGTGAGGGCGCAGGGCGGCTCGGGCGGCGTTTGCGCCGGGCGCCCCGTGCACGCCTCCGCCGGGGTGGGCAGCCGCAGAAGCGAGGTAGAGGCTCTTGACGGGAGTCTCGGGTCGGCCGGTGCCAGGTACGGGACGGAAAACCGCCTGCTGGTGCAGGGCGGTGGTGCCGTTGTTGATGGCGCCGTTGTGGAGGTTCTCGTTCATGGCCTGGAGGGTGGTGGGGGCAAGGATCCGGCGAGCGCCGATCAGTGTGCGGAAGCCGGGCGCAAGCCGTTCCACCTGCGCTTCGATGCGATTGGCCATGGCCTCCTGTTCGCGGACGTCCCATCGGCCGGTGATGCGGTCGGCGCCTGCGTCGGAGGTGATGCGCTGCGGAAGGTGAGTGTAGGCCCAGGCCGATTCCGTGCCGGCGGGGGAGCGGCTGGGATCGGCCGTGGTCATCTGGCCGACGAGAGCGAACGGTTCGCCGGGAACTTGTCCCATGGCGATCTGGGAGGCGAACCGGGTCAAGCCGTCGACACCATCGGCCACATGGACCGTCCCCGCCCCGGTGGCCTGCGGCGCCTCCCACGGCACCGGGCCCGTCAGCGCCCAGTCGACTTTGAAAGTCGCGAAGTCCCACTGGAAACGCTCCAGGTCCCGCAGGAGGCGGGCCGGCAGATGCTCTTCGCCCACGAGGTCCCGGTAGAGGGCAGGCGCCGATACGTCGGCCAACACGGCCCGCCGCGCCGCGACGGCTTCCCCACCGGCCGTCTCGACACCGACGGCGGCTCCGCCACGTACGACGACGGATGCGACACGCGCGCCGCATCGCAGGCTGCCCCCGTGGCGCCGGAGGCGGCTCACGAGCGCCGCCGTCAGGGCGCCGGCGCCGCCGACGGGCACCGGGAATCCATGGCTCTGTCCGAGCATCGACATCAGCCAGCCAAAGCCGCCGCTGCCGACGGCCTCGGGGGCCAGGTCGGCGTGGAGGGCATTGCCGGCCAGCAGGAGGCGCCCCCCTTCCCCTGCGAACTCCTCCTCACCCAGGCGGCGCACCGGCAGGGACAGGTTGCGGGCGAGCCGAAGGCCTCCTGCAGCGCGGAGCTTCGCGGCCAGGCGGAGTCCGGCGCGGAGCGGGGGAAAGGGCGTGAACATGGCCTGTACCAGGTCCGGCCCGACACGCTTCCACACGTCGTACATGTCCTGCCAGGCGCCTGCGTCGGCCGTTGCGAACTCTGCGAGTCCGGCCGCGGTGTCCTGCACGCGGCGCTCCAGAACGGCGCACCGCCCGTCCCTCAACGGGTGGGCCAGCACACGCGGGGCGTGGCTCCACCGCAGTCCTTCCGCGGCGAGGTCGAGACGGGCGAGGACCGGTGAGACGGCGGCCAGAGGATAGAAGGCGCTGAAGAGATCCGAGATGTAGTCGGGGTGGACGCCGCGGTCGCTGCGGACCGCACCTCCCGGCTCTTCCTGTGCTTCCAGGACTTCCACGCTCCAGCCGGCATCCACCAGCAGATTCGCGGCCACCAGCCCGTTGGGTCCGGCGCCGATCACCACCGCGTCAGGCATGGCGGGTCCCCTCGTGCTGCTGTTCCACGACCCTGGCCAGGCGGGCCAGCATGCCCCGGTGCCGCAGTTGCAGCAGCGCTTCGGTCGCGGGGTTGTGGAGAGCGCCGCCCGGACCTCGCAGGGGGTGCTCGTCGCAGACGACGAGGGTTTCCTCGCCCCACGGCCGGAGCTGGAGGAAGATCCTCGCGGTGCCCAGTGGCTTGAACGAAGCCTCCAGTTCCAGCTCCCTGCCCGTTTCGCTGTGGCGGACGGTCGTGAGTCCGTCCGAGGACCAGGGACCCAGCCGCAGGGTGTAGCGGATCCGGGAACCCACTTCGGGCCACGCCTGGTCGAGGGGCGTGGACCGGGAGGGTCCCACCACCCACTCCCCGTACCGGGCCGGATCGGCAAGCACTGCCCATACCGCGTGCGGGGGACGACGAACCAGCTGATGACGGACAGCCATACAAGGAACCCTCCTGCCGTAACAAACCACGTGGAGCGCCTACCGGAGCGGATACCTGCCTGCGGTGCGCCCGGCCGGGCGCACAAGGCTGCGATATCCCGGTGCTCCCGGATCAGCAGCCGGGGATACTTTTGAGCTACTGCTTGTCATGCTTGAGCCCGTGGGGGCCGGGTGGAAGCATGGCGGCGCGCACCTCCTGGGCAGCGAAAGCCGAACCGGGCGGACGGCGGCAACGGGTGGGCGGAGGCAGGCCGATGAGTGGCTCCGTCGCGGCAGGTGCGCCGGCCGTGGGCGGTCTACTCGTCGGCGCTGGGAACGGCGAGGGGATCACCAGGGGCTTTCTTCTTGGCCGCTTCCATCTGTTCGCCGAGTTCGGTGAGACGGTTGCGGCCCATGGCCTTGCGAACGTTGGGAAACCACTCCTTCTCCTCTTCCTCGACGTGGTGGCGGACGTTCTCCATGAGGACTGTCATCTTGGCGTCGAACCGTTCATCGGCCGGGGCGAGGTCCTTGAGTTCGGAGAGCATCCACAGCACGACGTGGTGTTCCTCGATGCTCTCCAGCACGTGGTCCTTGGTGTCGGGAGCCGCCTCGCGGGCGGCCGGGTAGAAGATCTTCTCCTCGATCCAGGTGTGGGTGGTGAGCTCCTCGATCACCTGGTCGGCGATCTTCCGCTTATCGGCGTGCGCGTCGTCGCCTGCCTTCTCGAACTGCTTGAACAGCTTCTCCACCGTCTTGTGGTCTTCCTTGAGCAGTACGATCCCGTCCACAGTTCTTCCTCCGTGTCAGCTTCCCCCGAGACAGCCGGTGCCGCCCGGCGAACGTGTACCCACTGCGGCCACGAACCTGGCGCAGACGAGGTCCGGCTGGCCCGGAATGATGACCCGGGCTGGGTGCCGTTCGACCAGGTGGGCTGCAAGTTTGGGCCAAGCTCCAGGTGGCGAGGGCGCCGATGTTCCAGTCGGCGCGGGAGGCTTCCACGCAGATCACCTGCTCGTTGGTCGGCGGGGTGTCGTACAGGGCCAGGACCCGGTGCATCCTGGCGATGAAGTCCGAATCGGTGGACGCCTTCCTGGTGGTCCTGGCCTGCCAGGAGACCTTGGCGTCGCGCAGGTTGCGGCGCAGGGTCTCCCGGCTGATCGTCGCAACCACGTAGTTCGGGCCGCTCAACCTGATGCCCCGAAAGGGCGGAGCATGGCGTCCGGCCGGCAGGCGCCGTCGGCTGCGGGCCACTTACGACCGCTACGGCCGCGGGACGCACATACTCGCCCTCTGGACCTGACCACCGGGAAGATCTACTGCCGGATCCGCAAACGCAAGCGGTGGCGCGATTTCCTCAGCCTGCTCAAAGCCCGCGCACCTGCTGGCCCGGAGAGAAGCTGGTCCTGGTGCTGGACGACTTCTCGCCGCACAAGCACACCGAGGTCCGCACCTGGGCCGCCGACAACGACGTCGGGCTGGTCTTCCTGCCGACCTACGGCTCCTGGCTGAACTGGGTCGAATCGGAGTTCGCCGCGCTGCGCTACTTCGCCCACAACGGCACCGACCGCCGCACCCCCGCCGGGCAGAGCGGGCCATCGCCGAACGTGCCTGTCGCCCTGGACAGCGTGGATGAGATCCCGTCGGCCCTCGGCCGCCTCGGCGAAGGTATCGAGCGCGGCCTTCGTACGCGTTCAGACGAACCTGTAGCCTCCTGGAGCAGCACGGCGTCTGGGACGGCACTGGGCTGCGGCGGGATGCGTGGGGGTGCGGGCGATGCTTGCCGAAGACCGAGCGTTCCGTGATCGTTTGCTCGCCCGTCAAGGGGGAGGGGCGCGAAGTACGCGTGGACGGGGAGCCCATGGGGCGGCGTGCAGTCTGCGTGACTTGGCCGAGATCATCCGGATGGCGGGCGGTTCTACCAACATCACCGTGAAGGAGCTCGGCCGGGCGAACACCAACGGCGTAGCCCCCGGCGTCAGCGGACGCCGCGGGCCCGTTACCTCGCCACCAGCGAGCTGATCGGCGGCATCAACGACCAGCCGATCCCTCGTCCGGCCGGTCGAGATCAGCAGGCCATTCGGCCGCTACTGCCTGCACCGCGGGGGAAGACACCGGGCAAACAGCCGGATACAGAGCCTCACCCCCTTCAGCGACCGCACGACCAAACCGTACCGACCGAATCAGAAGCAGGTACGCATTAGGTGCCGCGCCGGTTCAGGGCGGCGGCTTCGTTGGTGAGCCTGTCTCCAGGGGGCGATCAGCGCGAGTCATGACTTCACTCGGCGTGACCTCCGATGGCCGCCATGCTGTCGTCGTCGGCAGGCTCTTGTGTTCCATCGCTCCTCTGATGCCCCGCCCACTGCCCGGGGCGCGTTTCGCGGGTGCTCTCATGCTGGTCGAGGGCGTCCAGCAGGCCCTCCACGGTGAGACCGGCGTCGGCCGGATGCCGGAGGACGGTCCCCTGCTCGATGCGGTACACATTCGAGCGGCCCTGTCGGGTGTGGGTGAGATAGCCGCTCTGCTCAAGATCAGAAATGATCTTCTGGACAGCACGCTCGGTGAGCCGGCACCGTGCGGCGATGTCCCGGATGCGAGTGCCTGGATCGTCGGCGATCGAGGCCAGCACCCGGGCGTGGTTGGTCAGGAAGGTCCAGCCGCTGTGTCCTTCAGGTACTCCACCCATGCCTCTCAGCGTAGTGCCTAACGTTCGCGTATTCAAAAGGGTGAAAATGGGTTCATGTATCTCTTGACGTGCGAGGTGGGGGAGGTCGAGGCTGGAGGAGGCAAAGTCCGTGGATGCCCCGGAAGTGACTCCCATGCCAGAACATCTGCATTCTTCTCAGGCGAGAAGCGGTGACGAAGCCGTCCATGAAACGCTGGCGGATGGCACGGTTGGAGCCCCCGCCTCGCCCTTCCTGAAGATCGCTGCCTACCCCGCCGGTGGGCGGACGGTTGTGGTGGTCGCGGGAGAACTCGACATCGACACGGAGCAGGCGCTCCAGCACGGCCTGCGCGAAGCGCTGGCCCATTCCGTCCACGGCCTCGACCTCGACCTCGCCGGGGTCGACTTCTGTGACTGCTCCGGCCTCAACGTCCTGCTGCACATCCGCTGCCTGGCCCTGGCGGAGGCCAAGTCGGTCCGCATCCAGACCGAGGGGATCGCGGTCGAGCACCTGCTCGCGCTCACCCGCACATGGCCGCTCTTCGCGTACGCAGATGACGCCGGCGCCGGTCCCGGCATGGCCGCCAACGGCCAGGGCACGCGTACCGGTATTACTTCCAACCTCGTGGAGGAGGACGAGTTGCCCGCGGAAGTCGAGGAGAAGCTGCGCACCGAAATCGGCCAGCTCAAACGGGCCATGCAGACCCGGCCGGTCATCGATCTGGCCCGCGGAGTCCTGATGGCCTCCTTCGGCCTGAATTCCGAGGACGCCTGGAGTGTTCTGGTCGAGGCGTCCCAGTGCACCAACATCAAACTGCACCACTTGGCCCAGGAGCTGGTCGGGGCGGTCAACGGCGCTCCGCTGCCCGACCGGGTGCGGCAGCAGGTCTCCGCGGCGGTCACCGAAACACTCAACCCGCTCTCCCCGAACCGCCGACGCCATGACTGGACCTCTCCCACCAGCAGACCCGCACCACCGGACCGTGACAGCCTCGGGCTGTGACTCTTCGTCAAGACGTGCGCTGTCGGCACAGGAGCCCGGGGCTCGCATCTGGAGCCGGGACGCTGTGGATGCCGCCTGCTCGTACTCGTCCGAGGCGGTGTCAGTAGCCGGCGGAACGGGCCGCCGACGATGCACTACTCCAGCGAATAGCGGCAGGGCGGCAGGGCGGCAGCGGAGCGTGCGGTCGACGGGCGACGTGCCGCACTCGCGACTGAGCGGCAGTTGACGAGGCGGCCGTGGATGGTCTGGGCCCGCGTGCCCACCACGGTGTGCCGGCGGCCATGGCTCTATCGGTACCGACAGTTGCGCCGAGTCGTCGAGACGCTTCGGCGGGGTACCCGGCAGCTGCACAGCGGTGCAGGTGGCCCGGACGTAGTACATGCGTTTGCGGCTCCGCCTCGGCGCCGCACAGGGTGAGCAAGGTGCCCCGACAGCCATTCAGGGAGTGATCATGCCTCGTGGGTCGAGCCCCAAACGGGAACGGCAGTACGAACACATCAAGGAAAGCGCCGAGCAGCGCGGCGAGAGCACGAAGCGGGCCAAGGAGATCGCCTCCCGCACGGTCAACAAGGAACGGGCCCGCAGCGGCGAGTCGAAGACAGCGAGCAGGACGTCCACGCAGGACAAGTCGTCGTCCCAGCGGGGCGGCCAGCGCTCGCACAGCGGCTCTCAAGGCCCCACTTACGACCAGCTGTACGAGGAGGCCAAGCGCCGCAACATCGAAGGGCGTTCGTCCATGAACAAGGCCCAGCTCAAGCAGAAACTCGGCAAGTAGGGCGGGGACCTGCCGTCTCCGGAGGTTGGTGTCGTCGAGTTCTCGTCGGCCACCGGGATTAGGGACCACCAACCTGGGAACGCGCGTTTTGACCCGGAATATCCGGTCTGTTCGGATACGAGGAGCAAGGAGGATGCCGTGAGCACCGTGAAGGAATCCATCGACGTCGATGTCCCGCTGCGCCGTGTGTACAACCAGTGGACGCAGTTCGAGGAGTTCCCGCGCTTTATGGACGGCGTCGAGGAGGTTCGTCAGATCGACGACGAGCACTGCCACTGGACGACGAAGATTGCTGGTGCCCGTCGCGAGTTCGACACCGAGATCGTCGACCAACTGCCCGACGAGCGGATCTCCTGGCGCACTGTGGGCGGCGAGGCCGAGCAGATGGGCGTCGTCACGTTCCAGAGGCTCGACGACGCGCATACCCGCATCAGCCTGGCCATGGAGTTCGAACCCCATGGCATGGCGGAGAAGGCGGGTGACATGCTCGGCGTCCTCGACCGGCAGGTGAAGGGTGACCTGAGGCGGTTCAAGGGCTTCATCGAAGAGCGCGGGCAGGAGAGCGGCGGCTGGCGCGGCCGGATCACCCCCGTCGGCACCGACACCGGCCCGGCCGCAGGCGACGCCCCGATCAGGGAGACGCCGCAGTCCCGGATGACCGGTGAAGGGGCACCGGTCGGTCCCGAGGACACGCGCCAGGACACCCCGCAGGGTTTCCCGGGCTCGCTCCCGACCGACCCGGACGACATGCGGCACGGCTGACCAACACCCGGCCCCGGGGTACCCGCGACCGCGGGTACCCCGGCAGTCCTGCTGTCTGTTGTCCCTGCCGCAGCTCCGCGGCGACCCGTTCACCTCCGACCGAAGGTAGGGAGCGGCCTCTGCGCTGGGCTGCCGGGTCGACGTCATACAGGCAGCGTCATCGCGGTTCACCTCCGCGAAAATCTGAGGCTCGGGCCGATCTCCACGGTGCGCCCCTCCACGTCGGACCGGGCGGGCCCGTTCGCGCTTGTCCTGCTGCGCACTCGACGCATCCGGTCACTTCACGTGAGGGCGTCGAGGTGCCGTTCCGCTCCACTGAGGGAGCGCCGGCAGCGGCTCAGCCCTTTCCATGCGTCCCCATACTTGTCGAGACGTTCGGGGAGGGTGCGCAGCGTCCACCGGCGCGGGCCCAGTTCCGGGTCGTCGAGTTCGTCCCACTTCAGCGGTGTGGCGACCGGGGCGTGCGGGCGGGCGCGTACGGCGTAAGGGGCGACCGAGGTCTGGGCGTAGGCGTTGCGCTGCGTGTCCAAGTAGAGGCGGCCCCGGCGCTTGTTCTTGCGCGGCTCGGTGGTCAGCCGGTCGCTGTGGCGGGCGGCGAGCAGGTCGGCGACGCGCCGGGCGAAGCGCCGCGCGGTGTCGAAGTCCGTGCGCCGGTCGAGCAGGACCAGCAGATGCAGGCCACGCGACCCGGTCGTCATCAGGGCCGGGCGGAGCCCGAGTTCGGTCAGCAGGTCGCCCAACTGGCGGGCGCTCCACCGTAAGGTCTCGAAGCCGGCGCCATCTTCTTCGGAGGGGTCGAGGTCGAAGACCAGCCGGTCGGGGCAGTCCAGGCAATCCGCGGGACTCAGCCACGGATGCGGGGTGATGCAGGCCTGGTTGGCGAGGTAGACGAGGGTGGCCGTGTCGTCGCAGACCACCATGGTGAGGGCGCCGCCCTCCTTGGGCACCGGTACGGTACGGATCCAGTCGGGGAAGTAGTCAGGAACGTCCTTGTGGAAGAAGGACTTTCCCAGGTATCCGTCGGGATAGCGCTCCATCACGAGTGGCCGGTCCTTGAGGTGGGAGAGCATGGGGCGCGCGACGGTCCAGTAGTAGTCGATCACCTCGGCCTTGGTGATCCCGTCGTCCGGGAACAGCTCCTTGTCGGGGTTGGACAACGCCACCTTCCGGTCGCCGATGCGTATCTCGTCCTTGGTCTTCGCCTTGGCGTTCATGAGTTCTTCCTCGCCTTTCAGCCGGGCCGCTCCCGTACGACTTCTGGTGCCGCTTTGTCGGTCTGCGGTCCCATGGACCGCGGGTGGCGCGGCTTCCCGTCCTCCGTCCACTCGGTGAACCCGATCTCGGCGACGAGCTGCAGCCGGATACAGCGGGTATCACGCTCACGGAGGCTGCGGCGACGAGCGGGGCCGGCGCTTCAGACGGTCCATGGGTGCCCGCATTCCCGATGCGCTGCCGCAGTCGCGCGGAGCTGGTCCGGGAGCCCTCGAAGGCCACGATCTCGCCGTCTACCACGAAGTCGTCGCAGTCCTGGCGGTGAAGTGCGTCCGCGATCTCGGGGTAGGTGTCGGAGAGTGACTGGCCGCTGCGCGACAGCAGCCTGGTGGGGGCGCTATCACGGACACCGAGACAGTGTTCTCCGCTGAGTTCGCACTCGCCGATCCACTCCGGGTCGGAGGAGTAGCGCTCGGTCAGCGTGACCGGCACGGGCCCGGGGGTTTTGGGCTGGGACGCTCGCCGCAACGCCGTCCGCTCCTTGGTCGGCACACGGTCGAAAAGGTCCGTCACGGATGCGGAGACGGGCATGCGCGTCCACCCTTTCCATGGGACGGGCAGCAGCCAGTTGCCTCTGCGAGTGCCCCTTGGACGTGGTCGCATGCAGGCAGCAGCGAGGAGGTGCGGCATCGAGGCCGGGGCAATACCCGCGCCCCGATAAACGATCAAAGCCGATAAAATGGAGAGGGGAGGTGTGATCATGAAGAAGCAGATCAAGTACCGCAGGATCTATGAGGAGACCTCGCCGCGAGACGGCAAGCGGGTGCTCGTCGATCGTGTCTGGCCGCGGGGGATGCGCAGCGAGGAGGCACAGGTCGACGAGTGGCTGCGCGACGTCGCGCCGTCGACCGAACTACGCAAGTGGTACGGCCACGAGTCGAGCCGCTTCACGGAGTTCCGCCGCCGCTACCTCGACGAACTGGGCGACTCCGAGCACCGGGATGCGGCCGGGCATCTGCGTGACCTCGCCGATCATGACAAGTTGACGCTGCTGACCGCCACCAAGGACGTGGAGCACAGCCAGGCGGCAGTTCTCGCCGAGTGGCTGACGGGCGGGGCGCGGCGAGCCACTCGGTAACTTACAGCTCTCCCCGTGGAAGCCCTGTATAGAAATCCTGAGGTCGATCCTCTTCTGGTACGTCCCATGCACGAACACGGCGGGAAGCCAGGGGGATGCGCGCCGTGCGGAGCGCGGTGGCGCGAATGACGCCGCCCGGGGACAGCTGGGCGTGCGCGACGATGTGGAAACCGGTGATCAGTGTGACGGGCAGCCGCATCCCGCCCACCGGGCGCAGGCCGGGCAGCACCCGCCACGCTCCCGGCCGGCCGACGCGCTCGTCGCGGGCGCGCTGGTCGAAGTTGACGGAGGAGAGATTCCGGTGTTGCGCGTGTTTCCGAGACTGTTGGGGACAAATGGATGTATCGATCGGTCCTGGGCGGGTACACGGAACGGGTTATGCCCCCTCTCTCTGGGGCACCGGAAACGTTGAATCGGTGACTAGGCGATGACTGCGAAGACCGGTAGGCAGTCTGGCAAGGAGACGACCGCCGCAGGGTGCGAGGCAGTGGTGCGTGCGCTGCTCAACCGACAGCAGCGCACATATACGGCGCAGGCCGGCATCCGGCTGCGCAACAGCCCGGCGCCGTTGTATCAGACGCTCGTGCTCGCCATACTGCTCAGCGCCCGCATCAAGGCCGACATCGCGGTGGCAGCGGCCAGGGCGCTGTTCGACGCCGGATTGCGCGACCCGCGGTCGATGGCGGACGCATCCTGGCAACAGCGCGTCGACACACTCTGCGAAGGCGGCTACCGGCGCTACGACGAGCGGACCTCCACGCTGCTCGGCAGGGGAGCCGAGCTACTGCTGGAACGCTACGGCGGCGATCTGCGCCGACTGCGCGACGAACCCGACCCGAAGAAGGCCCTGTTGGACATACCCGGAATCGGGCCCACGGGGGCCGACATCTTCCTGCGTGACGTGCAGGGCGTGTGGCCGGAGTTCGCGCCGTACATCGACCGCAAGGCCCTGGACGGTGCCCGAAGGCTCGGACTGCCGGCCTCACCCGAGAAGCTGTGCGGCCTCGTCCAGCGCCGAGAGATGCCCCGACTGGCGGACGGCCTGGTCCACGCGGCCCTCGACAAGCCGCTGGCCGACGAGGTGCTCGCCACCGCCACAGCCAAGGCGGCTTGACAGATCCTCCTGGCAACCGACGATCCACGGAAAGCTCCGATGTCTCTCCGACTCTTGATCTTGGACCACCCCCGAATCCGGCTGCTCCTGTTGCACCCGGTCATCGCACTCGTCATGACGTGCAAAAGTGAACCGCATTCCGCCGGTTCCGTTTCGCGGGACCCGCCGTCCGCTGAGGTGAGGATATTCCGGAAGAAGTGAAAGAGCAGTCCCGTAACCAGGTAAAGAAGGAACGGCAGGTTTCCGCGCGAACTCGTGGGAGGGCGAATCGTCGCAGGAGTTCCCGGCACCGTCGTTCACCAGCAGCCCGAATGCGCCGACCGGCTCTACAGGCCGCTCCGGGCCGCACCGCCCGCGCTGACCGGCGCTCCCCTCGGAGCGGCCGCGCTCCGGCGGGCCCGGCGGTGACCTGAGCGGTCTCGGGGGAGGGAGGTCGGGGCGGGGTGCCTGTGCGGCCGAAGGAGTGCCGCGCCTCAGGCCGGGCGAGTGTTCGCGCGATCGGGGTACTCGCTTCCGCCAGCGGCAAGGCACGGACAGGGTCGACAACCTGTGGGAACCGGCCGACGACCCGAAGGGCCACGAACACGGAGCCCATGGCATCTTCGACGACCGTGCCTGGCAGCACTCCTTCCCTGCCGTGCGCCGGTTCGTCGGTCTGCTGAGAGTCGAATTCGGTGCGGGCGAGGTAGCGGTCGAGCAGGGCCGTGGCCACCTTGTCGGCGAGGAGGGTGGCGACGGTGGACGCACCGACGTAGTACTGCTTGCGGCGCGGGTGATCCGCAGCGTGCAGGACGGCGCGCGCGGCGACCTCGAGCTGGTGGATGGGGGGTACGGGCTGCGGGTGGCGGGGCAGCCGGGGGAACTGGGGTGGGTGTTGACGGCCGGCATCTGAACAACAGTGATGTGCACTCGACTCTTCGCGTGCAGGAGTTCCGTGCGCACGGATGAGGTGAAGCCGCTGACGGCGTGCTTGGCGTCGCAATAGGCCGACTGCAGCGGGATGGACCGGTCGCCGAGCGCAGATCCGACCTGCACGATCGTCCCGCTGTCGCGGGGCAGCATGCTCTTGAGGGCGGTGCGGGTGCCGTACACGTATCCGAGGTACGTGACCTCGGTGACCCGTTTGAATTAGCCCGGTTCAATCTCGGTGAGCGGGGCGAACACGGAGGTGAACGCGACGTTGACCCAGACGTCGACCGGCGAAGGCCGCCTCGGCCGCCACTGCGGCGGCTTCGACGTGTGCGCGGTCGACGACGTCAGTGGGTAGCGCGAGGGCGCGTCCGCCTGCCCGTTCCACCTCCGCCGCGGCGGCGTCCAGACCGGTCGGCCGGCTGACGCAACCGGCGAGGATGTAGCCCCAGCCCGCAGGGCCCGGAGCCGCCAGTACTCGTAGATCCAGCTGCGTGGCTCCGGCAACGCAGGAAGCATCAACGAGGACACACTCACGTCTCTATGTTCACCCCTATAGCCAGTGAGCAGGGTGTCGGCGCCGCGACGCGTGGGGCGACCCGGGCGAACGGGTGACATGCCGACTGCTGGGTACGGGTAGGTTCGTTGAGCAGGTATGGACTCCTACTCTGACGGGCCGGATCCCGGCCCCGTTGGCCCGCTTGCCTTCCACGAAGAGGACACCTGCGTGTGGTGTGTGCGGCTGCGGGAAGGTGACGGCCAAGCTCCGCAGGTGCTTGAAAGGCAGGGGAAACGTTCCCCCTCACCCTGGATGGTGCCGTCGGGACTGCCCGCGCATCCTGCGCACCTTGACGGGTGATTGCGCTGAGAACGGTGATGATCACCTTGGCCGCAGTCACGATCGTGGTCGCGGCGCTCTCCGTTGCCCTGACGGGGTGAGCCACCCCTGCGGCAGCAGGGATCAGTCCCGGTTCGCCGTCAGGACCACGCCCCCAGGCGTCCAGGCTCCCGTGATCACCCAAGTGGGGACGCGCTCGGCCTGGAACTGGACGATCCCGGGTTCGATTACTCGGTGTCTGGCCGCACCGCTTACAAACAGCCAACCCCCATCGGCCCGGTCGTCGGCGCCCCGCCAACATCACCAAAAGAGTCCCGCAAATAGGGGCAGTAGTGACCTAATCCGATGGTGCCCGCATTACCCCGCCCGTTTCACCGTCACTTCTGCCTGGCGGCAGTGACGTTCGGAGCAAAGGAGTGGACGGAAGATCGATTGCTCGGAGAGTCATCATTCGCGCAGATCATTCGGAACGGTTGATTTTTTTGGAGAGCCGGGTACTCGGCGCCCATGATGACTACACGTAGCGCAGTTCATTACGTGGCTGTGTCGGACGCGGCCATAGGGACGATCGGCGCCTTCGTCGGGGGCCTCGTCGTCGCCGGCGTGCTGATGTGGGCGGTCAGCCTGGGTGTGAAGATGCGGCGGCGGGAGCCGAGGCGGCCCCGGCCGGACGAACAGCCCAGGGAGCCCGAGTCCGGCCCGGTCCGGGAAGTCCGCGAAGTACGGGAGCCGGACGAGGTGCCCCAGGCCGCCGACGAGAGCGAGCGGCTGAGGCCGCGCAACCTTCACGCCTCAGGAAGCAAACGGAGCGAGAACCAGGACGTCCCCCGATGGGTGCGCGGTTCGAGCGGTTCCGTCGGAGGCGGCGGACCTGGCAGGGCGTGAGCAGGTGGGAGAATGAGCCGATCCGACCACGCCCACGCCGACCAGGGCCCCGGGCCCGACGCGTACGACGCCACCCCTTATCTGCCGAAGCGGGGTAGCCTCCGTGCGCACCGTCGTGCGGCGGCGGAGTGCCAGGGCTGCCCCCTCCATGAGAACGCCACCCGGACCGTCTTCGGCAAGGGGGCAGTCACGGCACGGATCGTCCTCGTCGGGGAGCAGCCCGGAGACCAGGAGGACAAGCGGGGCGAGCCCTTCGTCAGCCCGGCCGGCCGCCTGCTTGACAAAGCACTGACGGGGGCCGGGATCGACCGGGACACCACCTATGTCACCAACGCCGTGAAGCACTTCAAGTTCACCCTCGCTGAAGGCGGCAAACGCCGTCTCCACAAGGCGCCGGACCTGTGGAAGCTGACCGCCTGCCGCGGCCCTGGCTCCTCGCCGAGCTGCACCTGGTCCGACCGGACGTGGTGGTGGCTCTCGGCGCGACAGCCGGAAAAGCTCTGCTCGGACGGTCGTTCCGCGTGACCAAGGATCGCGGAACCCTGGGCCGCACCCGAGCGGCGCGGACTGTCGGCCGCCGAGAGTCTGCCGCCACGATGGGGCGGCGGACTCTCGGGGTCGCACGCCGGAAACATGGACAGAGGTGCCGATAGTCGTGCACCCGGCGATCGAGCAGGGCGGCCGACCCGCCGTCGTGCGGAACGAGCTCGCCGGTCTCGCCCACGACGACCATGAAGTCGGCGAGTTTTCCGGCGGGCCGGTCTGCCCCTGAGTGCGGACATCCTCGACGATCCGGTGTGGGTGGAGTGGAGGGGCGGCCGGGCTCACGACTACGAGGCCGCCTGCATCGCACCGGGCGGGACCGGGTCCGGCCGCTATCGGCCGGTGGTGTCAGAAAAGCCGACGTCGTCCGCGGTCGTGACGCGCGCGGCCATGTTGCGTTCCATCATCCGCAGAGCTGCCTCGGCAAGGTCCTGGTGGATATGAGCGACCGCGTCGCGGGGCACCGTCACCTTCAGGTGCCGGATGTGGGCGTCGAGCGCCGAGTAGAGCACGCACTGCTCGGTGACCTGCCCGCACAGCACGACGTGGTCGACATTCTCCTGGCTGAGCAGATAGCTCAGGGGGTCTCGTAGAAGGCCGAGTGCCGCGCCTTGACGACGAACAACGACGTCTCGTCCGGGGCGATGGCCCGCACCAGGTCCGCGTGCGATCCGCGCAGCGCGGTCTCCAGGATTTCGCCATGGTGCGACCGCCACTGCCCGAAGTTGTCGTTGACGTAGATGACCGGGACGTCGCACCGGCGCGCGTGGGCCAGCAGCCTGCGCACGGCCGGTAGACACGCCCTCACCGAGGGAAGTAGCAGATCGGCGTCATCGTGGTCGTATGTGTTGATCATGTCGATGACGATCAGAGCGGTCCTTGCCATGCCTTCCACCCTGCACCGTCGACGGTTTCCCCGCGTCTGACCGGTCGACGGCACGCGGCAGGATCCGCCGCGCGGCTCGGGCGGGAGCGGGTGGGTACTCGGTCTGCGACACCGTGCGCCCCGGTGAGCGCGTCCTGCCGGGACGGCGTCCCCCGGGTAGGCGCGAAAGAGGGCTCGATGTGACTGACAAGAACCCGCTGCGAACGTATCGCGGCAAACGCGACTTCGACCGGACGAAGGAACCCCGCGGCCGGCCGGGAGCCGGTCACAAGGAGCCGCGCTTCGTAGTGCAGATCCATGACGCGAGCACGATGCACTTCGACTTCCGCCTCCAGGTCGGCGACGTGCTGAAGTCCTGGTCCGTACCGAAGGGACCATCCACCGATCCCGGCGACAAACGGCTCGCCGTGCCCACCGAGGACCATCCCCTGGAGTATGAGGAATTCGAGGGAGTGATCCCCGGGGGTGAGTACGGCGGCGGCACCGTCATCGTCTGGGACCGTGGCACCTACCGGCCACTGAGCCATGACCGGCGCGGCCGGCCTGTCCCGTTCGACGAAGCGCTTGAGCGCGGACACGTCACCTTCTGGCTCAACGGTTCGAAACTGCGCGGCGAGTACGCGCTCACCCGGTTCCGCGGTGGCAAGGACGGCGGAGAGGGCGGTGATAAGGGCGAGGCTTGGCTGCTGGTGAAGGCCAAGGACGAACGGGCCCGCACCAACGGCCGGGCAACCCCTGATCCGCGCCGGGCCCGCTCGGTGCGCAGCGGCCGTACGCTCCACCAGGTCGCCGCTGAAAGCCGAGGAGCTGAAGGGCGATGACCGATCTGCTGGGCACGCTGCCCGCCGAGGAGGCCGCACTGCCGCGCGAGGCACGGCCGGGCTGGGAACTGGCCGCGGATCCCATGCTCGCCACGCTCAGCGACAAGCTGGCCTTCCCCGGTGAGTGGATCTTCGAGCGCAAGCTGGACGGCATCCGAGTCCTCTCCGTCCGCGACGGGAACGGCGTCACGCTGCTTTCCCGTACCGGCAGACGCCTCAACGCCACGTATCCCGAGATCGTCGACGCGCTCGCCGCGCAGCAGCGCACGGACTTCACCATCGACGGCGAAGTTGTGGCCTTCTCGCACGGCCGCACGGATTTCGCCCGCCTCCAACAGCGCATGGGACTCACCAAACGCCGGGACATCGAAGCGAGCGGCGTCGCCGTGACGTACTACGTCTTCGATCTCCTGCGACTGGAGGGCGCGGACACGAGGTCGCTGCCGCTGCGCACCCGCAAGTCCCTGCTGCGCCGAGCCTTGACCTACCGCGCCCCGCTGCGCATGACGACCCACCGGAACCAGGGCGGCGCCGAACTGCTGGCCGACGTCTGCGCCCGCGGCTGGGAAGGCCTCATCGCCAAACGCGCGAACAGCCGCTATCGGCCGGGCCGATCCACGGACTGGTTGAAGCTCAAGTGCTCGTTGGGCCAGGAGTTCGTCATCGGCGGTTTCACCGACCCGGCCGGCAGCCGGGTCGGGTTCGGTGCGCTGCTGCTGGGCCACTACGAGGGCGATCGCCTCCGCTACGCGGGCAAGGTCGGCACCGGCTTCGACCGCCGTACCCTCCTCGGCCTGCGCGCCCGGCTCGATGAACTGAGCACCCCCGAGCCGCCGTTCGCCGACCGCGTCCGCGAAGTGCGTTCCCACTGGGTCGAGCCTGCTCTCGTCGCGCAGATCGCCTTCACCGAGTGGACCCGAGACGGCATGCTGCGCCATCCACGCTTCCTCGGCCTGCGCGACGACAAGGCGGCGCGGGACGTCGTCCGCGAAGGTCCTTCCGCGTTCACCGCAGGATGAACGGACTCAGGGCGGAGTGAAGAGTGAAGAGCGTGCGGTGCGGATGTATCGCACCACGGAGCCGCCAGGGCCGCAGATCAAGCGGCTGGCCATCGACCTCGGAGTCCACGCCGAGGCCCTGCGCGGTTGGATCCGCCAGGCCGAGGCCGAGGCCGACGAGCGCGATGACAGGCTCACCACCGACGACCCCACGGCGACGTGATCGAAGTGCTGGACGTCGGCTGCGCACGATGAGCCCAGACTCGGTCGGCCAGCTTCGATCCCCGCCCCGAGCCGCCTCACCTCCGTGGACGGCACCGCCTGATCGGCGCCAAGATCGGGCTGCACGTGGACGGACCTGCCGCAGGAGATTCGCCCAAGGCCGGCTGCCTGCCCTGGTCGACCGCCCGCGCTCACCCGCTTCACTCCGACGCAGTTCGCCTAGGCCAAGGCGCTGGCTTGCCGTTCCCCGCTGAGATCGGCGCGCCGCTGTCATGCTGGTCATGCCCGAACAACAGATCCTTGTCACGGCCACCTCGACCGGAGATGACTACTGCCTTGGAACGGCCTCCAGGCATGACATCTCCCACCCTCGGTTGTCACGGTGCATCGGGTCGGGACTCGTAGTGCAGGCTGTGGAAACGGCCGTTCTCCTCGCGACCCGTAGGGTCGCCGCCCAGCGCCCGTACCGCCGCGATCGCGTACTGCCGTTCCCGCTCGTCGGTGAAGAGGCGCTGCGGATAGGTACGGGAGACATTAAGGGTGGTGCGTAGACCGTGCGCGGTCAGTGTCTGGACGATCGGATGGTACGACACCGTCCGCAGCACGAACGCGCTGATCCATGCCGGTCTCCGGATGCCGTCCAGCAGCGCCGTGAAGGTTCGGGCAGTGACATAGCTGCCGCCGCCTGTCAGCGTGATGAGGCCTACCTCGGCGAGCGCGCGGCTCAGCCTGGGGCTGGGTGAGCCATGTTCCAGGTCGTCGGTGAAGGCGGCATCCAGGAGCCCCACCTCGAGCGCGTAGTGCACGGCTGGGGCCGAGACGTCCAGGCCGAAAGCTGGCACTGCGTCCGTTCGGCGCCGCTCGGCATAGAACTCCTTGTCGCGTGCCGCGAGTTCCGCCGTCGACATCGTCTGGTGGGCGGAGGAGGTGTAGCGCTCGTACATCTCCGCCAGCGTGACGTCGTGATTGAGCAGCGCGGCGTTGATCCCGTAAGAGCAGCACACGTCCAGCACCGCCGGACCGTGGGGGCGGCCGTCATCGAGAGCGGCACGTTCTGCGGCGGCCTGCCGGAAGATCGGCTGGGCGTGATGCGGGATCTCGTACTCCAGCGGGGCCAGCCGCCTGAAGTACGCGCGAGGGTCCGGCCGGTCGTAGATGTCGTCGAACCGCGACTTGCCGCCCGCCGCGCTCTCGGTACCGCCAGAGACCGACCCAGCCATGCCGTAGTCCTCCTTGCAGAACACACCTGTACTTCCATCATGTCCCGCCTCCTGCGCCCTGCAGCGCCTGCGCCACGCCGTTGCAGCGGCCTTGGAGACGCTCGAACGCTAGCCGCCCGGACTCCCGCACCACCGACGCACGATCCAGCGCTGTCGTGTCTGGCAGCTGCGCCGTTGCCGCCGCGATCTCGGGAAACACCCTGCGAGATCGGTGCCGGGCCGCGAGCGCGCAACCTGACCGTCGTCCACGCGCTCCTGGTGACGGCGTTGGGACCGGTCGCCTACGGGTACTCGTGGCCCGAGCGGCGGTGAGAGAACCGCCCGCTGCACGGAGGGATGGTTCCATGACTCAGCATGTCAGCGACGTCATGACAAGGGCCCCGTTGACCGTCGAACCACAGACCTCGGTGGCGGTCGTGGCCCGGATGATGCGGGACGAGGACATCGGTGCCGTTCTGGTCACCGAGGGCGAGCGGTTGCGCGGGCTGGTAAGTGACCGCGACCTGGTGGTCCGCGCGGTGGCCGAGGGCGGCGATCCGAACCGCACGACCGTGGCGGACGCGTGCAGCGACGATCTGGTCACGGTGAAGCCCGACGACGACCTCGGCCACGCCGTGGAAGTGATGCGCGAGCATTCCGTCCGCCGTGTGCCGGTCGTCGACGAATCGCAGCACGCGGTGGGCATCGTCTCCATCGGCGACCTGGCCATCGAGCGCGACCCCGAGTCCGCTCTCGGCGACATCAGCGCTGCGCGGCCCAACACGTGACGCGTCCCTCCTCCACACGGGGGTGGTGAGATTACTGGAGACCCGAATCGATCGGGCTGCTCTTCGCCACCACCACGCCGTCGGGCGGTGGGCCCCGGGCTCACCGCCCGGCACGCCTGAACATGCCAACCTCAAGGACAGCCAGCCGTAGGCACCTGAGCGCCGATAGGAGCGTGCGCCATGACGACTCTTGACCCCGACGCGAGGCGAACCCCAGGACTCGAACCAGGCGACGGGGTGCCATCCCGTGAGACCCCACCCACCGAAGGCGGCACTTACGGCATCTCGGGGGGCGTCGTGCCCGGTGGCGCGGTCCAGATCTCGGTGCCGGTTCAGGCCCTGCGCGGTCGCGGTCGCCCGGGAGTGGTGTGTGCCGGTCCTTCGTCCCCCTCGCACAGCCGGGCGAGACGGCCCAACATCGCGCGGTGCCGAACTTGCTGAGCTACCGCCTCCAGAAGGCCGTTGTGCAGGGCGCCCGCCGCACCGCGCAACGGGTGTTCGCTGCGGCGCACGACGGTCCGGTTGTGCAGGGTGAGCGGCCCGATCCTGATCTCGTGGCGGAGGGCCGCCCCCAGCCCGGGCCACTGCCCCTCGTCCAGTTCGACCCGTGAGGTACCCACGCCCCAGTCCCCGTACCGTTCGACTTCGGACAGGACCTCCTCCCAGACATCCTCGGGGGGCTTCCTGATCAACCGGTGCCGTACGGCCATGCGTTCCTCCGCCGTTCGAAGCGTTGGGTCCGGCGCTGCGCGTTCCCACGCTAGGACCGGCTGCGCACTGCCGCGCGGGGACGGCGGTCGTCTCGGTGCCGCCCGGTCGGCTGCCGGAGCGCCGCCCGCCGTGGCCCGGGGCATTCTGGGCGCGGAAACCGACCTGTTCCGCTGTGTGGAGGTGCCATGTCCGTTGCGAGTCCCCTGGTCGGCTGTACGGCGGTCGTGACCGGAGGCGCCCGCGGTCTCGGCGCCGGATGGCCTGACGGCTGCGGTGCCCGGCTGGGGCTGGAGGGGGGGAGCCGACGAGGACGGCGGCTGCGCCACCCGAAGGGGTCGGGCCCCTTGGCGGGTCTTCGACGTGAGCGATGCCGTCGCGATGGAGGAGACGGCCCGGTCCCGCTTCGACTCCGATTCGCGCGTGTGGAGCCGAGTCGTCGAGGTCAACGTGGTGGGCATCGCGCTGACGGCACGCGCCTTCCTGCCCGACTTGCTCCGCACCAGGGCTACTACCTTCAGGTGTCCTCCCTCGCGGTGCTCGCGCCGGCGCCGCTCATAAGCGCCTACTGCGCCTCGAAAACGGGCGCTGGGCGTCGCCGCCTGTACCTTCGAGCTCGGCAAGTGCTGGGAGACAGCGTCAAGGAACGGGCAATGAAGGTGCTCGTCAACATCGATCCGGACCTGTGCACCCACAGGCCTGGTCGGTGTCGTCGAGTACCCGCTCCGGCTTCGTGCCGGAAGGCGGTCGACGTGACCGACATCGACGTCGAGCCGACACGGGGACGGGACCATCGCGTCCAAGGCCTGCTCAACTGTTGAGGATTCCCGGCAGGGCCAGCGCCGCCAGCAGCGTCGTGCCCACTAGCATCCACGCCACGTAGTCGCCGATGTGGCCGGACTGCAGGCGTCGTAGCGGAGCCATCCATGCCCCGTCGCCGAGCGGCTTCGGGCGGGTCACGGCGAGCGTGGCCAGGCCGAGGGCCAGTAGGGTCGAGGTGAGGCCGAGGAGTAGTCCGGCAAGGGTCCAGTGCGGCGAGGGGGCGGCCCCGCCGGACACGGCGTGCCCGACCGCGGCGGCGAAGCCGGGTACCGCGCCCACGGCGAGGGACGCGGTGAGCAGTACGGCGGGGACCGCGGTCATGGTGTCCGGTACCCGGCGCAGTCGGTGCCGCGTCTCCGGTTCCTCTCTGATGCCGGTGGTCTCGTACGACGACTCGTCGCCGGGCTGGGTGCCGAGGCCGAAGAACACCCGCGCGGCGACCCGGAGTACCGCGCCCGCGGTCACCGCCGAGACAGCGACGAACAGCACGGTCAACGGGGCGCCGACCGACTCCTCCAGCACCGCCTTCCCGAGCCCGATGCCGAAGGGTGGCAGACCGGCGAGGCTCAACGCGCCGACGACGTACAGTACGGCGACTCCGCGCAGCCTGCGGGCGCGCCCGTGCAGGGCGTGCTCGTCCACCGAGCCGTAGCGGTCGAGGAGGACGCCGGTGCAGGCGAACAGGGCGGCCTTCACGCCGGCGTGTCCCAGGATGTACAGCGCGACCCCGTCGTCGGCCTCGGGACTGAGGCTGCCGATCCCGATGAGGAAGAGCCCCATGTGGGCGACCGTGGAGTAGGCGAGCAGCCGTTTGATGTGCCGCTGGAACCAGCACATGACCGCGCCGACCACGGCGGTCAGCACACCGAGGACGAGGAGGCCGCGTTCCAGGTCGGACGCCGGGATTCCGCCGGGCCCGGAGAAGACCGTCCGGTAGACCCGCCAGACGCCGTAGGCGCCGAGTTCGACCATGACGCCGGACAGCAGCATGCACACGGGCGTGGGGGCGACCGCGTGCGCGTCCGGCAGCCAGAAGTGGAACGGCACGGCAGCGGCCTTCACCAGCAGGCCGGTCAGGACCAGCGCGAAGGCCGCGAGGGTGAGGGCGTCGGGGCCGCCGTGCCGGTCGAGACCCTGGCCGATCTTCACCATGGCGAGTTCGCCGGTACGTGCGTACAACAGACCGATGCCCATCAACACGGCATACGCGCCAAGGGAGTTGAGGACGCCAAAGGACAACGCGCCCTGCACGGCCTTCGCCTCCTCGACGCGATGACCGGTCAACGCGTACGCCACAACGCTCATCAACTCGAAGAACACGAAGGCGTCGAACAGGTCCCCTGCGATCGCGAAGCCGCACATGCCGCCCTGGAAGAGCAGCATCAGGGCGGGGAAGGAGCCTGCGTGGCGACGGGGCGCTTCGTCGAAGTAGTGCCAGGAGTACGCCAGAGCCGCCACGGTCAGGAGCGAGGCGAGCGCGGCCATGCCGAGGCCGGGGCCGTCCCCGATGAGGACGATTCCGACGCTTTCGCCGCGCATGGGGGGCCAGCCGCCCACCCATTCGGTCAGGGGCGGGGAGGAGTTGAGGAGGAGGACGATCGCGAGTCCGGCCGTCCCCGCGGCGAAGGCGCACCCCATCGATTCGGCGGCGATGCGGGAGAGGTGGCGTCCGCCGGCGACGAGGACAGTGGCTCCGAGTAGGGGGACGGCGACGAGCACCGGTAGCAGGTGGTGCATCAGCCGCGCAGCTCGGAGAGTTCGTCGGGGTCGACCGTGCCGTGGAGTTTGGAGATCTGCAGGACGAGGGCGAGCAGCAGGGCGGTGACGGTGGCGCCCACGACCACGTCGGTGAGGGCGAGGGCCTGGACCACCGGGTCCACCACGGGGCGCGAGCCGGGCTTCAGGTCGGAGAAGACGGGTGCGGTGCCGCCGTCGCGGTAGCCGACGGCCAGCAGC
The DNA here is from genome assembly GCF_055656965.1 of Streptomyces sp. NPDC111656. Taxonomy (NCBI): domain Bacteria; kingdom Bacillati; phylum Actinomycetota; class Actinomycetes; order Kitasatosporales; family Streptomycetaceae; genus Streptomyces; species Streptomyces sp. NPDC111656. The sequence continues at coordinate 252,652 of NZ_JBVKCA010000014.1, forward strand.
AGGACGTAGGTGGCGGACTGACAGACCGCGAGACAGCCCACGGCATGGATGAGATTCCGGCTGGTGACCAGTCCATAGCATCCGACCAGGAACACCCATGTGGCGACGAGGTACGGCAGTACCGCCATCAAACCCCGCTTCCCTTCTCGATCTCCACGGCCTGGTCCAGGAAGCGGGCGAGCAGTACGACGACCGCGCACGCGACCTCCATGCCGATGGCAGCGTTCAGCAGCGGGACGGTTCCGCCCGACGACAGGGTGTTGAAGGTGCCGAAGGGGAGGAAGTTGGCGAGGAAGGCGGTGCCGGCCAGGAGTCCGGCGAGGCCCAACACGAGGTAGGCGGAGGCCGCGAGCGCGTCGCCGACCTCGTAGGAGCCGACCGGCCGGATGCGTTCCAGAGCGCGGTAGTCGGCGCCCAGGTAGAGGAGGTGCAGGGCGGTCGCCGCGACGACACCGCCCTGGAAGCCGCCGCCCGGGCTGAGTTGGCCGTGCGCGATCACGTACAGGCCGGTGAGGACGGCGACGGGCAGGACGACGAGCGCGTACCGGCGTACGGGGAGTGCGACCTCCTCGGGATCGGGCGCGGCGCGGTGTTCGTCGCGGGTCTGGCGCAGGAGGACGACGGTGCCGAGGACGGACGCGAAGAGGATGCTCATCTCGCCGAGGGTGTCGAAGGCGCGCTGGTCGAAGTTGACCGAGGCGATCGTGTTCGCGGTGTGCCGGGCGAGGGAGGCACGTACCACCCGGTCCCCGTACGGATGCCGGTTCCCGCCGAAGCCCGGCAGATCGAAGCAGGCGGCGACGAGCAGAGCTGCGAGGCCCGCGCCGCCGACGGCCAGGACGATCAGCCGCACCCGCCGGGTCATCGTTCCGTCTCCTTCCGCCGCTGCGGCCGCCGGACCTTGCGCACGGACAGCATCAGCAGCAGGGGAGTCAGGGCCGAGCCCACGGCCAGTTGGGAGAGCGCCACGTCGGGGGCCTGAAGCACGGTGAACAGAACGGCCAGAACCGTCCCGAGCACCGCCAGCACGAGTGCCTGCCGCGAGGGATCACGGGTGGCCACGGCGGCGGACGCGGACACGGCGACCAGCAGCAGCGCCACGACGATCAGCGGGTCATCCACGCCGACTCCCCGTGAAGCCACCGGCCAGGGCACGGGACGCGGTGAGGTTCCCGCCGATCAACAGGGCACCGACGACCAGGAGTTTCACCAGCGCACGGCCCGGACCCGTAGCCACGCACACGGTGACCACGACGCCGCCACCGAACGCCGCGACCGCGTACGTGAGCCCCCACGCCCGCGGCGGATCCTGCGCCAGATCCTCCGCGAGCAGCCGGGCGAAGACGAGGGTGCCGACGGGGCCCAGCAGGGCGAGGAGCAAGGCGAGATCGACGTACGACGGCCGGCCGTAGCCCTGGGCCAGGAGCAGCAGAGCGGGGCAGGCCAGCGAGGTGGACAGGTTCTGTGCCACGACCCGGCGCCGCAGCGGTCCCGTGGTGACACCCCACACCGTGGCCCCGACTCCCAGGGTGAGCGCGGCCGTCGCGGCGAGGGTCCACCCGTTCACCACCCGCTCACCGCCCGGCGCGCACCCCACGCGGCGAACGCGCCGACCAGGGCGGCAGACATCCCCACGACGAGTTCCAGTGTGTCCACCGCACTGATGAAGACCAGCCACAGCAGGGTGAGGGCGGCCCACCATGTCAGGACCTCGCCCGCGCCGAGGAGCGTCGTACGCCGGTTCACATGGCACCTCCGCCGACACCGCCTCGCCAGCTTTGATCGTTGAATTCTGTTGTGTCATCCAAGCAGCGCCACGCCTCCGCCAAGTGGCGGCACGCGATGACCTGGCCTCCGGAGTGCTCCGACAAGACCAAGGAAGACCGGTCGTGTGCGGAGGGTGGCGCGGAGCCGGACGCGATCGATGCCGCCAGGGTTTCCGAGCGAGGGCACGAGACTCGCCGCCGGCACGGGAGTGGGTGCCGGCGGCGTGAGGTCCGGTGCGTGTCGGTCGGCCCGCAGCTCCGGCAGCAGTAGTTCCTCGTACCTGCCCGATGCCAGCACCAGGCCGAGCATCGGATCGGGATGAACACCGCGTGCTTGGCCATGGGGGTCCTTCCCCAGACGAGGCGATGGTCGATGATCACGCGGATGAGCCGGCGTCTGGCACGGGCACGGGCCGCCGACCGGCGCTGAACGTCCCTGACGACTCCTGCATCAGCCACCCGCGCTCCGCCAGGCGCCTGGCCCTCGAACGCAGCCCCTCGACCTTCGCCGGCGTCGTCTCCAAACCCAGCTCCACCGCGATCTCCCTGGCCTTCAGCGCCCCCCCTGGCCGCCGCCCGCCCCTCCTCCAGCACGCCCAGAAGCCGCTGATAGTCCGGCGCCAGAACCGTCACCGGCAACCCGTCCCGCCAGGGCGGCACCGTCGAGCCCGGCACGGGCAAGGACGGGGTTTCCCGCTCCGCCCCGGCCTCAGTCACGGCCGTGGACTCAGCCGCACAGACCGCCAGGGTCTCGACCAGCTCCTCCCGCGCGATCACCCGCCGGTCCAGCTCGATCTCCGCGGCCTCCAACACCTCAGCCAGCCGCGCGGCTTCCTCCCGCAGACCCTCCATCCGCACCCGGGCAGCCGTCTCCCGCTCCTCCAGCATTCCCAGCACCGACGCCACCGCGCACCCCTCGACCACGAAGCGGACACAAGACGCCGCATGCCTCCCTCACCTCGGACAAAACCATGCCTGACCAGCAGGAATCACACGATCAAGTTCGGTTGAGATACGGCTTCTCAGCTTTTGCGCCAGGAGTTCGGCGGCCTGGTTAGCGGTCAGCGCATTCGGCGTCTGCGTCGGCGAAGGCGGCGAAGACCTCACTGAGCTCTTTCAGCGTTGGCGCTCCAGGGTGAGGATGGCCGCGGCGATTGACGACATTCGATTCGGGCTGCATCGGGACCTTCCGCAGGACCGCGGGGCGCGGATCGCGGGCGGTGCGCGCCCGAACGATGTCGACGTAGGACTGCGAACTGAAGCCTCGTATGACCAGCACCGGGATGCCGAGGGCGGCGAGCCAGTGGGTGAACATGCGGCGCAGGGTGTCCTAAGAGGGCGGTTCGTGAGTCTTTGACTGAATCTGCCGTCGCCTGATCGTGTGGCTGCGGGGCGGACTCTGCCGGTCCGCGGTTGGTGGTCTGGTGATGTGACCGTGTGAGTGAACGCAAGCCGTACCCGAGTGACTTATCGGACGAGCAGTGGTCGTTGATCGAGCCGGTGATCACCGCCTGGAAAGCCCGGCACCGCTCGGTCAGCGGTCATCAGGGCGCCTATGACATGCGGGAGATCGTGAACGCCATCCTCTGCCAGGGCCGGAACGGCTGCCAGTGGGCCTACCTCCCGCACGACCTGCCCCAGAAGAGCGCGACCTACTACTACTTCGCCACCTGGCGGGACGACGGAACCGACCAGGTCATCCATGAACTCCTGCGCTGCCAGGTCCGCGCACGCGCCCGCCGATTAGAGGACCCGACCCTGGTGGTTCTGGACACCCAGAGTGTCCACGTGGCCGCCGGGGTCCCCGCCGCCACGAGTGGCCACGATCCGGCCAAGCGGGTGCCCGGCCGCAAGCGCGGCCTGGCCGTGGACGTCCTCGGCCTGGTCATCGCGGTCGTCGTCCTCGCCGCGAACACCCACGACAACGCCGCGGGCATCGTCCTGCTGGACCAAGCCGCCGAGCACGCCGACGGAACCGTCCGCAAAGCCCTGGTCGACCAGGGTTTCAAGAACCAGGTCGTCGTGCACGGCATCGGCCTGGGCATCGACGTCGAGATCGTCGAACGCAACCCGCAGGTCAAGGGGTTCGTGCCGGAGCCGAAGCGGTGGAGGGTCGAGCAGACCTACGGGATCCTGATACTGCACCGGCGCCTGGTCCGCGACTACGAGCACCGCCCTTCCTCCTCCGCTTCCCGCGTCTACTGGGCGATGACCCACGTCATGACCCGACGCCTCACCGGCGCGAACGCCCCCACCTGGCGCGAGACGCAGGCGGTGGCAGCGTGAACATCCAGCCTCTGCTCGACGCCCTGGGCCTCCAGGAAGACGCCGCCCGGGCCCTGGCCGACGACCTCCGCGCACAGATCGACGACCTGCAGACCCGGCTGCGGGAGGCCGAGACCCACCTGGAGCACCTCGCGATCACCCGCAAGACCATCACCGGCCTCACCGACCGGCTCCCGGCCCACACACCGGACCTGCCCGAGCACCCGGACTACCCCGGCATCCTCGCTGCCTTCAACCACGCGGCCGGGCCGCTACGCGCCAAGGACGTCTGCGAACCTCGGCCACGCACTGCTGCCGAAGAACGTCGAAGGCACTCGCGCCAAGCTGAAACGCCTGGTCAAACTTGGGATCCTCACCGAGGCCGACACCGGCAACTTCGCCAGGAAGCCATAGCCGACGGAGCCTCCACCAGCGACCTTGCCCAGCCTCAACCGGAAACGGACATCACCTTACGAACTGCCCACTAAGAGTGTCGAAGGGGCGGTACGGAGCTCTGATGCGGGCCAGTGGCCCTCGAGCCCCGTGACCAGACGGGGGCGGCGTACAGGACCAGACGTCGCCACTCCCCCGTGCTGTCCTGGTACAGGAGGCCGGTGCTTTGCGCGGGCCAGGCAAGTGTCCATGTGCCGGCAGTTGCCTTGGCCAGTCACATGCCGAGCACCCGTCGGGTCTCGGCGGCGATCTGCTGTGTCTCGCCGGTTGCGACCACGAGGACCGGGACACCTCTCCGCGTCTGATCGATGCGTCGGAGGCCTTCCCGCATCAAATCTTCCAGTTCGGGGACGAGCAGCCCGCCTCGTACACCGAGAACAGTCAGGGCCGAGCAGATCTCCTCGCGGACCTCGGGTTGGTCTTCGCCGATCTCCCCGGTGAAGACCAGCGCGTCCAGCCGGTCCAGCGAGGCGGCCATCGAGGCGATGCCCCTGCGGCAGCTGAGTGTGAACGTCGCCAGCGCCAACGCGGCCGCGGCATCACCCTCCGCGCGGGCGCGCACCAGGTCCCGGGTGTCTCCCGAAGTACCGGAGAGGCCGAGCAGACCGGAATGCCGGTGGAGTGTGTCATCCAATTCGTCCGTGCTCAGACCGTGCCGCCGCTGCAGCCACAGCAGTGCGCCGGGGTCGAGGCTGCCGCTGCGCCGGCTCATCACCAGGCCTTCCAGCGGAGTGAGGCCCATGGTGGTGTCCACGCTGCGTCCGTTCCGGACGGCGCAGGCCGAGCAGCCGCCGCCCATGTGCACGAGCACGACCTGGAGGTTGTCGACGGGTCGGCCCAGGGCCTGCGCCGTCCTCTGCAGTGCCCACGAGTAGGAAAGCCCGTGGAAGCCGTACCGGCGCAGCCCGTATTCGGCTCGCCATCGCTCCGGCACGGCGTACGTGCGCGCCTGTGCCGGCAGATCCTTGTGAAAGACAGTGTCGAAGCAGGCGACATGAGGAACGTCGGGCAGGAGTTCTCGTGCGGCATCAATCAGAGGCAGGGCAGGGGCCACGTGCAGCGGCGCGAGATCGGCGACGTCCGCCAGCAGAGCCCGTACGCGTGCGTCGATCAGCGTATGTCCAGTCAGGTGCGGACCGCTGTGGACGATGCGGTGTCCAACCGCCGCAGGAGCGGGCACCTCGCTGAGGAAGTTCCGCAGTTCCGCCGCCGCAGCAGGCCCCGGGGGCTCCGAGGCGTCTCGATCCGCCACCCGTTCACCGTCGGCCGCGAACAGAGCAATGTGAAGGCTCGAAGAGCCAGCATCGAGGACCAGTACGTGACCATCAAGGCTCTCGTGGGAGCGGTCAGCACTCATCACACACCTCCAGTGCTCTCGCGTCCTCCGGCACGGTGCGCCCGCCACGCAGCAACGGGCCCGTACAGGTTCCCCGCCACCGCTTCGCGCCACTCCGGCAACGCAGAGTGACGACCTGCCAGGTCGTGTCGTTGATGAACCCGACGGCCGCGGTGGCGAACGTCCGCCGGGGCGCGCGAGCTGCCCCGGCACCCGGATCGGGATGCCGGGGCAGCTCGCGTGCAGGGTCCCCGGGAACACCGCCCAGGGGCGGTTGGCGCGCACCATGCCCAGGACCAGGCGGACGTGCGCAGCCCTGGCCCTGGCACCGCGTAGCACTCGTGCCTGGACTCCTCCGCGGGCGCGGGACGGCCGGCGACGAGGGAACCAGAGGCTCTTCGTCCTGCGCGGCCTGTGCCTGACGACGCCGGCCACCGCCTGCCGCTCCCGGCGCCGCAGACGCCGGGAGCCGAGGGCGGGCAGCGAGATCAGTGCGACCCTGTGCTCAGGGTCGGCCTCGGTGCGGACCGGGTTGTGCTCCGCCCGGCTCGGCAGGTCGGTGAGGAAGACGCCGATGTTCCCAGTCGCGGTCCTCCAGGCGGGTGCCGACGTTTCGGCCACGTCGGACACGTCGCCTGCTCGTTCGCCGCCAGGGGCGCCGTCGGTGTCCGCCTGCCAGCGGATGCCCCTGGCGGTGCGGCGGCGCGGTTCCTCCCGCAGGCCGGGGGCGAGGTCCCGGACCGTCTCGGAGGGCAGACCCCGGGTCGACGCCAGGACGGGCCGCAGGATCCTGCCGTTCGTGTCCGCGTCGGGCTGCCTCATAACCCCTGTCCTGCCGCCGGGTAGGCCTCGGTGATGTCGCGCCTCGCCGCTTCCCCCAGGCTGCCACCACAGGGAGGGGTCCGCTCGTCCACCCGTTCGGCAGCATGCCGCGCCTGCGGACCGGGGCACCCCTAGCATGCTGACTGTGCGACCCATTCTCCCGAAGATCGAGGGCGGCCGGGTACAGGGCCTCCTGCAGCTCATCGAGGACGGCATCCACCTCGTCGTCGCGACGCTCCTCGTACTGCTCGCGGGGCTCCTGACCGTCGGGGTCGTCCACGACGTCATCAGGTCGATCCAGGGGCCGTACCGCGAGGAGACGGTCGTTCTCTCCGCCCTTGACAACGGCCTTGTGCTGTTCATCGTGGCCGAGCTGCTCCACACCGTCCGCCTCACCATCAGGAACCAGACCCTCGACGCGGAGCCGTTCCTCGTCGTCGGCCTGATTGCCGGCATCCGCAAGGTGCTCATCGTGACGGCCGAGGCGGAGAAGTCCTTCCGGTGGAACGTCGAGGGGATCGAACTGCTCATCCTGGCGGGGCTGATCCTCGTGATGGCGACAGCGGCGTACGTGTGGCGGCGCTCGACGCGGCCGGGAGACTACTTCCCGCTCCAGGAGGCGCGGCGCTCCCCGTCGCCGGCGCCGTCACCCACCCCGGGGCGCGGGTCCTGATCCGTCACCTTCCGCCGCCACGGCCGCCCGCACCCGCTGCTCCTCGCGAGCGGAGCCGACGTCCCGTTCCAGGCGTGTGCGGCTAACGGCCGTCGCGAGGTCCTCCAAGGCTTGCTTCTGCAGTTCCGCCCCGCGCCGCACCACCGGGCTCCGGTCCCCGGCGGCGGCGCCCTCCCACGCGTGGAGCGCCTCCTCCACGCGCCCCCAGTCCGGATTCCTGTGCTCGCGCACGTCGACTGCCGCCTGCTCGGTGTCCGCCTCCAGGGCCTCGGCGAACCGCTCCGCCTCGGAGACGAAACGGCTGTCGGCCCGCGGGACGTGGCTCTCCATGAGCATCGCCGCCCGGCCGAACCCCTCGAGCGCCTCCTGCGCCTCCTGCGCCTCGCGCGACGTCAGACCCCTGGGGCGGACCGGTTCCTGCCTTGCCCGGTCGTATGCCTCCTGCCAGGCGGCACGTGCCTCCCTGCTCGCCAGCAGTGCCCTGCGCATGTCGGCGTGATGCTCCCGGGTCGGTTCGGCGTAGTTGCGGAGCACCGCGGCCGCGTAGCGGCCGTTGGCGGCGAGCCAGTCCGCAAGCCGGCCCGGCAGCCGGGGTGTCTCCCATGCGGGGAACACCACGTAGGCCAGCATCGCCAGGGCCCCGCCGAGCAGGGTGAGCACCACCCGCTCCGGGACCGTCTGCTCCCACGCCTGGCCGCCCATACCGAGCAGGAAGACGACGTACGCGGCAGTGAAGCACTGGGAGTAGGCGTAGCCGGTACGGTTCAGCGTGTACGACAGGCCCGCCGAGACCACCGCCAGCGCGCCGAACACATGGGCGTCCGGGCCCAGGGCCCGCACCATCCCGGTGGCGAGCGCGACCCCCGCCAGGGTCCCGGCGAGACGGGCCACCGCGCGCGCGTACGTCCGGTGGAAGTCCGGCCGCATCACCATCACCGAGGTGATGGGCGCCCAGTAGCCGTGGCCCAGGGGGAGCCGGGCGGCGATCAGGTAGCCGAGCGTGGCCACCGCCGCCAGGCGGACGGCGTGCCGGAACACGGGCGAGTCCCGGCGGAGCTCACGGCGGACCGCCCGGACGACGACCGGGACCAGCCGGAACATTGTCGGGCGCACCAGGAACTGGGCGCTCGTCGAGCCGGGCGGCGCGGGCGTCCTCCCGGAGACGCTGCCGCTCCCGGCGATCTCCAACGCCTCGCCGAGCAGTTCCACGAGCCGCTCGGCGGCCTGCCGGGCGGGCCCCTCCAGTACTTCGTGCTCCTCGTCGACGCGCAGGACGTCCGTGCTCCTGGGCGGCACCTCGGCGGGAGTGCCGCGGCGGATTGAACGGGCGGCCGCATCCAGGACGTCGGCAGTTGCGTCGAGCAACTCCCGCGCGCGGTCCCGCCCGGGTCCCTCCGCCGGGGCGCCGACGTCCGGGTCGGCGAGCGCGGCGACGACCGGCCGAATGCGCTCGGCGAGTCCCCGGGGGCCGTGGAGGACGGGGGGACGGGTGCGGGCCTGTGATGGCGTCACGGCGGCCGCGTCCCGGGCCGTCATCAACGGCTCCGGGTCGAACGGGGCGGTCGGGTCGTGCCGCAGCCGGCGTGCGTAGTCCGCCACGGCGGCCAGGGCGTCGGCGAGCGCGTCACGATGCGCCCCCCAACGGCGGATCGGGAACAGCAAGATCAGCACGGCCTGCGCCACGCCTCCGAGCGCGATGACCCCGGCGTGCTCCAGGGCTCGCCCGATGCTCGTGGGAAGGGTGATGGTCACCAGCATGCTGCCGACGGTCGTCGCTGCGACGATCCCAGCGGTCGATCCGACGGCCCATGCCATTCCCGCGGCAAAGGCCCATACGGCCAGCAGTGGGAGGAACGTCACGAGTCGTCCCGCCGCCAGGTAGCCCACGAAGGTGCTGAGCGCCAGACCCGCGCCCGCGCCGAGCGCGATCACCTTGCGTGGACGCCAGGTGCGCTGGAAGGTGGCCCCACCCGCGGAGTAGGCACCGAGGGCGGCGGACGCGGCGTATGCAGGGGAGACCAGCCACAGCGCCGGCCCGATGACGATCGCCACCCCAGCAGCCGTGCGCAGCGCGAGCAGGGGCTCCAGCCGCGTCTCCTCGATCGTGAGCCCGGATCGCACGACCTCCCCGAAGGCCCGCAGCCACGTCACGGGTGCGAGCCTAGCCGGAACGCCCTGCCGGGTCGCGTCGGCTGCGCCGCCGCCTCCTGGCGGCGCCGCGCTCGGCAGACGCGCGAGCCCGGGCCGACCTACACCCACAAACCGGCACCCTCGCGTACAGGGCGATCGATGACCACACCCCCAGCGCCGCAGGTTCACCCGCAGCGGCCGCGGCTCGACGTCGTCCTCGTGGCCGATCCGGGATGGCCAACGGAGGTCGCGAAGCGACTGAAGAAGGGTGACGGACCTGCCCTACCGGGACAACACGCGCCCCGTCATGGGACGCCTTGGCCTGGCAGGGCAATTCAGGGAGGCGAATTGGTCCCGACATGCGCATGCGTTCGCGCGCCCCCGTCGGCCAGGCTGACTGGGAAGCCCAGGCGCCAGGAGCCACCCCGGCGCCCGCAACCGGAGGTTGCCGTCATGACCGTGATGTCCATCGCCAGGTTCGAAAGGTTCTTCCGCGCGGCCGCGGGGCTGGACGTCGACAAGAACGATCTCAAGCGCTACAGCGACTTCGTCGACGCCAAGCTCTACGATCTGCTGACCGTCGCCCAGGCCACTGCGAAGGCCAACGGGCGCGACATCATCCGGACCTGTGACCTACCGATCACGAAAGGCCTGCAGGAGAGCATTCACCACTTCCAGAAGATCGACCAGGAAGTAGAACTTAAGCCGATCCTGGAACAGCTCGCCACCCACCCCGCTCTGGACCGCACGCCCGACGAGGAGACCGAGGCGGCCTATCCGGACATCATCGGCGGACTCAGCCTGGCCCTTGCCCAGAGCTTCAAGATCCTCCACCCCGACCTGAAGAACCCCCAGACCCAGCACTGGGACGAGGCCCGAGCCCTCTTCGACCTCCTGCTGTGAGTGGCGACCGGACCAGGCGGTGCAGGCCAAGGCCAAACAGCGTCAGCGCGCCCTGCTTCCTCGGCTGCCACAGCGATCCTGCTGGGCCGCCGCAGGGCCTCGTCCACGGGCAGGGCGCTGCCAAGAGCGGTCGTGACCTCCGCCAGCAGCGCCAGGCGGTCCAGAGCCCGCTGCAGCGCCGCGTCCACGTCGAACTCGTCCTGCGGTGGAGCGCAACGCCCGACGCGCGCTGGGCAAACAACCCTTGGGGCGGCTGACGCACCTGGTCGGTGAGCCGGCCGAGACCGCGGCGGGCACCCGCCGGCTGCTGGAGCAGACCGCCGTGCGGCTTGCGGGGATCCGCACGATCCCCGACCGGCTGGTGTCGTCAGCCGATTCCGATCCCGAAGCCCGACCAATCCGCAAGGGCAAGCCCCAGCACCCCAGACTGATCGGCCCACATCTCGGGTGTCGGAGAGCTCAGATTGTGGCGGCTCGACCTCGCAGGGATCATCGAAGGCATGGACAGGAACATGTCCGTCGGGTCCGGGGAGCAGCTGCTGGAGGAACTGGTCATAGCAGCCCAGCTGGCATCACCTGCGGAACTTCCCGTGGTCCTGAACCGGTATGCCGGGGCCATAGGTCTGGGCAGGGCCGTTATCTATCTGGTCGACATCCAGCAAAGACTGCTGGTGCCGCTTGTCGAAGGCGAGCCGGAACTGGAGCTCGACACTTCGCTGGCCGGATGGGCCTACCGCACCGACTCTCTCCGAGTGGAAGAAGGCCCCTCCGGCGGGCTGAACGTATGGCTACCTCTGGCCGACGGAGCGGAGCGGCTGGGCGTCGTGGAGCTGAACATGAGCACCCTGGACGGGCTCAAGCTACGGCGCTGTCGAACGACGGCGCTGCTCCTCGCACTGATCATCACATCCAAGCGCACCTACAGCGACGCCATCGCGCAGCGCATGCGTACCAGGCCGATGCACCTGCCCACGGAGATGGTGAGGGCTTATCTCCCTCCCCGGTCGATCGGCACCGGGCGGGTCGTTTCGACGGCGGTTCTGGAGCCTGCGTACGAACTGGGCGGCGATGCTTTCGACCATGCGTTCACCGAGGACGTTCTACACGCCACAATCCTTGACGGCATGGGGCACAACCTTGCGTCCGGACTTGCCACCTCTGTCGCCATGGCAGGCTGCCGTAACGCCCGGCGCAGCGGGGCAGACCTGAACGAACTCGTGGGCACCGTGGACGAGGCGCTGGCGAAGTGGCTTCCGGAGCAGTTCTGCACGGGTGTCTTCACCCAGTTGCACATGCCCACCGGTGTGCTGCGCTGGTGCAACTGCGGCCACCCGCCTCCGTTGCTGATCCGTCGCCACCGCCTGCTCCATAAGGCCTTGGAGCGGCCACCTGAGCCTCCTTTGGGTCTGCCCGCCAGTCTCGCCGGGACCGCCCGTCAGATGCACGACGTCAGCCTCGAACCCGGTGACCGAATACTGCTCTACTCAGACGGCGTCGTGGAGTCACGCGATGATGCAGGCGAAGAGTTCGGCCTGGAGCGCTTCACCGACTACATCATCCGGTCGACCGCAGCGGGGCAGAGCGCCCCGGAAGTGCTGCGCCTGCTCATCCATGCCATCCTCGAGCATCGGCACAACAAACTCAGCGACGACGCCACGATCTTGATGTTCGAGTGGCAGCCCCCTGATCCGTGATCGCAAGAGCCGGCTTCGACGTCGATGTCCTTGCTCTTGACGCCGGGGAGTTCGATCTCGACGTGGAAGGCGTCGTCGGACTCCGTGACATCCGCCAGGGTTTCCACGCGACGCTGGCGCCGCGCCTCCCACCGTGGATTCGATTAGTCCGCTCATCTCGCTGAGCAGTTGGTCGAACTCTGTCAGCGGATTGCGCGCCCAGCCAAGGGGCCTGTCCTGCCTTGCGCCACCGCGGTGGTGCCGGACGGGCGTGGTCGTTCCCATCGCCCCTTCTCCTTCTCGTGATCTCGTCGCCCGATGGGTGTCATGCGAGCCAAGCGGACTCCTTCGGACGGGTGTGCGGGGAGCTGTCGGTGCCGCCGGGCGCGGCCGTGTGGCCCAGGTAGCGGTGGACGAAGTGGATGCTCATCGCGCCTTCGCCGACCGCGGAGGCCACACGCTTCACCGAGCCGCTGCGGACGTCGCCGGCGGCGAAGACGCCAGGCAGGCTGGTCTCCAACGTCAGACAGTCGCGGCCCTGGCTCTGCCACAGTTCGGGAACGGAGCACGCCTGCGCCTCCGTGCCGGTGAGCACGTAGCCGCGCGCGTCGAGGGCGAGCGCGCCGGACAGCCACTCGGTGTGAGGGTCTGCGCCGGTGAAGACGAACAGGGCCCGCACCGCGAGGTGGCGATGCTCGCCCGTACGGTGGTCGACCACGGTGACCGCCTCCAGCGCCTTGTCGCCGAGTGCCTCGGTCATCTCGGTTTGCAGCAGCACGCGCACCCGCGGGTGGCGCTCGATCTGATCGATCAGGTAGCGAGACATGTGCGCCTCGAGGCTCGGCCCACGGACGAGCAGATACACCTGCGGTGCGTACCCGGCCAGGAAGAGCACGGCCTGGCCCGCGGAGTTGCCGCCGCCGACCACCGCCACCGGGTCGGTACGGCACTGCTGGGCCTCGTAGACCGTCGCCGAGTAGTGGACGCTCGCGCCCTCCAACGGCTCGATGCCGGGCACATGGAGGCGGCGGTAGCGGGCGCCGGTGGCCAGGACGACGGTACGGGCGGTGATCTCGCTGCCGTCGGCGAACCCGACGGCGTAGTGGCCGTCCCGCCGTTCGAGCCGGGCCGCCTCCGCCGGGACGCTGATCCGGGCGCCGAACTTGCCCGCCTGGAGCACAGCACGCTCGGTGAGTTCGGCGCCGGAGATGCCGGAGGGGAAGCCGAAACAGTTGTCGATGCGGGACGACGTCCCGGCCTGGCCGCCGGTGGCCAGCGCCTCGACCACGGTCGTGCCGAGGCCCTCCGAGGCGGCGTTCACCGCGGCGGCGAGACCGGCCGGACCGGAGCCGACGATCAGGAGGTCGCCGCGGCCGTTGCCCGATTGCAGGGGCGGCAGGCCGATGAACCGGGCCAGTTCAGCGTTGCTCGGATTGCGCAGCAAGGTCGTGTCCCGCCAGATCACCAGCGGCGTCTGCTCCGGACCGACCGCGAAGCGGCGCAGCAGCGCCTCGGCCTCCTCATCCGTCTCCAGATCGATCCAGCGGTGCGGCAGCCGGTTGCGGGCGGCGAACTCGCGCAGCCGCCGGGTGTCGGGCGAGTAGCGCGAGCCGATGATGCGGAAACCGGCGCCCTGCCCGACGAGCAGGGCACGGCGGCCCAGGCAGGCGCGCAGCACCACATCACCAAGGATGGAGTCCCGGGTCACCAGGTCACGCAGCTGATCCATGGACAGGGCGAGGATCTCGCCGGGGTCCCTGACCACGGCGGTGTAGAAGGCCACCTGTCCGTTCAGGAGGCCGAGTTCGCCGATGAAGCGCCCAGGGCCGTGCACACGCAGCAGGCGTTCACCGGGTGTGCCGTAGCCCTCGACGATGGCGACCGAGCCACTGAGGACGACGTAGAACGTCTCGCACCGCTCCCCCTCCCGGATCAGCACGTCACCGGCATCAACCACGCGCCTCCGGCCATGCTGCGCCAGGCGGGCCATCTGGTCGTCCGACAGGCGGGGATAGGCGCCGTAGATGTCGGGGGTCTCGAAGGGGACGCTCTCCTCCACCTCGTCCGGCACCGGCACTGCGCCCGGCCGCGTCTCGTCGCCGGGCATCACACGAACGCCTCGTGGACGAAGCACCACCGCCAGTCCTCGCCGGGCTCCAGCGACGCCACGATCGGATGGCCGTCGGCGGCGGCGTGACGGCGGGCGTGCCGGTTCGGCGAGGAATCGCAGCAGCCGACGTGGCCGCAGGTCAGGCAGAGCCTGAGGTGGACCCAGGGGGAACGCGTGGCCAGGCATTCCTCGCACCCCGGGGCGCGCGGGGTGACGGGGCGTACGAGGGCGAGGTGGGGGTCGGTCCGTACGGTCATGGCCGATCACCCTTTCCCGGCCGGTTCGCGGCCCGCGATCGACTGCTCCACCCACCGCCGCAGGGCAGGGGCAGGTGCGGCACCCGCCTGCCGGGCGATGGTCTGTCCTTTGTCGAGGACCAGCAGCGTCGGTACCGCCTGGACCTCGAACCGCCGCGCCAGGCGCGGGTTCTTGTCGATGTCGACCTTGACCAGCTTGATCGTTCCCGCGAGATCGGCGGCGACCTTTTCCAGCGCGGGGCTCACCATGCGGCAGGGGCCGCACCAGGTGGCCCACAGGTCGACGACGACGGGCACGGTGGCCTGCTCGACGACCTCGGTGAAGTCGTCGTCGCCCGCGTCGGCCATCCACGGTAGGGGCTGCTTGCAGTGGCCGCACCTGGGGCGACCCTCGGCGGCCACGGGTACCCGGTTGGTGCGCCCGCAGTTGGGACAACTGACGGTTGTCGCCTGCATCGTGCTCATGCCGCTTGCGCTCCCTTCACGTCCTCGGGCTGGTCGTAGGTGACCACCAGCTCTGCGTGTTCGGCGTCGACGCGGACCGTCGCGCCGTCCTGGACGTCGCCGCGCAGCAGGGCGCGTCCGACCAGTGTCTCGACCTCGTGGGAGATGTAGCGGCGCAGTGGCCGGGCCCCGTACACCGGGTCGTAGCCTTGGTGGGCGATCACTTCCCGGGCAGCGGCGGTGAGTTCGACGGTGATGCGGCGTTCGGCGAGCCGCTGCCGTAGTTCGTCGAACTGCAGCTCCACGATCCGCTCGATCTGCCGCTCGCCGAGCGGTTTGAACAGCACGATGTCGTCGACGCGGTTGAGGAACTCCGGGCGGAAGTGCCCGCGCAGCTCGCCCATCACCAGGGCGCGGGCGTCGGGCTTGATTTCACCGTCGGCGGTGGCGCCGTCGAGGAGGTGCTCGGAGCCGATGTTGGACGTCATGATGATCACGGTGTTGCGGAAGTCGACGGTGCGGCCCTGGGCGTCGGTGATGCGGCCGTCGTCGAGGATCTGCAGCAGGGTGTTGAAGACATCGGTGTGCGCCTTCTCGATCTCGTCGAACAGCACGACCGAGTACGGCTTGCGGCGTACGGCCTCGGTGAGCTGGCCGCCTTCCTCGTAGCCGACGTATCCGGGCGGTGCGCCCATGAGCCGGCTGACGGTGTGCCGCTCCTGGTACTCGCTCATGTCGAGGCGGACCATGTTCTCCTCGGAGTCGAACAGAGTCCGGGCGAGAGTCTTGGCCAGCTCGGTCTTCCCGACGCCGGTAGGGCCGAGGAAGATGAACGAGCCGATGGGGCGGCGAGGGTCACGGATGCCGGAGCGGGCGCGGATGATGGCGTCGGTGACGAGTTTGACGGCTTCGTCCTGGCCGATGACGCGCTCGCGCAGTATCTCGTCGAGGCGCAGCAGTTTCTCGCGTTCGCCCTCCTGGAGGCGGGCGACTGGGATGCCGGTCCAGGCGGCGACGATCTCGGCGATCTCCTCCTCGGTGACGACCTCGCGCAGCAGCCGGTTCTGCCCTTGTTTGGCGGCCAGTTGCTCCTCTTCTGCGGCGAGTCGGCGCTCCAGTTCCCGGAGTCGGCCGTAGCGGAGTTCGGCGGCGCGGTTGAGGTCGTAGGCGCGTTCGGCCTCCTCCGCCTCGTGGCGGACCTGCTCCAGTTCCTGGCGCAGTTCCTGCACGCGGCGGATCGCCTGCCGTTCGGCCTCCCACTGGGCGTGTTTGGCGTCGGCCTCGCCGCGCAGGTCGGCCAGTTCCCTGCGCAGCTCCTCCAGGCGTGTTCTGCTGGCGGGGTCGGTCTCCTTGGACAGGGCCGCCTCCTCGATCTCCAGGCGGGTGACGCGGCGGGTGATCTCGTCGAGTTCGGCGGGCATCGAGTCGATCTCGGTACGCAGCCGGGCGCACGCCTCGTCGACGAGGTCGATGGCCTTGTCGGGCAGGAACCGGTCGGTGATGTAGCGGTGGCTGAGGGTGGCCGCGGAGACCAGCGAGGTGTCCTGGATCTTCACGCCGTGGAAGACCTCGAGGCGTTCGCGCAGTCCGCGCAGGATGGAGATGGTGTCCTCCACACTCGGCTCGTCGACCAGGACCTGCTGGAAGCGGCGTTCGAGGGCGGCGTCCTTCTCGATGTGCTGGCGGTACTCGTCGAGGGTGGTGGCGCCGATCATGTGGAGTTCGCCGCGGGCGAGCATCGGCTTGAGCATGTTGCCCGCGTCCATGGCCCCTTCGGCGGCGCCCGCGCCGACGACAGTGTGCAGTTCGTCGACGAAGAGCAAGATGCGCCCCTGGGCGGCCTTGACCTCGCTGAGCACGGCTTTGAGGCGTTCCTCGAACTCACCGCGGTACTTGGCGCCGGCGACCAGGGAGCCCATGTCGAGGGCGAACACGGTCTTGTCGCGCAGGCCCTCGGGGACGTCGCCGCGGACGATGCGCTGGGCGAGGCCCTCGACGATGGCGGTCTTGCCGACGCCGGGGTCGCCGATGAGGACGGGGTTGTTCTTGGTCTTGCGGCTGAGGATCTGGGTGACGCGGCGGATCTCCGCGTCACGGCCGATGACCGGGTCGAGCCTGCCGTCCCTGGCCTCGGCGACGAGATCGCGGCCATACTTCTCCAGAGCCTCGTAGGCCACTTCGGGGTTGGCGGAGGTGACGCGCTGGTTGCCGCGGACCTGGGTGAGCGCGCTCAGGAACGAGTCCGTGGTGATGCCGGCCTCCTTGAGCAGTCGCCCGGCGGCGGTTGAAGAGCCCTCCTCAGCCAGGGCAAGCAGGAGGTGCTCCACGGACACGTACTCGTCCTTGAGGCGTTTGGCCTCCCGTTCCGCGGCATCGAGCAGGCGAGCGAGGCGCTGGGTGACGAAGACCTGGCTGGGTGCCGCGCCGGGGCCGGTGACCTTCGGACGGCGGGAGAGCTCCTCGCGCACGGCCGCACGCAGTTCCTTCGGCTCGGTGCCCGCCTGTTGCAGCAACCGCGGGATCAGACCGTCCTCCTGATCGAGAAGTGCGAGCAGCAGGTGTTCCCCGTCGACCTCGGTGTGCCCCATGCGGACGGCCGCGGTCTGGGCCTCCTGGAGGGCTTCCTGGGACTTCTGGGTGAGACGGTTCATGTCCATGGGTGTGTTTCACTCCTCGTGCCGCGGCCGCGCAGGGCGGCTTCGAGCAGGCTGATGCGGTCGAGCAGGTCGAGCACCAGGCCGATGGATGCGTAGTTGAGGCAGAGTCCGGAGCGCAGCCGCTGGATGCGGGCGAGGACCGCCGGGGCCGTGGGGTCGAACACCAGGTGCCCCGCGTCGTCGCGTTCGGCGTCGACCAGGCCGAGGGCGACGAACCGGCGGATCAGATCGGGGTGGAGGCCCGAGCGACGGGCCACGGCGTCCAGGGAGAGCCTGGGGGCGGGCACGAGCGCGTACCGGACAGCCGTCGAGGCGCTGACGTCGGCGCCCGTTCGTACCGGACGGTCGCCCACGCCGGCCCGGCCGATGCCTGCCGCTCCCGCGGGTCGGTCGTTCATCGCGTCCTCCTGGGGTCGAACGAGGAGGTGGCGGCGAGCTCCTCGAACAGTTCGCGCTCCCGGTCGCCGAGGGTGGGCGGCACCATGATGCGGAGTTCGGCGTACAGGTCGCCGTTCGCGCCGCGCGGGTTCGGCATGCCCTCGCCGCGCAGCCGCAGCCGCCGGCCGCTGGACGAGCCCGCGGGCACCGTGACCTTGGCCGTGCCACCGCCGGGGGTGGGCACCGGCACGGTCGCACCGAGGGCCGCCTCCCAGGGGGCGACCGGGACCTGGACATGCACGTCGCGGCCGTCCAGCCGGAACCGGGGGTGGGGCTGGATACGCACCCGCAGGTACAGGTCGCCCGCGGGGGCGTCACCACTGCCCCGGCCGCCCTCGCCCGCCAGCCGGATGCGCTGCCCGTCGGTGACGCCCGGCGGCACGTCGACCTCGTACCGCCGCGGCTGCCCGGTGGGACCGGCGAGTGTGACGGTGCGGCGGCCGCCTCGGTACGCCTCCTCGACGGTGAGCGGCAGTTCGGCCTCCTGGTCCGCTCCGGGGACGCCGCCTCGGGCGGCGCCGGCTCCGAACATGGAGCCGAGCAGGTCCTCGATGTCGATGCCCTCCGCTCCGAAGTCCTCGCCGAAGCCGGTGGCGTACCGGACGCGAGGACCGCCCGCGCCCGCGGTCCTCCCACCGCGGAAGCCGCCGCCCGCTCCCGCCGCGACCCGTTCGTCGAAGTCCTCTGGGATCTTACGGAAATCCTCGCCGAAGCGGTCGTAGCGGGCCCGGGTCTTGGGATCGGACAGAACGCTGTATGCCTCGTTGAGGTCCTTGAAACGCTCCTCCGCCCCGGGGTCCTTGTTGACGTCGGGGTGGTACCTGCGGGCGAGTTTGCGATAGGCCTGCTGGATCTCGTCCTGGCTCGCGCTCCGCGACACGCCCAGTACCTCGTAGTAGTCCCGTGCCATCGCCGGTCACTCCCGCTTCGCGACGGTCACCGCGGCCGGCCTGAGTTGCCACTCGCCGTCCCCGTAGCCGGGGCGCAGCACCTCGACGACGGTGCCCGGCTCGACGTCGGGATCTTGGACGACGCCGACCACCTCGTGCCGGGCCGGGTCGAAGGCGACGCCGGTCTCCGCCCGCCGCGGGTAGCCGAGCAGTTCGAGGACGTTCACCGCCTGGTCGCGTACGGCCCGGATGCCCTCCACGATCGCGCCCGGATCGGCCCCGGCGTGGGTCAGGGCGAGTTCGAGGTTGTCGAGGACGGGCAGGAAGGCGGCCGCCGTGCGGGACCGCTCGACCGCCCGTTCGCGCTCCAGTTCCCTGGCGTGACGCTTGCGAAAGTTGTCGAGGTCGGCGAGTGCGCGCCGCCAGCGGTCCTCCAGTTCCTGGATCGCGGTCGTGTACTTGTCCTCGGCAGGCGCGGGGCCGGCGGCGTCGGGTCCCGGCTCGCCGTTCGCCGCTTCCGGCCGGGTTGGCGGGCCTGGTTGCGGCAAATCCCCGCGAGGAGGGCGTACGGCGCCTTCCGGGACCGGTTCGACCGGATCCGACCCGGCCCGGTCGGGTTCCTGGGGGTGGGTGGGCATGGCGCGCCTCAGCCCTTGTCGAACTCGGCGTCGATGACATCATTGTCACCGGCACCGCCACTCGTGGGACCGCCGGTGGCGGCGTCCTGGCCGGGACCGCCCGTGGCAGCGGCGCCCTGATGGGCCGCCAGCCCGGCGAGCACCTGCTGGAGTTCGGAGGTCAGGGGCCGCACGCGCTCCACGCCCGCCTCTTCCTTGACCGCCGCCCGGGCGTCGGACACGAGCATCTCGGCGCGTGCCTTCTCGTGCGCGGGCACTGCGTCGCCCAGTTCTGCGAGGCGCTTCTCGACCTGGTAGGCGATCGCGTCGAGTTCGTTGCGGGCGTCGACGGCCTCGCGGAGTGCCTGGTCCTGGCCCCGGTTACGCTCGGCCTCCTGGACCATGCGTTCGACCTCACTGCGGTCCAGGTTGGAGCTCTCGCTGATGGTGATGCCCTGTTCCTTGCCGGTGTCCCGATCGCGGGCCCTGACGTTGAGGATGCCGTTGGCGTCGATGTCGAAGGTGACCTCGATCTGTGGTTCGCCCCGCGGCGCCGGCCGGATGTCGGTGAGCTGGAACCGGCCGAGCACCCGGTTGTCGGCGGCCCGCTCGCGCTCGCCCTGGAGGACCACCACATCGACGGCCGGCTGGTTGTCCTCGGCGGTGGAGAAGGTCTCGCTGCGGCGCACCGGGATGGTGGTGTTCCGCTCGATGATCTTCGTCATCACTCCGCCGCGCGTCTCTACGCCCAGCGACAAGGGTGTGACGTCGAGCAGCAGGACGTCCTTGACCTCGCCCTTGAGCACCCCGGCCTGGATCGCGGCGCCCAGCGCCACGACCTCGTCGGGGTTGACGCTCATGTTGGGGTCCTTGCCGCCGGTCAGCCGTCGCACCAGCGCCTGGACGGCGGGGATGCGGGTGGAGCCGCCTACGAGGATGACCTCGTCGATGTCGCTCTCGCCGACCTTGGCGTCGGCGATTGCCTGCTGGACCGGTCCCAGGCAACGCTCCACCAGGTCGCCGGTGATCTGCTCGAACGTGGACCGCATGATCGAGTCGGTGAGGTGCTTGGGACCCGAGGCGTCGGCGGTGATGAACGGCAGGCTGACCTGCGTCTGTGTCACCGAACTGAGCTCGGTCTTGGCCTTCTCCGCCGCCTCGAACAGTCGTTGCAGCGCCTGCGGGTCCTTGCGCAGGTCGATGCCGTTCTCCTTCTGGAAGTCGTCCGCGAGGTAATCCACCAGACGCCGGTCGAAGTCGTCGCCGCCCAGGTGGCTGTCGCCGGCGGTGGAGCGCACCTCCACCACGCCGTCGCCGACGTCGAGGATGCTCACGTCGAAGGTGCCGCCGCCCAGGTCGAAGACGAGGACGGTCTCGTGCTCCTTCTTGTCCATGCCGTACGCGAGGGCGGCCGCCGTCGGCTCGTTGATGATCCGCAGCACCTCCAGTCCCGCGATGCGTCCGGCGTCCTTGGTGGCGGTGCGCTGAGCGTCGTTGAAGTAGGCGGGCACCGTGATGACCGCCTCCGTGACCCGCTCCCCGAGCTGCTTGGAGGCGTCGTCGGCGAGTTTGCGCAGCACCTGTGCGCTGATCTCCTCAGGCGCGTACAGCTTGTCGCGCACCTTGAAGCGGGCCGCCCCGCCGTCGCCCTCGACGACGTCGTACGCCACCGCCCTGGCCTCGTCGGAGATCTCGTCGAAATGCCGGCCGATGAACCGCTTGGCCGAGTAGATGGTGCCCTTGGGATTGAGGATTGCCTGGCGCCGGGCCAGCTGGCCCACCAGACGTTCCCCGGTGTCGGTGAAGGCCACCACGGACGGTGTCGTGCGGTTGCCCTCGCTGTTGGGCACGACGGACGGCTCGCCGCCCTCCCACACGGCGATCACCGAGTTGGTGGTGCCCAGGTCGATGCCCACTGCCTTGGCCATGAGGAACTCCTCCTGGTACGGCGCCTGCGTCGACTCTCCGGACCGCGTTCGTTCAGGTAGGGGTGGGACCTCCGCCGGTGGTCTGCAGCCCGCCGATCAGCCCTCAAGCCTCGTCGGAGACCTCCTCGTCCACGACGACCTCGTACCGGCTCGGCTGCATCGAGCAGAGCGAGGCGAAATCCCAGCGACCACCCTGCAGGGCGTGCAGCAGCATGCCGGACAGCGCGCCGATGATCGCTCCGAAGACCAGCCCGTACAGAGCGAGGAGCAGGGCGGAGACGACGGGGTCGAGCCAGTTCACAAGGCCGAACAGCCAGCCGATCAGGACACCGGGGAGCGCACCGCTCGCCGCTCCGTGAAGCGCGGCCCTGCCGTAGTCCATCCGGCCGATCACCTGCTCGACCAAGCGCAGGCCCTGGCCGATGACCGCCGCTCTCTCCACGGGAAACCCGTGGTCCGAGAGGTGGTCAACGGCGCGTTCGGCTTCCCGGTACGTCTTGTACGAGGCAACCGGCCCACGATGCTGCTCGGTCATCGCCCAGCCCTTCCTGCCGGTGCGCATGGACGGTTTCGAACACTCCCCAGGGTGGCGAGCCGAGTGGCTCCACGCCTGCGCCTGGCGTGTCAGAAATGCACGGGTCCGGTCGCCCCACGAGTACGAGAGGAAGAATCCGAACATCTCGGATGAGCCGGCCCGAGAGCGGGTACCACCGCTCGCCTGTAGGCTCGAGGAGAACGGAGTGATCCCATGGCCGGCAGCCGGGCGCACAACCTGTACTGCCGCCGCTCCGACCGGGAGGGCAGCCTTCCGCGGGGCAGCGGCGGGCGGCATCACACGGCCGCGCGGAGAGGGCCCCGCTCACCCGCTCCAACCCCGGCCGACCATGCCCCCCACAAACTGATGGTGCTCTCCCGCGCCCTGTTCGACACCCCGGACGAAGGCGAGATCCTAAGCCTGGCCATGGACCACATAGCCGCCGCAGGGCCTTACAGCGCCGAGGCCGGATACCTCAGGGTGGACGGCGAGCTGGTCCCCAGGCCGCGGGACGGGCAGATCCGTGCCTCGGCCGTGGACCGTAGGGTGCGGGAGCTGAACGGGCAAGACGGCCCTGTGACCGTACCCGGCCGGCCCTGGGGCTGGGCCCTGGGGCTGCGCGGACTCGAGAGACTCCACGGCTACCTCGTGGTGACGTCCCGCTCCCGGCCCACCGAGGCCGAGCGATCCCTGCTCGCCACGCTCGTCCGGCACACCGCTGCTGCACTGTCAGTCGCCTTCGCACACCGCCGCCAACGCGAGGACGCGCTGGAACTGCACCGACTGAGGGACGAACGCACAGCCCTCCAGCGGCAGCTGATCTCCGTCGTGGCTGAGCTGGGGTACCAGCGAGCCGTTCACGCGCTCATGGCCGACGTCGCTGCCTCGAGCGGCGGCGAGGAAGCCATCACCCGCGCACTGCACAGGCTCACTGGGCTCCCCGCGCTGGTCGAGGACCGCTTCGGTCGGCTGAGGTCCTGGACCGGCCCCAGCCGGCCCGACCCCTATCCCGAACCGGACCCCGTGCGCCAGGACGAAATGCTGCACGCCGTCGCCCGTCAGGCCGGGCCGGTGCGGATAAAGGACCGGCTGATCACTCTGGTCCGCCCGCACGGCGAGATCCTGGGCGTGCTGGCCCTGGTCGATGCCCGGGACGAGGCCGACGAGCACACCGTGCTCGCGCTGGAACACGCCGCCACGTCACTCGCCCCGGAGCTGACGCACCTGCGCAATCTGGCAGAAGTGGAGCTGAGGCTGCACCGCGAGCTGGTCGACGACCTCCTGGCAGGGACGGACGAGGCGAGCGCCTACGCCCGGTCCGAGGCGGTCGGACACGACCTGCACCGCAGCCACTACGTCGTCGTGGTGCAGTGGTCGAACCGGACTGCGGACGATTCCTTCTCGCAGACCGTGGGCCGGGCGGCCTCTGCCGTGGGCATGCGCTCGCTGCTGACCCGACGTTCCGACCACGTGGTCCTGGTCGCCGACGACAGGCCGCACGCCCGCGCGCTGTACGAGGCGCTCGCCCGGGAGACCGGGACACGGTCCGGGACGATCGGGGTGAGCGCCCCTTGCGACTCCCTGGACGACATCCCCCACCGCTACCAGGAGGCGCAGCGGGCCCTGGAAGTGCGCCGCTACTCCCGCGAGCGCTACGGCACGACGTTCTTCGACGAGCTTGGCCTCTACCGCATCCTGGGACCTGGCAACGATTACCGGGAACTAGAGACGTTCGTCCACGAGTGGCTCGGGCAGCTCATCGACTACGACTCTCTCCACCACGCGGCCATGGTGGAGACCCTGTCCCGGTACTTCGACTGCGGCGGCAACTACGACGAGACCGCCGAATCCCTCGCGATCCACCGCAGCACGCTGCGCTATCGGCTCCAGCGCATCCGCGACATCAGCGGCAACGACCTCGCGAACGTCGAGGACCGGCTCAACCTCCAGGTGGCGACCCGAGTGTGGAAGATCGTGCTGGGCGGACCCGGCTGATGTCCCGCTAGAACTGTTGCACGAGCGGTGCCGGCGGCAGTTGGTCGGGCTGCCCTGTTACGGGAGTGTCTGATCAACGGCGGATCTGCTGATCAAGGGAGAGACGCCAAGTGAGCGAGACGATCGGGCACGAGTCCGTGGAGGAGTCGGCCCTTCGGCGGCAGGTCGTGCGGAAGGTAGGCCCACTGGCAGCCGGTCCGGCCCTGGTAGAGGATCGCGTGCACGATCTCCCGCATCGCGTAGGAGCCCTGGTGGCCGCTCACCGAACGGTGCCGGTCCTTCCACGCCGTGATCACCGGCTCGATCAACAACCACTGCCCATCCGATAAGTCGCTTGGGTACGGCTTGCGTTCACTCTCTCACCCCGCCACCCCAACAGACCACCAGCTGCGGACCAGCGGATTCCGCCCGCACCTACACCATCAGGCGACGCCAGAAACACTCAAAGACTCACGAACCGCCCTCTCAGGTCGGCGCGCCCAAGGGGATCGCCGACGGCGGTCCAATGACCTCTCACTCGGCTACGGCGCCAGCCACATCGCATGCGGGGCCGCGCTCCTCGTCGTGGTTGTTCGGCCAGATCGCCCCTGGTCGCCTGCGACGTCACCAAGCCGATGGGCTGCAGAGGGAGGGGACTATCACCGCGCACGGCGGGCAGCGCCATGGGCGTGCGGCTGACGGCAGCAGGGGACGGAACAAGGCACCATGCCCACCTTCGTCGCGAGTACATCCGCCCACGGTCGCGCCCGGCCGGTTGGTCTGGTTCCAGCCTCAGACCCACACGGCCCAGGGTCTGGCCACCGGGCCACGTGGATGGCTCACTGGCATCGCGTCGGCAGGCCGCACCAGCAGATGGCGCACTTTCTTCCCCGCTGGGTTCACTTCCTATGGGCAGGCTCTCGCGGCCCACGCCGCAAAGAGCCTGCCGCGAGGCACCGGAAGGGGTTTTGCGGCCGCACACCAATACGGTCAGTGGTTTCCGTGGGCGCTGTCCGATGCGCCCGCGAAAAGGCGCGCCACGGCGCGGAAAGGCAACGTCACGACAGTGGCGATGGCGCTGCCGATCTTTCCCAGAACGTCTGCGACAGCCTTCAACATAGCGGGCCTTTCATCCATTCGTTCACGAGAAGAGCTTGCTTTTCTCGCCGTCTATCCCGCGCTCTCGGCGACTCGAAATGCGGACGTTTCCTGATTCGCGGGACCGGCGCGGTTGAATCGGTGCCCCGGGCGCGAGTGGACAAGGCGCCGAGTCGACCCACCTCACCGAAGAATCCCTGGCGCAGATCATGATCGATCTCGGGGTGCCCACCGACCATTCCAAGGTCGAACTCGGCTGGCTCGCGGAAATGGCCGGCCACCTCAAGCCCAACGGCCACCTCTTCTCCCGCTCACCGCTCAGCGACGTCCTGGAACTGGAATCCATGCTCCTGGGCGTCCAGGGCAAAGCATCGTGCCGGCGCACCCTGCGCGCCCTGTCCGAGACCGATGAACGGCTCTACGCCGAGCACCTGGACACGCTGCTGGAGCGCGCCGACCGCCAAGCGCGCTTCTGGAGGAGATGCGCATCAAGGCAACCACCCGCAGCGTGTGCCGGCTGACCAATGCCGTCGGTGGGCTGGGGCAGCCGTGCCCAGCTGAGAAACCGTGACACTTTCGCGAGAAGTGTCGCGCTTTTCCGGGCCGGTGGCCCGGCCGCGTCGGATTCGCCGACAGCGTCAGAGGCTGAGTCGACGAGGCGGGGTTTCGGGCGGGTCGTGCCGTGTCCGGGCGGGCTGCCCGTGCGCGCTCTACAGCGCGTCCCTGGGGATCGACTCGTTCCAGGTGCGGGAGACGACGCGTCGACCGCGCTCGTAGGCGTCCAGCGTGGCGTTGATGTGGAACTCCTCGGTGTCGCAGGTCAAAGTGGTGCTCGTGCGGACTTGTACGTCCCAGTCCTTGCGCCGGAAGCTCATGGTCCACGTCGACTCACCGGTCGGTGAGGTGAAGTCGTCGGCGACCGAGGTGTATTGCTCGTGGGCACGGCAGCCGACGTCCAGGTCCATCGCGTTGAAGTGGACCGTGCCGCGGTCCTTGACGATGTTCAGCGCCGCGCCGTAGTCGATCAGGTCGCGGGTGACCTCCCAGCGCTGCTCGGGCGGCGTCATCTGTGTCGTGGTGATGGGGGTCGTGCCCTCGGGAGCCTCGAAGGGGGCCGACGCGTCCGGCTCGGCTGCCGGACGGACCGGCAGGACGAGGCGGCACGGCTGCTCGTGCACGGTCAGGAGCGTGGGCCGTGGCGGTGGCCAGGCCAACGGCCAGTACGACGTGGACAGTGAAAGCCTCACGCGGTGGCCCGGCGGGAAGGCCTGCGCCACACCGTTCAGGTGGAGCGTGGCCCGGTGGCGTCGGCCCGGTTCCAAGGGGGCGGGCTCGTCTGTGCTGTCCCGACGGGTGAGGTTGAGGACGCCGTATGTGACCCGGGTGGCGCTGCCGTCCGGGGCCACGTCCGACAGACGGGCGGCCACCATGGCCACGGGCTGGTCCGCGCTCACCTCCAGTTCGACGCATGGGGCCCCGAGGATCTCCAGCCGGTCCGTCAGCGGTTCGGTCTCGTACACCAGCGAGCCGCCGTCCTCCTCGCGCTGGTCGTAGGGCAGGTCTGGTGGGGCGTTGTAGGAGGCCCACTTTCCGGCGAACTGGCCCACGGACAGCGGGGATCGTACCGTCTGGCTCCCCGCGTCGTAGGGAGCCTCGTCCTCGGCGGTGAGGTGGCGGGAGCGCAGCGCGTAGGCGGTGTCGCGAACGTGCGGCGAGGGCCATGTCGGCTCGCCGATCCAGCGGCCGGGGCGATCCTCGTACGAGGTGGAGGGCGGCACGCTGTCCTGCATCCACGCCCGGAGCATCGGACCGTCCATCGCCCTGTTGTCCGCTCCCTTCAGCCAGTGGTCCCACCAGCTCACCACTTCCTGGAGGTAGCCGATGGCGGGTCCGGGCTCGCCCAGGTGCGGGTACTTGTGGGACCAGGGGCCGATCAGCCCCTTGCGCGGCACGTCCAGGTGGGCGAGGAGGCGGGTCACCGCGTTGGAGTAGCCGTCGGCCCAGCCGCTGGAGGCGAGGACGGGGCAGCGTACGGCGGCGTAGTCCTCGCACACTGAAGCGCGCCGCCAGTAGCTGTCGCGTCGCTGGTGGCGCAGCCAGTTCAGGACCCACGGTTCGGCGGCTTCCAGACGTTCGTGCCACAGCGCGCGCCAGCGGTCGCCGACGGCGGACGGGTCCGGCGGGCACGTGGCGTAGGCGAACATGGTGCCCGCTTCGGCGAGGTTGTCGGACAGCATCGCGCCGCCCATGTAGTGCATGTCGTCGGCGTAACGGTCGTCGGTGAACGAGGAGATGACGATGGCCCGCAGACTCGCGGGTCGCCGAGCGGCCACCTGCAGCGCCGCGAACGCCCCCCAGGAAATGCCCATCATCCCGGTCGTGCCGTCGCACCAGGGCTGCGCGGTCAGCCAGTCGAGCACCGCCTCGGCGTCGCTCTGTTCGACTTCCAGGTATTCGTCGGTGAGTACGCCCTCGGAGTCGCCGGTGCCGCGCAGGTCGACGCGGACACACGCGTAGCCGTGCCCGGCGACGTAGGGGTGGTGGATCGAGTCGCGGACCGAACTCAGATCGCCCTTGCGGTACGGGATGCACTCCAGGATCGCCGGGACGGGGGAGTCGTCCGAGGACACCGGGCGCCAGATACGTGCCGAGAGGTGGACGCCGTCCGGCATCGGGATCCTGACGCGGTCCTCCTGCCTCGTGGTGTGGGGGAGGTTCTCGATGTATCGCATGCGTCCCTCAGGTCGTACGGTCGGTCGGGTAGTTGAAGGCGAGTCGTAGCGCGGCGACGCAGCGGTCGTACTTCTCGCGCAGCTCGTGTTCGTCGGCGCCTCCGGTAAAGATGTGCGCCACCTCGTAGCTGTAACTGTCCTGCTGGTCCATGTCCGACAGGCGTTGCCCCTCGTCCGGCACGACGTCGATGCGGACGCCGGGTATCTGCTTCTCGATGCGGGCCAGTTGCTCGGGCGACGGCACCGCGCGCACGACTCCGTCGGTGAACCAGCGGTGGTACCACTTGGCGGCCAGGGCGTGCGGGCCCTGCCGGAACGGCATCGCCGGATCCTGGCCCAGGGCGAGGGCGAGCATGCAGTGGTGGTTGGGCACGCCGTCGACGTAGGCGAAGAGCTCCGCGTGCGCCTGGGAGTGGCGAGGGTTGATCTCCAGGATCGAGATCCCATCCGTGGCCGGATCGTAGAAGAACTCGATGCTGAAGGTCGCCTGCCGCCAGCCGATGTGTCGCATGACCCGGCTCGACACCTCGCGCAGGCGTCGCTGTACCGGATCCGGCAGGGCCGAGGGGTACTGGTGGCGCAGGAAGCTGGTGGAATCCGCGTAGTTGATCGAGTCGAGGACGCCGTACACGGTGATCTCGCCGTCGTGCTCGTACCCCTCGACCGCGACCTGGACACCGCCCAGCGTCTCCTCGGCGAGGCAGACCTGGCCGCCGACCCCGGCCATCTCCTGCGGCAGGTCGAGCTGGTCCAGGATGTACTCGAAGGGGCGGCCGACCCGGTGGATGCCCTGGACGACGTGCTCCACGGCCGTGCGGAACTCGTCCATGTCCCGTACCCCGTAGGCGAGTTCGGAGGAGTACGACAGCGCCGGCTTGAGCCACATCGGGAAGCGCACACCCTCCGGTGGCTGCGGGGCGACCGCGTCGAGATCCACCTGGCCGAAGCGCGGATGCTCTGCGACCACCTCCTGCTGCACGAGGCGGCTCCAGTACTTGTGCTCGCACTTGACCACCGATTCCAGGCTGGTGGCGCGCGTCCCGTATTCCTGCGCGAGCAGCGCGACGAGCGTGCTCACCGGGAAGTCCCAGTAGCCGACGATTGCGTCGATCGGCCCGTCGAAGCCGTCCAGCACGTGCCGGGCCCGGTCGATTAGGTCCGGTACGGCCACCTCGCCGTGCTGGAGCTCCCGGATGGTCAGGAGGCGGTGGAAACGCAGTTCTTCGGCATGGGGGACGGCCTGAAGGGTGTGCAGATTGGCCTCGTCGAGACCGACGACGAAAACGTTGCGGGGGCGTGGGTTCACCGACGGCTCCTGGGGTTGGTGTACGGAGCCGGGCGTGTACCCGCAGGACGACGAGGCACACGACGAGAGACGCGACGGCGTCACAGACCTACGGTCACGTTCATGCTGCTCTCCGGAACAGGATGGACGGCAGCTCGACGCCGGCGGCCCTGGACGACGCTCATCACCGAACAGCGGGCCCGGGCACCCCGGCGGGGGTGCGGAGCGCGCTGCGGTCGGCGTCCCAGGCCCGGAGGTCTTCCGTGTCGAGCCGGTCCTCCAGCAGGACGGTCGCTTGAATGCCGAAGACGATGTCGGGTTCCAGGCCGGGCTCGTTCTCCAGGAGGCCGCAGATCACGTCGTGGCCTGCGACCTGCTCGTGGACGGCGTCCGCTTCGACGTGCTCGTCGTAGAAGCGTGCGGCGGCGAGCCCGGCGTCGGCGCGGCGCATCGCCTTGGCCAGTCGGCGCGAGCCCGGTGAGGACGTCACCTCGACGGGGGCGAAGTGTCCGACGAGCGCGCCGCGCAGGGCCCGGTGCAGTCCGAGAAGGTACATGAGGTTGACAGTGGCGAGTGCCTCGGCGGGGGCCGCGTCGAGGTAGTGGCCGTAGGCGGTCTCCAGGCCGAGGTCCGCCATGAGGTCGGCGAAGAGCCGGGCACGGATGTCGTCCGCGCGCCCGGCGCCGAACTCGTCGAACTCCACCGCCGCCGTCGCCGCCTTGGCACGCCCGTACAACCGGGGGATGACCCAGGCGTGCGGATCCGCCTCCTTGAGGTGGTAGAGCGAGCGAAGCGCCGAGTACTCCCTGAGTTCGGGCAGACCGCCCTCGTGCTGGAGGCAGTGCGTGACGCTGGTGACGGGGTCGCCGACGGGTTCCGTCAGCAACTCGTCGAGGGCCTGCTGTAGCGGTACGGGGCCGGGCACATCGGGGCGCAGGGCGGCGAGGAAGCGTCGTTCGAGCGCGCGGCGCAGGGTCAGGAGGTCCGGGTCTCTCTCGTGGCCGTCGTCGACGCCGTGAAAGCCTGGTAGTGCGGTTCGTACAGGAGGTAGAGGGCGAGTTGTAGATCCTCCCCGTACGGGTCGGCGCCGCCTGTCTCTTGCAGCGGCGGCGCGGTTCCTTGGCGGAGCGTGGCGGTGACGGCAGCGGACAGTGTTCCTCGCGGGGAGGGCAGAGGCGGGCTGTCGAGCCGGGCTTCCCGATGGGCGGGCATCACTCGCCCTCCTTCGGTACCGGTGTTTCTTCGTTGTCGGTGGCCGGGGAGGGAGACCTCTGGCCTCGCGGCTTCTCATGCCGGCGGTGGCTGGTGTCGCACCAGGGGGAGGCGCGGCTGCGTCGGCAGGTGCAGATTGCGACGGCGAAGCGTCGTGAGACGACGAGGGTGCCGTCGTCCGTGATCACCTCGACCGGCCTCTCCACGAGCAGGGGTCCTTCGGGGTCGACCCGGATGCGGCGCGGGCGTTCAGGCGTGCTCGGCACGGATGACTACTACTTCTTCCAGGTTTTCGCCGGTCATCAGGCCTTCATGGCGCAGCCACGGGAGCCGGGACCGCCGCACCGGTCCGAGGGGAATCAGTGCGCGATCGGCGACCGTCGCCTTCATCCCGGCACTTTCGAGCCGTTCCAGGGTGGCGTCGGTACCGCACAGGCCCGAGTGAACGAGGAGGAGGGCTCCGCCGGGCCGCAAGGCGGAGGGCGCGGCGTCGCAGATCCGGTCCACGAGCGCGCGGCCGTCGCGTCCCGCGTCCCAGGAACGGGCCGGGCCTCGTCGGGGCAGGCGGTCGGTGGGGGAGGGGACATAGGGGGATTGCCGACGACGAGGTCGAAGAGGCGGCCGGGGACGGCATCCGTGAGATCTCCGCCGCGTACGACGACGCGCTGCCGGGCGGCCTGCGCATTGACGCGCGCGGTGAACACCGCGCGCCAGGAGATGTCCACGGCCGTCACGCGCGCTCTCAGCCGGGCCGCCGCCACCGAGAGGGCTCCGGTCCCGGTTCCCAGATCCAGTACCTGCGATCCGGGAGCCACGCCCTCGCGGCACCGGGCCCGCGTAAGGAGTCAGGTGTCGTGCTCTGGCCGGTAGACCCCGGGCGGCGCGATGAGAAGAGTCGGCGTGGGGAGCGGGAGAGCTTCGGTGGTCATGTGCACCAACGGTGCGTGAGCGGCTCGTGAGACGACTCGGTCCACTCCTGCCCCACTCTTCGCTCAACGGGTGCCCCTCCTCGCTCGGTGGCGGGGGCTGGGTGATCAGGCGGAGACAATCACGGACGGCCGACGGGACGGAGCAGTCCCTTTGGCGCCATACCGCCGACCGTGCGGGCGTCACAGGCGTCCCGCGAGCGAGGCGGATCCCGTTCGGCACTCGGGTCTGTTGTTGCCCTGAAGTGGGGGTGCACACCTTTGTCCGAGGCTCGGCACGTGCCGGCGCTCTCGCCCGGCACACGGCCTGCCGGTCGCCGTATCACAGCGTGTGTGCCGACAAGGACGCGCGTCCTTCCAGATCAGGCAGCCTCGTACTCGTGCGCCCGATCACCTTTCCACTCCACCCACACCGGATCGTCGAGGACGTCCTCACCGAACGCCAGACCGGCCCGGCGCAGGAACTTCACGACGTCGTGGTCGGAGTGGGCCAGGCCGACGATCTCACTGCGCACGACGACCGGACGACCGCCCGTCCTGAGCGGCCGGTGCACGACTATCGGTGTCCCTGCCATGGCTCCAGCGTGTGGCAGTACGGCTTCACATGCCACATCGGATCTGTCGCAAAAGGCGAGTCACGCGCACCGGCGCCACCACCGGCTTCCATGTCGTGGTGGGGAGGTCCTGGACGAGACGGTCGACTACATACCGTAGAACCACGGCCGGAAAACACCCGCATGACATATGGCCAGGGGGGCAGACGGTCTTCCGGAATGGGGAATCGGCATGGCTGTGTTGATTCTTGTACTTCTCCTTGCGCTGATATCGGGTAGTGCCGGATTCGCTCTTCGCGTTCTGTGGTGGATCACCGTCGTCGTGGATATTCTGTGGCTCCTGGGATTCGTGCGGCGTGTAGCCGAAATTTAAATGGTGTGGGACGGAAAACGGCGGGCACTCGACCCACCGAGGAGCGCCCACCGGAATAGCGGACGGGCTTCCTCGGTATTCACACACTGCAAGGGGAGGTTTTGCATGACGGACAACATGTGGGGTTACCCGGCCGAGTCGGGTCACCAGACGGGTACGGATCTGACCGGGTTCAAGGTCGAGGCGAGCGACGGTTCGATCGGCAAGGTCGACAAGCACTCCGAGGACGTCGGCGCCGCGTACATCGTCGTCGATACCGGCGTGTGGATCTTTGGCAAGCAGGTTCTGCTCCCTGCCGGTGTCATCTCGTCCATCGACGTCGCGGAGCGGATGATTCACGTCGGCCGCACCAAGGACGAGATCAAGAACTCCCCCGAGTTCGACAAGGACAAGCACGCCGGTGACCCGGGCTACCACGAGCAGGTCGGCGGCTACTACGGAGGCCACCGCGCCTGACCGTCATTCCGCAGTAAGTAGGGGCGGGCACCGGCGTTCTGCCGGTGCCCGCTCTCCGTACGACGCTGGCGCGGAATCGGAGGGACCGTTGACCGCGGCAATCCCCGGCCAGTCTCGGGAGGGACGGCGATGGCCGGAATCATCGTCGGCCACGCGGGTACCTGCACCTTGCACCGGCCTTGCCCGAGGAAGTGAGAACGCTTTGGGCGATCGCTGTCCGGAAGCCCCCGGTAAGAGAGGGGGCCGGGACCCGGGCCGAGACGGACGAGGCGGGCACCGGGCGGAGGGGCGCCGCGCATTCCGACAGTGCACGGCCGGGGCATCCCGTGCCCGACGAACCGCTCGGCTGAGGCTCCGCGCGCCGCGGGAGCCGAGGGGGGCGACCCTGGAAGGACCGCCCCGCGACCGTCACCACGAGTCACCACGAGGCGGGTCGCCGGAGAGGACACCGGATGGATGCGCGTACCTGGGCCAGTGACCGGCTCGCCTGTCGGCAGCCGGCGGGATCCGCCCCGCCGGCACGTGGCCGTGCGGCCTTGTCCACCCGCCCGCGGCTGGTCGGGCCGCGTGCCCACACCGTGAACGGATGCGTCCGATCATCCACGCCCCGTCCGACCCAAGGAGAGCGACCCTGATGGCCACCGTGTCCCTCACCGGAGCATCCAAGGAGGACGCCGCCACCGTCTTCGGCGTCCTGCGGACCGCGTTTCCCACCGACCGTTCCTCCGGCGATGTGCCCCAGGAGCAGTCCGGCGGCCAACCCGCCGTGTGGAGCGCGGAGTTCGAGCCGACGCAGGAGTGGACGCCGCCTGATCCGGTTGCCCTGGAGGGCTCGGTCACCGCCACCCTGCAGGGCGGCTATGTCGCCGTGGACCAGCTGTTCGAGGCCCTGAGCACCGCGTTCGCCGTACATCAGTGGGGCGCGGCGTCGGGAGACCAGGAGAAGGAGGTCGACCTGAGTCTCGGGACGAAGGGGTGATGGGACGGGAGACCGTTCGAACCACGAGGAGATGAGCGCCATGGTGCAGATCGGGTACACGATGATGACCGAGCAAGCCGGTCCGCGGGAGCTGGTGGGGCATGTGGTTGGTGCCGAGCGTGCCGGCTTCGACTTCTCGGTCACGTCCGACCATTACTTCCCCTGGCTGGAGTCCCAGGGGCACGCCCCCTACGCATGGAGCGTCCTCGGTGCAGCCGCGCAGGCCACCGAGCGCATTCCCCTGATGACGTACGTGACGTGCCCGACGAACCGCTATCACCCGGCGGTCGTCGCCCAGAAGGCCGCGACGATGCAGCTCCTGTCCCAGGGAAGGTTCCGTCTGGGGCTGGGCTCCGGGGAGAATCTCAACGAGCATGTGGTGGGGGGTGGTTGGCCCGCAGCGCATGTCCGGCTGGCGCTGTTGGAGGAGGCTGTGGAGATCATCCACGCGCTCTTCGCGGGGGAGAACGTGAACCACCACAGTGTCCACTTCGACGTGGAGAACGCCACGTTGTGGGATCTGCCGGACACATCCCCGCCGATCGGCGTCGCCGTCTCGGGCGACCGCTCGTGCGAACTCGCCGGCCGTCTCGCCGACTTGGTGATCGCCACAGAACCGAAACCGGAACTGATCTCCGCGTTCGACGGGTACGGCGGCGCGGGCAAGCCCAAGGTCGGTCAGCTGCCGATCTGTTACGACACCGACCGCGGCGCGGCGATCGTCCGCGCCCACGACCAGTTCCGCTGGTTCAGCGGCGGCTGGCCGGTCAACTCCGAACTGCCCGGACCTGCCGCGTTCGCGGGCGCCACCCAGTTCGTACGGCCCGAGGACGTGGCCCAGTCCATTCCGTGCGGCGACGACGTTCAGGCGGTCGTCGAGGCTGTACGCCCTTACGTCGACGCGGGGTTCACCGAGGTCGCGCTCGTCCAGATCGGCGGCGACCACCAGGAGCCGTACCTGCAATGGGCCGAACAGAAGTTGCTGCCCGCCCTCCGCGAACTGTGAGCGTGCGATGACCACGAAACGCGCCGCGATCTTCGACGTCGACGGAACGCTCGTCGACACCAATCACCTGCACGTCGTCACCTGGTGGGAGGCGTTCAGACAGGGCGGTCACCGCGTTCCCATGCGGGAGATCCACCGCGCCGTGGGCCTCGGCAGCGACGACCTGATCGAGCACCTGCTCGGGAAGGACCGCGACCCCGACGAGGACAAGCAGTTCGTCGCGGCACACCACGCCCTCTACGCCACCTACTTCGACCGGTTGCCGGCGCTGGACGCGGCGGGCGACCTGCTGCGCGCACTGGCCGGACGGGGCTGGACGATCGTCCTGGCGACTTCGGCGAGCGGCACGGAACTCTCGGCGCTGCGACGTGCCATCGACGCCGACGACGTCATCCTTGGAGCGGCCAGCGCTGACGACGTCTCCGACGGCAAGCCCGCCCCCGACCCCGTCCGACAGGCCAGGGAACTCGCAGACGTTCCGGGCGAACGAGCCGTGTTCGTCGGCGACACCGTCTGGGACATGAAGGCCGCCGTACGGGACGGAGTGGTCCCGGTGGCGGTGCTGTCCGGCGGGATCCCGCGTACGGACCTGGAGACAGCCGGCGCCCACGCGGTCTACCGGGACCCCGCCGACCTCCTCGAACACCTAGACACCGGCGTCTTCGCCGACCGGTAGTGACCCGAGCCCCGTGCGAAGAACAGGGGAAGTGGTCCTGAGGGGGGCGCCGGGCAGTTGGTGCCGGGCGGCGGCGAGGTCGACATCGACGTCCCGGGTGCCGGTAGACACACAGGGAGTGCCATGAGCGATCTCGATCCGTTCACCGACCTGATCGACTGCCCGATGTACGTCGTAACTGTCGAGGCCGCCGGTGAGATGGCCGGTTGCCTGGTCGGATTCGGCTCGCAGTGTTCGATCCGGCCCGCCCGGTTCGTGGTCTGGCTGTCCAGAGCCAACCGGACGTTCCGGGCGGCCGAACACGCCGAGCGGCTCACGGTCCATCTGCTCCGCCGTGACCAGCACCGGTTGGCCCGGCTTTTCGGCGGCGAGTCCGGCGACCACGCTGACAAATTCGCCGACGTCCCGTGGCACCCGGGGCCGGGCGGGTCTCCCGTCCTCGACGAGGTCCCGGCCTGGTTCGTCGGTCGCGTGGAGGACCGGTTCGACGGCGGCGACCATGTCGGGTTCCTTCTCGCCCCGGAGGCGGTGGAGAACGACGCGGACGGCCGAATCGCTCTGCTGTCGTTGAACGACACGCTCGACATCACCCCGGGCCACCCGGTGAACTGACCGTCAGGGCTCACGATGCGGACGGCGCTCCAGACACCTCGCCCGTATGTTCCGTACAGGACATGGACGTTGACGACATCGCCCTGATCGCAGTCCACACATGCGGGCGTGCGACGACGCCCGGCCCGTGCTCTGGGACCGCATCGGGTGGACATCAAGTGAAGGAATGAGAGGGTCAGCCGACCGGTGTGGCTGACCTCTCGGCTGTCATCGTCCGGCGATACCGCCGGGATGCGCGGCGCGGGTGGAGGAAGGTCGGGACCATGATGTCGTCGCCCACTGGGGATGCAGAACGGCGGTCGCGTGCGCGGGAGGACGGCGTCACGGTGTGGGACTGGCGGGAGCCGTCCCTCCTGTTGATCGAGGACGACCCCGTTGATGCCCTGTTGTGGAGGAACTGGTCGCCGACAGCACGCTGAACGTGCGTCTGCGGTGGCTGCGGTCGATGGCCGAGGCCGCCGAGGCGCTCGCGGCGGGGATACCCGACAGCGTGCAGCTCGATCTGCGTCTGCCGGACGCGCAGGGCCTGGAGGCGGTCTCCCGCGTCAGGGCGCACGTCGACCAGGGGGCGATCGTGGTGCTCACCGGGCTCACCGAGGAGCTGACCGGGCTGGCGGCCGTCGCCGGCGGAGCGCAGGACTACCTGGTGAAGGGGCACGTCGTACCGGGGCTGCTCGGGCGGGCGGTGCGTTACGCGATACAGCGCAAACAGGCCGAGCGGTCCGCGGTCGCCCTGCAGTCCGGCCACACGCAGGCGCGGGAGAACGCGCGTCTCGAACGAGGGCTGTTGCCATGCCCGTTACTGCGGAGCGGGGACGTCGACGTCGTTGCCCTTATCTTCCCGGGCGAGCGCAGACGCTCCTTGGCGGCGACTTCTACGACATCGTGCAGAGCGCCGACGGCACGGTGCCCGCGATGGTCGGCGACGTCTCCGGGCACGGGCCCGACGAGGCGGCCCTGGGCGTCGCGCTGCGCATCGCCTGGCGCACATTGGTGCTCTGCGGCGTCACCGGAGCCGAGCAGGTCGGGCGGCTGGAGGAGATCCCGGCGGCGGAGTGCGCCCGGGACGACGTCTTCGCGACGCTCCTCGGCCCCGCCGCCGTACCGGGCCAGGAGCGGGCCCGACTGGTACGGGCCGGCACCACGGACTGTTACTCCGCACCGGCCATGGTGTCGAGTGGGCGGAGCCGCCCGGCGGCCCGGCACTGGGGGTGATACCCGCAGGAGGGGCATGGCCGACGGCTGAGCTGGAGCTGCCGGTGGGTGCCGGGATGGTGATGTTCACCGACGGGCTGTTCGAGGGACACGTCGGCCCTGTTTCCCAGCTCCTGGGCGAGGCGGGCCTGCTCACGCTCGCTCGGGAGGAAGCCGGTCTGGCGCCGGAACCGTCTGCCGACCGCTTGATCGAGCGGGTCGGCGGGCCGGCCGAGTCGCAGGGCTGCCTGGCCGACAACGTGGCCCTGGTCCATCTGCGCTGGAACTGAGTGAGCGGGGCGAGCGGTGCCGGAACGGAGGACGACGGACGGTGCGGGCACCGGCTGGACCGGGCGCCGACTCACGGTGCAGAGCGGGTTCCCCCTCAGGACGGCTCCGTACTCACCGCAGGCTGACCTCGCACCTCTGGAAGGACTGCGACAGTGCCGGGCGTTTCACGATGACCCAGAGCTGCATAACGGAGCTCGGCGTCTTCCAGATGCATGTCTCCCAGCTGATCAACACCTCCAGCGCCACCGTGCGCGAACGCGTGCTGACCGACGCCGCCTAGCCGCGCCGGGGATGCAGACCGCCCCGCGTGACTGCTCCCGGGGCGGCCAGTGGCGGGCTCACTGCCGAACCCTCCCGGGAGCAGTTGGACAGCCGGCCGCTTCTCTTCGGACTACCGTGCTGGGCCCGCTTCAAACAACCCGCGGATCACGGATGGGACGCCGCTCCCGGAATCTCGCTGGGCCCGTACTTGTCGAGGGCCTCTTCCTAGGGCGCCCGGATGCCGGACGGGAGATCTCCGTTCCGTTCCCAGATGAGAACCAGTTCCGCGATGTTGCGCAGCTTGATGTTCGTGAGCTGGGAGACTTCACGGAGTACGGCCCACCCCTCGTCCGGCGTGACACGGCGAGGACGACCACCATGCCGATGGCCTGGTCCACCATGGCGTGCGAGGTGATGGCCTCCTCCACCTGGTCGACCATCTCCTGCAGTTCGATAATCTCCTCCTCCGCCTCCGCGGGCACGGGGGACTTCGCAGGAACACCACGTGGCTCGTCGCTTCCCGAAGGGGCATCTGAAGGCATCGTCTTCTCCGAGGTCCGGATCCCGGCCCTGCGCCGTCGTCCTTTGAGCACATCGTCACCACCTCGGCGCGCCAGTGCCAGAGGGACTGGGGCCGAGGAGGAAGGCCTGCCCACGTTTCAGGCGCCCTCAGCCCCCGGCGGGCGGGTCGACGGCCCGTTGGGGCACCACGGTGTATTTCGGGTCCTTTGCCGAGGCGACCCCCGCCGCGAAAACGCCGAAGCGAGTGCACGCCGAGCCCGCGAGGAGGGCAAGCCCGCTCGCCACGGCAGCCGGCCGACTGCGGCGGCCGAGCAGCAGGCCGACTGCGGCACCAGCCGCGGTGAGCAGCCGGGCGGCACGCAGTAGTGTTCCGGCCCGGTCCTGACGGTAGGTCTCGGCGACCATGCCCAGCCGTTTCTCGGCCGCGCTGGTCGCCGCAGCCTCGGCCGCGGCGGCCAGCAGTGCGGCACAGCGGGCCGGTGCGGACTCGGTCACGGGTCCGAGGACCAGTCCCATCCCGGCCGCGGCCGCCGTCGCGGACGCGGCGAATACGTACGGGAGTTCGCGGTGCGCACCGTGCCAGGCGGGAACGGCGGTGTCTGCCGCCAGTACCGCCGTGTACGAGGCGACCGCCGGGCCCAGCAACGCCGCCGCCGCGGTCGCCGCCGCACCGGCCCGGGGCAGCCGTCCGGTGACGGCGCTGACGGCGGCCGCGCCGACGGCCGGACCGTAGCCGGCGAGCAGCCACGAGCCCACACTCATGGGTGAGGTCGGCTTGAGGACCCGGAGCATGTTCGGGAACCGGCTCGGTACCCCGAGGTCGTGCACGAGTGCGGCGGCGGACAGCGAGACCGCGGCGAGTGAGGACACCTTCATCGCCGTGGCGGTGGTCGTACGTCCCGTGAGCTGGGCGCCCGCCGCGAGCACGGAGCCCGCGCCGGCGAGCCCGCCCAGGAAGAAGTACCCGGCGATGTCCCGGGCGGCCCAGGACGGTGCCTTGATGACCGGGCGACCGTAGTACGACTCGAACTCGGCTCGGGGAACCATGAGTTGCTCACCGCGACGCCCACTGCGACTGCGTTGCCCGCCCGGCTCCGTCGCCGTCATCGTGGTCCCTTCCTTTCCCGCAGGGCGGGCAGCGCGAAGGAGAGCGCGAAGCCGCCGACCAGCGAGAGGGCCGCCGCACCGGCGTGCTTCCACATTGTGGGGAGGTCGCGGGTGGTGACGACCGGGTTCGGGGGCAGTCCGTAGACCTCGGGTTCGTCGAGGAGCAGGAAGAACGCGCCGTCGCCGCCGACTCCGTCGTCGGGCTCGTGGCCGTAGAGCCGGGCGCTGTCCACGCCCGCCGCGTGCAACTGGTCGACGCGCAGCGCGGCTCGTTCGCGCAGTTCGTCCAGCGGGCCGAACTGGATGGACTCCGTCGGGCAAGCCTTGGCGCAGGCGGGTTCCTGCCCGGCGCCGAGCCGGTCGTAGCACATCGTGCACTTGAACGCTCGCCCGTCGTCGGGGCGTTGCTCGATGACACCGTACGGGCAGGCGGGTACGCAGTAGCCGCAGCCGTTGCAGATGTCCTCCTGGACGACGACTGTGCCGAACTCGGTGCGGAAGAGGGAGCCGGTGGGGCAGACGTCCAGGCAGGCCGCGTGGGTGCAGTGCTTGCACACGTCGGACGACATCAGCCAGCGCAGCTCCCCACCCTCGACGGGCGCGGTCGACTGGTTCTCCACCAAGGGGAGTTGTGTGCGTCCTTGCGCCACTGGTACCTGTTGTTCGACGAAGGCGACATGGCGCCAGGTGGAAGCGCCGAGTCCCTGTGTGTTGTCGTAGCTCATGCCGGTGAGGGACAGCCCGTCCTCCGGGATGGCGTTCCACTCCTTGCACGCGACCTCGCAGGCCTTGCAGCCGATGCAGACGGAGGTGTCGGTGAAGAAGCCGACGCGGGGCGGGGGATCGGGGTGCCCGGCGTCGCGCGCCGGGTCGGGTTCTGCACCGCCCAGTAGGTGACGGTCTGTCATTTCCGTGTCTCCGTCCCCGTGGTGGCTGTGACGCCCGCCCGCCGGCGGTACTCGGCGACCAGCTTCGGCAGATCGGGGCCGCGTGGACGGCGTCCCGGGCGGATGTCGGCGGTCAGCGCCTTGTCCTCCTGGATGTGTGCGTTGGGGTCGAGGGTGATCGCGACGAGTTCGTTGGCCGCGTCGCCGGTGGCCACGCCGTTGGGCCCCCAGTGGAACGGCAGTCCGATCTGGTGGACCGTCCGGCCCCGCACCGTCAGGGGTGTTATCCGTGCGGTGACCATGACGCGGGCCTCGACGGCGTTGCGGGCCGTGACGATGGTGGCCCATCCCATGTGCTCAAGGCCGCGTTCGGCGGCCAGTTGCGGGGAGACCTCGCAGAAGAACTCCGGCTGGAGTTCGGAGAGGTAGGGCGACCAGCGGCTCATGCCGCCCGCTGTGAAGTGCTCGGTGAGGCGGTGCGTGGTGACGACGTAGGGGAAGACCTCGGCGCCTTTGTCGTCGCCGCTGGGGTGGTAGCGGTTGCCGTCCCGGGGCAGCAGCTGGCGTACGGGGGAGCGCGGTGTGGACGGGTGGAGGGCGTTGGCGAAGGGCGAGTCCTGCGGTTCGTAGTGAGTGGGGAGTGGGCCATCCTCCAGCCCCGCGGGCGCGTAGAGCCAGCCCTTGCCGTCCGCCTGCATGATGAAAGGGTCGTCGCCGCGCAGGGCGTCCGGTCCCAAGGCGTCGTCCGGCGGTACGAAGCCGGGGGCGCGGTCGGGTACGAAGTCGGGGACGTCGTACCCGGTCCACTTTTCCTCCGCGTCGTTCCACCAGACGTACGCCTTGCGCTCGCTCCACGGCGTGCCGTCCGGGGCGGCGGACGCG
This sequence comes from Streptomyces sp. NPDC111656, assembly GCF_055656965.1. Lineage (NCBI taxonomy): Bacteria > Bacillati > Actinomycetota > Actinomycetes > Kitasatosporales > Streptomycetaceae > Streptomyces > Streptomyces sp. NPDC111656. The sequence goes on from NZ_JBVKCA010000014.1 coordinate 293,576, forward strand.
CGGTTGTAGAGGATGCGGCGGTTGGCGGGCCATGCCCAGGCCCACTCGGCGGCCACCCAGTCCTGCTCGCTTCCGGGCTTGCGGCGGGCGGCCTGGTTCACACCGTCCGCGTACACCCCGCAGTAGATCCAGCAGCCGCACCGCGTCGAGCCGTCGTCCTTGAGTTCGGTGTATGCCGAGAGCGGCGCCCCGTCCGGGCCATGGCCGTTGATCTCGGCGAGCACGGCGGCGGCGACCGGCTCCTCCAGCGGGCCGTCCACCGGATAGTCCCAGGTCAGGTCCTGTATGGGCCGGTCCATTGGATCGGTCGAAGCGGCCAGCTTCGCCTTGATGCGGCGGCCCAGGTGGTACATGAACCACAGGTCGCTGCGGGCGTCGCCCTCGGGCTCGACGGCCGCGTGGTGCCATTGCAGCCAGCGGTTGGTGTTGGTGAAGGAGCCGGACTTCTCGGTGTGAGCGGCGGCAGGGAAGAAGAACACTTCCGTCGCGATGTCCTCGGTGCGCAGCTCCCCGGTCTCGGTCTCCGGGCCGTCCTGCCACCAGGTCGCCGACTCGATGAGGGAGAAGTCGCGCACGACGAGCCACTCCAGGTTGGCCATGCCCAGCCGCTGGAGCCGTGTGTTGGCAGAGCCCACCGCCGGGTTCTCGCCCATCAGAAAGTACCCCTTGCAGACGCCGTCCAGCTGGGCCATCACCGTGTCGTAGGTGGAGTGGGAGCCGGTCAGGCGCGGCAGGTGGTCGAAGCAGAAGTCGTTGCCGGCGGTGGCCGCGTCGCCGTAGTACGCCTTGAGGAGGCTCACGAAGTAGGCCCGCATGTTGGCCCAGAAGCCCTTGTCGGTGCGGCTGGCCTTGATGAAGGCATCCAGGTTCTCGTGCGCGTGGGCGTGCGGCATGGGCAGGTAGCCGGGCAGCAGGTTGAAGAGGGTGGGGATGTCGCTGGAGCCCTGGATGGAGGCGTGGCCGCGCAGGGCCTGGATACCGCCGCCCGGGCGGCCGATGTTCCCGAGCAGCAGCTGGAGCACGCTCGCGGCGCGGATGTACTGCGCGCCGACCGAGTGCTGGGTCCAGCCGACCGCGTACGCGAACGCGCTCGTCCGCTCACGGCCCGAGTTGGCGGTCAGGTCCTGGCACACCCGGAGGAACGTCGCGCGCGGCACTCCGCAGATCTCCTCCACCAACTCCGGGGTGTAGCGGGCGTAGTGGCGTTTGAGGATCTGGTAGACGCAGCGCGGGTGTCGCAGTGTTTCGTCGCGGGGCGCCCGGCCCGCGGTGCGCGCGCCGCCCGAGCCGTGCGTCTCGGCGCCGCCGGAGCCGCGGACGCGCTCCTCGTACTGTTCGTCGACCTCGCCGGTGGGCTGCTGCACCTCGACGCCCTCGTATTGCCAGCTCGACGGGTCGTAGTGGTGCTTGTCCTCGTCCAGGCCGGAGAAGACGCCGTCGAGGTCCTCCGTGTCGCGGAAGTCCTCGCTGACGAGGGTCGCGGCGTTCGTGTAGGCGAGGACGTACTCGCGGAAGTCCTTCTCCTCGGTCAGGACGTGGTTGATGATCCCGCCCAGGAACGCGATGTCGCTGCCGGCCCGGATCGGGACGTGCAGGTCGGCGAGGGCGCTGGTGCGGGTGAAACGCGGGTCGACGTGGATGATCCGGGCGCCGCGCGCCTTGGCCTCCATCACCCACTGGAAGCCGACGGGATGCGCCTCGGCGAAGTTGGAGCCCTCGATGACGATGCAGTCGGCGTGCTGGAGGTCCTGCATGAAGGTGGTGGCACCGCCCCGCCCGAAGGAGGTGCCGAGACCGGCGACGGTGGAGCTGTGGCAGACGCGGGCCTGGTTCTCCACCTGGACGACGCCGAGGCCGGTCAGCAGCTTCTTGATGAGGTAGTTCTCCTCGTTGTCGAGGGTCGCGCCGCCGAGGCTGGCGATGCCGAGGGTGCGTGCGGTGCGCAGCCCGTCGGACTCCCACTCCCAGGTCCGGCGCCGCGTCTCGATCACGCGGTCGGCCACCATGTCCATGGCGGTCTCCAGGTCGAGGGGCTCCCAGTCGGTGGCGTGCGGCCGCCGGTACAACACCTGGTGACGACGGGCCGGGCCGGTGGTGAGTTGGAGCGTGGCGGAGCCCTTGGGGCAGAGGCGGCCCCGGCTGATGGGCGAGTCGGGGTCGCCCTCGATCTGGACGACTTTGCCGTCCTTGACGTAGACCTGCTGGCCGCAGCCCACCGCGCAGTAGGGGCACACGGAACTCACCACGCGGTCGGCGGTGTCCGTACGTGGTCTGAGCTGCTCGGTGTGTGGCGACATGGCGGCCCGGCCACGGCCCAGCGGGTCGGATCCGGTGAGCTGGCGGAAGGCGGGCCAGTCACTGACCCACGTGCGCACACCCATGATGTGTCCTCTCGGCGGCCGGGGCTTCCCGTGACGGTGGTGGGCATCGCTTCCAGACTGGCCCACCGGGGCGGGTACGTCGCGCGGAGCGCCAGCCGGGCGGTTCGTCGGGCACGGGGTGCTCCGGTCGTGGGCTACCTGAGTGAGGGGAGCCGCGCTGACCCGTTCCGGCTTCGTCCGTGTCGGGGATGTCCGGATCGGGCCGCTCGCCCTGGGCCGGCTGCGTCGAGTCGCCGTCGGGCTCCCAGGGGTTCTCGTCGGCACCGGCCTGCTGGTCGGGCATGTCCCTCGGCATGGGCTTGGTCTCCCGCCCTCCGCCGTCCCCGTGACTCCCTGGACGATGGTCGCTCACGGTGCTCTCCCTCTCCTCGGCCGGCCCCTGACCCGACCCCGGGTACCCCGCACGAGGTTTCGCCATGCAGGGGCGCCAGGTCCTTACGCCCTCGAATCGAGGAGCGGGCACGAGCCCTTGCCCGCGCTCTCGCCGTCTGCCGGTGTGTTGTCCGTTCGTCTGCCCCGTGTCCTGCAATGGCCCGTTGCCCTGCCCGGCACGGGCGTCGATGTGGGAGAACGGTTCGACCGGCTCGCGGGTCGGACTGCCGGACCCTTCGGATACCTCGCCTTCGCGCCCCGCAAGGTGGAACCGAGTCGCTGGCCGACGCCTGCGCCCGGGAGCGGGAAGGATTGATCGCCAAGCGTGCGAACTGCCTCTATCGGCAAGGCTGTTCCAGCGGGCCGGCTCAAGCTCAGGTGCTCGCTCGGCCAGGAGTCGTCATCGGCGGTTTCATCGAACCGGCCGACACCCCGGTCGGGTTCGGTGTGCTGCTGCGGGGGTACTACGGGGGCGATCGGCTCCGCCGGCGGGCAAGGTCGGCACCGGCTTCCACCATCGGACCCTCCTCGACCTGCGAACCTGGTTCGATGAACTGAGCACCTCCGAGCCGCCGTTCGCCCACCACGTCCGCGAGACGCGCCCCCACTGGGTCGAGCCCGCTCTCGTCGCGGAAATCGCCTTCACCGAGTGGCCCCGCGACGGCATGTCGCGCCACCCACGCTCTCTCGGCCCACGCGACGACAAAGCGGCGCGGGACGTCGTCCGTGAACGTCCCTCCGGGCTCACCGCGCGGTGAACGGCGGCAGGCCCGCCAGGACGCGGTCCGGTGTCAGGGGCAGCTCGCGGTAGCGGACACCGGTGGCGTGGTGGACGGCGTTGCCGACGGCTGCCGCCGTACCGACGATCCCGATTTCGCCGATGCCCTTGCTGCCCATCGGATTGAGATGGGGATCGTCCTCGTCGATCCAGTGTGCCTCGACGGCGAGTACGTCGGCGTGGACGGGGACGTGGTAGGTGGCCAGGTCCGCCTCGGTGAAGTCGCCGAACGCGGCGTCCATGGTGCTGCCCTCGGTCAGGGCCATGCCCAGGCCCATCGTCATTCCGCCGATGAACTGGGAGCGTGCGGTACGGACGTTGAGGATGTGCCCGGCGGCGTACACACCCAGCAGACGGCGGACCCGGACCTCCCCGGTGACCGTGTCGACGGTGACCTCGGCGAAGTGGGCGCCGAAGGCGTGCCGCGCGTAGCCGCTGTCGGCGTCGGCGATCCCTGCCGTGTCGGCGCGCGCGGTGAGACCAGGCTCGGGCAGCGGTCCCGTGTGTTCCGCGAGGCCGGCGCGCAACCGGGTGGACGCCTCGTGGACCGCCCAGCCCCAAGAGGCGGTGCCGGAGGAACCGCCGGCCAGTGACGCCGACGGCAGGTCACTGTTACCGATCTCCGTACGGACGCGTTCCAGCGGGACGCCGAGGGCGTCGGCGCCGACCTGGGCGAGGACGGTGCGGGCTCCGGTGCCGATGTCGGTCGCGTTGACCCGTACCGTGAAGCTCCCGTCCGGCAGCGCCTGCGCGGTGGCGGTGGAGGGCCAGATCAGCACGGGGTACATGGCGGCGGCCACCCCCGACCCCACGAGCAGGGGGCCGCCGGTCGAGCGCGGGCCCGGACGGTGGTCGCGGTGTGCCCAGTCGAAGCGCAGGGCGCCCTCTCGCAGGCACTCGACGAGATGCCGGGTGCTGAAGGGTTTGCCGCTGTCCGGTTCGGTGTCCGGCTCGTTCGCGATGCGCAGCTCGACGGGGTCCATCCCGAGTGCGACGGCGAGCTCGTCCATCGCCGACTCCAGCGCGTACATGCCCGGTGCTTCGCCGGGCGCGCGCATCCAGGAGGGGTTGGGAACATCCAGCGGCACTACACGGTGGCTGGTCAGGCTGTGGGGTGAGGCATACATGATGCGGGCGGGCACGGCGGCCTGCTCGACGAACTCCTTGATACGGGACGTGTGGGTGGTGACCTCGTGCAGGAGGGAAGTGAGGGAGCCTTGTTCGGTGGAGCCGAGCCGAACCCGATGCAGGGTGGGCGCCCGATGCCCGACGAGGGTGGACAGAAGTCGGCGGGGCAGGGCCACGGTGACGGGGCGTCGGGTTTGCCGTGCCGCCATCGCGGCGAGCACCACGTGCGGGCGTGGCGTCCCCTTGGACCCGAAGCCGCCGCCGACGTGTCCGGACACGACGGTGACCTGGTCCTCCGGGAGCCGGAACAGGGCCGCCAGCGTGGCTCGTACAGCCGTGGCACCCTGGCTGGAGTCGTGCACGACGAGCCGGTCGTCGTCCCAGTGGGCGGTGGACGCGTGCGGCTCCATGGGGTGGTTGTGCAGGGGCGGCACCCGGTAGCGGGCGTCGACGTGAACCGCGGCGGACGCGAACACGCTCTCGGGGTCGCCGCGTTCCCGGTGCCCGGGATAGCCGCCGTTGGCCTCTTCGGGGACGTACGCACCGGGATGGCTGTCGGTGAGCGTCACGTCGTGGTCCTGCGTGTCGTACTCGACACGCACCGCCGCGGCGCCCGCCCGGGCCGCTTCCAGGGTCTCGGCGACGACCAGGGCGATCGGCCAGCCACGGTGCGGTACACGAGAGTTCTGCAGGACGGCGAGCGTGGGATCGTCGGCGTCGGCGAGCCGGGGAGCATTCTCGTGGGTGAGCACGGCAAGGACCCCGGGGAGTCGCAGTGCGCCGGTGGTGCCGATCACGCGGACCGAACCACGGGCGATCGTGGCGGCCACGGGCCAGGCGTGCACCCGGCCGGAGACAGTGTGTTCGGCCGCGTAACGGGCCAGGCCGGTGACCTTCTCCCGGCCCTCCCGGCGCTCGGCGGGAGTGCCCAGTGCGGTATCCGTGTCGGCCATGGAGTCCTCCTCGTGCTGCCGTGGCGGACGTCCCGTCAGGTGCTGGTCGTCGGCGGTGCCAACCGGGTCAGGACGTCGAGGGCGAGATTGCGGGCCAGGCGCACCTTGTAGGCGTTGTCGCGCAGGGGCTGGGCGGCGGCGAGTTCGAGGTCCACGGCACGCTCGAAGGCGGCGACTGTGGGCGCGGCACCCAGCAGCGCCCCCTCCGCGCGCCGGGCACGCCAGGGCCGGTGGGCGAGCGCGCCGAAGGCGATGCCCGCGTGTTGGACGACGCCGTCATCCACCCGCAGCACCGCCGCGGCGGAGGCGAGGGCGAAGGCGTACGAGGCGCGGTCGCGGGCCTTGCGGTAGAGGGACGGCAGCCCGGCCGCGGCGGCCGGCAGGACGACGGCGGTGATGAGTTCGCCGGGGCGGATCTCGGTGTCGCGTTCCGGGTGGTCACCGGGCAGCCGATGGAACTCGGCCGCTGGGACGGCGCGTTCGCCGTCGGCCCCGTACAGCTCGATGTGCGCGTCGAGGGCGGCCAGAGCGACGGCCATGTCGGACGGATGTGTGGCGATGCACTGCGGCGAATGCCCGAGCACCGCGTGGTCGCGGTGGACGCCGTCCCGGGCGCCGCAGCCGCTACCCGGCTCGCGCTTGTTGCACGGCTTGCCGGTGTCCTGGAAATAGGGGCAGCGGGTGCGCTGGAGCAGATTGCCGCCGGTGGTGGCGATGTTGCGCAGCTGCCCGGAGGCGCCCGCGAGGAGCGCCTGCGAGAGCACCGGGTAGCGGTCGCGGACCAGGGGGTGGGCCGCGAGATCGCTGTTGCGGACGGTGGCCCCGATCCGCAGCGCACCATCGGGCAGTTCCTCCACCGTGTCCAGAGGCAGTCGGCTGACGTCGACGAGGGTGCTCGGCTGTTCCACGCCGAGTTTCATCAGGTCCATGAGATTGGTGCCGCCGCCGAGATATCGGGCGCCGGGATGCGAGGCGTACGCGTCGGCCGCCTCCTCGAGGCTGCCCGCGCGTACGTATCCGAAGGGCTTCACGGGATCACGTCCTCGACGGCTTCGACGATGTTCGGGTAGGCGCCGCAGCGGCAGAGGTTGCCGCTGAGCCGCTCGCGGATCTCCTCCCGGCCCAGCGCCACGGGCGGCCCGGAGGTGGCGCCAGGGTCGGTGACCTGGGAGGGATGACCGGCAGCGGCCTCTGCAAGAGCGCCGACGGCGCTGCAGATCTGCCCCGGGGTGCAGTAACCGCACTGAAAGGCGTCACGGTCCAGGAAGGCGCGCTGGAGCGGATGGAGTTCCTCGCCGTCCCCGCCGAGTCCCTCGACGGTCGTGATGTCGCCGCTGTCGAGGGCGACGGCGGGCAGCAGACAGCTGTTGGCGCGGCGGCCGTCGACCAGAACCGTGCAGGCGCCGCACTGGCCGTGGTCACAGCCCTTCTTGGCACCGATCAGGTCGAGGTCCTCGCGCAGTACGTCCAGAAGCATTGAACGGTGGTCGACGGTGAGCGTGTGCTGTTTGCCGTTGACCCGCAGAGTAACCTCCGAGTGGTGCTGGTCGGGTGGGGCGGACGCGTCGCGCGCGGCGTCGGATTCCATGGAAGACCTCCCGTACGTTCAGGCCGCCGGTTGGACGGGGCATTCGGCAAGGCGGGGTCATGAGGGCTACGGCGGTGTGTCGTCCTCGTCCGGGATCCGATGGACGGCCGCCTCTTCCGCGGAGACCGCGCCGCCGTCGATGCCCACGTCGCGGGCGAGCAGGTGCTTCCCGGCGTCCTCGTGCGCGCCCTCGTCCGGAGCCACGAGGCGGCCCGACCGGTCCGCCCCTACCTCGTCGTCCAGCGGCTCGCCCTCCCCGCCCGCGAGGTCCCCCACCCCCGTCGTCCGCGCCGGGCTCCTCCAGCGCCGGATCCGTACGCTCCTCGGCCAGCCGCTGGTCCAGGCTCTCGCCCCCGCACTGCTCACGCGCGGTCGTGCCCTGATGCTCCACCGCGAGCCGACGCTCGGGCGGTGACCAGCTTCCTCGTACGGGGCGCTGCCCCGGTCGGTGAGCGTGTCCTCCGGGTCAAGGGTGCCCGCGTCCTCCCGGTCGGCAGGGCCGTCGGGCTGATAGACCTCGTCACCCATGACGTCGTCGCGGTTCTGGCTCCCCATGATGTGCGCACCCTTCGGACGAGGTGGATTCGTTCCGTCCGCGTATCCAGGCCGGCGCCGTCCAACGCCGACGTCACTCCTCTGCCGTCGGCTGACGGCGGCGGTACGGTCCGCTCAGGGGAACAAGGCGATTCCGACGACGATCAGCGGAATGACGCCGATGACGAGCGCAGCCGTCAGCCACGGGCCGCGGTGTTTCACCGGGGCCCTGGGCTTCGCCCCGCGCGGCCGGTCTTCAGGCAGCGCGGGGTGGACCGGACGATCTCGCGAGTAGAACTCCTCGGCGCGCCGGTTTTCCATGAGAACTCCTTGACGATGCCACGGAGCCTGCCGTACCGCCCCTTCCGCTGCCCGGCGGAGGCCTCCTCTTGAATGGCCGAGTCCCCCTCATGAGTAGCGGCAACCACACCAGTGCGCCGAACCCACGGGACAGGGCGCTCCCTGTCGGCCACGTCACCCCGTACACGGGCCCCGGGGCGGACCCGACCGGGGGCGGAGACAATCACGGACGGCACTCGAGGCGGAGCCGCCCCTGCGGCGCCGCACCGTCGACGGTGTCGGCGTCACAGACCTCCCGTGCGGGCCGTGGGTCCGGGCCGGTGACAGCGTCCAGAAGGCTGTTACCGAGGCCCTCCAGCGCGCGGGGAGCGAGGGCCCAGGTCTCTCCGCGGTGGTGCACCAGACCGTGGTCGGCCAGGCGTCGCAACGTCCGGTAGACGGTGGCACGGGACACCGAGGCCGTACCGACAAGCTCACCGACCGTCTGGGTGGGCCGGATGTGCAGCGCGCCGATGATCACGAGGGCGGAGCTGCCGAGGCCGTGGTGGGCGAAGGCGTCGTGGCCTATCAGGCGGGCGATGACGGTGGAGTCGATGTCGGCCGTCGTGGCTGTCTCAGGGGTGGGCCACTCCTCAGGTGTCGGGTCGGGGAGGTACTGAGTGGTCCGGAAACGAGACTGCGGAGCGGGGATGCCCGGACGGTGGGCGCTGCCGGTGTCGAGGTACCAGGTGGAGCCCTCCCGGCCGTGGCCGACCCGCAGACGGCGCAGCCAGCCGCACGGTTCGAGGACGGTGTCGTAGACGATCCGCAGGGTCGTGCGGGAGATGCCTGCCTCCTCGGCCGTCTGCCGCTCGCTGGCGTGGTGCAGGGGCCCGCCCGCGATCTCGGCGAAGTTCAGGTGCGCCCGCAGCACCCGCAGCGCGCTCCGCCTTCTCCTGTTCCGTGTGCAAGCCGCAGACCGGGCTCGCGCCGTCTCCATGCCGGACACCACCTGGCCAATAGACGGGCACCCGCCAGGCTTATCCCGGAGTCTTCTTGACACTCCGGTTCCGATGTCATCTGGCCGGATTTCGACACGTCAGCAACGATGCGCTTTCGCTCGCCTTCCCGGTCCCCACCTGACATCTCTTGGATACCTCTTTCCTCATCGCTCACCACGACGGTCATCAACCAACGCAGCATGAGGCGGTTCGGAGCCTTCCCTCGCAGGGCGACTGAGCAGACTACGGAAGGCCACGGTCAGCAGCAGGAAGCCGAGCGCGGCGATCACCAGCACGAACAGCGGGAGCTTACCCATCAGCACCGACGCGAAGTCGTCGTTGCTCGCGGTGAGGCCGCCGACGTAGACCTTCATCGACGTGCCCCGCTCCGCCTGCCGGATCACCTTGTCCCGCAGGCGGTCGATCAGGTCGGAGGTGGCCGCCGACTGCGGGGAGGTCGTCGGGACGACGGAGACCACGCCGACCGTCTGCCCCTCTCGCATGGGCGCGGCGGTCGCACCGGCGACGCCGTCGACCTGCTTCAGAGCGGTGACCAGCTTCGCTTCAGCCGCCCGGTCGGCGGCGGTGGGGGCCTGGACGGCGAGGACGCGGGCCGTTGAAGCCGGGCCCGAAACCGTCCGCGATCATGTCGTACGCCTGGCGGTTGGTCGAGGTCGTGGGCAGGTTGCCGTCGTCGGAGGCGCCGAGGCGCAGCGACAGGGTCGGCAGCGCGAGTGCCGCCAGGACAGCCAGGGCGACCAGGCCGAGGGCCTTGGGGCGGGCCTGGACCCGCTCGCCGCTGGACGTGTAGGGGCTGGTCACGGCGGCGAGCCCCGGCGCGTGGGCGATCCGCCCCAGCGCGTCGGTCATCGCCCGCTCGGCCGCGGGCTCGGTGACCTTGCCTTCCCCCAGCTGCCAGACGACCCGGCCGCTCTTGCCCGCCGCGCTGTTCGAGGCGTGCTGGAGCAGGGCCGTCGCCTTGGCCGAGTCGGTGTTCTGCGAGGTCGGGCTGTTGCCGAACGCGCTGCCGGCCGCACCGACCCCGGCCCCCAGACCGATCAGCAGGCCCACCCAGACCAGGAGGACGACGAGCCGGTGCCGGTGGCACCAGCGGGCGAGAGGGGACATCGACGAGCATTTCCAGGGATACGCCACATGATCGGGCCGCCGAACCCGGCCCACGCTCACGCTCGCATCCCCGGGATATGACGGCGTCGGGCGTCCGCAGACACTTCCCTCTACTGCGATCGCAGCAGACGAAGGACCGTCCTCAAGGCTCGTCTCCGGGCTCTTCTTACGAAAAAGTGACGCGCCATTCGAATCGCTGATGCCTCCCCGTCCCGTGAACCACTCTGGCCCTCGCGGCCACCCGCTGTCGGTGGCAGGCAAGGACTGGAGGATCACCGCATGAGCAGGCACACCAGGCGCAGGTCGCCTAGGAAGACCCGGCTGACCATCGCCGGAGCCGCACTTCTCGCATCGGCCGCGGCAGTCGGGACCATGACCATCGCTTCGGCGGACGAGCCCGCCCACCGGCAGCACACCTCGGCGCGCGCCGGCGCCGACCATGCCGTGTTCGTACAGGGCAACGAGTTGGCCGGCAACACCATCCACGCCTTCAAGCGGGGCGAGAACGGCACCCTGTCCGCCGCGGGCAGCTACGCGACCGGCGGAAAGGGCGGCGACCAGGTCGACGCGCCCACCGACTCCCTCGCCTCACAGGGCTCGCTCGTCTACGACAACCGCTCCAAGCGGCTGCTGGCGGTCAACGCGGGCAGTGGCACGGTGACCTCGTTCCGGGTCGAGGGGCAGCGGCTCACGGATCGCCAAGTGGTGGGTTCTGGAGGCGACTTCCCGTCGTCGATCGCCGTGTCCGGCGATCTCGCGTACGTGATGAACGCGGGCGGCGCGGGGAGCGTCCAGGGCTTCCGGATCACGGCCAGGGGCCTGGTGCCGCTGAGCGGCTCGTACCGCTCCCTCGGCCTGCACAACAAGAAGGTCCCGCTGTTCAGCAGTTCGCCCGGTCAGGTCGCGTTCACACCGGGCGGTCGTGACCTGGTGGTCACCACCAAGTCCGCCAACACCATCGAGGTCTTCCCGGTACGGCACGACGGACGCCCCGCGCACCGGGCGGTGATCAACGACTCGGCCGGCGGTGTCCCGTTCGCGATCACCTTCGACAGGTCGGGCCGCATGCTGGTGGCCGAGGCCGAGAAGTCCACCGTCAGCACGTACCGGGTCCGCCGCGACGGCACCCTCAAGGTCGTCCAGGAGCCCCTGCCCAACGGCCAGAAAACGCTGTGCTGGCTGGAGCGCGCGGGCGACTTCTTCTTCGGAGGGAACACCGGCAACTCCACCGTCACCGGCTACCGCACCGACCGGCGCGGCAAACTGGCGCTCACCAATGGCGTCGGCGTCGCCACACCCCCCTCGGCACGCTCACAGGGCGTCATCGACCTGGCGGTGACGAAGGACCAGAAGTTCCTGTACGTGCAGAACGCCACCTCCGGCACGGTCGACGGCTTCAGGATCGGCAGGAACGGCTCCCTCAGCAAGGTCACCACAGTCACTGGACTGCCCCCCTTCGCCGAATCCGGCATGGAGGGCATCGCCGCGGTGTAAAGAAGCGGCCGCCGCGGCGGCATGGCGCTCCGGAGGGAAGTCTCTCCGGAGCGCCGTGCTTTTCCGGGGCGCAACTGATGCGGGAGCCGTCCCGGTGCGATCAGGAGTAGGACACGGGCTGGGCGTTGACGTGACCGTCCTGGGCAGTCGTCATGGTCCCCACCGGCTGGTAGGAGCCCTGGAGGGAGGAGAGCGGCGAGATCGTGTAGCCGCCAGGTTCGCTGGTGGTCTTGGTGCCTGTATGTGCTCCCGAGACGCGGAGATGCTCGTGGAAGGTCACCGGGCTGGCGGGTGTGCCTGCGTTCTCGACGCTCTGGGTGCCATTGAGGAAGGTCTTCCCGTCGTCGCTGTAGCCGGTGTAGGTGACGGAGATCCAGATGAGGCCGGTCCCGTCCGTGTTCTCGACGAGGTCGACGGCGGCCTGGCCGGCGAACCGGCCTTCGAGCGTGTAGTGCCCGGCGGGCAGATGCGGTCGCCTGGGGTCCGGGTGACCGGGCTGGTACGGCGTGCCCCAGGGAACCCCGTCGGGCACCGGTCGGACGGGCGGGAGACGGTGAGGGTTGCGGCTGGTGAGGCGGGCCAGCATGAGGCGGGAGGTACGGCCGCCGGGCTCGCTGGACGGCGGACAGGCGACCGGCTCGAAGGGAGGTCCGCAGTCGGCCGGGGAGGAGTAGGTCTGACCGTAGACGATCCGCGTGCCGCCGGGCGACCGGTAGGAGTCGGCCCGGGAGGCCCAGAACGGGTCGTCGGCCGTACTGCCCTGCCCGGTCGCCGACGTGGAGCAAGGGCCGGTGGTGCACGCGTTGATCTGCTGGTCGTGGTGGCCGCTGCGGTCGACGAGGTAGGGCTCGAAGAGCCGCCGTGTGCGCATGTTGTAGCCGGCGGACGCGGCGGCGCCGATCGGCAGCATGTCGGTCAGGGGCGGTACCCCCGGCAGCCCGGCGATGAAGGAGAAGCGGTCCCGGTAGCGGACGTCCATCGCGACCGTCCATTTGTCGTCGGGCGAACTGGTGGCGGGGTCGCTGTAGCCGGGGTCGGCGTCCAGTCTGCGCGAAGTGCCGCTGGCGAGGTCCGTGGCGAAGTGGTCCAGATTCGCGGAGCGGGCGTTGCCGATTCCGATCAGGGACCTGCCGTCGCCGCTGAAGTTCTTGAACTCACCGACCGCGCCTTGCTGGTCGTAGCGCAGGCGGGTGGGGTCACGCGGGTCCAGGTGGAAGACGTGGCCGTTCATAGCCGGGTCCGAGCTGTAGAGGCCGGTGACCTTGACGATGTCGTAGCGGGGTGCCAGAAGGAGGCCGGAAACGGGGTCGGGGTTGAAGCGCAGGCGGCCGAAGTAGGCGAACTCGTCGAAGGTCCCGCCGGGCGTGGTCGGCTGGATGACCCTGTTCCAGCCGACGTGGACGTTGTCGGGGTTGAGCTTGAGCTCTCGGCGACACCGAGGTCAACGGCTGACGGCTCGCCAGGACTTCAGCCGAGGGAATCCGTGCTGGTCCAGGAAGTCCTGGCATGCGGTAGGCGGCCGGGACGGGGGTTGCTTCGCCGGTCGACGGCAGACCGCTGAGGTGCTCGATGTTCACAGCGATGGCTGTGAACACGTGCTGCAAGTCAGCCTTCGGCTGTGCCCGGCAGCGGCACATGCCGGGTCCATGGGCGAACTCGTTGACGGTGCCCTCCACCCCAGAGCGAACCGCAAAACGGGCTTGCCGATCGGGCGTCTGCTGCTCGGCGCGAATGCGGACTTGCAGGTCGCGGAGTTCCCGCGGGGGAAAGCTGACGTTCCGGGCGGTCTCACGGGAGGTGGTGCACCGAGTGCGGACCGGGCAGGGCTGACACTGACCCTTGGTGAACCGCGCCTCGATCAGCGGCGCCGCGGTGAGCGAGGAGGTGGGGTAGGTCTGCCCCGTGCTGCCGGAGATGCTCCAGCAGTCGGGCGTCGGCATTGCTGGTCGTGTGGATCTTGGTCTTGGGCCGGGTGGGGTTCTGGCCCGGGCGGACCGGACGGCCGTAGCGGCTCCATCATTCCTCGTTGACCAGGTCGGCCAGCAGGTGTGGGTCGGTGTCGGCGAGCTCCTCCAGGTGGCCCGCACCGCCTCGGTGACCAGCTCCAGCCCGGTCAAGCTGCGCACCGAGGCCAGGACATGGGTGGAATCGGCGCGCTGCGTGGTGCGTTCACGCACGAGCCCGGCCTCCTTGAGACGGGCCGGCGCGAGGTCCAGGAGCCGGTCGGCACGGTCGCCCTCAGCGACGCGCTCGCGGAAGTCGGACAAATTGAGCAGGAACTGCAGCACGTTCACGGTGGCGAGCTGGGCGGGCGAGAGGCCCGGCCGCCCAGCTCGCGGGTACCGGTCAGCAAGATCCTCGTCGTTCCACAGTCCGTCGAGGCGGTCACGTACCCATATCGCCGTCGTACCGGCCCGGTTGCTTGCCCGCGCGAGCTGCGCGGTCAGAGTTGGGATCTGTTCACCAGAACAGGGACGGAGGGGCAACGGGCACCGCTACAACGGCATCGGGTTTCGGAACTGCCCGAGCATGCCTGCTGATCAGGCTGCCGCAGCGGAAGACTCCAAGATCCCCGACAGCAATCCAGCGCGGCTTCGCCGTGCGCCGGGGGCACAGTAAATGCGCCGTCGTACGCCTGCAGATCGCTTGTCCGCCCTGCCCTGGAGACGT
>NZ_JBVKCA010000015.1:0-294191 GCF_055656965.1 Streptomyces sp. NPDC111656
CGCTGATCCTGACGAACACCTCGTCCAGGTGCCACTTGTCGCCAGGCCGGGGACGGCGGCGGCGCAGTCCGTTCGCGTAGGCCTGGCCGAACTTGCCGCACCAGCGGCGGATCATTTCGTAGGAGACGATGACGCCTCGCTCGAGCATCAGCTCCTCCACCTCGCGGAAGCTGAGCGGGAAGCGGAAGTACAGCCACACACAGCACGAGATCACCCCGACCGGGTACCGGTGCCCCCTGTACGACGGCAACGCGCTCCCCACGGACGACCCCTCCCCGCGTGATCAACCAGAAGACCATCCCACCCGGTCAGCCAACGTGACAGCGCCCACGGTAAGGCCCGACCGGCGATGACGGCTCACCATCGAGCAGATGGCTGAGCACGTTGATTCGTACCCGCCTGTCCCCGCAGTCCGTACGCCACAACTCCGCGGGCGCGGGCGACGGTCAGCGGCGGCCGCGCCGGTTCGGCGACGTCGTCCTGGTCCTGGTCGTGCTCGCCCATGACTCCATCGTCCTCCGCGCCAGCAGGCCGGGCCAGGGCGTGCGTGTCTGCTGACAGGTGATCCTGACCGTTCGCCAGGTGAGTTTGACCGCGCAGGACAGGGTTCCCAGGGTTCAGCGGCAGAGTTCCATGATGGTGTCGTCGAAGTCGGGGAATTCCTCGGCGGCCTGCTCAAGCACGGTAGCGGCCGGCTGGCGTCGTTGCGGCGCGAACCGCGCCGCAACGGCTGCCAGCTCCTGATTGGGACACGGGGTCCAGTCAGGCTCATGCGAAGGAGCTGCCTCCCAAGGGTCGAAACCGTCGGCCAGCAGCCACAGAAAGCTGCTCAGGTCACGGGCGACAACACCGGTCTCCCCTTCGAACCCGAGGAAGACGACGGGTTGATCGGCCAGCGACTGACCTGAGCGCACCCGCCAGAAAGCCGCGTACCCGCCCGAGCCGTCCTGCCTGAACACCCGGAAGTCGTCTCCGCGTAGTTCACCGTTCCCGGTCCATGCCCGGAACCAGTCAGTGGTCTCTCATGCGGAAATCCGGACGAATTGCCTGAGTGCGTTACGGGCGCTGCGGGCGCTACGTGCGCGATTCCGACGCACGCCGCCGCATCACGCGCGCGTAGCTGTCTGCGCCGTACGGCCGGCAACTGCGTAGCCCCGGTCCAGCCGCGCACGCGACGACATACGTGACCCCGAGCAGTCGCGTTCAGGAAGGCAGCGGGTTCTGCGACGTTCCACGGGTGGCCAGTTGGGCCGATACGCCTGTGACAGAACGAAGACCTCGCGAAGAACCGCCTGTAACTCGGTGCGAGATACAAATACTTCTGACCGCACGGACCTCACTACTCACGGGGGAACACCATGAAGCACACCCGCATCACCGCTCTCGCCGCCATCAGCCTCGCCGCCACCCTCTCCCTCACTGCCTGCAGCGGTGACGGCTCCGGCAAGGACTCCTCCGCCAAGGGCGCCTCCACCCCGCCCTCGGCCGCGTCTTCTGCAACCTCGGACGCTGACTCGAAGTCGGGGAGCGGCTCGAACTCCGGCGACTCGACCGCCACCAACACGAAGCCGGACTCCGGCGGCCAGGACACCCAGGCGGGCACCGGCAGCACGAACAGCGCCGCGAAGACCAGCAACAAGGTCACGTTCTGCAAGACCGAGGACCTGGCCATCGACGCCACCAACGCCGCGCCCGACAAGACCTCCGGCCGGATCAACATCACCATGATCAACCGGGGTTCGACCACCTGCTCGGCCACCGGCTTCGCCGGCGTCGACATCAAGGACGCCGACCACACCTCGAACCCCATCGAACGCGGCCACGCCCAGCCCCGCATCACCACCCTGAAGCCCGGCGACGCCGCGATCTTCGACCTCGCCTACACCATCGACACCACCGGCAACAGCCTCGCCACCCCGACCAACATCCTGGTCACGCCCCCGAACGAGACCCACACCGTCACCCTGGAGTGGCCCGCCGCCGCCGGCCAGATCAAGGGCGCCTACACCGACGTCCAGGTCTACCCCACCCACACCACCGAGTAAGAGCGGCGGCTCCTGGCAGGTAACGGCGCTTGGCCGCCGTGGCCGACCGGGGAACTGACCCAGAAGCGGACTGCTTCACCACACCCGGATGCGGGGAAACGTCAACCGTCCGGGGCCGGATCCGGCCGCCCTGGGGTCGTTGGAGAAGCCGCTGCACGGATTCGTTCCAGGACTGTCTCGCCGCCGACAAGCTCTGGAGGACTACCTGACCGAGACCGGGCGCGAGCTGCAACGCCGGCTCATGCAGGACCAGCTGGACGCCCGGGCCCGCGGCGAGGCCCGCCGGGCGTCGGTGACCGGGACCGACGGCGTGGTGCGGGTACGGGCCGAGCACGGCCACCGCC
This sequence comes from Streptomyces sp. NPDC111656, assembly GCF_055656965.1. Classification (NCBI taxonomy): domain Bacteria; kingdom Bacillati; phylum Actinomycetota; class Actinomycetes; order Kitasatosporales; family Streptomycetaceae; genus Streptomyces; species Streptomyces sp. NPDC111656. The sequence continues at coordinate 2,390 of NZ_JBVKCA010000015.1, forward strand.
GCCAGGTGGCCACCACGGTAGGCCGGGTGGAGGTGACCCGGATCGCCTAGCGCCCCGAAGGCGGCGAACCTGCACCCCGGCGACAAGGCCCTGGCCCTGGCCCTGCCAAGTCGCCTGCACTCCTTCCCGCTGCAGCGCGGGATGTTGCCGCTACCTCGTCAAGGACCGCCTCGACGTGACCGGAGCCAGGTGGAGCCTGCCCGGCGGCGAGGCGGTCCTGCTGCTGCGGGCCGTCATCGCCAACGGCGACTTCAACGAGTACTGGAACTACCACGCCCGTCGCGAGTATCAGCGCGCACCCACGCCACGCTCTACAAGGAACAACTCGGCATCGCCGCATGACCGTTGAAGAACTGCTCACTCAAGAGGAAACGCACCCTCACGTATGTCTACCTTGGGGTAATGCCGCCCTGCACAGCCGTACGGATGCCGCAGAGAGTGGTCAACGCCCGCGCGGCTGATCTGGCCAAGCCCCATGGGACTGGCCGGATGGCTAAGGGGCTGCACTTCACCACGAACGACGGCACACGGTGGGTGCGGTGGGGCGATGGTCGGCTGATGGAGACAAACAGTGAACCCGCACACCGCCGCCCCGGCGATTTGGGCCTTATTAATAACAAGGAGGCGAAAGTCAGCCGCCTTGTTGAGTGCGGCTCGAGGGCCTGAGCACGGTCACCGATACGCCCGCGAGCCCGGACCAACTAGATGATCTATTTCAAGGGGCGCCCGCGGAGACGAGAACGAGGGTATCCAAGATCGTTTTGTGACGAACAACCTAGACACCCTCGCGACAGCACTCTATGCGACGACCGACGATCTGCTGAAGGAGCGTCCGGACTTGGCGCCGTGGCGGCCGGCCGTGGGGATCGCGCCGCAGCTCACGGACGCCGAGCTGGTCACTCTTGCGATGATGCAGGCCATGCTCGGCTTCACCTCTGAAGCCAGGTGGCTCCGGCATGCCCGGGCCCACCTGCGGCACCTCTTTCCGTACCTGCCCCAGCAACCCGGCTACAACAAGCGGCTGCGCAAGTCCGCCGAACTGCTCCGCCGCGTCAACCGGATCGGGGCCATCAACACCCGACGAGCGGGACCAGATTCGCGATCGGCATGCCGACTGGCTTTCCAGTCATCCCTCGGGTCTCTGACCGGCTGGGATCGCCGCCCCGCTCAGAACGGTCTTCACCCCAAGTACCGGGTTGAGAGGCTCCACGAGTTCCATGGTGGCGACGGCCACGAGGCGGGCGGGTGCATCACCCTCCAGCAACGCGCTCACGTACTCGATGGCCTCCGCGGGCGAGAGCACAGGCAGCCTTTGGCGCAGTGTCCGCACAGCATGCATCCGTCCGCGCGTGGCGACTCCGCGGAGTGCATCGTGTAGATCGTCCACTGCAGTACGCACCGGCAGCCCGCGTATCCGGGCCCGGTAGTCGGCTTCCCACTCCCCGGTTACCGCGGAGACGACGCCGATCTGGTGTAGTCCCCCGTCGACGCGGTCGACCAGGTACGGCCCGTTGCCAACCAGCGCGTACTTCGAGTTCCGGGTGCGTACGAAGTCCTCGGACTGCCAGGAGACGATCCACACCAGCTCGTGCTCCTCGACACGGACCACAGCCATCCTCGCCGCGTCCGCGCTTACAGCCCGCCACTGCTGATAGTCGCGCCCCAGCTGTTCTTCGACAGCCCGAACGGCGGCTTCTCGCTCGATCACGCGTGCAGCATCCCGTACGGGCCTTCTGTCGACCAGCGAATTCGCACGGCCCAGAGCGACGTACGAGGGGGCTGACGGACCTTCTTGCTCAGGAATACGACAGCCACGGAACGGGTGCTCTGCGCCAGTACCGCTGCGCAGCCAGGGCGTGTGTGACCCGTGCCACCAGGGCTTCGAGCCCAGCCCCGACACCGTCATGGCCTCCCCGGCCACGCACCGTCTAGCCGCCTGACGGCTCCCCGTGCCGCCCCCGACCAGCCTGTTGCGCTGGCCGGGGACGGCGCGGAGGACCGGACAGCCCGGTCGCCCGGAACACCCCAAGGAGCTGCACGTGACCGAGACCTCACCCCGCCCGCCGCCGTCGGTGCGGACTCGCCGCTCGCCCTGCTCTTCGATATCGCCCTTGAGATCGGTACGCAGGGCGAGGAGGAACAGCGCGAGGACGCCAAGACCGCGGCCCTGGATTACGTCTGGTACCACTACCCCGACACTCTCGGCAAGGCTGTGGACGAAGAAGACTGGTCCGGCCGGCCCGCCCTGCCGGAAGCCGTGCTGGAGCCGTGCGCCGTCGCCTACCTGGACGGCGGCCTGTGGCTGCACCACACCGTCGACGTCGACCAGGAGCAGGACGTCCTCACTCTCATCGCGCCCTGCACCTGCGGAGACGGGTACGTCGACACCGTCCTGGAAGGCGAGCGCGACCTGCTGCAGATCCGAACTGAGCTGCGCGCCACCGGCGGCCGTTTCCCGCACGACGGTGGCTGGCCCGACTGCGACGGCCAGCGCCGTCTGCGTGCCTGGGGCGACACCCGGCCGTGAACACCCGGACCGCCCTGCTGCTTGCGGCCGTCGTAGCCGTCACGGCCACGGCGGCCACCGTCGCACTCGAGGCCGGCGCCTGGGGAGCTGGCCGTCTCCCGGAACGCCATCCGGCTCTCCCCTCCGCCTCGCCCGGGCTGCCCGGACTGCCGTGGCGAGGGCGGCTGGTGGTCCCAAGGCCCGTATCCGGGCGGGGAGCTGTGCTGGTGCTGGGACCGGCCGACGCGGACTCTCCGGCTCCTGCCCGTCCGTGACCCCTGGCCGGACGAACCGCCGTTCTGACCTCCGACCCACCGAAGCTACCCCCGGGCGGCCCGCACACCACGCGGGCCGCCCCTTCACGTTCCCAAGGAGAACCCCGCTCATGACGACCGTTACGGTCCCCGCCCCCACTGTCGACAAGAACCTGGACACCGCCTGCGCCTCCGTCGTCAGTGAGATCGGATGCACGGACGGCAAGGCGTCCTTGCTGCTCGCCTTCAACGGCGCCGTCCTCGCCGGCCTCGCGTCCGTCACCGACAAGGACCTGCCGACCGCGACGAAGGTCTTCGGCGCGCTCGCCGTCCTCGCCTTGACCGCGGCCGCCGTGCTGCTGCTCCTGGTCGTCAGGCCCCGCCTGCGCGGCGACGACAAGGCGTCCTTCCCTCACCGGGCACGCCTGGACGAAGACGAGATCCGCGCCTGCATGGACGGCGACACCCGCGCCGCCCGCATCCGGGTCCTGTCCACCCTCGCCGTACGGAAATTCACCCACCTGCGGCGCGCGGTCGACCTGTCCCTCGCCGCCCTGGCCCTGCTCGCACTGGCCGCCGCCAGCCTCGCGCTGTGACAGCGGCCGCGCAGACCCGCACCCGCCTGGAACGCATCCGCGCCTCGGCCGGCATCGCCCAGCTCGCACTCCAGCAGATCCACGACGACCTGGGCACCGACGACGTCGACCAGGCGGAGCTCGCCGCGACCCTGCGCGAACTGAGCGTGGACACCGACCCACCGGGCGGCCTCATGGCGTCCGGCGCGCAGCTGCTCACCGTGGCCGCGCATCGAGTGGAGCGGATCGGACCCGACCGCGATGGCCTGGCCGGAGGTTCCGGAACCACGCTGCTGATGGAGTGCGTTCCCTATCCAGGAAAGAAGGCGCCACGAGAGGATATGAAGTAGCGAATCGCCGGCCCTCTGGCGGCGGTCGGCGCCGGGGCGAGAGAGGGGCGACATGTCGCAGGGGTGGAAGAGCACGGTCATTGTGCTGGCGGCGGCCGCGATTGTCTCCACGCCGCTCATTTGGCTGCTGGACAGTCCCGATGCGGGGCAGTTGGCCGCGGCCTCCATCCAGTCCGGCGTCGGCGTAGCCGCCCTGGTCTGGGCACTGTTCCAACCCTCGGGAAACCGCACGGACGACACGGCTATCCGGACCGGACAAGCTCGCGCGAGCCGTGGGGGAACGGCTGTCACCGGTGTGAAGCGCTCAGGGGGCCGGAGTAGCGGATCGGCGAAGGCGGAGAGGACCGGGGACGCCACCGCCTCCGGCGAAGGCAGTAGCGCTGTCAGCGGCATCGACTACACCTGACCGGCCTGGCCAGAGCGCGGATTGAGGCGGGGGGAACGGTCGCGTGGGCAGAGGAGAGAAACGCCCAGAAGGCCCCAAGGGTCTTGCAGACGAAGAGGTTGCGGTGACCGACACCGGGAACGCCAAGGCCGCATCCGGGGCAACGGCGGTGACCGGCTACCGCGGGCCGGTACCGGGAACTGGTGGCGCTCCTGCTGGTTCGGTGCGAGTGTCCGGGACTGGGGACGCGAACGTCTCCGAGGGCGGGCTCTCCAACACTGGCTACATCCACCAGGTGAGCACCGAGCAGTTGACTATGGTGCAGCAGCGTCCGCTGCTGGAGCCCGCAGTCTGGCCGCACCAGGTCGGTGTGATCCCCTCCCGAGCGCAGTCCTTCCAGCACCGTGCCGAGGCGGAACGGCTGCGGGCTGCGGTCGAGGACGGCGGAACGGCTGTGTCGGGGCAGCTCTTGACCGGCATGGGCGGGGTGGGCAAGACCCAGCTCGCCGCCGACTACGCCCGCTCCACCTGGGAAGGCGGCCACCTTGACGTCCTCGTCTGGGTCACCGCGAGCGCCCGCTCGCCTGTGGTAACCGGCTTCGCGCAGGCAGGCGTCGAACTGTGCCGGGCCGACCCCGACGACCCCGAAAAGGCCGCACGGACGTTTCTCGCGTGGCTGACCCCGAAACCAGGGGCACACCCCTGCCAGTGGCTGATTGTCCTGGACGACGTCGCCGACCCCGACGACCTGCGCGGCCTGTGGCCGCCCGCCAGCCCGCATGGCCGGACCCTGGTCACGACCCGCCGCCGCGACGCCGCCCTGGTCGGCGAAGGCCGCCGCCGGATCGAGGTCGGTCTGTTCACCGAGGCCGAAGCCCTCGCCCACCTCACCACATCTCTGGAAGCCCACGGCCGCCACGAGCCCGTCGACCAACTCACCGCACTGGCCTCCGAGCTCGGACATCTGCCCCTGGCGCTTTCCCAGGCTGCCGTCTACCTCATCGACTTCAGCGAGGACGTGGCCACCTATCGCGAGCTGCTCGCCGATCGCGCCACCGCACTCGCCGACACCACCCCCGACCGTCTCCCCGACGAACAGGCCGTTCCCCTCGCCGCCGCCTGGTCCCTGTCCCTCGACCGCGCCGATAGCCTGCGGCCTGTCGGCCTGGCCCGCCCCATGCTTCATCTGGCGGCCCTGCTCGACCCCAACGGCATCCCCCAAACAATCCTGACCAGCCAGCCCGCCCTCACTCACCTTGCCCAGTCCTGCACCCGAACTGACCAAGACCTCACCGCGGAACGGGGCCAGATTTCTTCCCGGGACGCGGTACGAGCCCTGCGCGCCCTGCATCGCCTCCACCTGATCGACCACGATCCGGACGCCCCTCACCAGGCCGTGCGAATCCACCAGCTCATCCAGCGTGCAGCGCGCGACAGCCTCACCTCCGCGGTGCTGGATCAGCTCAGCCGCACCGTCGCCGACGCCCTCCTCGCCGCCTGGCCCGACGTTGAACGGGATACCGCCCTCGCTCAATTCCTGCGCACCAACTCCACCGCCCTGGTCAACCACGTCGGAGAAGATGTGCTCTACCGGCTCGCCGCTCATGAGGTGCTGTACCGCGCGGGCCACAGTTTGGGTCAAGTCGGCCAGGTTTCGGCCGCGCGCGACCATTTTGCCCAGCTCGCCGATGCGGCTTCCCGTCGTCTCGGCCCGGATCACCCCGACACCCTCGCCGCCCGGCATCACCTCGCTTCCATGCAGGTGCAGGCAGGAGATGCGGCCGGAGCCGTAGCCGCCTTCGCCGAGTTGTTGGATGACCGAGTGCGGGTACTGGGCCCGGATCACCCCGACACGGTGGCGACCCGCCATTGGTTTGCCACCACACGAGGCCAGGCGGGGGACCCCGTCGGAGCCGCGAACGCCCTCCTCGACGTTCTCGAGGATCTGCTCGAGGCAAAGGGTCCGGATCACCCCGACGCCCTCCACGTTCGACACCTCCTTGCGTACTGGCAAGGCCAAGCGGGGAATCTTGAGGCGTCACTGGCTGCCTGTCCCGAACTCGTCGAGAACTTCAAGCGAGTTATGGGCCCGGATCACCCCGGCACCCTCGCCGTCCGCAGCGATTTCGCTGGCTTGCAAGGGGACGCAGGGGATGCAGCTGGTGCGGTGGCCAACTTGGCCGAGCTGCTGGACGACATGGTGCGGGTCCTGGGCCCGGACCACCCATACACCCTGACCACTCGACTGAATCTTGCTGGCTCGCAAGGGCATGCAGGGGATACGGCCGGGGCGGTGGCCAACTTGGCCGAGCTGCTGGACGACATGGTGCGGGTCCTGGGCCCAGACCATCCCGGCACCCTTCACGCCCGGGGCGCCCTTGCCGAGGTTCGTGGCGTGGCGGGGAATGCAGCCGAAGCCGCCGCCGGCTTCGCCGAACTATTGGATGACCAGATGCGGGTACTGGGAGAGGATCATCCCGACACCCTTGCCGCCCGCGCCGAGCTCGCGCGATGGCGGCAGATGGCAGCGGACCAGGATGTTGATCTATCGACCGATTCATGAGCAAGCCCAGAAAGCGGCGGTTCGCGTCCCGAACGGCGCCGGACCACGTACGAGGACGGCCTCGGGGCTAGGGCGCGTCCTTGTCACCACCTCCAAGGAGGCTCCGGTGCCTTGCCTCCAGAGCCCACAGGTCTGGGGCCGCTCTGCCCTGGGAGTCTGAGTGGTCTTTGCTCTATCGATCTCGATGGGCGTGAGTTCGAGGCCGCCGCATCGGTTGGGTGATCTTCTGGCTGGCAGCTGACTGGAGCGCCAGGACGGCACCCCGGCCGATCCCAGCAGCTACGTGCACGAGTCACGCCACGACCTGGCGGCGTGATCGGCATCGGATTCGCTGATCCCTGGCCGGACGAACCCTCGTTCTCACAGGCCAGGGCTGGTGGCCGCGCATCGGCAAAGAACCACCCCCTCCTTCACCTTTCGAGATCACCGAAGGCCACACCACCAGAAAGTCACTCTTCCGGGTAAGGCGTCCAGGGTCGGGTCGGGTCCGTCGCTGTGGTGAGCGCTTGGACTTCCCGAAGCATCACGAGCTTTTCCCAGGTGAGCAGCCACTGCCTCTCGTCGCCGTCCAGCGCGCGAACGACGGACTCAAGGACCGGCCACTTCGGCAGTCGCTTCCCGCTGAACAGGTCGGAGAGCGTCGAGGGACTGGCAATTCCTGGAAACTCGGGGTTCTCCTCGATCTTCTTCGAGAGCTGGCGCAATGTGGGTGCACCGGCTTCGACGCGGAGCCTCCTGAGCTGTTCGGCCATGTCCTGCACTGCCGAGCGGAGCTTCTCGTCGCCTGCTTGTTCTGGGATTGGTGGTGGTGTGGCCTTCGGTGCTTGTTCTAGGGCTGGTGCTGGTGTGGCCTTCGGCTCTGCTGTCGGGGTCACGCGGCCTTTGGAGGGCCGAGCAGCACGTAGCTCTTCCAGTTCGGCTTCTGTAACGGTGCGCCGGGTGAGCCATTCCGTTGCGTCACCGCCCCAAGCGGTGACCAATGCTCCTAACACGGAGCGGGTAGGCAGGCGCCGTCCCCGCAGAGCCGCGAAGAGTGTGGAACGAGGGATATGAGTCCGCGCTGCGATTTGATCCACGCTGGGGGCCTCGAAGCCGGCGGCGTCACGCAACGCTCGGAGCTTGAGCGCAAAGCGCGCGAGGGGACCGTCTGATGGCGCCAGGTGCGAGGGCCGTCTCGGCATGACCACCCCATCTGCAGTTTGTTGTCGTGTATAGAGCGCAGATTGTGCTCGTATTGTCTCGACCAATTGAACAGGGTCAGGGGGCAACACATGCTGGAAAAGCAACAGTTGACCAGCCGCCAGCGACCCCGGCCGCCAAGCTGAAGGGGACGACTGGCGGCCCAGCCAGCCGACGTTGTCGGCAGAACGGACGTGACCGCATGGGTCAGTCGCTCTCGCATCGTCTCCCATGGCGCCCCTGGGCGCGCAAGGGATCCAAGGAGGTTGGCGTCCTCGTGGTGATCGTCATCGTGGTCGTGGGCCTGTCCCTGGTCCTGCCCGCCGTGCAGATCGCCGCATGCACTGGTCTGTTCAGCGCGATTGCCAGTGCGGTGGCACTTACCTGTCGTACTGAGCGCGGCGCACTGCGTCGCCGAGCCTGAGGCCCGGCGGCAGGGGGACGGCGTCACGGGCGTCGTCCCCCCTGCCGCCGTTCTGGAACAGGAGCCGAGGAAGTACGGCTGAACGTACTTAGCTCGCGGCGGAGCCGCTGGACCTCGTCGTCTTTGGCCGCCAGCGCCGACAGAGCCATGCTCACCTGCGCGGCCATCAACGCGTCGACGCACGCTGCGATCGACCACGGAGCAGTTTTGCTGTGGCTGGCGAAGAAGACCGACAAGACCGGCTCCATCGAGCACTGCAAGGCCGCCCGCGTCGACGTCGACGGCAAGGCCATCTCGGAGCTTACCGGGCCGGGCAGCGCGCGGATGGAGCTGGACGCGGCCACCGCGCCATCGGCTCCGCCGCCGTCACCACCTGGCTCACCCGCCCCGGCGCCCGCCGGTGAGCCGCACCCGGCTGGAGAGCGTCCGCGCCTCCGTGGGCATCGCCCAACTCGCGCTCCAGCAGATCCAGGACGACCTCGCCGCCGACGACGTCGACCCGGCGTAGCTCGCCGCGATCGTGCGCGAGCTGAGCGAGGACACCGACCCACCCGGCGGGTTCATGGCGTCCCTCGCGCAGATGCTCACCGCCGCCGCGCAGCGAGCCGAGCGGATCGAGCCCGGCCGCGACAGCGACGCCTCGTGCCCGCGAGGCCGCCCTCCTGATCACCGACAACGCCGGGATGCGCCTGATCTGGGCAGCCCACGCCCTTGACCCGGCCGAATGACCGCCCCTCTCTACCCGGGCCTGCCCAGGAATGCGCTCCTGGCGCTGATCGGCGCATCGCAGCACCGTCCACACGGCCGCCGAGGATCCCGGGCGGGCCCATCACGATCCACCGCTGACCGGACTGCCCGGCCGTGACGCCCTCATGGTCCGCACCGAGCGTCTCGCCCGCTCCCACCGCGAGCAGCTGCACGTCCTGGTCGCCGACGCCGACGGCCTGAAGGCCGTCAACGACAGCCTTGGGCACGCGGCCGGCGACGCCCTCATCGCCGCCATCGGTCACCGGATCGGGGCATGGGCCGCTGCCCGTGGCGGGCTCGCCGCACGCCTCGGGGGCGACGAATTCGGCGCCGCTCTCCTGCTGCCGCCCACCGCAACGCTCCGGGAGACAGCGGCGCTGCGCGAGGAGCTGGAGCAGCCCGTCGACCACCACGGGCACATCCTGCGCCCGGCGGTGTCCATCGGCACGGGCCGCGCCGTCGACCTGTCCGACGCGGCCGGCGCTTCCCGTCTTCTGCGCGGTGCGGACACGGCCATGTACCGCGTGAAGACCGGCGAGCAGCCGCATGACTACCTGGCGACGCGTCACGACGCCTATACGCCCACGGTCCACGGGCGCCGCCCGGGCCGCCCCGGCACCCACCTGCCCGTCGGATGAGCGCGCCCGCCCGGCACCGCCGCAGCAAGGCACCGCTGTGGGAGCCGGGCCTCATACCGGCTCCCGGCGGCCTCCTGGACTGGCGGTACGCCCGGCACTTCGACCGCTGGCAGGACCTGCCCTGCGTGCTGTGCGGTGCTCCCACGCCGATGCGCTCCCACTACGGCGAGCCCGCGCACAAGGTCTGCGAGAGGACTGGATCAGCGCGAACCCCACCGAGGCGCGCCTCGGCAGGTTCGCCTCCGACGCGAAGCCCAAACGCGTAAGCGACTACGACGACCACGCCTGACTCACGTGCGATTGGAGACCCCCATGGGCCCCACCCTCGAACTCGACCAGCGCATCCCACTGCCCACCCCCGCGACACCGACCGCGTGCCACAGCAACCCGCAGGCGTTCGACGTCGACCGCGGCGAGGTCACCGACCCCGCCGCAGCAGACCGCATCCGGCAGGCCAAGGCCACGTGCCGCACCTGCCCGATCGCCGCGGCCTGCCTGCGTTGGGCACTCACCCACCCGGACCTGACCCGCATCGGCGTATGGGCCGCCACCACCGCCCCGGACCGCACTGCCCTGCGCCGGCGGCTGGAGAACCGTCTCGGTCCGGACTGGGTGAACGTCCTCGCCGCACAGACCCCGTCAACCGCCCCACCCCGGTGACGCTGCCTTTCCGCCGCTACGGCCACGCGCGCGTTAGGAAGCGGACGATGCGGTGTTCATCGTCGTTCGCTCGGAACAAGTTGAACACCTGTGAACCGTCACGGTTGACGCGCGCCTCTCGCCACAGCCAGGAGATCCAGCATTTGACGAGTTTCCAGGCGCAGAGCAGCCGACAGGGTAGCAACGGTCGTTGCCGAAGGCAGTGAGTCGGTGGCACTAAGAGCCTGGCTGATGGTGGTTCTGCCCAGCCCTGTCATCCTCGCCAACATGGTGGAAGTCATGCCTCGGGAGGCTCGAGCAGCCTGGAAACGGGCTCGAAGTTCTCTCGCCGCATCAGCGTTAGCCACTGTCCGAGTTGGACGGGCCGGGCGCGAGGAGGAGGCGCGGGCGGAATGATCTGCACTTTGACGCGCAATGATCTTGTCTTGTGTGGCGTCGCGTTCCCTCCACCAGGCTGCAAATCCCTCCCCCCTCCGCGGGTCCCAGGCTTGCACCATGGCGCGCAAAGTCTGGACTGATGGCAGCCTCGCTCCGGATAACGCTGCGTAGGTCGTGGAAGCGCCGCATGGCCAGGTCTCGCTTCCTGCAACGCTGTCGACCTTGAGCGCTTCGGCGTCCTTTGGAGTGGTGGCGCGAGCGATGGCTGCGGCTTGGAGCGCCCGGAGTTTGGCTGCGAAATCAGCAAAAGGATCACCTGGTTCAACACTGCGACGTCGATTTGCCAGCGTTCCCCCTGGTGCCTTGAGACCTCGCGCGTCTCGGTAACTCTCGGCAATTCTCGCATGGTTCCGGATGACTCCGAAGAGGTCGTAGAAGCAGGTAGACGGCTCAAGAATTGGGAAGAGGGCGGCGTCCTGACAGCGATGTGGGACGACATCCTCAGCGCCCCCGAGGACGGCTTCCGGTACATGGCCCCCTGGCTCCGGGCCCTGCTGACGGTGGCCGGAGTCTCCTTCGTCGTGCTGATGGCCAGGGCCGCCGGCGAAGTCATCCTCCAGGCGCTTCAGCACCTGCTCACCGCCGTGCCCAAGGTGCAGGTCGGCGTCGACACCTCCAGCGGCGTGTTCGCCGTCGTCGACCAGCCAGTGCGCACGTACATCGCATCGCACACCGTCGGCCTCGCCGTCGAAGCCTCCACCATCTACACGCTGTGGCTGCTCACCGGCATCGTCGGCCTAACCCTCGGCTACCTCTCGCGGAACAACGGAGTGCGCGCGATGTGGACCGCGTGGGGCGCGGCCACCGTTTGGATGGTCTGGACGGCCACCCCGGCAACCAGCCGCCCCGTCGCGGCCGGGCTCGCCGTCCTCGCCTGGACGTTCCTGTCCGCGTTCGCGATGCGCGGCCTGACCCTGCGCCGCCCCGTCGGCCGCCCGGCACGCCCGGCGAAGGTCGCCGTCCGGCCCGAGATCCACGTTCACGTGCCCGCCCAGGCCGCGCCCGCCGACCAGCACCCCGCACAACAGCTGCGCCTTCCGGGACTGACCTCCGGTCGCTCCGCCTGGCCCTCGCCCACCCGTCCCGGGTTGGCGAGGGCTGGACAGGCCGACCGGCCCGCGCACCACCCCAACGCCGCCGATCCGCAAGGAGGTTCGTCATGCCGCAGAACACCCCGCCGAAGCCGGTGCAGGGCTGGTTCATACCCACGCAGCCCACAGCCCCCGCCAAGCCGAAGATGCCGCTCCTGATGCGTCTCGTGCTGATCACCGCGGCCATCCTCGCTGTCGTCCTCGGCTCCCACGCCAGCGCGGACGGGCAGGCCAACACCCCGTCCCAGAGCCCGTCGGCCACGACGTCGCCCACCACGGCGGCCCCCGACGACGCCCCGTAGCCGCGGACCACCAGCCGCACAGCACCACCGCGCCCCGCCGGACAGCAACACCGCCGGCGGGGCGCGGCCGTCCCTGCCACCGACCTGCTGGAGGAACCGCCCGTGCTCATCCCCAGACCGCGCCGCCGGATCGGCAGGCCCCGCCCGCAGCGGCCCGGCCCCCGCTACCCGCAGCGCCCCGCCCGGCTGCCCGGCACCTGGAGGCAGTGATGCCGCACGCCAGGAAGCGGCGCCGCCGCGAGGTGAGGCGGGTGACGCGCAGCGAGGCCCTGCTGGCCGTCCTTGGAGCCTGGGAGTATCTCGCCTCGCTCAGCGAGGTGACTGAGCAGGAGATGAAGGCAGCAGCCGTCAACTACTCGGTGTTCACCTCACTGCGCTCGCTGTTCCGAGCCCTGCGACGCGAGCGTCGATTCTTCCGCGATCCGGCCAGGAACGTGCATCTCACCACCCCAGTCAGGGTCCCCCGGCCCATTCCATCGGACCGGCTCAGAGGACTGCTGAACCAGGCCTGCGGCGCCAAAGACAGACTCGCTCTCGTCCTGATGGCTGCCTATGCGGTTCGTCCCAAGCAAGTCGCCGAAATCCTCCTCGACGACCTCGACCGGTCCGCAGGACGACTACGAATCCGCAGGCCAAACCGGATCGATCATGAGATCTGCCTTGGCCGGGCGGCGGAGCCCGCAGGCTGGAGCCATCCTTCCAAGGGATCGAGCAGGGCGGCGCCGGTGATGGCTCCCCCGGCCAGGGCGCGGGTCGCCGCGCGTCGGTCCATCACGAGATCGCTCCTCGTCAGGTTCGCGGCCAGGTCTCCGCCGAGGACCCTCTGCTCCGAACGTGATCGCCCGTACGAGGATCTCCCGGACGTGAACACAGCCTTCGCCTTGTCCTGTGCTCCGACCAAAGAGGCACCTGACCAGTACGAAGGCCGTCGGGCCATCGCGGTCATACCGGGGCTTGCCGCTCGCTGACACGTACTGGATGTCGCCGACACGAGCCCCGGGGCCAGTTCCGGGTGTGTGGATGGACTCTGGCCACCGCGTTGACACCCGCGACTCGGCCCGACAGGTCCCGAACCCAGGGCTTCACGCCGAAGCTCTGCCCCGCCGACTCGTGGTTGAGCTCCCTTTGTTCACCTTGTTCATTTTTTGACCATGTTCCGAATTTCAGTAATCACTTGTGACCATTGGGAGTTGGTCATAGTCTCCTAAGCAGCTACGAGGGGCTCGCCCGGCCAGGGGCAACTACTCCCCTCGTGTCGAAACGGGGAAACGGGGAACGTATTCATGCGTACACGGATGAGAGCTGCCGCGTTGCTTTCGCCGCTCGCTCTCGGCATCGTCGTTGTCGGACCGGCACCGATGGCTGTGGCCGCCGAGGTCGGCCCACTTCATGTAATCACCTGCTCGTGGGACAAGAACGTGGGAACACCGTGGGCGCCGAACAGTGTGACGGTGAAAGGTTTCGTCCGGGTCAGGTGCACGGACAAGCTTGACGAGGCCAACACGCAGGCGCACATTCAGATCTATGACCGCTCGTGGAAGGACCGTGGCGACCCGATCGTCAGCCACAACAAAGGTCCGGTCATCCAAGTGAACGATGACACCCTGAAGCGGCCGGGCACCTGGAAGTACCGCACCAAGGGCACCCACTTCGGGCAGCATGGCAACATATGGACGCTGCCGACATACTATTCGCCGGTCCGCACGCTGACACGAGTGCACTAGGGGCGCAATGAGACACATGACGGCCGATGCGCACGACCTCATGGTCACGGCTCAGGAGGTCGCCAGGCTTCGGGACGCAGAGCAACTCGAGGTCAGAGATGTCGCGTTGGCCGCGCTGATCCTTCACTTCCTCCGCTCGGAGGAGGAAGTGGAGGACTCGGCGGCTGTGTCGCTCTCACCGGAGATGCTACCGATGGCCGACGAAGTGCAGGAGATCATGACGTCCGGAGAGGGTGCCCTCCGGAATTCCGAACTGGTCGAACTGGCGCGGCGCGAAGAATCCGAACTCTCCGAGTATCTGGGGCCTGTGTGGCGGGCAATGAAAGGCTACTGACCTGCCTCGCCCTGTCGCTTTGTGCAGTTTCGGTTGCGGTTGCGGGCTGCTCCGTCAAAACCGCCGAATCCGCCGAGCGGTCAATGGCTCAGGAATTGGCGGCAACCGGGTGGGTCGAAGAACCAGTGATCGAAGGTATGGAATCCCAGACCCGGGATATCCGCCCGGTGGCATGCCAGGACCTGTTCCAGCTGCTGAATCAGGCCAACGGCGCCGATGCGCGCTCATTCGGATTCCGTAATTCCGCAACCGGCTCCTACCTCTTGGTCATCGACCAACCCGATGTCCCGGACCCGGGCAACCTCTCTTCCCACCTGAAGAACGCCGCGGAAGCCTGCCCCCGCCTCACCATGGGATACGACTCGACATCGTTGGAGTATGACGTCACGGTGGCCGACACCCGGTCGGGCAGAACAGAGATACGCCTCAATGGAGTCGAGCAGGTCGGCGGACAACAGGGCGAGCAGGTCGTCGACATGATCGTGAGCGGCGTGAAAACGGATTCAGGAGGACGGCTGATACGCGTCATGAGCAGCGACACGGGTATCGGCCCGACGGAGGAGAAGGCCGCCGAGATCGCGGCTGTCCATCCCTGACGTGACCGGCCCCGCTCCGGCACCACTCGACGGCCGCGATGTCGGCTGGCGTGAGGACTTCGCCAACCGGATCGGTTCGCAGGTCCACTCCATGTCGAAGGCCGGCCCGATCACAGGATCGACTGCGAGAAGGCCAGGACCTGGGGATTTTCCCCCACCGACGCCCTCGAAGAGCGCCGCGACCACTACCGGGGCGCCGACCGCGCCGGGGTGCGTTTCCTTTGGAGGGACGCAGCCGCTTGACCTGCCCGACGACCGCCTCGGCCCAGAGCATCCACGCGGCAGCGCAGGTCGCCTCGCGGGTCGGCGAGATGCGCCTTCTCGTAGATGCCCAGGTCATCGGGTCCCTCAAGAAGAAACGCACCCACCGCGCCGAGCGTGTTTTCCCTGGTCCGCAGTGTTTTCACGGCGAATCCGCAGGTCAGCCCCCACCCCACGTCATTTGATCCCCTTGTGGTGGAGTCATTGACTCGCCTGCCACACCCTGGAGTGGCAGGGAAGCCGCTGTTCAGCACGGCTTCTTGCGTGAGCGATGCGTGAGCGGACGGAGCCCCAGGACGCGCCTCGAACTGGACCCCGCACCACACGGCGTACGTTCTGACCAGGTGGGTCCGGACGCCGAAGCAGTGTCCGGACCCACCCACCACACCCCCACCAGAACTTGCCGTCCGCTGGTCTTTCGCCTTCCCATACAGCCAAGTCGTAACTCATGCCCGCGAGGCTTTCACAGCGCACTGACACCAGCCGAGGCCAGCCGAAGCCGTCATCCCGGGCGAACCCGCGTGCCTCCCCGGGTGTTGCCCACCCTCCGCCAGCGCGTTCCCGACCCGGTGGCCTTCAGATTCTGCGAACCCGCTGGTTTCCGAGTTTGACCCGCGCCGCTGTTCCCGAAGGACTGGCCACCCGGCGTCAGCTTCGGGAGATGGGCCTCAGCCCGGGCGGCGACGACGGCCCGGTCGCGATCCTGCGCTGCAAGTACTGCTCGTACAGGCCCGACCAGTCGTGCAACCACCCCACACGGGGCTTCCTGCTCCGTGTCGATCTGGCAACGCCCAAACGCATCCCGACGCTCCAGGAGCAGGCCCTGGACCAGGCGATGGCCGCAAGGAGCACATGTCCCCGGTGCAGGCGCCGGTACTACTTCTGCCTCCCGCTGCGGACTCAGGGCGTGTGCGACCCGTGCCACCAGGGCTTCGAGCCCAGCCCCGACACCGTCATGACCTCCCCGGCCACGCACCGTCTAGCCGCCTGACGGCTCCCCGTGCCGCCCCCGACCAGCCTGTTGCGCTGGCCGGGGACGGCGCGGAGGACCGGACAGCCCGGTCGCCCGGAACACCCCAAGGAGCTGCACGTGACCGAGACCTCACCCCGCTCGCCGCCGTCGGCGCGGACTCGCCGCTCGCCGTCCTCTTCGACCTCGCCCTTGCGATCGGCACGATGGGCGAAGGCCTGGACCGCTTCTTCGAACCCCGGCGCGACACCTGCCCGTGGTGCGGCTCGACCCGGTTGGCGACGCGGTTGCGCACCACGGACCTGATCCAGCACAAGCCAGGCCGCTTCGTCCTCGACCGGTGCGAGGGATGTCGGCACACCTTCCAGAATCCGCGACTCAGCGAGGCCGGCCTGGAGTTCTATTACCGCGATTTCTATGACGGCCTGGGCGAGAAGCAGCTCGCCATGACCTTCGCAAGCCGGACGAAAATGTACGTGCAGCGTGCCGAGTCCCTGGTCCCCTTCGCCCCCACGCCCAAGGACTGGCTGGACGTCGGCACCGGTCACGGCCACTTCTGTGAGGCGGCCCGCACTGTCTTCCCGGACACGAGCTTCGACGGCCTCGACTTCACCGACGGCGCCGAACTCGCCGAGCGCGCCGGACGCGTGGACCAGGGCCACCGGGGCAGCTTTCCCGAGCTGGCTGAGCAACTCGCCGACGGCTACGACGTCGTCAGCATGTTCCACTACCTGGAGCACAGCACGGAACCGGCCCGCGAACTTCAGGCGGCGTACCGGGCCGTCCGACCCGGCGGCCACCTGCTGATCGAGGTCCCGGACCCCGACAGCCGCTATGCCCGCCTTCTCGGCCGCTGGTGGCTGCCCTGGCTGCAGCCGCAGCACCTGCACTTCGTCCCGGTCGAGAACCTGCGTGCTCGTCTCACGGACCTCGGCTTCACGGTGGTCGCCGAGCAGCACGCCGAACCCCACGACCCCGTCGACCTGCTGGCTGCCGTCTGGTTTGCCCTGGACGCGGTCGCACCGCGCGACGACCTGCCCTGGCTGCCGGTCCCGCCGTCCCGCCTTCAGCGCACACTGCGCACCATGACCGTGATCGCCGGCATCCCGGCCTTGCTCCTGGGCAGGCTGCTGGACCGCCTCGTCGTCAAACGCGTGGCCCGGCCCCTGGGCCTTTCCAACGCCTACCGGCTGGTGGCCCGCCGGGACTGACCCTCGCGACCCGCACCGTCTGTCCTACGACTCCCCGTTGCGGGGCCCGGCGCGACCGCGCACCGGGCCCGGCAGCGTCCGACGCACCAGCCCGTCCCTGGCTTCGTTCACGTTCAGCGACAGCGTTTGTCGACGAGTTTCAACAGCGATTGGCGGTCGGCGGGTTCGCGGATGTTCATGAGAAATGACGTCACCGGGGCCAGCGCGGCTCGTCGATCCAGCGGGGAAGCAGAGCGCGGAACGGGCGCGAATACCTGTGTGCGGCCGGTCTCGTGTCACGGCAGGATGGGCGGATGGAGCAACCACTTGACGTGCCCGAACTCGCTGCTGTTGCGGGGTTCAGTCTTCGGCCGTGGCGCCTTTCGGATCTTCAGCTTGTCCGCGAAGCGTCCGAGGACGAGTACATCCCGTTGATCACGACGGTGCCCTCGCCCTATTCAGAGTCGGCAGCTGTCGCGTTCGTCGAGCGGCAGTGGGGTCGGGCGACCGCGAGGACTGGGTATCCGTTTGTGATCGTGAGCGCTGATGGTCGGCCGGTCGGGAATGTGGGGCTGTGGCTGAAGGACCTGGGGCAGGGCCGGGCATCGTTGGGCTACTGGGTCGTTGAGTCGGCGCGTGGGCAGGGGGCGGCCTCGGCTTCGGTCGGCGCCGTCGCCGACTGGGCCTTGCGCAAATTGCGGATCCCTCGGCTTGAGCTGTATGTCGAGCCGTGGAACACGGGTTCCGTGCGCACTGCCGAGCGCGCGGGGTTCCAACGTGAGGGGCTGCTGCGGGGCTGGCAGCAGGTGGGGGCCGACCGGCGGGACATGTTCATGTATTCGCTGCTGAACGGCGAGCAGTGATGTAGCTGGCCTGCCCGCTGTTCAGGCCGACAGGACCAGCGCGATGGGTGAAACGCGGACGGGCCCTGACCCCGGGTTTTGGACACCAGAGACACTTGGATCTTGATGGTTCGGGTGGATATGGAGTCCCGCGCAGATGGCTATGAAGCACTACCCCGTCGAGTTCAAAGCGGACACGGTCGCGTTGTACCGATCGAGGCCGGGAGCGACGATCAAGTCTGTCGCGGAGGACCTCGGGATCAACACCGAGACACTGCGCAACTGGATCCAGGCCGACGACGGACGACGCCCCGGAGTGCACTCCCCGACGCGTACGGCTGCGCCGGACCAGGCCCCCGGATCGGTGGAAGCAGAGCTCGCCGCCGCGCGGAAGAGGATCCGCGAACTGGAGGAGGAGCGCGACATTCTGCGCAAGGCTGCCCGGTATTTCGCAGGGGAGACGCGCTGGTGACCCGCTGCCAGTTCGTTGCCGACCACCAGCGCCGCTACGGCGTCAAGCGGCTGTGCACCATCATCGGCATCGCCCGGCCCAGCTTCTACTACTGGTGCAAGACCCCGCCCGCGCGGGCCGCCCGGCAGGCCACCGACGACCAACTCGCGCGGCGAATACGGGCCGTGCATACCGCCTCGGACGGCACCTACGGAGTCCCGCGCATCACCGCCGAACTCCGCGACGACGGCGAGCACATCAACCACAAGCGCGTCGCCCGCGTCATGCGGTCCATCGGGCTCGCCGGCCTGCGCCTGCGAAAGAAGCACCGCACCACGATCCCGGACCCGGCCGCCATGAAGGCCGCGGACCTGATCGGACGGGACTTCACCGCCGAGCGTCCGAACACCAAGTACGTCGGCGACATAACCTACTTGCCGGTCAGCGGCGCGAAGCCGCTCTACTTGGCGACGGTCATCGATCTGTGCTCACGCCGCCTGACAGGCTGGGCGATCGCCGACCACATGCGGGCCGAACTCGTCATCGACGCCCCGGCGGTGGCCGAGCGAACCCGCGGCAGCCTCGACGGCGCGATCTTTCACTGCGACCACGGCTCGCATACGAGTGCCGCCTTCGCCGACGCCTGCGAGCAAGCCGGCGTAAGACGGAGCATGAGCGCCGTGGGCAGCAGCGCGGACAACGCCGCCGCAGAGAGTTGGAACGCATCCATGAAGAGGGAGACACTCAAGGGCGCGAAAGCATGGCCCACCACCCGTCACGCACGGCTCACGGCGTTCCGCTGGGCCAGCCGCTACAACACCCGGCGTCGACACTCCCGCCTCGGACAACGCTCCCCAATCGCCTACGAGAACGCGCTCTTCGAACCCTCAACTACACTTCCTCAAGCCGCATAACCCCGTGTCCAACATCCAGGGTCAGGGCCCCACCTCGTACGATCACTGACCCCTTGGAATAGATCATCTAGTGGTCACATGATCGCCGGAAAGAACCTAGTACTGCAACGGTGCCTACCGTGACTGCTGGCCAGGTTCGTCGTTGATGTGGTTATAGGTGGGGACCTTGCTGACGTGCGTGTGTGGGCGAGTGAGCTGGATGCCGTGCACGGGCGGTTCGTGCACCGGTTCAACCGGTCCGAGCCGCGGGAGTCGGCGCTGGCCTATATGCGGGGCCTGATCGCTCGGGCCCTGACCCCGGCACGGCGTCAGGTCCTTCGCTGTCTGCCCCCGGGCTTGCCCCCCCCGACCCTTCTCCGCGAGCCGCCAGGGGTGGAATATTCTCCTTCTCTGCCCTGGCGGACATGAAGGAGAAGTGGCGTGCGCGCGCAGACACGGCCCGGCGCGGTCGAGGAGACCGGGGCCGGGCTGCAGCGGTCCGGAGCGGCGACCGTCCGGCCGCCCGTGCGGGACCTGAGCCCCGCGGGCGTCCGGGACCTCCAGCGGACCGCCGGCAACGAAGCGGTGGCCCGGACGGTCCAGCGGCTCCGGGACCCCGCCGCTACGGTGCAGCGGACCAGGACGGCCGACCCGGAGATCCAGCCCATCGTCGACGCGGTGGAGGAGATGCTGGGGACCGCCCGGTCCTTGATCGCCACGGCCCAGGGCTTCGGGTTCCGGCTGCGGGGCAGGGAGAGCCAGCAGAAGCACTGCGACGACCTCGGCATGTCTCTGGACACCGCCGAGCACATGGTCTACGGGCAGTTCCGCGCCGACGGCCTGGCCGGCCGGACGACCAACCCGCGCACCACCGCGCTGAAGGCCCTGCTTGACGAGATCCAGCAGCGGCACATCGAGTACGTGGGCATCCTGCGCCGGTTCAACCTGCGTCCCGTCGGCGCCGACATCAGTCCCCAGGACACCGAGGGCCTGGCGCAGCTGTCGAACACCTGGTCGCGGGTGGTCGGCGGGCAAGGCATCAGGACCTCGTCGACCCCGCGGCCGTTCGGCGAGGACCGTACGCCCGCGCCGCTGCCGGGCTTCGCGGACCAGATGCTGTCCCACCACGCCCGGCTGCTCTCCCGGCAGCACGGCCGGGACCTGGTCGGCGGTCTGACCGCCGGGGTCGCGGGCGCCGGCGCGGCCATGGCGGGCGTGGTGCCCTTCCACCCCGAGCAGATCGAGTTCATGGGCGGCAACAGCGTGGTCGGCGCGGAGGCGGCCGTCGACACGCCCGAAGGGCTCGCGTCCGCCCCCAACGCCCCCGGCAGGGGCAGCACCAGCGTCGTCGCCGTGCCGCACGGCCTGCGGGACAGCGAGGGTGCGCACGAGGGCGAGGCCGTCTCGCCCGCCTTCCTGGTCTACGGGCACGAGCTGATCCACGCGCAGCACAACATGCACGGCATCAACATCCGGAACATCGGCGACGAGGAGGCGGCGACCGTCACCGGCAACGAGACCTCCACCGCCCTGCACGAGCAGCGGCGGGTGCCGGTCACCACGGAGGAGATGCTGCGCGACGAACACGGCCTGCCACGCCGCGGCGGCTACACGTAGCCCACGGCCCCCGTCGGCGTCACCGACCGGGGGCTCTCATACGCCAGGCCTGCTCAGGTCGGGCCCCCGGGCCGGCCGCCCGTCTGGCCCCGGCGGCAACTGATCGACGGTGGCGACTGAGACCGACGATCACGGGCGGCGGCTGGTGGTCCGCAACGGCCACCACCTGCCCCGGACCGTGGTCACTGCGGCCGGGCCGGTCGAGGTCCGGGCCCCGCGCGTGGACGACCGACGTGTCGACGAGGCCACCGGCGAGCGCAAGCGGTTCTCCTCGAAGATTCTGCCGCCGTGGTGCCGCAAGTCCCCGAAGGTCTCCGAGGTGCTGCCCCTGCTCTGCCTGCACGGATTGTCCTCTGGGGACTTCGTGCCCCCGCTGGAGCAGTTCCTCGGCTCTGCGGCCGGCCTGTCACCGGCCACAGTGACCCGGCTGACCAGGCAGTGGCAGGACGACCATGCCGCCTTCCAGGACCGCGACCTGTCCCAGACCGACTACGTCTACGTGTGGGCCGACGGCGTGCACCCCAAGGTCCGGCTCGGACAGGCTCACTCCTGTGTCCTGGTCCTGCTCGGCGTCCGCCTGGACGGCACCAAGGAGCTGATCGCCCTGGCCGAGGGCCTGCGCGAGTCCACCGAGTCGTGGGCCGACCTGCTGCGCGACTGCCGCCGACGCGGCATGCGCGACCCCGAACTGGTCGTCGGCGACGGCGCCATGGGGCTGTGGAGCGCACTGGCCGAGGCGTTCCCCGCCACCCGCCACCAGCGCTGCTGGGTCCACAGAAGCCGTAAAGAATCATGATGTTGCTTCTCATGTCCATGCTCGTTGTTGGGGTATGGCGGTACCGGAAGAGATCTGTTCCCAACTCCAGTGCAGGTTCGCGGTGTTGCTGCCGCATCTGAACGAGCGGCAGCGACGTCTTGCGCTGGCTACCGAGGCCCGGTTGCTCGGGCACGGCGGCGTACGCGCGGTGGCGCGGATCGCAAAGGCCAGCGAGACCACGGTGCGTCGTGGGGTGTCGGAGCTCGAAGCGGGAGCCGGGCCTTTGCCGGATGGGCGGGTGCGTGCGCCGGGAGGTGGCCGCAAGCGGGCCGAGGAGAACAACCCCGCCCTGCTGAAGGCGCTGTTGAGGCTGGTCGAGCCCGACGAACGAGGTGATCCTGAATCCCCACTGCGCTGGACCACGAAGTCCCTGCGGAATCTGGCCGAGGAGCTGACCGGGGAAGGGCACCCGGTCTCCGCGCCGACGGTGGGCCGGCTGCTCCGGCAGGAGGGCTTCAGTCTGCAGGCGAACGTCAAGTCCCTTGAGGGTGCCCAGCACCCTGACCGAGACGCGCATTTCCGCTACATCAATGAGCAGGTCAAGTTCCACCAGGCCGCTGGCGAGCCGGTGATCAGCGTGGACACGAAGAAGCGGGAATAGATCGGACGGCTGCCGATGGCCGGGCGCGAGTGGCGCCCCCAGGGTGAACCCGTCGAGGTCGAGGACCACCACTTCTTCTTCAGCGGCCCAGATGTTGAGCAGGCGATGCCGTACGGGATCTACGACATCGCCCGCAACACCGGCTGGGTCAACGTCGGTGGAGACCACGACACTTCCACTTTCGCGGTGGAGTCCATCCGCCGCTGGTGGCGCTCTCGCGGAAGTCTCGACTACCCGAAGGCATCACGGCTGCTGATCACCGCGGACGCAGACGGCTCCAACGGCTACCGCTACCGGGTCTGGAAGAGCGAACTGGCTGCCCTGGCCGCCGAAACCGGCCTGCGCGTCACGGTCTGCCACTTCCCTCCGGCGACACAATGCCGTTGCTTGATTACTGGACTATCGCGGGCTGCAGCGTGATGACCTTGGGGGTGACCCGCCGTGGCGGTTGCCGGTCCCGGGTGTTGATCCGGTAGGAGAGCTTCGAGGAGTACTTTGAGTCCGGCCGTTTGAGGTGCCGGTCAGCCTCGCGCAGGCGCCTGGCGCCGTTGTCGAGCTTCCGGCGCACCTTCGCCGCCAGCACGGCCAGGAACTTCTTGATCTTCTTGGGCGTATCCGCGCACTGTCGGACCACGCTGCGCCGCGTGTGCTTGAGGACCTTGACGAACGAAACCCGGTCCGGGTTGATGTCGTTGTCGTCGGCCAGACACATGATGACCCGCGTGAGGCAGTGGTGCACGACCGGGTGAGCCCAGACCTCTTGCCGCACCAGATCCGGGTCTCCCGAGCGCAGGACCTCGACCGGCCCGCGCTGGAACGTCTTGATCTGCCGGAACGCCGACTCCGCCTCCCACCTGGCATGGTAGAGCCCTGCCAACTCCGCCGCCGGATACGCAACCGGGTCCAACAGATCAGTCAACAGCCTGACCACCTCGCCGCCGTCGACGCGGTACTCAATCACCCGGACCAGCACTCCGCCAGGATGCGCGCCTTTCTGCCCGCCCAGATTCATCCTCCCCAGATAGGTCCCGTCGGGCAGATACTCAACCGGCCGGTGCGCCACCGGCGAGCGAGCCCGGATCAGCAGATGGGCCCCGAATCCGAGATAGGCCTTCCATAACTCGACCCCGGGGAAGCCCCGGTCCATGATGACGAGCATCTTGCTCGCCGAGGTCGCCAGAGTGATCGCCAACTCCCGCTCACCGCCGTTGAATCCGCCCACCGCCGCGTCGATCTGCGCGTGCGTGCCACACTCGGTCAGTGTCACCACCCGCACCTGAGGGAACCCCGCCGGCTGGCCATGTGAAGCCGCGCTGCCGGCTGTCCACCCCAGTGGTGGCGTTCACGTTCGCGTGGACCCGGCAGGCGGTCGAGTCGCGTGACGGGCGCTCAGCGCCTCGTCTCGTACCTGGTCAGGATCACGCCGCAGGGAAACATCCGCGTCTCCACCAGGTTCAGGTTCACCCAGCTGTCCAGCGCGGTGAAGAACGGCGTGCCGCCGCCCACCAGGACCGGCGCGGTGGCCAGCACGTACTCGTCAATCAGCCCGGCCCGCATGGCCGCCCCGGCGAGCGTCGCGCCGCCGATGTCCATCGGGCCGCCGTCCTCGGCCTTGAGCCGGGTGATCTCGGCGACCGCGTCGCCGGTGACCAGGCGGGTGTTCCAGTCGACCTTGTCGATCGTCGAGGAGAACACCACCTTCGACATGTCCCGCCAGCGGCGCGCGAACTCGATCTCCGCCGGGGTGGCGTTGGGCTGCTGGTCGCCGGTCGGCCAGTAGGAGCTCATCGTCTGCCACAGCTTGCACCCGTACAGCGACAGGTCGGTCGCCTGCAACTGGTCGGACCAAAACTGGAACAGCTCGTCGCTCGGCACGCTCCAGCCGATGTCGTCGCCGGGCGCGGCGATGTAGCCGTCCAGGGTCAGGTTCATGCCGTAGATCAGTTTCCGCATGGCGCCAGCCTTCCGTGAGTCGGTCTCACGCGTACAGACCGGCGCGGCGCGGGAAACTCATCGGTGCGCGATCTGAGCTCGCATGTAGTCCTCGTGCTCGGTGGCTCAGCCGCAGACTCATCGTTCCGCCGAGGAAATGGCATCGATCTGAGACTGATCTTGGGTGACATCGCGGTGAGACAACAGAGAACCAGCAGGTCACAGAAGATCGACATGTCATCGGCGGCGAGACCTTACACCACCAGTGTGGGATCTCAAGTTCGGCTGGCCCGCTTCATATCGACTGCACTCTCGACTGGCCGAGGAACCCCGCCGCAGCATGTCCCACCTTGTCTGGGGTCACGGCTCCCTACCCGTCTCACTCTCCACGCGCGGACCATGGGTGAGCTAACCTGCCCGCATGCGCGGACAGTTCACCGGCTGGCCGGAGCAGGCCATGGACGTGTTGTGGCAGCTCCAGGGCGAACCGACCCACGCGACCCGCGAGCGCTGTCGCGCGGACCGCGAACGCCTGGTCCGGCAGCCGATGATCGCCCTGCTCAACGAGGTCGCGGACGCCGACCCCCGATACGAGGACTTCTCCGTCTGGCACTACCGCACCGACTCCTGGTGGTGGCAGCACCAGAGCGCGGTGATCCGGCTCGGCCGCAAGATCGAGATCGGTCTCCGGTTCGACCTGGACGGCCTGCGGGTCCAGGGCGCCTGGTGGTACCCCGATCCCGGCCAGGTGGACATGTTCCGCAAAGCCGTGGCCTCCGAGGGGAGCGGCCGCGAACTGTCCGCCATCGTCGAGGACGTGCGGAAGAAGGGCTACGACATCTCTGGGGACCTGATGAAACGCCCCCCACGCGGCTATCCGACGAACCACACCCGTACGAACCTGCTGCGCCACCGTTCGCTGATAGCCGCCCGTCCCCTCGGCTGCGAGGAGTGGCTGCACACCCCCGAGGCGGTCGACCGGGTCCTCTCGGCCGCCGCCGACCTGGACGCCTTGCTGATGTGGCTGGTCCGCCACGTGAAGCGCGCCGCCTGACATCACGAAGGCCCCGCGCGGCACGGGAGGAACCACACCCGTGTCGCCAAACCTGGCGGGGATGCACCGAGAGCCGAGACAACCGTAGATGAAGCAGCGTGAGGCACCGCGAGAAGCCGCCGGTCACAGCCTTGGTGTATGCAGCGAAGCGCGAGACCCTACAACCAGCGGATGAGCTCCCGCCACGGCACGCTGCCCGACGACACCGACGGGCGCCGCGGCCACGGCCACCGCAGGCTGGACGGGTGGACTGGCCCGCCTCCGTCGCCCTCGCACAGTCCGTACCGGAACTGCCCACCGGAACGGACCGGAGCTACGAGGTGAAATTGTGGACGGGGTTCGATGCTGTCCGTTGTCACACCGAGTCCGCCGCCGGCCAACAGCCCGCAGCCATCGCGTTCTTCCCCCATCGCCGGGCAGCGTGCGCGGGACGGTCACGGACCAGGACGGCACCGGATGAGCCGGTCCAGTCTGCTGCGCCGGGGCGCCGCAGCCACCCCCGGCGCCACCTCGCATCCCACCCGGACCACCGTCCTGACGCCTGCCCTTGAGCTCCGTCTCACCCGCCGGGTCGCAGCCGCCGTCCTCGGTATCCGCTCCTACCAGCCAGCTGGCACCTCCTCCAAAACGTCAAGGCTCTGGGAAGTCCGCCGCCCCACCGACGACGCCCTACGCCTCTCCACCGTCAAGGCACCCACGCCGCAGGCCGAGAAGGACACGGCCACCGGCCACCGCACCACAGCAAGCCTCGGCCAGACCCATCGGCACGGGTGACGGTCATTTCCGATCCCGTATCACCCGTCGTGATCGGAACGAACGGAACCCCGCCACACCAGCGTCAGCACCGGCCACGCCACACCCTGGCACTGATCGCGATGGCCGCCGTCCTCGCAATCGCCTTCACCGCATTCGGCTACCAGCTACGCCCGATCATCCACGTGGAGCCCTCACACTCGGTAGGAAGCAACGAACCGTCCCCCACTCCCATCGTGAGCGGTGACGTGCCAGAGGCCTACCTCGGCAGCTGGACGGTCACCATCAGCAACGCCGTAGGCAAGAACATCAGATCACTCGTCATCAAACAGGGCCGCATCGGCGACGACGTACTGATACTCGTTGCCGACGGCCCCACCACCGGCGACACCTACCACTGCGTGTTCACAGCCCCACTGTCCGCAGCACCGAGCGGCGGCCGCCTCGAACTTGGCCTCGTGGCGGACCGAGGCTGGTGCGCATGACAAACCGGCGTGCTCGGGTCTCTCACCTGTCAGAAACGGAGCTATTCGGCAGCGCAGATCCTCAGGCGCTGGGCGCCTGGCGGCTTCGGTATCACCTGAGCCCGGCCGAATATGAGCTTTCGTCAGCCGTCGGTGCTTTCGCCGATGTCGTCGATGAAGCGGTCCTCGAAGTCGTCGTCGCGAAGATCGCCGGCCAAACGGGACCGTGGATGCGGCTGCGGTGGCCGAGGGGACGTCGGCCAGCTCCGGGACGGGGAACGGAACCGGGCGCGAGGATCCGCAGGCCGCGCACGACGTACGGCCTGCCGACTCGTTCGCGGCCCCGATGACGCGTGCCTGCTCCAGGCGCAGTTTCGTCGCCCAGGCCGCCGACTCTGGGCACACGGTGAGCCGGCCAGAGTCGGCGTCGTAGCCGACGGCACCGACATACCCGGCGAAGTCAGGGGCGATTGCCGCCCACCGCTCCCGCAGCGACGCGCCGGCGGCCGGAAGCTCCCAGGCCCGCTCGGTGACAAGCATGCCGATCGCGTCGCCCAACCTCATCGGCTCCCGCCTGCCCCGCCGGACCAGCGACGACATGCCCAGCTTCGTCTTCACCTTCGTCGTACGGCCGCCGTTCTTGCGCGCCGTCTCCAGCGAGGCCCGCAGCACGACCCGGGCTAGGTCGACGCCGGACAGCTCCTGCCCGCTCCCAGGTGGTGTAGCCGAGGGAGACGTGCCCCAGGCGGGACAGGCGGGTGACCTGGTCGACGAACACGCTCGTGAACAGGCGCCTCGCCGACACCTCGCCGTACCGGTCGAGGTGGTCGAACACCACCTGGTGGTCCGTCGCGGCGCGGTTGCGCAGTCCGCGACCTGCTCGCGGTTCAGGTCCTCGATGACCAGCTCCTGGTCGACGACGACGGCCTTAGGGGCATCACCGAGCAGTTCCGCCAGCACCCAGCCGTGAAAGCCGTAGTCGACGACGGCTACCGGGGTCTCGCGAACGAGTTCCCCGGCCAGGTCTCGGCGCCGCCCCACAAGCCGAAGGGCCTATGAAAGCGTGTTGCAGAAGGCCGTGATCAGGGCATTTCTCTTGTATGGCTGGGGTGTTGAGAGCTGATCCGTTGTGGGTGGAGACGTTCACCGGGCTGCGGATGAAGCAGTTCGAGCGGTTGCTGAAGGTGGTGCGGGAGCGGGGTGGCGACGGGCCGCGAATCGGGCGGCCGTGGTGCCTGCCGCTTGCGGACCGGGTGCTGGTGGTGGCTGTCTACCACCGGACGAACCTGACGATGCGGCAGCTCGCGCCGCTGTTCGGGGTGTCGCCGGCCACGGTGTGCAGGGTCATTCAGCGGTTGCGGCCCCTCCTCGCGCTCGAGCCGGCCTCCCGTCCCGTCGATGCCGCGGACCGGCTGTGTATCGTGGACGGCACGCTGGTCCCGGTACGCGACCGCAAGGTCGGTGCTTCGAGCCGCAACTACCGGTTCTCCGCGAACGTGCAGGTCATCATCGACGCCGACACCCGCCTGGTCGTGGCGACCGCCCGCCCGGCCCCGGGCAACAGGGCCGACGCCCATGTGTGGCGCGACTCCGGCCTGCCGGAGCAGTGCCGGGGCGTCACCGTGCTCGGCGACGGCGCCTACATCAACACCGGTCTGGTCGTCCCGCACCGCAAACGACCCGGCCGGCCCCTGCTGGCCGGTGAGGAAGCCGACAACGGGAGCATCGCCGGGTCCGTGCGCGGGTCGAGCATGCGATCGGCCGGCTGAAGAACTACAAGATCCTGCGCGACTGTCGGCAGCGCGGAGACGGCCTCCACCACGGCTTCCGGGCCGTCGCACACATGCACAACCTCGCCCTGGCCGCGTGATCAAGAAGTCGTAGCCGGGCCCTGACCGGCAAAATCACGGCCTTCTGCAACACGCTTTAGTGCGAGGCGGTCCGCTCGCCCAAGGGGCCCGAGATCGAGCGGACCGCCTCCTTCCCGCCCACCGTGAACGACGAGGCGCCGACCTGGCGCGTCGCCGAGGCGTTCGCCGCCCACTTCGGCGATGACGCACACACCATCGACCTGCAGACCGCCAGCGAGGACATGAGCGAGATCCCCAAGGTGTTCGGCGCGCCGTGCACCTACTGGGGGCATCGGTGACGAGGAGATTTGGCCCCCTCCGCCATCCAGCGATCGGTTCCCCACGGCTCCATCCAGAGGCAGCCGAACTGCGAAACCGCGTCTTCAATCGGACCGCAGATCGTTCCGACAGGCCGAGCAGCCTTCAGGAATCCCGAACTTCCATCACAGGGCTCCGCGCCTCCAGAACGAGATGAAGTCTGCTTGCCAGGGGCGCAGGGTCTCATCGAGACCCAGGGAAACTCACGGGATGTCGCACAGATCAGTCGAACAACGGCGTGTCAGTCTCGTTCCACCCGCCCAAAGGCGGCCATCGCAGCGCGATGAGCCCGTTGGACAGCGGCCTGGCGTCACGGATGTCAACCACCGTCCCCAGGAAGATCCGCCGTACCTGTTCCTGGAGAATGTCGGAGTCTGCTCCGGGCCCGGTCAGCACTCCCCGGAGCATCCACCCGGGGCCATCACAGCCGACGAAGCGGACCGCGACCGATGCACTGCCGGAGTCGCCCGCAGGTATCGTGCTCCGGATCTCCGTCCCGAGTTGCCCGGTGATCTCCTGAACCTCGCCGCCCCGGGCCGCGATCTTCGCCGCCAGTTCGCCCAGGCTCCAGTCCCACCACCCGCCCTCCGGCGCGCTGTAGAGCTGCAACTGCAGGTGCGAACCCCCCACCCTCAGCGTGACGCCATGAGCGTCCTCTCCCTGACCTTGCGCATCAATCCCCTCGGGCCGGATCTCTATGCCCGGGACGACAGGCACTCGCAGGGCACCGAGGTCGATCTGGCCACCCTCGACGGCACTGTTCTCGACTTCGGTCATATCCCAAGGCCCCACGTGGCCGTCCCGCAGCTGCACGCGGGCGAGCTCGCCGGAGGCCAGGGTTCCCGCATACTCGGCCTCTGCCCGCGCCAGCAGCTCTTCCAGGTCCGGCTCAGAGAGATGAGAACGCAGCATCGCAGCGTGCAGCAGTGCCGCGAGGTTGTACAGAGTGCCCAGGCCTTTGGCGTCCGCCTCGGCACCAGCGTCGAAGTCGCCGAGCAGCCCCCGTGTGAGGAGTACGGCGTCATCCGCAGTGCCCGCGAATCGGTTCCCGCCGGAGTCCGGGAACAGGCCGCGTACGACCTCCTCAAGTCGGTCGCCTCCGTCCGGCCGCACGGCCGCCATCTCGTGCGCCCACAGACCGTAGGCGTGGGCGATCACCGCGGTCGGTGACACGTGGTCCCAAGCAGCAGCCGTGCGCCTGCCGTCCTCGGAGAAGATGGGCTCGCCCTGCTCTAACTGCCGCAGAATGGCCCTGGCCTCGTCCTTCATGTTCTGATCCTCATCATCTGCGTCGCCGTATCGCTCGGGAAATGGCCGTACCCACCACCATCCCCAGTGTGGCGATGGAACTCACCGGCTCCTCAACACCAGCGTGCTGGGGGGCGACGCCGAGTTTGCGGCAGACGCCGCGCCTCCGGGAGAGGCGGTGGCTCCGACGGCGATGGTCAACGCTTTTCGCGTCGGCTGCGGATGCTCAGGGCGATGACGGAGACAAGGAACCACAAGGCACCGAAGGCTGAGTATCCGGCGACGGTGGACAGGCTGCTCGTCGCCGAGGCGGACATGGCGGCGAAGGAGGCACCGGCGAGGACGGACAGTCCGCCGCTGATGACCATGGGCCACTGGGCACCGACGGTGCGTCGGCGCCGGATCGCCACGACGAGCTGGATCGCTCCGGAAAGGAGGGCCCAGATGCCGAACACGAGCAGGGCCGACCCGATGGTGGAGAAGACGGCGGTGATCATCCCGGCGGTGGTGGCGAGGCCGAGAGCCATGTTGGTGGTACCGACGCGGTCCGTGGAGTCAGTGCCGGCCATGCGACGCTCGAGGAGCGTGGCAATGACGTCCCACAGGGGGTAGCTGACGAGCAGGACGGCTGCGATCGCTGTGGGCTTGTCCGTCGACACGAGCGAGGCGGAGGTCGTGACGACGAGTGCCACCCAGATCAGGGAGAAGGCGACTCGGATCAGGTAGAGCGATCGGAGCCCGGAGAGCGTCGTCAAGGTCGTGGTCGTGCTCGAAGTCACGGTGGTCTGAGTCATCGGGTGTCCCGTTTTGTGATCGTGATGGTGTGAGACGGTCGCCTCGATGAGGAGTCTCAGCGGCCTCGGGAGAGGCTGTGTACTTCGAATGAAGTAGTTCTGCCATCCACTTCGAATCGAATGAGTTCTGCCGTCCCCATCGCCCGGACCGGGCTCGCCGTCTACTTCATTCGAAGTACACGGCCGCAGCACACGTGGACGAGAATCAGGCCATGGTCAAGGCGCAGAACAATCAGGACGGGCCCGTGGAACCCCTGTGGGTCCGCAGCCCCGAGGCGCTGCATCTCGTCGCCTATTCGGTGGCCGCGCTGGTGTTCGCAGGCCAGATCGTGGCAGTGACCCTGCGAGGGTCGGGTTGGCCGACGGCCCTCTCCGTGCTTCTCGCCGGTGGCGGTGTCGCCCTCTCATGGTGGAGGCCGTGGGCAGGACTGGTCGTGACGAGCGCGGCGTCCTTCGCCGTCACAGCGGTGGGCCATGACCCCCTGTCGGTGTGGATGATGGCGGTGCTTGTGCTGTTCTCGGTCACCCTCAGGGGGCAGCAGCCGCTGGTCGGAACCGGCATCGTGGCGGCGTTCTTCCTGGGGGCGTTCATGACACTGGGAGGATTCCGTGGCGGCGCGATCGTGGGAGCCGCCGCACTCTTCTCAGCTATAGCAGGAGGTGCGACAGGGGCCGCGCTGCGCATCCATCGAGAGCACTGGCGCACCCTGGAGGAACGGGCCGAAAGCGCCATCGCCACCCGCGAGATCGAAGCCACCCGACGGGTGACCGAGGAACGACTCCGCATCGCCCGGGACCTCCACGACGTCATCGGCCACCAGGTCGCGATGCTGAGCCTGCATCTCGGTGCCGCGGAGATCGGGCTGCCCGAAGACGCCGAGTCCTCCCGGCAGGCCCTCGTCTCAGCCAGGTCCAGCGCCCGCACCGTCGTCGTTGAAACGCAACGGATCCTCGCGCTCCTCCGCCTCGGAGACGACATCTCCAACGATGAGGCGCTCCGGCCGACCCCGGCGCTCAGCGGCCTGGAAGGCCTTATCGCCTCTTTCGAGAGCATCGGCCTCGACGTCCATCCATCCATCGACATCCCCGGCGGTTTCGTGGAGCCCAGCGTCGGCGTAACGGTCTACCGGGTCGTTCAGGAAGCTCTCACGAATGCGTACCGGCATGGAGAGGGGGCGGCAACGGTAGATGTGCGCGAGCGCGACGGCAGGATCTGCGTCACCGTGGAGAACCGCGTCGGTCACTCACTGCGTGGCTCCGGCTCAGGCAGCGGACTCGGACTCGTGGGGATGCGCGAACGCGTCGAATCGTCCAGCGGGCGGCTGACGATCGACAGTGACGACGGGCGATTCCGGGTCCATGCGGAGTTCAGCCCCCTGGGAGCCGTCCTCTGATGACGCGAATTCTGATCGTCGACGACCAGGAGGAGATAAGGGCCGGCATCAAAGCGATGCTCCGGCTCGATCCAAGTCTCGTTGTTGCGGGTGATCTCTCCGATGGACTCCAGGTCGCCCCCTTCCTCCGGGAGCACCCCGTCGACCTGGTCCTGATGGACATCCGGATGCCCGGCATCGACGGTGTCGAAGCCACCCGCCGGATCCGCAAAGAGCACCCACCCGAAAAGATGCGGGTGATCGTGCTGACCACTTTTGACCAGGACGACATCGTTCTCGCCGCCCTTCGCGCGGGCGCCAACGGTTTCCTGAGCAAGACCGTGAGCCCCGCTGAACTCGTCGCCGGAATCACCGAGGTCGTTGGCGGTGGCGGTGCGCTGTCGGCCGCCGCGACGGCCGCGCTCATCGGTCATATGACCGACAGTCCGCCCCCGGTGATCGACCAGGAACTGCTGCGACGCTTCGACGCTCTGACACCCAGGGAGCGGGACGTGGTCGTTCTCGTCGCGAGCGGTCTCGGCAACGACGAGATCGCGGCCCAAATGTCCGTGTCGCCGTTCACCGTGAAGACGCATGCGGTGCGGGCCATGACGAAGGTCGGCGCACGTGATCGAGCGCAACTCGTCTCGTTCGCCTTCCGGGCCGGCCTCTACCCCTGAGCCTGCCGAGCGGAACCCCGAAACAGGTGGCCGCCGTGGCGATGCCGAGCAGTCCGGCGGGCGGCACGGCGTGGGCACGTACCTGGAAGACCTCGCC
The DNA here is from genome assembly GCF_055656965.1 of Streptomyces sp. NPDC111656. Lineage (NCBI taxonomy): Bacteria > Bacillati > Actinomycetota > Actinomycetes > Kitasatosporales > Streptomycetaceae > Streptomyces > Streptomyces sp. NPDC111656. The sequence continues at coordinate 35,361 of NZ_JBVKCA010000015.1, forward strand.
GCCGCGCAGCGCGAGCAACGCCCGCGGCGGCCCAGCAACGCCCATCTGGACCTGCCCGGGCGAACGGCGACCACCGGCGGGTGCTGGCGGTGCTGAGATTCCCGGAAGGAAACGGCTGCCCCGGGCGCTCGCGCGCTCGCCGAAGACCCGGCCGACGCCGGGGCGGCGAAAAGGTTGGTGCGCGGGGCCGACGAAAGCGGGTAACGTCTTTGTCATGTTCTTCCAGACGCCGATTTACGAGTGAGAGCGTGACGGGCCCCTGCTGACGTCCTTCGACGTCGCCGCCCGTCCCCCACCGAGGAATCCGTAGATCACTTCAAATCATTACCGGGAGAACCCGTGACCGTGAGCAAGAACATCAACAACCCCGTGGGCATGGGCGGCGGCCAGCGCAAGAAGCTGTCCCGCGCCGAACGGCAGAACAACGGTCCGCACCGCAACCTCGACCGCCAGGGTGCAGCCGCCCAGAAGGCGGAGCTGGTGCGCAAGATGCGCGAGAAGGCAAGTGCAGCCGAGGGCGCCGGGCAGGCGGGCGACGACACCGCAGAGAGCTGACGCACCGCCGCCGCAGGGCGGCACCGCATGGGGCAGGGCCCGGACCGCGCGTCGCGGTCCGGGCCCTGCTGCCGTACCGGGCGCGGCCGGTCCCGCTCAGCTCTCGGCCGACCACCCGCGTCTCCGCTGACCACCCGGGCAGCCACAGATCCGGCAGCCCCGTCACGGCCACCACCCCGAGCTGCACCAGCAGCTCAGCGCGTTCCCCGTGCCCAGCCCGGGCGACACCGCAGCTAATGCCTGCCCCGCATCGTTGAGGCGGGCGGCTGAGGGAGCGAGAGCTCGCCGCCTACCCTCGTGTCATGCAGCTGCCTCGGGATCCGTCGAACGTCACGCATGTCCTTGTGCCAGCCTTTCCGGGTGCCAGCCTTTCCGGCCCGTCCTAGGGCAAGCGCGCCCGGCCGTCGGCCTGTGTGATCGACGCGCAGAGCGTGAAGACCTCCACCAGCGTGCACGCCGCGGACCAGGGCATCGACGCGGGCAAGAAGATCGTGGGCAGGAAGCGGAGCATCGTGACCGACACTCTCGGCCTCCCCCTCGCGGTGCTGGTCACGGCCGCGAGCGTGCAGGACTCGGTCGCCGGCACCCACCTGCGACCAGGTCGCCACTGTCCATCCCGGCATCCGCAAGGTCTGGGTCTACGGCGGCTACCGCCAGCACCTCGTCGAGCGCGCGGCTACCCTCGGCATTGACATGGAAATCACTCAACTCAAGCCCGGGACCAGGGGATTCACCCCGATCCCGAAACGCTGGGCAGTCGAGCGGACCTACGGCTGGCTCATGCTCCACCGCCGACTGGCCCGCGACTACGAGACCCTGTCCGTCCGCTCCGAAGCCATGATCCACATCGCCATGACCGACCCCATGGCCCGCCGCCTTACCAGCGAGAACGCCATCTCCCGGCGCGACCCGACACCGCAGACCAAACAGCAGATTCCGGGATGAAACGACGGGAGAAAACGACCTCTGAGGGGAATCGGACCCGGACGCCCGTTACGGCCCCAGCCGCAAAGCACGGCCTCGGCATGAACCGTCTGCGCATCCACCGTGCGCCGCCACCCGGTCCTGGGAGTCTGCCGAGGTCGGTCCTCGTCGGTCTGCGGTGTCAGTGGGGGCTGCCAGGATGACGCACATGACGATCAAGGAAGTGACACGTCACGGCGTTGACGAGCAGCGAATTGAGGACACCCGCCAGCGGGGGTCCGCCGGGCCATCGGCCACTGGTCCGATATGCGCCACGGCGGGCTCCCCCTGCGGCAGGGACTGAGGGAGCTGCGCGGCGAACTCCTCGACCTCGCCGCAGTCGGCACCCTGGAAGATCCCGCCCTCAAGACCCCGCGATCGCGCACGGTGCTGCTCACCGCAGCGGATTGCGCCCTCGGAGTACTGGCCCTGGGCTGTTTCCCAACTGGCGACTTCGAGGTGCCCCTCCCCTCGTCAAGGAGACGCTCGCCAGCGAAGAGCTTCACTACGACGAGACGTGGGGTCGGAGTCCGAGCGGGACAGCCACCGCGGTCCCATCGTGAATCCGTGAGCACCACGGTTCGGGGCGACTTGGGAAAGTCACCCCGTTCAACCGGAGCTCGGTGGCATTCACGACGGGCCGGCCCGAACACCTGCATCGCAAGCTCTGGTCAGTGGCCGCCGCTCGGGGGCTCACAATTGCTGCCGTCGGGGTAGCCGCCGAAAGCATCCGCCTTGGTGGAGCCACTGCTCATCGTGCCCTCCACACACCAGGGAGAGACGCCGATGTCGATGAGGAAGCCGACCCCGGCGGACCCGTTCTGGTACGCCTGTACCTTCTCGGCGGAGTAGCCGAGACCGGTGAGCGCGTCGCGGACGCTGTCCGGGGCGAAGTCGCCACGCCGGCGCAGCGGTTCGAGTGCATCCTTGACGCGTCCGACGACGGTCAGCCCGTCGCAGCGGTTCTGGCCGTGGAGCGGAATGGGAACCCTGAAGCCGTGGTTCTCGGCGTAGTGGTCGGCCGGCGACTCGGTGGAGCCGGGGGCGGCGGCCGTGGACTCCGTCGGCTCGGGGCTCTCGCCTGGACAGGTGAAGTCCACTGGTGTGCTCGGCGTCGCCATGCCGGTCGGCGTTGGATGCGAACTCCGGTGTGCGTCGGCGGCATCCCCTGCCCGCTGCGTTCCGCACCCTGTCGCCGACAGGACCAACACCGCTAACGTCAGCATACCGAGCCGGGCTCTCATCTTCCTTGGCGTCGTCATTCCCTGATCCTTTCCCGCAGCTCGGCGGGCGTCATGAGTACTTTTACTCATGACCGCAACATCGCAGTCAGCCGTCGATGGCAAACCCCGGCGATCGGTGTGTGAGAGGCGTCGTGGTCGTCGGCGCTGCACCGGGCATCGGCACGGTGTCAGACGGAGGCACTACGGTACGTCGCTGTGGACGCTGCTGATCTTGACTATCGGGTCCGGACGCAGTCCAGTTGCATTCCGCCGCATCTGGTCTCCCGGCTTCTCGAACTCGGCCATGCCGAAGCGGTGGGGTACCGGGCCGGCCATGGGGAGTGGTTCTGCGCGCGGGAGTGGGCGCGCCTGCTCGGTGAACAGGAGCTGCGGGCCGAGGCGCTGGAGATACTCGCCCCGTACCTCGCTTCGGGCTGGTGGACGGCCACCAGGACCACGGCGGAGCTGTTGGAGAGCTGAGGGCGGGCCGACGAGGCGATCGCGCTGACCCGATCTCGAATGAAGGCCGGGCATCCGTCGGCGCTGGAGTCCTATGCGCGATTGCTCGCCCGGCACGGCCGGAGCGACGAGGCGTTCACCTTGTTGCGGCCACACGTCGACGACCGCACCCTCGCTGCGGCCCTGGTCGACGTCGCGGCGGGCGCCTGCCGCGACGAGGAGGCCGCAGCACTGCTCGCCGCCCGGATCCCGGACGAGCACCGTTGCGACACGCCGTGGTGCTGCCACGGCCTCGACTCCGACACGGCGATCGGTCTGCTCGCTGTGATCCGAGAACGTCAGGGCCGCACCGACGAAGCGATCGCCCTGCTTCGGACCCGAAACGGCACCTCGGTCAACGGCCGCGACCAGCTGGCCGACCTGCTGGCCCGGCACGACCGGACCGGGGAACTGCGCGCCTACGCGGCAACCGAGGTGCTGGGACACGCCGCGCGGCGCCTCGTGGAACTGCTGGAGGAACGCGGTGACGTGGAGGGCGCGATCGCCGTGTACAGGCGAGCCGGCCGCTCGTCCGTGTGCCGGGGCAACATGACGGTGCATCTCGCGCAGCTCCTGGCGCGGCACAGCCGCGGGGACGAGGCGATCGAGGTGATGCGGGCCTTGGCCGGTGGGGCCGATGACTGGATTCTTCACGTGCTCTGCACCCTCTGCACCGACGCGGGCCGCCCCGAGGACGGCCTGGCCCACCTCGACGCCCTGAAGGCACGCCGTGGCGAGGAGGAGTGGGACCTCTTCTGGATCCGGCTTCCGCTGCTGGCTGCCTGCGCCCACGTTGACGAAGCGATCGAACGGGCCCGGGCTCACCCCGAGGGCGGCACGTCGTACGCGGCGCCGCACATTGCCAAGCTGCTGACCGGCGTCGGACGCACGGAGGAGGCTGTCGCGGTCCTCCGACCCCACGCCTCCGCGAACAGTCACGAGTTGGCCGGGTACCTCATCGACCTCGGCCGGGTCGAAGAGGCCGTTGCCGTCCTGCGCCAGGACGAGTCCCGTCCGCCACAGCCCTCAACCACCGTCTGGAGCGCAGAGCTCCCGTTCTGATGCGTGCCTGGCACGAACCGAGGGCGGATCGGGCCACCGATGTGACCGGGCTGCCCGTGAACCGCATGCGGGAAGTGGGTGTGACGGAGCATCTTTGGTTGCGAGTGGAGCAAGCTACCTTGCGAGTCCGCGCTGAGGAGCGATCAGATCACGGTGAGTTACGGACAACTCCGGTGATCCGGCGCATTCACCTAGCGGTGGTCTGTTAACCAGGGTTGTAGAGATCAAGAGGTCTGCCGCTGGCGACGGTGTTGATGAGTTCTTGGAGTGCTGCGGGTGGGGGCTTCGTCGACCATGCCCGCCAGTAGCGTTGCAGCGTGGACCAGGGCGTCAGCCAGCCACGGACGGCCCGTAGGGCTTGGGGCCAGGAGGCCGGCTGCGGCTGGTGGGATGGCGGAGTGCCCCCTCTCTGGCCGGCTGGGCACCGGCTCCTCCTCGTCCGCGGCGGGTATGGGCGGGGCGAACCAAGTGTTCCAGCAGAAGCTGAACGCGCAGTTGACGAGGGGTCTGGTGGCGTCGGATGGCTGCATCGGAGCGAACCTGGAAGTCGGCCCAGCCGAGTTCGTCCTTGACCTGCTTGTAGCTCTGCTCGACCCAGTGCCGCAGCCCGTAGATCCGGACGATCTCGGCGAGGGTGGAGGGCGGGTAGGGCAATGCGGCGGCGCGGGGAGAGTTCGGGCGGGGTAGGTCGGTGGCCAGGTACCAGGTGGCCTTCGCGGGCAGGGTGGCCGGATCGACGGTGGCCACGATCAGGCGGACGTTCCCGTCCGGGCCCCACCAGCCCAGCCGGGCCTCGGCGGCCCACCAGGTGGCGGTGTGCCCGTCACGGAAGGTGCGCTCGGTGCGCGTCCAGTCCCCGGGATGGTCCGCATCCCACCAGGTCAGGAGGCGGGCTGCGTCGGCCGGGGTATGTGCGTCACGCCCGTAGGCCCAGGTGCCGTGGCGGGGCTTGAGTGCCATCACGAACGGCAGACCGGTCGCGTGTAAGTCGGAGCGGAAGCCGTCCTGGTCGCCGTAGGCGCAGTCGGCGGCCACCGCCCGGAAGACCGGCCCGGCCGCCTTGGCCCGGGCGGCCAGGTCGGCCGCGATGTGCAGTTTGGTGTGGAAGCCCGGGTCATTCTTGCCTTTCGGGAAGTGGTGGGCCGGCGTATGGGGACGGGCATGCACTGGGTAGTAGACGCGCTCGTCCGCCCAGCAGGTGGTCACCGTGACCACACCACGGTCGATCTTCCCGACCGAGCCGAGATACTGCTTGCCCACGTGGGCGGTGGCCGTCCCGTCCTTGCGGTCGCCAGAGTCATCGACCACCAGTACCCCGCCCGAGTGCGGGGCGGTGGCCGGGTCGGCCAGCAGCAACTCCAGGCGGCGGGCGTTGACGGCTTCCTGGCTCCAGACCGACTCGGACAGGAAGAACTGCAGCCGCCGCACCGCCGCATGCTGGGCGCCCGCCACCGGTTCGGCGCCGGCCAGGCAGGTCAGCGTCTTGTTGCGGTCCCGGGGCAGGAGCAGCCCGGCCAGGTACTTGCGAAACCCACGCCGCTGCGCCAGCGTCCCGAAGAGATCATCAAATCGGACGGCGTACGCTTCCAGCGGACCAGGCGCGGGCGGGCACGGCAGCCGCTTGGTCATCTCAGGCTCCCCAGGCTGTAGTTGACGCCTCCATCTCACGCCCTACTCCCGTACAACCCGCCGTCAACAAACCACCGCTAGGGTGTGGTGGCGCTGTGGAGCCAGGTGCTGCGCTCGATCCTGATGCTGGGCTTGGAAGTGCGCATCCACTGCGGAACGGCCGCCATCGGCGTCACGGACATCGGCGACCGCGCGATCCTTGCCTTCGCCGACGGCACCACCGCCCACGCCGACATCGTGATCGGTGCCGACGGAGCGAACTCGGCGCTGCGCGCACACGCGACCCCCTGGAAGCGAGCCGGTCGAATTGCCGGTCGCAGCCATCTACGGCCGCTCCCCGATCGAGACGCAGTCCAAGGAGCTGTCCGACAGCGGCGTACTCGCCCTCGAAGGCGCCCCGGGCCGCGGCACGTTCTTCGCCTCCATGCAGTACCGCGAGGCCCCAAAGACCGCGTGCGCCCGGCTCGCGCCCGGCTCCGACGCTCCGGACGACCACGACTACGTCATGTGGGCCCTGACCTTCCCCCGCTCCGACGCCCCCGCCGGCCAGGAACCCGAGACGCTGCACGCCTTCGCGCGCACGCTCGCTGCCGATTTCCACCCCGTGATCCGCCGCATGGTCGAACAGGGTGACCCCGGCTCTCTCATCCAGACCTTCATGCGCGCCGCACAGCGCCCGACCACCTGGACGATGCCGCACGTCGCCCTCCTGGGCGACGCCGCACAACTGATGCCGCCATTCGGCGCGGCCGACGGAAACACAGCACAGCGCGATGCCGCCGTGCTCGCCGAAAAGCTGCGCACCCTCCCACTCACACAGGCGCTCGCCGCCTACCGCGAGGAAATGAGCGCCTACGCATTCAAGGAGGTCGAAGCATCCGTGAAGCAGATGAACCGGCTCACCCAGACCGGCCAGCTCGCCCAGTGGCTGATGCTGCGCGCCATGCCCCGCCTGCACAAGCGCACCGTCTAACGGACGGCGAGCCCCCTCCGGCGCTCCGTCGACGGTGACACCAAAGACACAACGAACTCACCCACCGCACAGGCACGGTGCAGTCAATGTGCAGCATGCGTATCGGCTGGGCAGCCCTCCTCGCAACATAGCGTGCTCCAGAATCGCACACAGCGATGCACCACCATGGCGCTGACCGGCACGATCTGAGCGATCACTCGCAAACTGTCGCTCTCCGTCACAGCGGGTCCCATCGAAGGCACGCTTGCGCTCTTCGGGGGGACTGCCGAGCTGGTACAGGCGCCTTCCGGTGATGGGAGCTGGATGGGCAGGGGTACTGATGGCGCATCCGGCCCGGCGGCTGACGGGACGTGTTACACGACCGCGGAAGAAGCAGCGGCCCATGCGGGCGCGTTCCTCGAAGAGCACACCCTCAACGCTGCCGGTCAATCCTAGAGCTGCTCGGATCGAAGCCCGGCGGCCGGCCACCCCGCGTGCCGCGCCGCAGCCGGTGGCGCACCCGATCCACCGGCTGCGGGGTGACCGTACGGATCACGCGGGTTCGGCGGTCCACGGCCACGCGGCCTCGCGGCCAGCCTCGATGAGGCCGACCATCCGGAACGCGGCGTCCGTGAGGCCGCCGAAGGTGTGCCGGTGGGGGCCCGTCGGGCCGTGGGCGGGTTGGTATCCCGCAAGGTTCCAGGTGTAGACCGGGATGCCGGGCGGGACCGGTTCTGCCGGTCCGCCGCGTCCGTAGGGGGCGGCCTGCTCGTCGGTGACGATCAGGACCCGGTCGTGCCCCCGGTAATGGGTCCGCACCGCTTTCGTGGTCTGGGTGCCTCCAAGACTGTGGAACCGTTTCAACACCTCGAACACCGGCTCGCCCGTTTCGAACGGCACCTGCGCGCTGCTCCAGCCGAACTCCACCAGATCCGCCTGCTCGGCGCGCATGGCCAGCGCGGTGCCGAACACGGCTGCCGCATCCGACCGGGTCAGCTTGGACCGCTCGGAGACCGTGTCCCAGAACATGGAGTCGGACCGGTCCACCAGGATCAGGGTCCGGCCGGGCAGCGGCGGCACATTGGCCAGGGAAAGGGTCAGTGCCTGTTCCAGCGCGGCCGCCCAGCGCTGCGACGACGCGTGCTGGTGGGCGGCCAGGTAGCGGAAGGGGAACTGCCGGGACCGGGCCACCTCGGAGCCGTCCGAGAGCCGGGCGGCGACCTCGGCCGCGACGTCGTCCGAGACCCCCGCCTCGTCGAAGTTCCGCAGGTTCCGCAGGAGTGCCATCGGCGCCATCGTGGGGATCACGGCTTCCCAGACAGCGGCGTCCAGCGGTCCGTGGAGCCAGCCCGCCAGCACCTCCCACGTCATGCCTGCCGCGGCCAGCCGCTCGGAGCCGCCCGGCCCGGTCACCAAGGCACGCCGCTCGTCCGCAGGCGCTTCCATCAGCGTCCGGTGCGCGGTCAGCAGACGGTCGGAGGACGGCGGAACTGCCTGTTCCGGGTGGTGGCGGCGGTCCAGGGCGTACCGGAAGAGCGCACCCTGCCAGGGCTTGTCCGGGTCGGGGGAGGCGTGCACCAGGTTGAGCACGTCGCCGAAGCGCAGACCCTTGGACGCGGTGTCGTACTTGAGCAGGGACCGAGACGTGTACAGACGGCGTACGCCGTCGGCGATGCCCCGCTTCACCGGCTGCGGCACGTTCCGCCCGTACGCCGAGATCCAGTAAGCGATCAGTTCGCCGGGCTCGTCGGCGCGCTGGAGCACCGAGTCGATCACGGACCGGTTGGACGGGCCCCCGGACTCCCCGGCCCTGAGCCGGGCCCGCACGTATGCGGCAGCGCCCACCAGGGACGCCGTGCGCATGTTGCCCTCGCCGCGAAGCCAGCGCAGCAGGCCGGCCGTCCACTCGGGGTCCTGGAGAGCGAGTTCACCGACGAGGCGGGCGTACCGGTCGTCCCGCTCCGCACCGCTCTCGTAAAAGGTGTGCTGGGAGACGAAGTTGCCGACCGCGAGCAGGAAGAGTTCCTCGCGGGGTTCCCGGACGAAAGCCTGGCCGCCCTCGTAGGTGCGGAAGTCCGGCGTGTACTCGTGACCGGGCCGTGGTGGGGACAGGGAGCGGGCGGCGGCCGATATGTGCGGGGCCACGAGCATCTCGGACCAGATCTTGGAGACACGCGGGGTGTGACGAGGCAGCGAATCCCCCCGGATTCAAAGGATTGGACGGCCCCGGCCAAAAGGTCGACGGGGCGAAGACACCCCGACGGGGCGAACACGCCCGCGCCTGCCGAGATCAAAGGTGGCGGCGGCGTTACTTGGTTTTCGGAAGGAAGTAGCCGCAGCCGAGCGCATCGGAGGCGCGGTCGCGATCCCAATGTACAAGCGCCACCGGGTCGTACACCAGCGATTTAGTACTCCAGCTGCGTTTCGCTATCTGGCCTGGTCAGAGGTGTTGTCGGGAGTGTAGTTGGCTGATGGTGGGACAGGGGGGAGTTGGCGGACCGTCCCTCCAACGAGTGGATGGAGAACTGTCTGGGCTACGGTCCGGGCAGCCTCCCGGCGTGATCGACGACCTCGTGGACGCGGCCTGGGACCGGGAACTCGACGACCTCCCTGATGCGCGACGGCTGAGGACCTGACTTCCGCTGCCCGGTCTAGGGTTCTCAGCCGTAGCCCGGCCCCGGTATCGCTCTGGCGGGGCCGGGCTACTTGCTGCGCTGCCGACGTCCGAAGAGGGTTTCGCGCAGGGTCGGGTACTGGCACAGGCCGGTGGGGCAGACGGGGCAGTACCGTCCGTCCTCCGGCGGGACGAACTCAAGGTCGTAGCCGGGTGGGTCGGTGATCGGCCCTTTGCACCGCTCACACGGCGCGGCCTCGGGGGTGGACTCGGGTTCCGGGTCAGGTCCCTGTGACCGGCGTTCCCTCTCCGCTGCCCACTCTCGGGGAGGGTTTCCCACTGGCCGTGTCCGCATCGCCACCACACCGCTTCGCGGGGGCCGCTGGTCTGGATGCGGTCGAGGGTGGTGAAGAGGAGGGGGATGGCGTCGGCGTAGTAGCAGTCCCGTTCTTCGGCGCCGTACCCGCCGCTGGCGAGGTGGTGGCTGCCGGACCGGACGAGACGGGTGAGCTCCGAGCGGCACGCCTGCGCGACGCACAACTACGAGTCGGGGATGCCGCTTTGGGACGTTCAAGTGCTGCTGGGGCATACCTGGCCGATGGCTTGGTGCCTCCCGCTCAGGTAGAGGGCGTACTCGTCGATGAATACGCTGTCGGCTCGCTCGATCCGATTGAGGATGTGCGTGACCACTCGCTGGTCGTACGCAATGTCGTAGAGGTTGAGAAGACACCTCACTGTGGCAACGATATCGGCGGTCGAACTCGCCATCCTCTTGCCCACTTCGAGTTCGCTGAAGTACTCCCAGCGTCCCGGTCGCGGACTCTCTCCGTACTTCGCCCTCCCCGTCAGACCCGCGGGATCCCCGGGAGAAGCATCCACACCTTCGATGAAATGACACCAGCTGAACTTGTCGACCGGCAGCGAGACGATGGCTATGTGCGGTTCGAGACCCTGCCAGAAGGGACCTTGATAGAGCTCACCCAGGGTGCCGTGACTCACACCGCAATAGCTCCTTCTGTCGATTACCGCAGAACCGGCTTCGGACGGCGTGTCGAGCATTCTGATCAGTTCATCCAGGGATCGTGAGCCGCGTTCATGACGGCGGCTCGAGGCGGGCTTCCTCAGGCGATGTCCAGAGAGGCCGTCGCCCGGCTCCGCCGCTCGAAGTGGCGTAGCAGGACCAGAGCCAGAGTCGCGTAGCCGACTGCCAGTGCGCCCTCGGCCGCGAGGTCGGGCCAGATGACGGAGTAGGAGGCTCCCGCGAAGAGCTCGCGGAGTGCTTCGATGCCGTGGGACATGGGTGTCACGGTCGCGACAGCCTGCATCCAGGCCGGCATGGCCTCGTGCGGGATGTTCGCGCCACTGAAGAGGATCAGGAGGGTGAAGGCCATGTTCGAGACGACGGACGCGTCTCGAACCCGGAGCGAGAGCGCCCCCAGAGAGAGGCCGAAGAAGGCGCAGGAGACTGCCGCCACCAGGAAGGTCATGACCACGCCGCCGACGACGGACAGCGGCAGTTCGATTCCCAGCGCCAGCGCTCCCGTCACCAGCATGAAGCCCATGACCAGGAAGCCGTTGCCCACATAGGGCAGGACACGCCCTGCCCAGAGCGGAATCCGGGCCCGCGGGCTGAGGAGGACCATTCCGAGTGTGCCGCAGCGACGTTCCTTGGAAACGGCCATGACACCGCCGTACACGCAGGACACGCTCGCCGCGAGCACGGTGTTGCCGATGAGGTAAAAGCGGTCGTCCGCCACTCCCAGCGTCCGGCCCACATGGACAAAGAAGAAGATCTGGAAGAGTGGACTGACGATCAGTGTCCCGATGAAGATCGGGGGACTCGTCCAGTTGAACAGGGCACGATAGGACATCGCTCCGCCCAGGACCACCAAGCGCACCGTACGCGCGAAGCTACTCAACGGTTGTCTCCACTCATGTCAGTGCCAGGGTCCCTGCGTGGCGCGCACGCTTCTCGACCCATTTCAGGGCCACGAAGGCAAAAAGCATGTAGGTGGCACCCAGCACGAGGGCCATGGCCGCCGGCAAGGCGACCGCGCCTCCTCCGGTCGCGGCCTGAACGGCTCTCGCCGCCCAGCTCGTGGGAAGGACCCACGTCACGGCATGCGTCCAGCCGGGGAGCGTGGTGGTGGACACGAGCATTCCCGACAGCATCCACACTGGGTAATCCAGCGCGTTGGCAAGCGCGTTGGCGTTCCGGAGGAGGACGAACGTGGAGGCCAGGAACATGCCCAGCATGCCCAGCGCCACCACGCACACGATCAGCGCGGGGGCAAAGAGCTCCGGGGAGGCCGGGGTGAGCGGGACTCCGAAGAGCAGCGTGCTCCAGGCGATCGTGGCGAACATGGAGTACATGCCCACCAGCGAGGTGGCGAAGGTGATGGGGAGCAGCACCAGGAACAGCCGTGTCGGGGCGATCACCAGCGATTCGAGCGTACCCAGCCATCGCTGGTCCTGGATCGCCCCGCCGGACCCGAAGAGCACGGAGGACCAGACGCCCATGAGCCCCGCTCCGACCGCGGCCTGCAGCAGGCGGTCGGGGTGGCCGCCGGCGCGGAAGAGGTAGACCGCCAGCGTGGCGTAGACGAGGGGTGAGAAGAGCGCCACGACGAGATCGACGCCGGACCGGGACAGGTGCAGCAGGTGCGTGCGAACTCCGACGGCTACGAGCCTCCGGATCCGGTCGAGGGTTCCGAGGGTTCCGAGGGTTGCGGTCATGCCGGCACCTGCTCGGCGTCACCGGTCCGCGCGATGATGGCGATGTACGCGTCCTCGAGCGTGGGTTCCCGCGTCACGATCCGCCCGGTTCGTACGCCGGCGAGCGCCGATATCACGGCGCCATGGACGTCGTCTGACGGCCTCACGTGGATCCGCAGGGTGTCGGTGATGTCTCCGGTCTCGACGCTGAGCCGCTCCACACCGGGGAGTCTCCGCAGTGCGTCCGTACGAACGTCGTCGAGGCTGTCCCGGACCTCGATCTCCATCACGTCGAGCTTCCGCACGCGCTCCTTCAGCTCGGTCGGGGTTCCCTCCGCCTGGATGACGCCGTTGTCGATGACGGCGATACGGTCGCAGAGTTCGTCCGCTTCCGCCATGTAGTGCGTCGTCAGGACGACGGTGATGCCGGAGGCGGCCAAATCGGCGACCATCGCACGCAACTCCCGGGCCGCGACGGGGTCGACACCGATGGACGGCTCGTCCAGGAACAGCACCTCGGGCCGGTGCAGCAGTCCGCGCGCGATGTGCAGCTTCTGCCGCATGCCGCGTGAGTAACCCTCGACGCGCTCCTGCTCCCGGCCCTTCAGCCCCACGGTCTCCAGCATCTCGGGAATCCGGGTCTTCTGCTCCCGAGGGTCCACCCCGTAGAGCTCGGCGAAGTAACGGAGGTTGTCGAGCGCGGACAGCCGCTCGTACAGACCCTTGTCTCCGCCGAAGACATACCCGATCCGTCGGCGGACCTGCACAGGGTCCCGGGCCACGTCGTATCCGAGTACCGAGGCGCTGCCCGACGTGGGCAGCAGAAGGGTGCTGAGCATCTTGATGGTGGTGGTCTTTCCCGCGCCGTTCGGGCCGAGCAGACCGAACAGCTCTCCTCTGGGCACCTGGAAGGACACACCGCGCACGGCCTCGATCACGAGGCGCTGCGGTCTGAGCCACCCTGTCCTGGTCTCGTAGGAGCGGCACAGTCCGACGGCTTCGATCGCGTATTCGGAGGTGGGCATCGGGTCAGGACCGTTCTGTGAGCGTTGGAGAGACGGGGGCGGGAGTCACGGGCACCAGCAGCCCCAGGTCGAGGCATTCCGTCAGCTGGGAGGAGAGTGTCTCGGGGGTGGTGCCGGCCCGCTCGCAGATCTGGTGCACGGTGCTCGTACCGTCGAGGCCACGCAGAAAGGCCAGCCACGGCTCCTCGTGGTCCAGGACGTACTCCAGGGAACCGTCGACGGCGACGTACCAGGTCTCGTCGGTGTCCCGCAGCAGGACGGCTTCGTCGGCGAGGGCCAGGCGGCTGTGGCCGTCCCAGCGCCGTGCCCCTGTCGTCAGCGCGACGGCGTCGTCGACTCCGCTCTCCCCGTCGACGGGATACTCCTCGCGCACCGGGGGAAGCACCGTCGCCGAGTCGATGGGGGGGCTGGGAGGCTCGGCGGCCATCCGTTCGAGCAGACAGAGGTTGATCAGCGGGAGGATCCGCTCCACCTCCCCGGACAGCGGTGCCTGCTCCAGGCGGCGCAGCACCGCGCGCACCCGGTCGGCGTTCAGGAACTCCTTTCCGCGGGGGCTCTCCAGCGCCTCGTCGAGAAGGGCGCAGCCGTCCTGCGTGAGCATGGAGATGAACGTCCGGTGGGTGTGCTGGACACCCTCGCCGTAGAAGAAGGGCACCTTGGGGCGGTGGACGACGTCCTGGGGAAGCAGGCCGGCGACCGCCTCCCGCACGATGGCCTTGTTCCACAGCAGCCGTTCACGGCGGTGCGGAGGAATCGAGGCGACGAGTTCGAACAGGCGTCGATCGAGGAAGGGAACACGAGCCTCGATACCGCTGCCCGCGGCCGTGCGGTCCTCGTGCCAGCAGTTGTACTGGGCCACGTCGCGCATCTTCGCGGCGACGAAAAGAGCATAGGGATCCCGTCCCCGCCCATCGTGGCGGAGGCCCAGGGCCGCCTCGGACAGGAGCCCCGCTTCGGACCCCTCCCACCAGATGTCCAGCGCGTGCGGACCGCTCTGCAGCCGGCCGCGGCGGTCCATGTCTCCGAGGGCCTCCATGAAGCCCTCCCAGCCCCGGCCTCCGGAGGTCTGTACGGAGTACCCGCCGCAGAACTCGTCGGCGGCGGCGCCCAGCAGCATGCCCTTGATTCCGGGGTGATGGGCCCGCACATGCCTGTGCAGCTCATGCTTGTAGTACTGCTCGGGGCCGCAGGTCGGCATCTCGGTCAGCCAGAGAAGGCGCTTCCACTCCGCCGCGGAGGGGACGTGGGACGCCTCGAAGAGAATCTGGTGGTTGGGGACGCCGAGCTCATCGGCCACCCTCCGCGCGAAACGGGCGTCATCGTTGGCGACCGTCGAGCCGTTGAGGACGGTGAACGTCTCCAGCGAGGCGGTGTCCGCAGCGAGGGCCGCGACGGCCGCGGAGTCGACGCCGCCGCTGAGGAAGAGCCCGATGGACACGTCGGCCGTGGCGCAGTCCCGCACCGAATCGGCCAGCAACTCACCGAATTCCGCGATGATGTCGCGGTCGTCGCGTGTGGCGCAGGCCGGATCTCCCATGAAGTCCGGAGCGGTCCAGTAGAGGTGCTCCCGGGTCGTGCCGTCGGCGAGATCGATCTCGATGATCGTCGCCGCCGGCACGGATTCCACACCCTCGAACCAGGTCGTGGGCGCGGAGGTGTCCAGCGCGGGCGATGCCGTGAGCGTCGGGCTGGCCAGTGCCTCGTCCCAGGCAACCTGGCGCGGGCAGTCGGGGTCCGAGAACAGGGCCTTGATCTCCGAGGCGAAGACCACGCGCTCGCGGTTGCGGCTGAAGTAGAGCGGCTTCACACCAAAATGGTCGCGAGCCATCACCAGAACATTGCGGCGCCGGTCCCAGAGCACGAGTCCGAACATGCCACGTACGTCGTCGAGGAAGGACAGCCCCTTCTCCTGGTAGAGGTGCACGAGCACCTCGCAGTCGGAGCCTCCACGCAGCTCCTTGCCGCCGGCGGGCAGTCCGGCGGCCAGCGCGCGGTGGTTGTAGACCTCCCCGTTGGCGATCAGGACGATCGCGCCGTCAGGGCTGATCAGGGGCTGTCCGCCGCCCTCGGGGTCAACCAGCGACAGGCGGGTGAAGGCGAGGCCGACGGGTCCGTCCCGGAGGAGATCCTCGGCGTCGGGTCCGCGATGTGCCAGGGTCCGTGCCATGGTCGCCAGGACTACATCGGCGGCTCCGTCCAGATCCCGCCCGTCGATACGGGCAAGGCCGCCCAGTCCGCACATTCCCCTTCACCTTTCGCTGACAGCAGTGCTCACCCGCTTGTGCCGACGGGAGTGCCAATTCCCGGGGAACCGGTGATTGGCACGCCCGTCTCGCATCACTTGTTGTTCTTCAGAACAGTCGTGATGTCGACCTTCGTGGCCTGCGGCTTCGTATACTTCTTCATGCGAGAACACCCCCTTCGCTTTGAATTTCCCAGTGGCCGCGAGAATGTCTCGCGATGGAATGCGCCGATCATATGCACGGAATTGAAGATCACGCAAGGATCGAAATCGTGGGGACTGAATCCCGGATCGAAGAATTCCGGGCATTCGAGATCGACCTTCCGACCAGAATTCGGAAGGCCTTATTTTCGGGCGGCCAGCACTCAGGAAATAGAAGCCTCTTCGAAAGCGTCGCGAATCGCGTGGTCGTCGATCGCTCCGATTTCGGTGAAATACTTCACCGTGGCACTCGATCCCTGTCTGATGCGGCGCTCCACCTCTGCGTCCGGGTAGGACTCCTCCAGGATCTGCGCCACCTGCTCGGCCGTCAGCCCGTGGCCGAAGAGCCCCAGGGCCAGGTGCGTATAGTCCGGTTCCAGGAAGGCTGCGATGAGGCGTGGTACCAGAACTCCGGCGTTCCGCCGCTGCCGGCCGTCCAGAGCCGACCAGAAGTGGTGCAGGAGACTCTTGAAGTACGCATGGTGGCGCCCCTCGTCCTCCGCGTGATCGGCCACCGCCTCGCGGACGGCCCCGGGCAGTCTGCGGTCCTTCGGAAGGTCCGAGAGGAGCGCCGAGATGAGCGTCTCACTCACCACCGCGAAAAGCAGGCCGCTCATCGCCCGCGTATCGCCGTCCAGATCCGCTTCGATTTCGGCAAGCCGACAAAGGAACGCCGGCTCGGGGTTCGGAAGGGCCCTCACCGACGTCTCCGATTCGACCTCCACGATGAGATCGTGGGAGAACTGCGCATGCCACGCCTCGTCGGTCGAAATATTGAACGCATCCCTCCGCATTTGGGCGGGTAGATTCAGCCCGCTCCGCCCGAGGCTGATGTCGGAGGTGACCGGCACGACCGCCGACATCTCGAGGTCGACAGTAAAGCTCAGGTAGGAATAGAGCTGTTGGGTGAGAAACTCGTTCACCCCGGTCGGGCCGACCGTTCCCATGAACAGAGGATGGGTTGCCGCGGGTACCAACTCGGGCGGGAAGTAGAGCTGCGGTCCGTCGGCCCGCCCTTCCGCGACCCGCCTGCTCGGCTTGGTCCGTACGCTCGCGCGGTCGTCCCACTTGCCGAACGCACTGCGGTACCCGGGCAGACGCCGGCCGACGTCCCCCAGCGGGCCGGGCAACCGCTCACGTATCACCACCAGTTCGGAGAGCGTTCGGTGCCGGTACGTCCCAGGGGGGGTCATGAGCTCGGCGCCTCGACGCCGATGAAACCGGCGTCGGCCAGGTCCGTCAGCACGTCACCGGCGTCGGTGACCGCTTCGTCGGCTCCGATCCCGTACTCCGCGGCGAGTTGCTCACCGATCCGCCGGACGGTGCGCGTCCCGTCGATCCGGCGGAAGACGAAGGCGGCGGCCTCCGTGAGTTCGAGAGCATCCTCACCACGGGCGATCAACACCTGCCCACGGATGTTCCTGAAGCGTACGTCCAGCCGGGGCACCGGCACGGAATCGGGCGTCATCACGGGTTTCAGACCTGCACTTCCATGGCCAGGCGCTTGCAGAGCCAAGCGGTCTCCCGGACCCATTCCTCCGGTGCGGCCGGGTCGAAGGTCCGCATCGTCTCCACTTTCCAGTACTCCTCGTACGAGATCTCCTCAGGCCCGATGCTCGAAAGCCGGCGCGCCCGCCACTTGTTCAGCCTCCCGAGGTCCCCGTGCGACGCGAGCACGGCGTCCACCGCATGGCCGAAGGCCATCCGGGCGCAGAGCACCGCGCTGTCCACATCACCCGCTTCGAGCTGTCCCGTGGCGTCGATGACGTAGTCGTCCGCGAGATTGAGGCATTCCGTCGTCACGAACGCCTGGAACGCGGACTGCTTGATCTCCTCTTGGCGCCGCAGGATCCAGTCGGCGCCAGCAAGGGGGACGCAGGTCAGCATCCGGTCGAGGAATTTCTCCTCCTCCCGGGTGAGACGCTGGCCCACGAGGGTCGAGCCGTTGAAGGCGCTCCAGGCCACCTTCTCGATCATCTGGTCCACCTGGCCGTCGAGCCAGTACTTGAGCTCCCAGGCGAGCTCGCCGGTGTGGAATCCCTCGGTGGTGACGGTGTCCGGGGTGAGCAGTACGTGAATGAGACCGTGGTCGTCGCTGGTCCAGGGATCACGGGTCACGAGGCAGATGTCCACGTCGCTCAGCGCGTTGCCCCACCCTCGCGCCTGGGATCCGACGACAAAGGCGGTTTCGTACCGCTCGGGTAGCAGCCCCCGGGCCCCCAGATCATCGAGGCAGCTGGAGAAATCGATGCTCATGCGGCAGTCGGCCTTCCGGTCTCATGGCTGGTGGGGGACGTACGGACACCTGGCGGGATCACCGGAAGAGGGAGTCCTTCATGTGACGGAGGATCTCGGCGGTGACGTCCTCCCGGGAGGCCGTACCGTCGATGTGAACCAGCTCCGTGCCGAGCTCCTCGTAGGTGCGGGTGATCGACTCGACGCGGTCGGCCGACTTCTCCTCGTGCTGCAGACGGTCGCCGTCCCGCTCCCGCAGACGCCGGATCAGCTCGTCGGTGGGGAGCTTCAGGTAGAAGGCGTGATCGGGGCGCGGGATGCCCTGGTTGATGGTGGCCAGGAAGGAGAAGTCGACACCGCGGTGCACGAAGACACCGAAGGTGGCGTAGACGTAGCGGTCACAGATCACGGCAGCCCCCCGTTCCAGGGCGGGGTTGATCACTTCCATGACGTGGCGGTGGCGGTCAGCCGCGGCCAGCAGCGACAGGATGCGGGCCGTCTCCGCCGAACCTCCCTGCCCGTGGAAGACCTGGACCTCGGCCAGCTGCCGGTACCAGTCGGAAGGCTGTCGGGTCTCGACGACCTCGCGACCCTGTGCGCGGAAGGCCTCCGCGACGCGCTCGATCTGGGTGGTCTTGCCCGAACCGTCGAACCCGACGATCGAAATGAGCAGCCCCTCGTCGGTCCTCTCCGGCTGGAAAAGCTCCGCCATGGCCGCGTCGTCGACCCTGCGCTCCTGCATGTTCCGTCCTTGTCCTCGTCGATTCGTCGTCATCGTGCGCGGGTCTCGGTGGTCTCAACGCCCGCGCTCCGGCGCAGCGAGCGCACCCGGTCCATGAGGGCCGACACACGGGACTCGTCCACCGGATTCCCGGGCACTCCGTCCACCTTGAAGTAGCTGCCGACGATGAATCCGTCGGCGGGGGCGAAGACCGCCGCCAGGTTCTCCGGGGTGACACCGCTTCCGACCAGAAGCGGGCCGGCGGTCGCCGCACGCGCCGTCAGCAGGTCCTCGGGGCTGGTCTCGACGCCGGTCAGTTCCCCCGACACGATGATCCCGTCCGCCCTCTGGGAGAGGTCTCGGACCTCGGTCGCGAGATCCCCGTAGACGAACGGCTGCGAGTGCTTCACCCGTGCGTCGGCGAAGATCGCCACGTCGCTTTCGAGGGCCCGGCGCAGCCGCAGTGTCTCGTGCGCGTTGCCGGCCAGAATGCCCTGCTCTGAGAGCACGGCGCCGATGTGCACGTTGACGCGGATGAAGTCCGCGCCCGTGGCCGTGGCAATGGCGAGTGCCGCCGAGGCGTCGTTCCGCAGGACCGCGACGCCGGTCGGCACGTCGGACATCCGTACGATCTCGCGTGTGACCCCGGCGACCGTGGCCGTCGTCTCGGCGGGGACGGTCCCGGGATGGAAGGGCGCGTCCCTGAAGTTCTCGACGATCAGGGCGTCGACGCCGTGCCTCAGGAAGATCTCGGCATCGGAGATCGCGGACTCGTAGATGTGGTCGATCCGTCCTCCGTACCTCGGTGACCCAGGGGTGGGGGGGAGGTGCACACAGGCGATGACGGCCTTCTCCGGCAGCGCAAACATGTCAGGCTGCTCCCTCGATCTCGGCGAGGATCCGCTGGGCAGCCTGCCGCGGCCCCAACGCGTCGTGGACGGACCGGCCCACGACGAGCAGCGACGAGCCGCCTGCCAGCGCCTCGCTGTGGGTGCCGGTCCGCTTGTGGTCGTTGTCGCTGGTGCCCGGCGAGCGGGTCCCGGGCGTCACGTAGAAGAAGTCGTCCGGCAGCTCCGCGCGGACCCGCTCGATCTCGGACGGGGCGCACACGATGCCGTCGAGACCGGCTTCGGCGGCGAGCAGAGCTCGTCGGCGGACCTCGTCCTCGACTGAGCCGCGCACGTTCAGGTCGCCGTTGAGGGTCTCGCGGTCGACGCTGGTGAGGAGGGTGACGCCGACCAGCTTGGGTCGCTCCACGCCAAGTTCGGCGGCCGTCCGGTCGGCGGAGGCGACCGCAGCCCGCATCATCTCGAGCCCACCGCCGGTGTGCAGCGTGACGATGTGGGCACCGAGCCGGGTGACGGCCTGGCCGTAGCCCGCGAGGGTGTTGGGAATGTCGTGGAGCTTGAGGTCCATGAAGATCTTGACGTCCCGGTCGAGGATCTCCCGTACGAGCTCCGGGCCATGGAGCGTGAAGGCCGAGTTGAGCTTGAAGTACCCGATCAGGTCCTTGAGTTCGTCGACCAGCCGCAGGATCTCGGAGCGGTCCGCGAGATCGAGGGCCAGACACAGACGGTCGCGGCCGTCCCGGTGAGGGGCGCTGCCAGTTGTTGTCACTTCATGTTCCTGTCTTGATGGGTCGCCGCAACTACCGCTGGTCGCCGACCAGGATGCTGCGGAGGATTTCGGTCGCCGTGCCGAGTTCGTCCAGGTCGATGGCCTCGACCTCGGCGTGCGAGTAGCGGGCGTCTCCGGGTCCGAAGACCAGGCTCGACCGGCAGAACTCCGCCAGGACACCGGCTTCGCTGCCATAGGAGAAACTGCCCGGCTCGCATGCCCCCGCCGAGTTCTTCACCGCGGCGAAGAACTCGGCGATCAGGGGTGAGGCGGGGGACATCTCGTTGGGAGGTGACACGAAGGCGGGGGGATCCTGTACGAAGTCCACGTCGGCCGACAGCAGTTCGCGGAGGTCACGCTCGATGCGGGCGGTGAACTCCGCGCCGCTCGTGCCGGGCAGGAAGCGTGCGTCGAACCACACCGTCACCTCGGTGGCGCCGAGGTTCATCCCCCCGTTGCTCTCCATCGTGGTGACCATGACGGTGGGCGACCCCAGGTCGGGGTGCTCCGGTCCGGTCGCGAGGTCCGCGTTGATCTGGTCCAGGGCGCGCACCAGCTCCGCCGCGGACCGGACCGCCGTCCGGGCGGCCGGGTAGGCGGCGTGGCTCTTCGGCCCCCGCACCCGGAACGAGCCCCGGACGATCCCCTTCTGCGCGACGATGGGGACGAGTCCGGTGGGTTCTCCGGTGATGCCCAAAGTCGGGCGCATGCCGTGCGTGGTCAGGGCCTTGACCCCGAGGAGCAGACATTCCTCGTCCACCGTGGCGGTCAGATAGCACTCGCGCCGGTTCGGGAGGGTCGCCACCTGCAGGAAGGCCGTCATCATGGCGGCGAGTGATCCCTTGGCGTCCGCACTGCCGCGGCCGTACAGGGTGCGGCCCTCGGCGACCGGCACGTACGCCGCACGCGGACCGCCGGCCGGGTAGGTGTCCATGTGGGCGCTGAGCAGAACCACCTCGCCGTCCGCGTCGCCGCCGCGGGGGAGGTGGGCGATCACATTGCCACGTCCGCCGGCCACCTCCTGCGTCTCGACGTCGATGCCGGCGGCGCGAAGGCGGTCGGCCACGAAGGAGGCCAGGTCTCCCTCGTGCGCGGTTCCCTCCGAGTCCGGCAGGAGCGGGTTCACGCTCGGTATGGCGATCAGTTCGCGGAGGAGTTCCTCCACGTCCGGGGCACCGGCGAGGGCACGGGTGTGCGGGCGTTCCGCGCGGTCGTGAGCCTCGAGGAACGCGGTGAAGACCTCCTGCCCCAAGGAGCTGAAGATCTCTCCGGCGTGGTCGCCGATCAGACGCAAGTCGCGCTGGTGGCGGCGGACCACCTCGGCGAGGTGCCGTTCGAAGGCCGGCCGCTCCGCTTCGTCGGCGAGTCCCTTCTCCAGGATGCCGAGGACGATGTGGTACTCCATGTGCTCCGTGAAGAGACCGTGGAAGGCGCCGTACACGTCGCGCGGGTCGTCCTGGCCGAGCAGCTCCGCCAGCGGGGCATCCGGATCCACCCGAAGGAAGTCGCCCCGGCTCAGCGTCGCCTCGCTGAAGAGCACGTGCCCGCCCTGGTGCACGAGCTCCTCGACGAAGTAGTCGGCGCCGGCCGTCTCGGGGACGTTCAGGAAGATCATGCCGTGCATGCCCAGGGCCGCGAAGGACTCGGCCGTCGGGTGCCGGAAGAGCAGGACGGCCCGCAGGGATTGGGTGAGCGCGGCGTGGTAGGCCGGGCTCACCGACGCGATGAGGTTCAGCGCGCGTGAGATCTGGGGCAGATACGCGTGGACGTCCGCAAGAAGGGACAGTTCTTCGTAGCGGTCGATCTGGAGCCGGAGGAACCCGTCGAGGATCGGATCCAGTCGGTCGACCAGCTCCATGTCCGTGCCGGCTACGCGGGTGATCGGTTCGAGCGCGGACGTCGCGAGCGTGCCGTCCCCTGACTCCGTCGTCAGGGTGTGGGCGGCCGCGTCGTAGCGCACCTTGAGTTCGGCGGAGGGCTGCTCCGTCGTGCACCGGCCGAGTCCCGGGAAGGAGACCGTCCCTTCCCCGTCCGTACGTACGACGAGCGGGGTGCCGTCGCTGGGGACCGCCGCGAGGAGGAGCTGGTCCGCCGTCGTCGACGGGAAGCCGCCGAGGACCAGTTGGCTGTACAGCCGCGGCTCGAAGAACGCCTCGCCGGACGCACTCCGAATCGTCGCGCAGTCGGGGTCCTGCTGCGCGGACAACATCCGCATGGTCTCGGCGAGTTCCCTCCGGGCATCATGGCGGCGGACGCCGAGCAGCCCGTCGAAATCGATGTGTCCAGGTGCCGTCATGACCGAAGTCCCCTCGTTCTCAAGTTTCCTCGCGTACCGGTACACGAGAACCGATGCGGCGGGCTCCATCTGCTTCCACGCCTCGGCTATCGCCACCAGAACATTCCCGCGAGGATCAGCTCGCGTTCTCGCGGAGTGAGTTCCTGCCATCTCGTGCCGTTGTCACCCTGAGACTGTTCACCAGTCAGCGGCCTTCGCAGCTCCAGCAGGGCGACTTCATCGAGCTCCTCTGGATTTGGCACATGCATGAAGGTTGCCCTTCCGGACCCGCTGCGGAATCGGCGCCATACATACGCGTGACGGGATTGCGAGCCATCTGGAGAACCCCTATGTGAGTGACCGTACATGGCACGAGATCATCCGGGTCGCGCCTCTGGAGATTGTTCTCCATTCAGGAAGTCTGGCGCCACACTCAAGGCTGACACGTTCATGCCGCCTCCGCCGGCCGGATGCGCCGGCTTCCGCTCTGCGCGCTCTCTTCACTTCTCCACATGACAGGAAAATGCCTCAGGCACTGCACCTCAGAGAAAACTGATGACACCGGTCGATTCACCGTGCCAGGATGCAGTGCATCGAGATCGGACGGCCTGACCGGACGGCCTCGGAATATCAATCACATGCCTTTGGGCATGCCGAAATAATGGAGAGATTCATGAACGCGGATGTCATTCGCCAGCTGTCCACCGGTGCTGCGAAGCGCGGCTGCCAGAACTGCGACAGCTGATCTGGTGCGGGTCGCGGCGGTCTCGTCGAGTACGGACCGCCGCGACCCGCGCGTGATCGTCACAGAATTCCATGCTCGACTGCTCGTTGCCCCAGCTGGAACCTGCTCCGGGCGTCCAGGACATCCGACAGTTTCGTGAGCATGCGGCGCTCCGTACGTAGGGAGACGCCGAGCTTCCGGGCGGCTACCTCGTCCGTCAACCCCTGCCCGAGCAGTCGCAGGAGCTCATGCTCCTGAGTGGTGATCGAGGAGTGTTCGAGTTCAGTGCCGCCGAGCGGGGTGGCCGATGCCCACAGGGCGTCGAAGAACGAGCACAGCACTGCGACCATTGCCGGCTCCTCGGTCGCCATCGCCTCGCCGGGAGCTTCATTCCCGTGCAGCTGCATGAGCGCCGTTCTGCGGTCTGCGATGTACACGCGGAACGATAGACGGGGGATTGTCCTGACTTCAGCGCCACTCCTGGCCAGGCCCTGCGGGTTGACCATGCACTCCGCATCTTCGCGAATCCGGTCGGAATAGATGGATCTGACACGGATCGAGCGTTCCAGCATATCCTTCGCCAGCGACTCTGCTGTCGTCGCACCCATTTCGCGCGATGGAGATCCAGGGGTAAGGGCAAGTGCCTCTCGATCCGTCGATCGCATGAGCCCTGTCAAGTGATTGCGCGCGGCGCTCGCCCCATGGAGACGTTCTACTCCATAGCGCCGCTCCTCCGGATCCTCCACGGAATATCTGCCGACCAGGAGTTCTACCCTCTCCCAGGCGTTCTGAAGTTCCTGCTGCTGCTTCCTTATCTCATCCTGCTGCTGGGCGAGCAATACCGGAAGCGGATGCTGCGATGTTTCCCGAAGACTTACAGAAATCCCCATTCCGCCCCCCTGGGCGTCGTTCCGGTGCATTGCTTTCACAGAGTCCTTCGTATCCCGGAGAGACTTCATGGTTCCCCCAAAGGTCCTGGCGCCGCGGTGCGGCATCTCCCGTTTCTTTGCGAAGGCACCGCATGTCCGATGGCCCGCCCGCTCGGCACCTAGGATTCGACGGCGCCCGACTGCCCCGTGTGGCCGAGTTCGGCGGAGAGATCGCGTGCGGCGGTCAGGACGGTGTGCACGGCGGCGGCACGGTCCACGGAATCACGCATCCGACTGCCGGCCGCGGCAAGCGTCACACTCGCCACCACCACACCCGTGGAAGTGAAGATCGGTGCGGACACTGCCCAGACACCGCGGTCGAGTTCGTCGTCGCAGACGTCGTAGCCGCGGGCTCGGACCGCTGAGAGGTGGGCCAGTACGTCGTCGACCGTGACCGGGGTCTCCTCCGTGAACGCGACGAGTTCGCGCTGGACAAGCAATGCGCGTGTCTCCGTCTCGGGACGGTAGGCAAGCAGTGCCCGGCCCGACGCGGCAGCATGCAGCGGCATCTCCTGACCGATACGGACGAACAGACGCAGGGGATGGCACCCCTCGGACAGCGCCACGCACACAGCTCTGCCGCTGATGAGCTCGGTGAGGAAGACCGTCTCGCCGCTCGCCTCGGCGGCGGCGACCACAGCGCGGTGCGGCGTGACAAGGAGAGCCGACTGGTGCTGGTTCTGCTCCGCGAGTTGGCGGGCGATCGGACCGAGGAAGTAGCGCCGATTCACCTCAGAGCGGGTGACGAAGTCCTCTCTGGCGAGCGTGACAAGCAGACGGTGCAGGCTCCCCGTGGGGATTCCCAGCTCGTCGTGCAGCTCCTGGAGCGTAGAACCTCTGGTCTTCGGCGCGAGCGCACGCAACACCTGAAGCGCACGGACGACAACTTGCATGCGACATCCCCCTCGTTCGTCCGGCCCGAGAACTGGTCCGAGAAGTCGAAACCGGGTTCATCAGAACGGTCGCGCGCTCGCACCCGTGCGGCGCGACG
Organism: Streptomyces sp. NPDC111656; assembly: GCF_055656965.1. Lineage (NCBI taxonomy): Bacteria > Bacillati > Actinomycetota > Actinomycetes > Kitasatosporales > Streptomycetaceae > Streptomyces > Streptomyces sp. NPDC111656. The sequence continues at coordinate 60,532 of NZ_JBVKCA010000015.1, forward strand.
CCCTCGTTGAGAGGGCATGGCCGACTTCCGTCCGTCCCCATACATCCGGGACCCACGCACTGTGGTCTAGCCAGCACGCGAACCACCCCCCTCCGTCTCGCGGTCGGAGTGACTATGCGGTACGGACTTTCGGGCAGTCAAGGGTCCTCGCCAAGAGGGCCGGGCCTGCCGGCAAAGGCAAGAATCCGCAGTTCAGAGGCGTTCCACCCACTTCTTCCGCCAGGTGGAGCGATCTGGCGGGCCGCCTTCCACGTCACGGAACTTCCTTCAGAGACGGCATGACGGGAATCACACCCCCCGGTCTGCTGCACGATCGGGGTGACATCTGAACTGGCTTGCCCTGTAGGGCGGGTGGGAAGGATGTCGCTGTGCCGAAGCCGTATCCGGAAGAGCTCCGCGAGGATGTCGTGCGGGTCGCGAGGAACCGCGGCTCGAGCGTGACACTCGAGCAGGTGGCCGGCGGGCCGAGGTGTCGTAGGGAGAGACGACCGTCCGGGACGAGGGCGGCAGCCCGGTCCCGCCTTCCGTCTCGGCGGTGCGCCAGCGGAGGTGTCCTGGGGCGTCACGGTGGTAGTTCTGCACCATGATCTAGTCTTCTGAGTCGGGAATTCTGTTCATATGTATCGGCTTGCCGTATGGCACGGATGGGGCGGCCGAAGACCGAGTTGACGGTGTCGGACGAGGAACGGGCCGCACTTGAGGGGTGGCTGCGGGGTCGTTCCACGCCGCAGGCGTGGGCCTTGCGGTGTCGGATCATCCTGGCCTGCGCGGAGGGCGCCTCGAACAAGGACGTGGCGGCTCAACTCGGTTCCACGCCACATGCGGTGGGCCGTTGGAGGGCCAGGTTCATGCAGTACCGGATCGCCGGTCTGGGTGACATGCCACGTTCCGGTGGCCCCAGGACAGAGACCGACGAACAGGTCGCCGCGGTGGTCGCCAAGACGCTGGAATCCACTCCGAAGAACGCAACGCACTGGTCGACGCGGTCGATGGCGAAAGAGATGGGCCTCTCACAGTCGTCGGTGTCACGGATCTGGCGGGCGTTCGGCCTGCAGCCGCACCGGTCCGAGACCTTCAAGCTGTCGACCGATCCGTACGTCGTCGACAAGGTCCACGATGTCGTCGGCCTCTGTCTGGACCGGGTCTGTAAAGCGAGCGGTGTAACTGGGCTTGGTGTGGCCAGAGTTGGCCCGCGGTGCGGCGGCCGTCGAAGGCCAGGTCGAAGGCGTTCATGGCGCCCTTCCAGCGCATGGTCCAGCGTTTGCGGCCGGCCCCGGTCGGGTCGAGGCTCAGGACGGCCATGTAGACACATTTGAGAGGGCGTTAAGTCCCGTTCCTGGTGATGTGGTGTCGCCCGTTCGTGGGTGATGGGGCGGTTCCTCCCTCGTGTCATGTCGTGTGCATGATGGGGTCGCGGGCATGGAACGGATGCCGTACGCAACCGACTTGCCCGACGGGCAGTGGGCGTTGATCGAGCCGCTGGTCACCGCGTGGAAGCAGGAGCGGGTGGCGCGGTCGGCGACCGGGGCCCCGGGCTCCTGCGACCTGCGCGAGGTCGTGAACGCGCTGCTCTACCAGAACCGGACGGGCTGTCAGTGGCGGCTCCTGCCACACGACCTCCCGGCCTGGTCGGCGGTGTTCTACTACTTCACCCTGTGGCGCCAGGACGGCCTTGACCAGCGGATCCAGGAGATCCTGCGCTGCCAGGTGCGGGAGCGGTCCAGATGATTAGAGGACCCGTCCCTGGTGATCATCGACACCCAGTCTGTCCGCGTGGCGGCCGGGGTGCCGAAGGAGACGACGGGACTGGACGCGAACAAGAAGACGCCCGGCAGGAAGCGGGGACTCGCCGTCGACGTGCTGGGCCTGATCATCGGTGTGGTGATCCTGGCCGCGAGCGCGCACGACAACGAGGCCGGCATCGCCCTGCTGGACCAGGCGGCCGAACGATGCGGGATACGCCTGGAAAAGGTCCTGGTCGACCAGGGTTTCAAAGACGCCGTGATCATCCACGGGGCGGTGAAGGACATCACCGTCGAGGTGGTCCGACGCAACCCCGACGACGCAGGCAAGGGCTTCGTCCCGCAACCGAAGCGGTGGGTGGTCGAGCAGGTCAACGGCACCCTCATGCTGCACCGGCGCCTCGCCCGCGACTACGACCACCGACCCGACAACGCGGCCTCCCGCGTCTACTGGGCCTCCACCGCCGGCATGCTCCGCCGCCTCACCACCCCCACCCCCACCTGGCGGAACGACGTGGAGCTGGCCGCGTGAACGTCAGCGAACTCCTGCGGCTGCTGCAGACCGACCACGATGAGACCGCCCAACGAGCCGACAACCTGCGCGAGCAGATCGAGCGGCTCACCACCGCCCTCGCCGAGACCGAAGCCCGCCTGGCCGAACTCACCGCCACCCGCAAGGTCATCGACGGCCTCACCCCTCCCGACCACGCTACGACCCCGGAGACCACCACCGCCACCGTCTACCAGCGCATCGTTACCACGTTCAACCAGCACCCCGGGAAGGTGTTCCGCGTCCATGATCTGCACGAACACCTCGGCCTGCCCACCGACGAGCCCTCGATCAACGTCACCCGCTCCCGCCTGGGACGACTCGTCCGCCAGGGACTCCTCGAACAACCCGGACGCGGCCGCTACCAGAAACGGACTTAACGCCCTCTGAGGGCGGCCTGCTCCGTAGGGAAGCCCGCGGGAGCGGACGGCCTTGCGGATGCGGGCATTGACGCTCTCGATGCTGTTGGTCGTGCACACAATGCGGCGTATTTCTGCATCAATCTGAAGGAAAGGCGTGAACTCGGGCCAGCTGGACTCCCCGAGGCGGACGATCGCCGGGTACTTCTTGCCCCAGGTCTCGGCGAATTCCAGGAACCGTGTCGTGGCCGCGTCCTCGGTCGGCGCGGTGTAGACGGGCTTGAGCGCCTTCGCGATCTTGTCCCAGTCCTGCCGGGCCGCGTATCGAAATGACGCCCGCAGCAGGTGAACCACGCACGTTTGCACCACAGTTCGCGGCCAGACCTCGCCGACTGCGTCGGGCAGCCCCTTCAACCCGTCGCAGACCAGCATGAGGACGTCTGCGACGCCCCTGTTCTTGAGCTCGGAGAGTACTCGGAGCCAGTGTTTCGCCCCTTCGCCGCCGCCGCCGGCCCACAGGCCGAGGATGTCACGGTGTCCCTCGGCGGCGACCGCGAGGGCCACGTAGATCGGCCTGTTCGCTACTTGGCCATCGCGAATTTTGACGTTGATAGCGTCAATGAAGACGACCGGGTAGACGCGGTCGAGCGGCCGATTCTGCCATTCCGCCATGCCATCCATCACCTTGTCGGTGATCGTGCTGATGGTCGTCTTGGACACGTCCGCGCCGTAGACCTCGGCCAGGTGCGCGGAGATCTCCCCGTGCGTGAGGCCCTTCGCCGACAGCGAGAGCACCATCTCGTCCACGCCGGTCAGCCGGCGCTGCCGCTTCTTGACGATGGCCGGCTCGAAGGAGCCCTCCCGGTCGCGAGGCACGTCGGTCTCGACCGGCCCGATGTCCGTCAGCACCGTCTTGGACCGGGTGCCGTTACGGGAGTTGCCGCCGTCCTTGCCCGCGGGGTCGTGCTTGTCATAGCCGAGATGGTCGGTGATCTCGCCCTCAAGGGCGGACTCCAGAACCCTCTTGGTCAGCTGCTGCAGCAGGCCGCCCTCGCCGGTCAGCTGCAGCCCCTTGCTGCGGGCCCGCTCGACGAGCTGGTCGATCAGTTTCTGCTCGACCGTCGCAGCCTCCGGTGACGGATCCGCTGGTCAGTGGCGGCCACGAACTCGGTCACGGTGTCAGTCACTTGATGTCTCTTCCATGATCATCAATTACACCGGTGAGCGTACAGACCCGAGATCCTCGAACGCCTCGCCAGCTATCTGAACAGAATTCCCGACTCAGGAGACTAGGTCCTGTCTCTTTGGCCATCCGTGAACCCTTGGTTCTGCCTGTGTGTCCGAGCCGGATCAGTACGGGTAGACGATTCTCCGCATGATGGACCCCCCCGACGGGGCATAGCACCGGTGGTGCCCCCAGTAGCGACGTCGTGGCAGCGCATCGACGCCTGGTTGTCCCGACATGCGCCGAAGGCCCTGACAGAACTGAAGCCGCCGGCTTCGTGGCAGGCTCTTGAGGAGGCGGAGTCGCGCTTGGGGTTCCCGCTCCCTGCGGACCTCCGCGAATCGCTGCGCTGCCACGACGACGAGACTTCACTGCTGGGTGTGCTCCCGTGCCGAAGGCTGTACTCGGTATTGGAGATCATCGAGGTCCGCGAGATGCGGATGGAACTCCGGGAACCGGACGACCCCGATCAGGCGGAAACGCCGTGGTGGGGCGCGAAGTGGGTCCCTGTCTCCGGAGCTGACGGAGACGATCACTTCATCGATGCCGGGGAAGGAATGTGGCAGAACCACCTCGGTGACGCGGTTCACGATGACCAGGCGTGCTTCCTGGGCTGGCCAGCTTGGGCTCATGGCTCCATGAGGTGGCGGAGGCCACGGAGCATCACGACGAATCCTGCTTCGGAGCGGTGACGGCCCCCAGGATCGACAATCGCGGAGACATCAACTGGTGGGATTAGGTTCTGCCTTCCGTCAGCGTCGGATCCAGATGAGGATGCTGGCGAGGTGAAATGCGGCCTGGTAGGCGATGGCGAGCTTGTCTGTTCGGGTGGCCAGGCCACGCCATTGCTTGAGGTGATTGATGCACCGCTCGACGGTGTTGCGCCGTTTGTAGGCCTCGCGGTCGAAGCCTGGCGGGCGGCCGCCTCGGCGGCCTCGCCGCAGGCGCTGGCCGATCTGGTTGCACGGCTGCGGGATGACTGCGCGGAATCCCCGGCGTCGCAGGTGGCTGCGGATGGCGCGGGAAGAGTAGGCGCGGTCGGCCAGCACGGCCACAGGCCGGGTCCGTGTCCCGCCCAATCCGCTTCGAGGCACACGGATGCGGGACATCACCGTCTCGAAAGCGGGTGCGTCACCGGCTTGGCCTGCAGTGACGGTGAAGACCAGAGGCCTGGCACCGCCGTCCGCGGCCAGGTGGACCTTGGTACTCAGGCCGCCGCGGGAGCGTCCAAGGGCGTGATCGGCGGGCTCACCGACGCGGGCCGCCCCCTTTTGCGAGCTCCGGCAGCGTGTTGGTGGGCCCGGACGACCGTGGAGTCCACTGACACCGTCCAGTCGATGTCGTCCTTGGCGTCCGCCACTGTCAGGACGGCGCAAGGAATCACCCCCAGGTTCCGTCCACGGCCCACCTGATCAGCCGTTTGTGGGCGGTCCGGAATGAGCCGAACTCGTTGGGCAGATCCCGCCAGGGCGAGTTGGTGCGGTACTTCCACGCGATGGCCTCAAGGGTTCGGCGATGGTTGGCCCACCGTCGGCCGCGGACCGGATCGGCCGGCATCAGCGGCTCGATCCGCTCCCACATCGCATCAGTGATCACTAACCGGACAGACCTATCCGGTCAACGGACCAACCGACCAAAGGGACACGCTCTAGCCATTACGCGTCTCAGACATGATCACCTCACCGGTGATCCGCTGGCCAGCCTCGGCCGCTTCCGAGGAGTGATTGATCCGGTCCCACGTCAGGTCAGGCACGCGAATGAACCCAGTGCAGAGCCCTTGGGGCTCGCCGTCAAGATGAACGAAGACCCCGAAGTTGTGAACCCCCGGCACGGTCCCGGAGACGATCTGTCCAGGCTGAATGGCCACCAGGAAGGCGCGTAGCTCGGGGTTCTCGCGGGCACGGGCCGACGGGTCTTCGCTGCCTGCCATGGAGTGAGAGGACGAGAAGACGTGGATGTGTATGAAGCCGTGGACAGTCGCAGGGCCGTGCGGGCGTTCAGCGATGAGCCGATACCCAAAGAGGTACTTGAACGAGTGCTGGCTGCAGCGACGCGAGCTCCGTCGAGTGGGAATCTCCAGCCTTGGCATGTGTATGTCGTGACCGGTGAGCCCTTGGCCGAACTGAAGAGACGTGCGACGGCCAGGGCGCTGGCGGGAGACCCGGGTGATGAGCGGGAGTATCCGATGTACCCGGCCGAACTGACCTCACCGTATCTGGACCGTTTCTCCGCCGCGGCTGCGCAGCGGTACAAAGCACTGGGAATCAAGCGCGACGACCCCGACAGGCCCACGAAGATCGCCGCCGTGAACTCGGACGCGTTCGGGGCGCCGGTCGTACTGTTCTGCTACCTCGACCGGACGATGGGGCCCGGACAGTGGGGGGACGCGGGGATGTACTTGCAGACGGTCATGCTGTTGCTGAGGGCGGAAGGGTTGCACAGCTGCCCCCAGGTGATGTGGACGATGTACCGCGAGACTGTCAGCGAGGTGGTGGGAGCCGACGACGGGCTCGTGCTGTTCTGCGGTGTCGCGGTGGGGTTCGAGAAGGAAGGCGTGCCACGGCTGCGTACCGGGCGGGCGGACATGACAGAAACGGTGAGCTTCATCGGAGCATGACCCGCTGACCGGTGATCCTCACGACAGACGGGTCGTCAGTCAGTGGCCGCCGGTGAAGATTTCGCGGACCTCGCGGACCGCGTAGTAGACCAGCACGTAGCCGGCCGCCGGGTCGGCCCACCACCAGCCGACGGCGGTGTTCAGGGCCAGGCCGAGCAGGACCGCGGCGGCCAGCAGGCCATCGATCAGCGTGACGCGGCCCTCGGTCTTGAGCACCGGGTTGTCCAGGGCGGCGCCGGTGCGGGCCTTACCCGCGGCGAGGGCGAACATCACGACGACGGTGACCGCGGTCCACCCGATGCCCAACAGCGAATGGCGCGGGTGATGACCGGCGGCCAGCACCCAGGTGGACTGCACCAGCAGGTAGACCGCGAGCGCCGCGAATCCGACGCCGATCAGCCGCAGCGCGCGTCGCTGACGTGCTTCACCGGTGTCCGACAGCTCCCAGATCACTACCGCCGAGGCGCCGATCTCGATCAGGGAGTCCAGTCCGAACCCGGCCAGCGCCACCGAACGGGCGGAGACCGCCGCGACGGCAAGCACCACGATGCCGATGACGTTCCAGGCCAGCGTGGTGTATTCCAGGACGAAGCCCTGGCGGAGCAGGGAAGCGCGGGAGATCTCTTGCGGAGCGGTCACGTCCTGATTCTCTCCGGTCGGCACTCACCACCGGCACCCCCGTCGCCCGAGAACGGCGGTCAGCGTCTCACCGCGAGCACGCATGTGGTGTCAACAGCCCAACGCTCACTGTCGGAAGTCAGTGAGGAACGGATCCGGGTGACAGCGCGCAGGATTTCGTCCCGGTTTCTCGCCCGCTTGATCCATGGCGGCAGACGCGCCACCAGTGTCATCTTCTGCCTGGTGTCGTACCAGGGTGCTCGTTCACGCAGCGGCGCTTGGACAAAGTGCTGGAGCAGGTCCAGATGGTCCAGGTTGTATGCCCACAACCACCCATGACGGGTCTCGCGCTGGAGCCACAGTGGCGTGCCGAAGTACGGGTCCGTCGCGGGTTGAGCCGTACCCCGGCTGAAGGAGACGCGTCCGGCGGTCGAGACCCGTGACAGCCCACAGTCGCGGCAGACAAGACGCCTGGGCGTGAACAGTGTCGCTCTCGCGTCTCCGGCACCCGCGGGTGCCGGCACGACGTGAGCGACCTTCGCGCAGTTGGGGCAGCGCACGAGGATCGAGCCGATGAAGTCGTACGTCGTGCTCCGCGGATCCCGGAACCGATGCGCGGCGGACAGGGTGGTCATGTCGTGAGTATGCGGCTGGGCGGCGGAGCATCGCATCCCTGTATCGCCCCGGACTCCCCACTCCCCACTCTCTGTCATCGTCCGTGGCGGAGAGCGGGCCGTCACCCATGGCCAGAGCGTTGGAGCAGCCAGCGGTAGTGCTCGGGATCGGCCAGGATGATGTCCTTGGCCCGCTTCTGGGCGATCTGCAGGTCGTCCGGGTAGACGGACGGATCGAGAGACGCCCACAGCGAGAGGTCCTGGCGGACTCCCGGGTCCTCGCAGGACAGGAAGGCGGCCAGGACCGCAACGTGGTAGCAGTCACGGAGATCTGACAGGGCCTCCACCGCTGCCTTGCTCTCCGGGGTGGGTGCACGTTCCTCCCACGACGGGTACTCCGCGTACTCGAGAGGAGGGCGTGCGAAGTACCAGGCCATGGTCGCGCCGACCTTCTCTGCCTCGGAGCCGGTACGCACGTACCGAATGATCTCCTCTTGTACCCAGCGGTATCCGAGGGCGTTCACCAGCGGCCGGACGAGTTGGTTGATTCCGCTGCGGCACTGATCGTGCATGGCGGCGTGCACAAGGAGGTCCGCATGCCGGCGGGTGAGGTCTGGATCCGACTCAGCCACTCGGCCGATCTCCCAGCGCTTCACCTCGCAACGATGATGCTGATGCTCCCCCACCATCCGCTCCGGCTGGACCCAGTCCGGACCGAACAGCGCCAACAACTCATCAAGGAGCGGCTCGAACACCGCCTCCCGACCTGGCCTGTCCGGGATCATCTCCAGTGCCATTCCCACCCCTCCATCACTGGTTGCCGCTGATGCTCGGCACCGCGTCATCATCCGCAAGAGATCTCTGCGGCGGATGCCAGCCGTAGGCCGGCCAGCGCGAGGAAATCGGTGAGTTCGATGTGGCCACCGTCGGTCCCGTCGTCCCACTTCGTCCACAGCCTGGACTCCTCACCGTCCCACGTGTCGGTGTCCTCGCTCGGATGCCGCTCGACGGTCCCCTCCCCGTGCCGGTATCGCAGATACAGGTACTGGCCGCCGGTCGTCCACGCGTCCCACTGCGACGGGAAGCCGCCGCTGGTCTGTACCACCCGGGCGAGGATCACGTCCTCGTGCAAGTGGCTCTCGACAGGGCCCAGGTGCTGGTCGTGGGCGAGGACGAGCTCGTCGTCGAGGGCGAGTAGGCGGATGCTCCCGCCGGGGAACTGGAGCGTGAGTCCGGCCCCGAAGTCGACGCGCGCGTCCCGATGACTGATCTCTCGGACCGAGCGGACCGACTCGCCGATGAACCGGGTCACCGACAGGCCAGGTGGATCCTCGACGACCACGAGGCTGCCGTACTGCTCCATCGAGTACGGCTCGTACGGCTGGTCGATCGTCAGCGACAGGCCGGTACTGGGTGTGTGGAAGTGGACCGGGCCGAGCCCTTCGAGATGAAGCCACAGATGCAGCAGCGACGGCTCGCCATCGGCATGGTGGTGCCAAGCCGTGGTCACCCGCAGCAGCCGCTCACCGATCAGGTCGGCGGCGAACAGCTCCTCATCGTCGGTCACCCGCTGATGTTCGCATGGCTCCCCATACCGTGGCGCCGGGTTTCACTCGCCTCCGAGCCCGGACGCTCACCTCTGCGCGGCTGGCTCGCAACGGCTGACGCTCTCAGGTGGATTGACCCTGGGGGCCTTGTCCGGCACGGGAGTTGAGCGTTCGGTCCGGTGTGGCCGGCATGCCCCTCGCGGCGATGTCACACCGGGGTCCTCATCAACCCTCTTGGATGCGGACGCTCGGCAAAGACGCGGCAGACGCGCGCGGGAGGCCTTTATGACGGGAGGCCCTTATGACAGGAGGCTCTTATGAACGACGTGACCGATCCGGTGACCGGGGAGCGGGAGAAGGTCCGTTTCAGCAGTGGCGGCAGCGAGTGCGCCGCCTGGCACTATCCGGGGAGCGACGGCTCCTGTGTGATCATGGCGGGCGGGTTCGCCGTGACGAAGGAACCGGGCACCGACCTGTTCGCGCGGCGGTTCCACGACGCCGGGTTCGGCGTGCTGGCCTTCGACTATCGCGGATTCGGTGAGAGCGGCGGCCGCCCGCGCCAAGTCGCCTCGGTCAGCAGGCAGTTGGCGGACTGGCGAGCCGCCGTCGCGTTCGCCGCGACCCTGCCGGGAGTCGATCGGAGCAGGCTGGCGGTCTGGGGGTTCTCCGCATCCGCCGGTCACCTCCTCCGGCTCGCGGCGCGCACCCCGCACCTCGCCGCGGTGATCGCCCAGACGCCGAACGTAGGGGGTCCGGCCGCCGCACGCCTCGCGGCGCGCCACCAGAAACCACTCGCCCTGCTGCGCCTGCTCGGCAGGGGCGTCCTCGACGCGGCCGGCGGCCTCCTCGGCCGTCCGCCCCTGCTGGTGCCACTCGGCGGCGAGCCCGGCACCGTCGCCGTCCTCACCACGCCGGACACGGCCGACGTCCCGCGCGCGCTCAATCCCGGCGACCGGTATCCGGACTGGCGGCAGGAGGTCGCGGCCCGCTCGGCGCTCGGCCTCGGGTTCTACCGTCCCGGCCGTGACGCCTCCCGCGTACGGTGTCCGCTGCTCGTCGTCGTATGCGAGCAGGATCAGTCCGCCTCGCCCACGGCGGCCGTGCGCGCGACGCGGCGGGCGCCCCGCGCGGAGCTGGTGTGGTTGCCCGGCGGGCACTACGCGCCGTTCCTGGACGCGCACGAACGGGCGGTCGACGCCGAGTTGTCGTTCCTGCGCCGACATGTGCTCGATTCCCCGGTGGCCTCCGTCGCCTCCGTGGAGCGCGGATGACGACGGGGGAGATCGAGCTGTCGGCGGGGACGGTCGCGTACCGGGACACGGGTGGCGACGGTCCGGTGCTGGTGCTGCTGCATGGGCTGATGATGGACGCCTCGCTGTGGGACCAAACGATCACCGAGCTCGCCGCCGACCACCGGTGCGTGGCGCCGACCCTGCCGCTCGGGGCGCATCGGCACGGCATGCGGGCCGACGCCGACCTGTCGCTGCCCGGGGTGGCCCGGCTGGTCGCGGAGTTCCTCGACCGCCTCGATCTGCGGGACGTCGTCCTGGTCGGCAATGACACCGGCGGAGCGCTCGTCCAGCTCATGATGGTCGACGGTGCGGCACGGGTGGCGGGGGTGGTGCTCGTGTCGTGCGACGCCTTCGACAACTTCCCGCCCGGGCTGACGGGCCGGACGCTCGTCCTCAGTGGCAGGCTCCCACCTCGGCTGTTCGGGATGTTCATGCAGCAGATGCGGCTGCGGCCGCTGCGCCGCATGCCGGTCGCCTTCGGGTGGCTGACGCTGCGGGGAGACGCCGCCACCGCTCGGTGGATCAGGCCGGTCCTCGAACGGCCGGAGATCCGCCGCGATGCCGTGCGCACCCTGCGCGCGGCGGCGGCGGACACCGGTCTGCTGCTCGCCGCGGCCGAACGACTCCCGCGCTTCGACCGCCCCGCCCTTGTCGTCTGGGCGCGCGGCGACCGCGTGATGCCGCCCGAGCACGGCCGACGCCTCGCCGCGCTGCTCCCACGGGGGCGGCTGGTCGAGATCGACGACAGCTTCACGCTCGTCCCGCTGGACCGGCCGACGGAACTCGCCCGGGCCATAAGGGAGTTCACCCGGTCGTCTGCGGCCACCTGACGGTCCTGACGGCGCGCTCGGCACCCGTTCGACAGCCATAGAGCCGTACAGCCGTACGGGGTCATAACGTCGTACGGGGTCACAGCGTCGTACGGGATTCGAGGTCGGCGCGGGTGTCGTTGCCGTAGACACCCGTCTCGTCGCCCCTGATCCCGTACCAGAGCTGGAAGCGCGCGACCGCGGCCGTGAGCGTGGCGTCGTAGGTGCCGTTCGTGGAGCCTTGGTCGTAGACGTTCGGGATCCGGAGCAGACGTTGCTGCAGGTCCTTGACCGCGGGGCCGCTGTCCCCCTCGCGGAGGGTGCCCGCACCGTCCGGGTCGGCGCTCGTGGACGGCGCCTGGGCGGCGGCCGTCGTGGGCGCGCCGGTCGGGGCCCGCCCGGCCTGTGCGCCGGCCTCCTGCTCACCGCCGGGCAGCAGGAGCGCGAGGGCGAAGCCGACGAGGGCCGCCCCCGTGACCCCGATGACGACCGCCGCGCGGCGGTGCCCCGCGCCCCACCCGGCCGTCCGCTCGCCCGCGGGCCCGCGCTCGCGGTGGGCGCCGGGAGCGGAGGAGGGCCCGCGAGCCCCCACCGGTCTCCCGCCCCGGGTGTAGTCCTCGCCCACCAGGACGGGTGGCAGTTCCTCGGTCGCGTCCTCGGCCACCGGCGGCGTTACGGCGACCGTCGCGGCCGGTACGGCGATGACCTCGTAGTTCTCGTCCGAGTCGGGCCCGTGCTGCTCCTCCCGCACCTCCTTCAGAAGTTGCGCGAGTGCCTCCGTCCGGCGGCGCCGCTGAACATAGGTGGGTTCGATCGCCCGTCGCCCCCCGGGCTGCCCTGGTTCGGGCGGTGTCGGCACACTGCTCTCCTTCCGTGCGCGCGGTTTCACGCCATCCCCGTGGAGTGATACGCGGCCGGCGGCCCCGGGGTTCAACGGCGCCCCAGGCCCCCGAGCTCACGTGGTCGTACAACGTGAAGAATGGGCAAATAGCGGGTAGGACCACCTTCGGGGAGCGGAGAGGGTCGCCGTGGCTACGAGCGAGGAACGAGACGTGTCGGCCGCCCGCCGGCGCTTCGACATGGCGGACGCCGCGCCGCTGCTGCTCGACGCACGGATGACGGTGACCAGCTGGACCGCGGACGCCGAGCGCCTGCTGGGGTACGCGCCCTCCGAGGTCCTGGGCCGCCACGCCGCCGACCTGCTGCTTCCGGAGGACGCGGCGCGGATCCCCGACCTTTCGGCGCGGTGCCGCGACGGCGGCGGCTGGGCGGGACTGCTGTCCGCGCTGCACCGGGACGGGCACGCGGTCCGGGTGATGGTCCGGGCCGTCCCGATACGCGAGCGCGGCGGGCCGACGCGCTGGGTGGTGCTGCTCGCCGATCTGGCCGGTGGCCCCGGCTGGAGCATGAGCCGGTCGGTACTGGAGCGGATGAACGCGCGCTCGCCGGTGGGCATCGCCATCGTGGACACGGACCTGCGCTATGTGTGGTCGAACGCCGCGCTGGAGCAGTTCGGCGGGGGCCCGCCGCACCGGCGGCTGGGCCGCAGGCTCGGCGACATCCAGCCGGGCCTGGACGCCGAGACGCTCGAGGCGCAGATGCGCCGGGTGCTGGAGAGCGGCCGGCCGGTCGTCGGGTACGAGCACGTGGGCCGCATACAGTCCGCGCCGCATCGCGAGTCCGCGCACTCCCTGTCGTTCATCCGGCTGGAGGACGACCACGGCCACCCGATCGGGGTCTACTACACCGTCGTCGACGTCACCGATCGCTACCGTGCGCGACGGCGGCTGGCGCTGCTCGACCGGGCCGGCGAGCACATCGGTCGCAGTCTGGACGTCCTGCACACCGCGCAGGAGCTGGCCGATGTCGCCGTACCGGGGCTGGCCGACTTCGTCACCGTGGACCTGCTGGAGTCCGTGCTCAGGGGAGCCGAACCGGTGCCCGGCCGGCTGAGCGACTCGGACGTGGTGTCACTGCGGCGTGCGGGACAGCAGTCCGTCCGGGCCGGTATCCCGGAAACCGCTGTCGAGGTGGGTGAGGCCGCGACCTACCAGGCGACCTCTCCCCCGGTGCGCGCTCTGGCCGAGGGCCGGTCCTGGTGTGAGGCGCGGCTGGATCCGCAGGCCAGGAAGTGGAGCACGAGCGCCCGCGAGGGCCCGGCCGCCTCCTTCCTCGACCTCGGGCTGCACAGCGCGATGATCGTGCCCGTCCGGGCCCGTGGCGTCACGCTGGGGATCACGACGTTCTTCCGGCGCGACCGCGAGGACCCCTTCGACGAGGACGATCTGAGCCTGGCGGAGGAGTTCGTCGGCAGGGCGGCGCTGTGCCTGGACAACGCCCGTCGTTACACCCGTGAGCGCGACGCGGCGCTCGTTCTCCAGCGCAATCTGCTCCCGCACCGCTTCCCCGAGCAGAACGCGGTGGAGGTCTCGGCCTGCTACCGGCCCGCGGACGAGCTGACGGGCCTCGCCGGGGACTGGTTCGACGTCATTCCGCTGTCCGGGGCCCGGGTGGCACTGGTCGTGGGCGAGGTGACCGGCCACGGCATCGACGGCGCCGCCGCCATGGGGCGGCTGCGGGCGGCCGTACAGACCCTCGCCGATCTGGACCTGTCGCCCGAGGAGGTGCTCGCGCACCTGGACGATCTGGTCAGCCGGGCCGCCCGGGAGGAGGGCAGCGGCGCGGACACCCTCACCAGCGGGATGCAGGCCGTGGGAGCCAGCTGTCTGTACGTCGTGTACGACCCGGTGAGCGGGCGGTGCGCGATGGCGGGCGCGGGGCATCCCGCACCCGCGGTCATCGCCCCCGACGGCACCGTCACGTTCGCGGACCTTCCCCGCGGTCCCGCGCTGGGTGTCGCCGGACTGCCCTTCGAATCGGTGGAGTTCACCCTGGAGGAGGGCAGTGTGCTCGCCCTGCACACCGACGGGTTGATCGCCACGCCCCGCACGGGCCGGGATCCGGACGCGGGCCGGGAGCGGCTGCGGGGCGCGTTGGCCTCGCACCGTCAGCCGTTGGACGGCATGTGCCGCACGATCGTGGACGATCTCGTGCCGTCGCGGCCGTACGACGACGTGGCGCTGCTGATGGCGCGCACCCGCCGGCTCGACGCCGAGCAGGTCGCGAGCTGGGACCTGTCCGCGGATCCAGCCATGGTCGCCGAGGCCAGGAAGGTGGCGACGCAGCAGCTGAGCGCGTGGGGCCTGGACGAGTTGGCCTTCACCACCGAGCTGGTCGTGAGTGAGCTCGTCACCAACGCGATCCGGTACGCCTCGGGGCCGATCCGGCTGCGTCTGATCACCGAGCGGGCGCTGATCTGCGAGGTCTCCGACGGCGCCGCGACCGCCCCGCATCTGCGGCACCCGAAGACCACCGACGAGGGAGGCCGCGGGCTGTTCCTGATCTCCCAGTACACCCGGCGCTGGGGCACCCGCTACACCCCCGAGGGGAAGGTCATCTGGGCCGAGCAGTCGCTGACCACCCAGCCCACGACGTGACGGACGGACGCGTGGCCGCGGGGTTCAGCAGTCGCGGAACTCGGGTGACTGGTTGAGGATCTGCGAACGCTGCGAGGTGAACCGGGAGTGGGTCGCACCGCCCTGGTCCTCGGGGCGGAAGACAGCGACGCGGTGGCAGTTCATGAAGGCGAGGGTGACGTCGAAGTGCCGCTCCAGGCTGCCGCGGATCGCGTCGCTGGCGAGCGCCCGCAGTAGCTGGCCGCGTTCCTTCTCGGAGGGCGGCGGAGTGTGGTTGTCGACGAACTCGGCCGTCCCGTCACGGAGTTGATGAGCCAGGTCGGCGATGAGGTCGTACGCGTACGGCAGGGACGTACGGACGGTGTCCACGAAGTCCGCTGCGCGGACCGGACCGCGTTCGGCTTCGGCGAGCAGCTTCGGGGAGACGTCGAGTGACATGAGAGTGGCATTCCTGTCGCTAGGTGGTGCGGTGGTGCGCCGGTGGTGATCCGGCCGTGCGCGGGGGGTCAGTCGGTGGACGGATCGAGGGCGGTGGGGCCGTGCCGGAAGTCGGGGTCGATCTGTGCGGAGAGGTCGGTCCCGGTGGCCCGGTCGGCCCAGGCCGCGGCGTTGCGGAGGTGGAAGGCGACGGCGTGTTCCTGGAAGGCCGTCCAGTCCTTGGTACGGGCGTCCAGGGCCGTCCGCATGTGGCGCAGCGCGTGGATGTTGTGCGGTTCGAGGTCGCCGTGGGGTCGGCCCTGCTCCTGGGCACGCACCCAGGAGGAGTGCCGGACGTACGTCAGGAGGTCGTCGCCGACGTGTTCCTTGAGGAAGAGCAGATCGTCCTCGGCGGTGACCTTGTTGCCGATCACCGCGATCGGGATGCCGAACTCCTCGGCGTGGTCGCGGTACTGGCGGTAGACGGAGACGCCCTTGCGGGTGGGTTCGGCGACCAGGAAGGTCATGTCGAAGCGGGTGAACAGTCCGGAGGCGAAGGCGTCGGCACCGGCGGTCATGTCGACGACGACGTACTCGCCGGGCCCGTCGACGAGATGGTTGAGGTACAGCTCCACCGCTCCGAGTTTGGAGTGGTAGCAGGCCACGCCGAGATCGCTCTCGTCGAACTCACCGGTGACCATCAGCGGTACGCCGCCGACCCGTTGGAGGTGCGACGTGTGCACCGGGTCGTCGCCGAGGAGGCGCAACAGGCGTGAGCCGCGGCCCGGCGGCGTGGTCTTGATCATGGCCTCGGGCGAGGTGATGCGCGGGTTGCTGCCGCGCAGGTGGGCCTTGATCTCGCCGAGGCGCGCGCTGAGGGGCGGGGCGGCGAAGGTCTCGTCGTCGCCGAGGCCGAGGGCGTGGGCCAGGTGCTGGTTGATGTCGCCGTCGATGGCGACGACGGGCGCGCCGGAGTGCGCCAGCTCGCGGGAGAAGAGGGCCGACAGCGTGGTCTTTCCGCTGCCGCCCTTTCCGACGAAGGCCGCGCGCATCTCAGCCCTCCGGGCGGAGCAGGCCGCGCTCGTACGCCTTGGCCAGTCGCTGGGGTACGAGGTGGGAGGCGCCGTCGACGGAGATCGGGGCGAGCCGCGCCGTGGCGGCCTTCCACTGGGCGCGGCGGTGGCGGGTGTTGCTGCGGGACATCTTGCGTTTGGGCACGGCCATGTCGGTCTCCAAGGTAGGTGGACACGACTGACGCTATCTGAAAATGGATCTCATTTCCAAGCTGACACGCGGGGCGCGAGTGGGATGTGCACGGGGCATGCCCGATGCACGGAGGGCGCGCGGACAGCCTTGCGACCAAGCGAAGTTGACAGATTGTTGACCAATTCCAAGGCGAGTGGTGACCGACGCCGCCACTATGGTCGGCCGCATGTCCTCACACCCCCCACGGACTCCGGCCCTCCCTGTCCTCCCGTATCGGAAACCGACCCGTGAGCGGGACTACTGGGTCTTCGACGATGTGCTGCCCGACGTGGACGCCGTCCGGGCGCGCTGTCTCGCCAAGGACGACTGGGCCAAGGGCTACCCGTACACCTCGGAGAGCTGGCCGGGCCTGCGGACGATGCCGGGGCTCGAACCGGGTGAACTGGCCCGTGTGGAACGGCTGGTGAAGAAGGCCACGGGCGCGAAGGAGCTGTGGGTGCAGAGCACGCCCTCCGGGGGCACGCTCAACCACAACTGCGTCCAGGTCGTCGGCAAGGACGAGGGCCAACCGCGCCCGCACACCGACTCCCGCGCACTGTGCCGGTACGCCGCCGTGCTCTATCTCAACCCGGTCGTACCCAAGAGCTGCGGCACGAGCTTCTACCGGCAGAGCCTGCCCGGCGGGCGGCTCGGCGGCAACGTGGTGGCGGCTCCGCACAACAACCTGGTCGACGCGCTGGGTACGCGGTTCGTGGCGCCGGACTCCTTCGTCGAGGACCTCGAGGTCCCGCACCGCTACAACCGGCTGCTCCTCTACCACGCCAACCTGATGCACAGCGCCACCGGCTACTGGGGCAGCACGATGGAGGACAAGCGGATGACCGCGGTCTTCTTCTGGATGGCGTGAGCCCATGTGCTGATGCCGAGCGGCCCCGGGCCTCGGAGTCCGGGGCCGCTCGGCCGTGCGGGGCGGTGGTGCTCTGTTGCCCGTGAGTTCGCGTTCGATGGAGGCCGGCTCGTCGGCGCTGCCCTGGACCTTGGGTCCGGTGAACCACGTGCGGGCCGACAGTATCCACCAGGCGCCGGCGAAGCCGAGAACGACGACGACCGCGGAGACGCTGCGCTGAGCCGCCGGGTGCCGACCGGGTTCTCGCAGGCGCTCGTGGCGCGCCGGGTCCCGCGGGAGATCGCTCGCAGCTAGGTCCTGTCGTCACATTCCCGTCGTCCGCCCGGAGGGCGGGCCCCGCGGCGCCATGGGGGTCCCCCCTGCTCGAGCGAAGCCGAGAACTTGGGGGCGCGTGCATGGCGTCGCGGGGCAGACGGGAATGTGACGACAGGGCGTAGGGCCCGGTCGTGGTGCGCGGGGTGGCGGAGGGCGCCGCCGACCGGCTCGCCGTGGGACTGCGAGGCGGGAGCTTCGGACTCGGGGCGATGTGGGCGGTGGTGTTCGGGGCCGAGCGGCGGCAGGTGACGGCGTTCGCGCGGATCGCCCACCGGGTCGCGGTGCATCTGATGCGGCGCAGGACCGAGCACTACCGCACCCACCGGATCGGCCCCTCCGAACGCGCCATGGCCCGCTCCCGGCTGGAACACGGGCTCGCGCTGATGCAGCGGTCCCCGTATCCGACCGTGCACGCCGGGCGGTCGCCCAGCCTCTGGTACCTCGTCCTGACGGTCGGCCGTCCCCAGGAGAACTCCGCGGCGACGGTACGGGACTGGCTGCGGGACCTGCTCGACGGCGGGGCCGGGGATCGTATGCCCAGCTACGCGGGCGTCGGTTCGGCGGCCGTGGCGGACGGCCCAGGTCGCGCAAGGTGGCCGGGCGGGGCGCCGGCCGTGGCCCGCCTCGCGCCGGCGCCCCGCCCGCCTTCGAGGACTGCTGGGCGCGCGCCGCCCTCATCCGGGTGCCCGACCCGACCGTGGTCGCCGACCTGGAGACCGTGACGCCCCTGTGGAGTCTGAGCGGTTACACATCCATACGAACACCCTGCGCTACCGACTGACGAAGATCGAACAGACCGCCGGTATCAATCTCGCCGATCCCGACATCAGACTCGACCTCGCCCCCAGCTCAAGGCACTCGACCCCGTCTGACCCACCCGTCCCGTGCGACCTCGCCCTCGACCTCGGAGAACGCTGCCCGCTCAGGGAGAAACGCCCCTGACTTCCACCCGCCATTTCCGGACATGCGTGGGCTACGGCTCAGTTACGGCTTGCTCAAATCCTGGTGGCCGGACGGTGAGCTCGTCATGATGGGCGCATGACGTTGGCCTCGCGTGCCATGACCCAACTGGCGGGCTGGCCGGACCTCACGGAGGCCCGGCCGAGCTGCGGCACAGGGCGGGCGCTGAGTTCGGCGCAGGGCGAGATCGTGCACTTCCATTCGGATCACGATGTCGACCTGCACCTCACAGCGCGTGCCATTCACCGTTTCCAGGATCATCTCAGGGGCGCCACCGCGGTCCGAATGGTGCCCGAATCACGGTGGGTGACGATACGCCTCGAAGTGAACGCCGACATCGGCCTGCTCCTCACTCTGGTGAGCCTCGCTCTTCAGTCCCACCAGGCATGGCCGGTTCCGGGCGACTCTCTGTCGGCGGGCTGCAACGACCTGCGCAGCGTGGTGCTTCCACGCGGCACCGTGGGCTGAGACGTCACCGACGTAGGGCGGAAGCGGGCGGTGGGGCTGACCAGTTGATCAGCATCACGCCGGCACTGACACCGCCGGCCGGGCCGACCAGTGCCACTGTGTCACCCGGCCGCAGGCGGCGTTGTTCCGCGGCGAGGGAGAGCTGGAGCGGGAGGGCGGCGGCTCCCATGTTCCCCGTGCGGTGGAAGGTGGGCACCACGATGGTTCCTTCAGCCACCAGTTGATCAGCAAGGCGTGCGTCCTGCTGGGCCTGCCACGCCTTTTCGGCCTCCTGGTAGGCCGCCATCGCGCTCTGGTCCTGCCGGTTCTGCGGGAGTTGGGGGCCGGCTGGCTGTCCCTCTGGGAGAGCTCGGCAGCGCGCAACTGGGCAAGACGCACCTTCCGCGTGCGTCCGGGGCGCGAGTTCGTGGATTCCCACGTCACGGAGCGTCTGCGCCTCCGCTTCGGGGGCACACGGCGGTGCATCGGGTGCGAAAGCCACCCAGCCGAAGTCCGCCGCGAGGCGCCGACCCGTGGGAGTCCCGATGCCGACCGCCGTGCCGGAGAGAGCCGCAGGAGCGACTGGGGAAGGACCCGAAGCGGTCCGGCCAAGCCGCTCGTCCGTCCTGCCCCGCGGTACCGGCAAGGCCGCCGCGCGCATCGGCGTACTGACCCTCTGCCAGGCCGCCCTGATGGTGGGCTTCGGACTCCTGATCACGGGCCCCGCCCGGAACGTGTGGCCGCTGACGGTCGAGGACAACGTCAACGAGGGATTCGAGCGGATCCGTACGGGCCCGCTCACCACCCTGTCGTACCTCGGCTCGGAGGCGGGCAACACCCTCACGGTGATCGTCATCACTGTGGTGAGTTGCGTCGCCCTGCTGCTCGTACCCCGGCTGCCGATGTGGCGCCAGGCGGTCTTCCTCGCCGTCGCCGTCTCGCTCCAGTCACTGGTGTTCCTGGTCGTCACCGAGTCGTTGGACCGCACCCGCCCGGACGTGCACCGCCTCGACGCCTCTCCGCCCACGTCCAGTTACACCTCCGGCCACACCGGCGCGGCCACCGCGCTGTACGCCGGACTCGCGGTGCTCGTGCTGTCCCGGGTCCGCAGGCCGTGGCGGTGGCCGCTGGCCGGGCTGCTGTTCCTCGTGCCGCTGGCCGTCGGCACAGCCCGCCTCTACCGGGGCATGCACCACCCCACGGACGTGATCGGCGGAATGGCCAACGGCGCCCTGTCCCTGCTGATCGTCGGCCGTGCCCTGTTCACCGACAGGTCCGTGGCCGCCGTCCCCTCATCACGGACCGGGCACACCGACGCGACCGGCGAGGTCGAGGAGCGCGAGCCCGGCAGGACCGCCGTGATCTTCAATCCCACGGTGACCGGCGAAGCGGCCCGCGAGAAGCTGCGGCGGATCCTCGAACAACACGGCCACCGCGCACCGGCGTTCATCGAGACCACCGCCGACGACCCCGGCACCGGCCAGACGGCCCGCGCGGTCCGTGACGGAGCGACCCTGGTCGTGGTCTGCGGTGGCGACGGAACCGTAAGGGCGGTCGCGGACGCCCTGGCCGGCAGCGGGGTACCGCTCGTCGTGGTGCCCTGCGGCACCGGCAACCTGCTGGCCCGCAACCTCGGCCTGCCGCTCACCCCCGCCACCGCGCTCGACGCCGCGCTGTCCGGTACCCCGCACCGCCTCGACCTCGGCCGCATCGAGGGCGACGGCCTCGCCCCCACCCACTTCGCTGCGATGTCCGGAGCCGGGCTCGACGCCGCGATGCTGGAACACACCGACGACCGCGCCAAGTCCGCCGTCGGCTGGCCCGCCTACCTACTCGCCGTCATCGGCTCACTGGGCACGCCCCGGATGCGGCTGACGCTCCGGCTCGACGACGTGCCCGTCCTGCACCGCACGGCCCGCATGGTGCTCGTGGCCAACGTCGGCACCGTACAAGGCGGTCTCACGCTCCTCCCGGCGGCCCGGCCCGACGACGGACTGCTCGATCTGCTGATCCTCGACCCGCGCGGCCCCGCCGGCTGGATGCGTGCCCTGGGCGTCCTGATGCGCGGCCGCGGGCGGAACGCGCGGCCCACGACCATGGACACGCTCGTCCCCGAGGGCACCGGCACGAAGGGCGTACCGGTGGAGTTCCTCACCTTCCGGCGAGCCGAACTCACCTTCGCCGCACCGCAGTCGCGTGAACTCGACGGAGATCCGGTGTCCCACGGCCGACGTCTCACCGCCGAGGTCAGGCCCGGTGCGCTGACCGTCCTGCTGCCCACCCGGGAGAAGTGAATGAGCACCGCCACCAAGGTCCCCGAGACCCGCGACATGACCGGCGACGAACTCTCGGCCGACGAGGCACTGGCGTCGCTGCGCCGCTACGGCCGCTGGCCCCTGCTGCGCGACTCCTTCGTCCGGTTCCGCTACGCCGACGGCTTCAGCCACTCCCGCGCGCTCGCCCTCCAGACGGTACTGGCGGTGATCCCACTGGCCATCGCCTTTGTCGGGCTCTCCACCGCACTGCACACGGAGAACATCGGCAGACTCGCCGAACTGACCATCCACCGGATCGCGCAGGGACCCAGCGCCGACGTCGTCGACGACGCACTGGACCGCAGCCGCCACAGCGCGGGCGACGGTGACCAGATCGCCCTCTGGTTCGGCCTGGTCTTCTCCCTGGTCAACGTCACCACCGCGATGTGCCAGATCGAACGCGGCGCCAACCGGATCTACGGAAACGAACGGGACCGCCCCTTCCACCAGAAGTACCTGCGCGGGCTCGTGATGTCCCTCAGCGCCGGGATCCCGCTCGGCCTCGGGTTCATCGTGATGGTGGCCGGCGGCGACCTGGCCGCCGCGGCGGTGACGGTGTATCACCTCGACGGCGACGCCAGGACCCTCTGCGAGATCCTGCGCCGGCCCTTCGGCCTGCTGCTCGCCCTCCTCTCGGCCAGCGCGATCTTCCGCCGTTCCCCCCGGCGCCGACAGCCCGGCTACACCTGGCTGGCCTTCGGCGCCACCGTGTATCTCGTGCTGTGGACGGCCCTGACCTGGCTGCTGAGCCTGTACCTGGGCATCAGCGGGTCCTTCGACACGGTCTACGGCCCGCTCAGCGCCTTCATGTCGCTGCTGCTGTGGGCCTACCTGACCTCCATCGCCCTCTTTCTGGGGTTGTCCTTCGCCGCACAGTTGGAAGCCGCGCGGGCGCTGCGGCCCGGTCCGATCACAGCCGACCCGGGAGTCTGAAGGGTGGTCCGCGCCACGGCCCGGCGCCTTCGTGACCGTCGCCGCCGGGCGGCCGACCGGAGATTCGGCATCCACCTGCTCGGTTCTGCCGCCGTCGCCGCCGTCGCCGCCGTCGCCTTCGGCCTGCTGCTCGTCCTGGTCGAGGGGCACTGGCAGCCGCTGCGCCGTCTCGACGTGGGCGCGGCACGGCGGTTGAACGAGACCGCCCTCGAACACCCGGCGTGGACGCACACCCTGCGCTTCCTGTCCGACCGGGTGTGGGACCCGTTCACCCTGCGGACGGTCGTCGCGCTGCTGACCGTGTGGCTGCTGTACCGCCGGGCCTGGCGACTCGCCGCCTGGTCCGCCGTGACGGCCGTGGTCGGCGGACTCGTCGGGCTGCTGGTCAAAACGGTGGTCGAGCGGGCCAGACCGTCCCTGGCGGACCCGGTCGCGCACGCACCGGGATACTCCTTCCCGTCAGGGCACGCGATGACCGCGACCACCTCGTTCGCGATCCTGCTGCTGGTCCTGCTGCCCATGGTGCCGCACGCTCTGCGGGCGCTGTGCTGGTGCGCCGCGGTCGTGTCCGTGCTCGGCGTCGGTTTCACCCGGATCGCGCTCGGCGTGCACTGGTTCAGCGATGTCGTGGGCGGCTGGCTCCTGGGCCTCGCCGTCGTCACCCTCACCACCTGGGCCTTCGAGTCCTGGCGCACCGACGCAGGCCGCGGACATGCCGAATTGAGGGAGGGACTGGAGCCCGAACTCACCGGTGGGAGGCCCCGGACACAGGGTGGTGCGCAATCCCTCCATATCCCCATCATCCACCCGTCGAGGGCAATGCGGGGCGGCCTGCGGCCGACGTTCAGGTGAACCCGCAACCCGGACAAATCCTCCTCCTGCCACAGCCGCGTAACAGCGGCCGCGCGGGGCACAACTCCCGTCCCACCCCGCCGGTCGAACCTGCTGCGTCGCACACCTGCGCCGCGGCGGAACCGGTGCCGCCCGGAGCAACTCCTCTGACCCCGACCGAAGTTGGAGCTCCTCTGTGTCCAGGAAGTCCCTGCCGACGCGGCTTGCCGCCACCGCCGCGCTCCTGCTCGCCGCAGGCGCGCTGTCCGCGCCCGCCGCCTCAGCCAAGCCCTCGGACGCCTCCCCCGGCGACGCCTACGTGCTGACCGTGACCACCAACCCGGCCAGCACCGACTACGACAACCGCCACGTCGACGTCACCGGCACCGTCACCAAGGCCGACGGCACCCCGGCGCCCCACATCCCCGTCACCATCCAGGAGGTCGTCCAATTCACCACCTGGAACCCGTGGGGCGACCCGATCGACCCCAACTACTACGAGCCGCGCGACCTGGGCAAGCCGGTCACCGACGCGAGCGGGAAGTTCACCGTCCCCGACGTCGACATCGACCACGTGACCGGCAGCAGCCTGCTCAACGTCCAGCACGGGGTACACATCACCGCTCTCTACGACGAGGACGGCGACCTCAACACCCCGCAGGACGGCTACTTCGCGGACACCACCGTGGCCGCCAACACCAAGTCCAGCTCCGTCAGTTACCAGGTCAACAAGAAGAAGGTGAAGGCGGGCGACATCCTCACCGTCCAGGGCAAGGTCACCCTCCCCAAGGGGGTCGAGCCCGGGGGCACCGAGGTCTTCCTCCAGACCTACTGGGAGAGCGAGTACCACGTGAAGACGACCACCGAGGACGACGGCTTCTTCGTGCTGTCCGTGCGCGTCTCGCGCGACGACGACACGTTCGAGCTGCGCACGGCTCCGACGGACCTCTACGTGGCGGGCGCGGTCCAGCCGCTCCCGATCACCAACACCTCGCTCCCCCGCACGTAGCCCTCCACAGGAGGCGAAGTCCTTGGGTTCAGTCGATTGATCCCGTGAACGCATCCCGAGGGATGCGTTCACGGGAGTGCCCCACTCCGTCGCGGTCATGGGGCTCCGCACGGCGGGCCCGACCAGGGCACGGATCGACGTCGGGCAAGCACGGGGCGAGTTCGTCTACGGGGACCCCGGCACCTGGGGCGCCGAACAAGCCGCGCCGCTCACCCGCCGGGCGGCACGGCCCGATCACGACGGCCCGCTGCCCAGCGATGTCGTCACCAGGAACTTCCGCAAACGAGCCCGCCGCACCCTCTCTCACCGAGCCCGCCGCTCTCCCGGCGCGCTTGCGCGGCGGCCGCTGCCGACGCGCAACACCGGCGCGAGCTGAGCAGGTGGCAGAACAAGGCGCCTTTCAGGACTTCGTGGGCACGCTCAGCAGGTCGGCCAGCTCGGCGTCGTAGAACCGCGCGGGGTCGAACCCCATCCCGGTGAAGTGGCCGGCGAGTTCCAGGGACAGGACGCCGTGCAGGCGGGTCCAGAAGGTCAGGGCCCGGTGGAGCGTGGCGGGCGGGGCGGGGTGGCCACCCGCCCAGTCCCGGTGATCGGCGAGGTGGGCATCAAACGGGGTCGCCGGGCCGTCCGCGGACAGCTCGGCGCACGCGTCGAGCAGCCCCGCCATGATCTCGGAGGCGATCGCGGTGATGTCGTCGGGCGCGTGGTAGCCGGGGACAGGGGTGCCGTAGACGAGAAAGTACCGCTGGGGGTCGGCCAGGGCCCAGCCGCGCAGCGCGTGCGCGAGGCCGGTCGCGTCGGCACCCGCGGCGCGGGCCGCACGGAAGGTGTCGGCGAGGCCGCGGTACGCATCCCTGACCAACTCGGTGATGAGCTCGTCTCGGCTGGCGAAGTACCGGTACAGCGCGGGCCCGCTCATGCCCATGTGCTTGGCGATCGCGTTGAGGGAGAGCGCGGACGCCCCCGCCG
Source organism: Streptomyces sp. NPDC111656 (assembly GCF_055656965.1). Taxonomy (NCBI): domain Bacteria; kingdom Bacillati; phylum Actinomycetota; class Actinomycetes; order Kitasatosporales; family Streptomycetaceae; genus Streptomyces; species Streptomyces sp. NPDC111656. The sequence goes on from NZ_JBVKCA010000015.1 coordinate 85,690, forward strand.
TGGCGATCTGCTCCCACGCACGCTCCTTGATCTCCGCACGCACCTGGGCGCGGTAGCGCTCGCGTGGCGTCGTCACCTCTGCTTCGTCCATGACCTGCCCTCCCTCACCGTTTAGTTAGAGGTTATCACGATGGTTATTGACACTCCCTCCGAGCGTGAGTTACAACTCCTAACGAACCCGAGAGCAGGTAACTCGCCGAGGCATTCACGAGTCGGCAGGTCGCCGTACATCCGGCTGTTTCACGCCACTTCCACCGTAAGAACGCAAAGGAGAACGCACGTGTTTGAACGCTTGGCCGACCTTGCGATTCGCCGGTCCCGGCTGGTCCTCGTCATCGCAGTCGCGGCCGTGGCCCTCATGGGCGTGTTGGGAGCCGGCGCATTCGAAAAGCTGCGCGGAGGCGGCTTCGACGACCCCGCCTCCCAGTCCACCCGGGCCGCGAAGGTCATCGACGAGAAGTTCGGCGGAGAGACGAACCTGGTCCTGCTCGTCCAAGCCCCCGACGGCCGCATCGACACCCCCGCAGCCACGCAGAGCGGACAGACCCTGGTGACCGACCTCAGGAAGGAGAAGGAGCTCACCAACGTCGTCTCCTACTGGGACACGCACAGCCCCGACCTCCGCTCCCGGGACGGCCGCGAAGCCATGGTGCTCGCCCATGTGACAGGCGACGAGACACAGCAGCGGGAAAACGCCCGGAAGATCCTCGACGCCTACACCGGAACCCACAAGGGCGCACTCACGGTCCAGGCCGGGGGCGGCGCCGCGGTGGGCGACGACCTGTCGAAACAGGTGGTCGACGATCTGGTCCTGGCCGAGACCATCGCCATACCGCTCACCCTCGTGCTGCTCCTGTTCGTCTTCGGCAGCGTGGTCGCGGCCCTGCTGCCGTTGGCCATCGCCGTCATCGCCGTCATCGGCTCGTTCGCCCAGCTCTCCCTCCTCGGCAGCGTCACCGACGTCGCCGACACCGCGACCAACCTCACCACCGCCCTGGGCCTCGGACTGGGCATCGACTACGCCCTGCTGATGACCAGCCGCTTCCGGGAGCAGCTCGCGGCGGGGGCGAGCGTGGACGACGCCGTACGGCGCACGGTGCACACGGCCGGCCGCACCGTCGCGTTCTCCGCCGCGACCGTGGCGGCGGCGCTCGCGGCGCTCCTGGTGTTCCCGCAGTACTTCCTGCGCTCGTTCGGCTTCGCCGGAGTCGGTGTCGTCGCCATCGCCGCCCTCGGCACCCTGTTCGTGATGCCGGCTCTGCTGACCATCCTGGGTCACCGGGTCAACAGCGGGCGGCTGCCGTGGGCGAAGCCGGGGCACTCCGGTACCCGGGCACCGATGTGGGGACGGCTGGCCCGCACCGTCATGCGGCGGCCCGCGCTCACCGCGCTCCCCGTACTCGCCGTGCTGCTGGCGGCGGCGAGCCCACTGCTGGGCATCACCTTCGGCACACCGGACGAGCGCGTCCTGCCCAAGGACGCCGCCAGCCGCCAGGTCTCCACAGCGCTGCGGGCGAACTTCGACGGCAGCGAGGACTCAGCCGTCAACATCGTCATCGACCAGCCCGTGAACAAGGCCCCGCTGGAGTCGTACGCAGCCGAACTGTCCGGGCTCAAGGGCGTCGTACGCGTCGAGACCAGCACGGGAACCTACGCCGAGGGACAGTCCACGGCGACCGCTCCCGGCAACACCACCCTCGGCCGGCCCGACGCGCAGCGCATCAGTTTGGTGAGTGCCCTGACCCCGAAGTCGGACGCGGCCCAGAACCTGGTCGAAGAGGTGAGGGCACTCGCCCCGCCCGCCGGGACACACCCTCTGGTGGGCGGAACCGACGCCGTACTGGTCGACTCCAAGAACTCCATCGGCGGCCGGCTCCCGATCGCCGTGGCCCTGGTCGCCCTCACCACCTTCGTCCTGCTCTTCCTGTTCACCGGCAGCGTCGTGCAGCCGCTGCGCGCACTGGTCCTCAACGTGATCAGCCTGGCGGCGACCCTCGGCGTCATGACCTGGATCTTCCAGGACGGCCACCTCTCCTCCCTGCTCGGCTTCACGTCGCAGCCGATGGAAATCGATGACGGTGCTGATGTTCTGCATCGCCTTCGGCCTTTCGATGGACTACGAGGTGTTCGTCACCAGCCGGATCAAGGAACTCCACGATCTGGGCAAGGACAACGAGACCGCCGTGGCCGACGGCCTCGGCCACACCGGACGCATCGTCAGCGCGGCGGCCTTCCTCCTCGCGGTGAGCTTCTTCGCCTTCGGCACCGCCAAGATCAGCTTCATGCAGATGTTCGGCCTGGGCAGCGGACTGGCCGTCCTCATCGACGCCCTCGCCGTACGCGGCGTACTCGTCCCCGCCGCCATGCGCCTGCTCGGCCGCTCGGCCTGGTACGCACCGGGCTTCCTTCGCCAGCTCCACGACCGGTTCGGCCTCAGCGAAGGCGGCCCCGAACCCACGGCCACCACGCAACCCGCAACAGCAGCATCGCCGTACGTGAAGGACGCGACGGGAGCCTGACCGCCCAACACCGGGCCGTCACACATGCGTGCCGGTCCTTTCCGGAACTCCCCGTTGCAGGGCGCCTCGGTGAGGACATGTGTGCTGCGTCCGTGCGGCGAACGGTCCTGGCAACGTTCTGCGCTTCGCACCATGGGCCGTACGGGTCACGGTGAGCTGCGCGCGGCTGATCTGGATGGGGGCGCCCCGGCCGGTCCGCGACGGGATCCGGGGCCCGGTGGCCGACTGGTCCAGGCGTGCGGGTCAGCCGCCCTGACCGGCGCTTCCGACCGGGCCGACCTTCACCGGGGATCCGGAGCCGTCCGTGACGGGCAGCGTGGCGGCGCCCGGCCAGTTGAGGGTGACCGACTTCGTCTCGTCCGGCGGGGTCACCACCAGCCCGGTGACGCGGACGCCGGAGCCGCCCGACTTGTTGAACGGGTAGTTGACGGGGAAGTACGTCGACTTTCCGTTCTTGAGGACGGCCGAGGTGGCCTGCTGGCCGGTGCGCTTCGCGGACAGCGACCCCGCGTTGGTCTTCAGGTCGACGCCCGCGTACCCGGAGATCGTGCAGTCCCGGCCGCTGTGGTTCGTCAGCTCGACCACGACGGTGCCGTCGGGGTCGCCGTCGATGGTGTTGTCCTTCGCCGTGATCTCCAACTCGTCGGTGCGGCACTTGCCGACCTTGGCGTTCGCGTTGGAGCCGGTCCCGGCAGCCGTACCCGTCCCGCCGGAATTCGTTGCGCCGGAGTTCGTTGCGGAGCTCGTCCCGGCGGAGCCCTTCGCGCCGCCCTGGTCCGAACTGCCCGAGTCCGAAGCGCCTCCCGAGGACGACGCGGTGGCCCCGGACGACGGGGCGCTCTGTCCCGTGTCGGCGTCGTCGTTCTGGCAGGCCGTGAGCGAGAGACCGGCGGCGACGGCCAGGGCGGCGAAGGTGAGCTTGTGAACGCGCATCGTTTCTACCTCGGTATCGGTTGGCAGTGTCGGCCGCTCGGTACGGGTCGGTACGAGCGAGCGTTTCCGACCAACAGGAGCGGCCCTGCCCGGTCGGCCGTTCCGTCCAGTCACCGCATAAGACATTCCTGTTACAGGCACAGCCAGGCACAACGCGCGCCATCACCGGGCAGACCACGCCCGGACGCGCCGCCGGCCAGCCGGGACAGCGGTTCCCGCCACCGTCGCGCACCTGTTCGCAGCCGCCGCCCGTTGGGACAGACCCGTAACCCGACGGACCACAACCGATCGCCTGCCCTCCTCATCCCGCTCCGGCCGCTTCGGCGAGCACCTCCGCGAAGGGTTCGAAACAGTGGAGCCGGGCCGGATCAGTTGAGACAACGCCCGGCATCCATCCGCCCGGGACGGGCCCGCGCGTGCCGGACGCGGGCGCTGCGACTCCCGGACCCGACCAGCAACATGACCGCACGCCGCTGAAGATCGCCGGTGCTGCCCGCGCGCACGATGACGGCGACACCGAAGGCCGGTCTACTCGACCTTGACCCAGTTGAGCGTGCGCTCCACCGCCTGCTTCCAGCCCGCGTAGCCCTCCGCTCGCTTGTCGTCGGACCACTGGGGCTCCCAGCGTTTCGACTCCTGCCAGTGGGTGCGCAGTTCGTCGGTGTCCTGCCAGAAGCCGGTGGCCAGCCCTGCCGCGTAGGCGGCGCCGAGCGCGGTGGTCTCGGCGACGACCGGGCGGCTGACCGGTACACCGAGGACGTCGGCCTGGATCTGCATGCACAGGTCGTTGGCGGTGACACCGCCGTCGACCTTGAGCACGTCGAGGTGGACTCCGGAGTCCTGCTCCATGGCTTCGACCACGTCGCGGCTCTGGTAGCAGATGGCTTCCAGGGTCGCCCGGGCCAGGTGGCCGTTGTCGTTGTACCGGGCGAGGCCGACGATCGCACCCCGGGCGTCGGAGCGCCAGTACGGGGCGAACAGGCCCGAGAACGCCGGGACGAAGTACATGCCGCCGTTGTCCTCGACGGTGCGGGCCAGGGTCTCGCTCTCGGCCGCGCTACTGATGATCTTCATCTGGTCGCGCAGCCATTGCACCGCGGACCCGGTGACCGCGATGGAGCCCTCCAGGGCGTAGACCGCCGGGCTGTCGCCGAACTGGTACGCCACGGTGGTGAGAAGGCCGTGCTGTGAGCGGACCAGTTCCGTGCCGGTGTTGAGCACCAGGAAGTTGCCGGTGCCGTAGGTGTTCTTGGCCTCGCCGGGCGCGTAGCAGACCTGTCCGACGGTGGCCGCCTGTTGGTCGCCGAGCACCCCGCTGATGCGGACGGCGGCGCGCAGTGGCCGGGATGCGCGCGTCACACCGAACGCCTCCCGATGGGACGAGGGGTTGATGGTGGGCAGCATCTCCCGCGGGATGTGGAAGAAGCCCAGCAGTTCGTCGTCCCAGTCGAGGGTTTCCAGGTCCATCAGCATGGTGCGGCTGGCGTTGGTCACGTCGGTCGCGTGGATGCCGCCGTCGGGACCGCCGGTCAGGTTCCACAGGACCCAGCAGTCCGTGTTACCGAAGAGCGCGTGTCCCCGCTCGGCTGCCTCGCGGACGCCGTCGACGTTCTCCAGGATCCACTGGATCTTGCCGCCGGAGAAGTAGGTCGCCGGCGGCAGGCCCGCCTTGTGGCGGATGACGTCTCCCTGGCCCGAGCGTTCCAGGGCCGCGGCGATGGAGTCGGTGCGGGTGTCCTGCCAGACGATGGCGTTGCAGTAGGGGCGGCCGTTGCGAGGGTCCCAGACGACCGTGGTCTCCCGCTGGTTGGTGATGCCGATCGCGGCCAGGTCGGTCGGGGACAGGTTCCCGTGCCGCAGGGCGTTCTGCATCACGGAGTCGGTGCGCTCCCAGATCTCCACCGGGTCGTGCTCGACCCACCCGGAGCGAGGAAGGATCTGGGCGTGCTCCAGCTGGTGCTTCGCCACCTCGTTGCCCGCATGATCGAAGACCATGAATCGGGTACTGGTGGTCCCTTGGTCCACCGCGCCGACGAAATCCGCCATGGGTGCCACCTTTTCGTAGGTGTCAGTCCTTGGGGGCGGGGATGCGGCCCGGGGGCTCCGGCTCCGCTGTCGGCAGGAACTTGCCGACGAAGAACTTGTACAGGGCCCCGCCGACCAGACCGCCGACCAGGGGACCGAGGATCGGCACCCAGAAGTAGAAGTTCCCGTACTGATCTCGCCATGCTCCGCCGTATCCCGTCAGGAAGCTGGCGAGACGGGGACCGAAGTCACGTGCCGGATTGATCGCGTAGCCCGCGTTGGTACCCCAGGCCATGCCGATGCCCACGACGACCAGGCCGATGATGAAGGGGCCCAGGTTGGCGCCGGGGGGTGTGTTGAGCAGGTCCGTGATGGCCAGGATCAGCAGCAGCAGGATGGCGGTACCCATGACCTGGTCGCGAAACGCGCCCCACTCGTAGACCGGCAGGTTCGTGTTGCCGTTGGCGGGGAGCGTGGAGAACACGATCTGTGTCTTGTAGGTGTGACCGGGGTCGGCCTTCGCCAGCGCCTCGGTGTAGTTCCACCGTACGAGGAGGGCCGCCACGAAGGCGCCGGCCGTCTGCGCCAGTGCGTAGGGCGCCACCTTGCTCCACGGGAAGCCCTTGAACGTGGCCAGGGCGACGGTCACCGCGGGGTTGAGATGAGCACCGCTCAGCCGTGCCGCGACGTAGACACCCAAGGTGACACCGAGGCCCCACGCCCAGGAGATGCTGTCGTGGTTTCCGAGGCCACCCGGTGGAGTCGTGAGCGCTCCGCCGGCGACCACCTGGGCCACCACGCCGCAACCGAAGAGGATGAGAATCATGGTGCCCGCGAATTCGGCCGACAGCTCGCCTATCAACCCCGACCTGCTAACCCGCTCACTCATGGAAGCCCGCTTCCCGCCGGCTCAGGACCGGCCGTCGACTGCCCGAGGCCGCACGGCATCAGCATAGGGCGATCAAGAAATAACCGCACAAACAGTGAAATGTCATGTCCTCAGACCTGGCCCTACGGTGGGACACCCCTTCGGGGCCGGCCGTCCCGGCACGCTCTCGTTCCCGAACATCACGCACGGGCTGTACGACGAGGACGCTCACAGCCATGCAATGAGTCGTCACTCTACGTAATGATGATAACAGGACAAATGGATATCGCCAGCGGAATACTCTTCCGCGGACTGCGACACTCTGTGACGGGTGTTGAAAGAGGCCTCGTAGGCGGAGGAGCAAGGAGCCGCCCCACGCTTCGCCGGTCCGGTGCGCCCGCGCGCGATCTCCTGTGAAACAGTGGCACAACTGGCCTTCCCTGGCCCGGTCCTGCCCTCGCCCTGCATGATTGTGCTGCCCGTGCCAGGCACCTTCAGACACCCCGGTCCGGTGGCGTCTCGGTGTCGTCCATAGGAGGCTTCACGCTTGTCACGCCAGTTGTTGACGGTCGGCCGGGAGCGGCCGGACGGCTATCGGACGATCGGTGAGGCCCTGGCGAGGGCTCGCAGCGGCGCCGTCATCAGCGTGCTTCCCGGGACGTGCGCGGAGAACCTGACCATCACCATCCCGGTCACCGGCTTCGGGCTGCGGGTGTGGAACCGGACCACCAGCCGCACCACAGACCTCGCTCGGCATGGAGTGTTCGTCGCGCGCAGCCCGGCCGAAGCCGTCGCGGGCGCCGGAATCGTCATCAGCATGCTGGCCGACGGGCCCGCCACCGAGCGGGCCGCGACGGGCCCGGACGGGTTCCTGGCCCGGTTCCCCGGGCTGATCTGGGTACAGATGGCCACCGTTGGAGCCAGCTGGTCGGCGAGACTCGCGGTCTTGGCCGCCCGGCAGGGAGTGACGTTCGTGGACGCTCCGGTCTCCGGCAGTCAAGGGCCGGCCCAGGAGGGACAGCTGGTCATCCTGGCCAGCGGGCCCGATCGGGTACAGGACGTCCTTGCGCCCGTGTTCGGCGCGCTGGGCCGGGCCACGCTCTGGCTGGGCCCGGCCGGCGACGGCACCAAGGCGAAACTGGTGTTGAACAGCTGGCTCGTCAACCTCGTGGAAGCGACCGCGGAAACCCTGTCCTTCGCCGGCCACCTGGGCTTGGACCCCACCTCGATCGTGGAACTGCTGCGGTCGACCCCGCTCGGAAGCCCGTACGCGGTGCAAAAGGCCACCACCATGCTGGCCGGCAACTTCACCCCCGCGTTCGCGCTCAAGCACGCCCTCAAGGACGCCGAACTCGCGGTGCAGGCCGCGCACTCCAGTGGCACTCGACTCGCGCTCACGGAAGCGCTGCTGCCCCGCTGGCGGCAGACCGCCCTCCTGCACGCCGACAACGACCTGTCCGCGGTCTACATCACGGCCTGATCGAGCCGGCGCAGCGAAGGGACGCACGGCGATGAGGACGAACGCCTGCCCCACGGGCCCCACCACGCAGTACGCGGCATCGAGGCAGCCCCCTGACAGCGTCACCACGGTGGCGGGTCAGGAGCACCCCGGCACCGCCGCCGCCCCGAGTGCCGAGCACGGACGGCTGGGGCTGGCGCTCATCCTGGTCGCTGCCTTCATGGTGGTGCTGGACTTCAGCATCGTGAACGTCGCGCTGTCGTCGATCCAGCGTGAGCTCGGCGTTTCGGCCGCCACGGTGCAGTGGGTGGTGACGGGCTACGCCATCGCCTTCGGCGGCCTGCTGATCCTCGGCGGCCGGGCGGGGGACCTCTACGGCAGCCGACGCCTGTTCCTCGCCGGGATCGCCGTGTTCACCGCCGCATCACTGGCCGGCGGACTGGCCCGCGACCCGGTACCGCTGATCGCCTCCCGCGTGCTGCAGGGGGCGGGGCCGCGATGGTCGCGCCCGCCGCACCGTCACTCATCACCACGGGCTTCCCCGAAGGCCCGCGCCGGACCAGGGCACTGGGCCTGTACGGCGCCACCGCGTCGGTCGGCTTCGTGGCCGGCCAAGTGCTCGGCGGCGTACTGGTGGAGTTCCTCAGCTGGCGCTCGGTGTTCCTGGTGAACGTCCCGGTGGGGCTTGCCGCTCTGCTGCTCGCCCCTCGTACCCTGCGTGAGTCGAGATCGCCGCGTACGGGGCGGCGTCTGGACACCTCGGGTGCGCTGCTCATCACCCTGGCGGTGGGCGCCCTGGTCTTCGCCGTCTCCCGCGGCGGCGACACCGGCACCGGCTCGGCAGACGTGCTGGTCCCGCTCGCGCTGTCCGTCCTGGCCGCGGCAGCCTTCGCAGCGAACGAACACCACCATGCCGACCCACTCATGCAGCCGGCGCTGTTGCGTCTTCACGGGCTGCGCAACGCCGGCGCCCTCATGCTGCTGCTCGGCCTGTGGAACGGCGGCGAGATGCTCGTGCTGTCCGTGTACCTCCAGCAAGTGACGCTGGTCGGCTGCGGCACGGCCGGCATGGCGTTCGGCAGCATGGTCACCGCCACCGCCGGTGTCGCCGACCGCGACCAGGGCCTGGTCGGCGGAGCGATCGACACGAGCCGGCAGCCGGGCGCCGCGATCGGAGCGGCGCTGCTTCCCGCGGTCGCCGACGCGGTCGACCGCACGCGGCACGCCTCCACGGCGGTCGGTGACCGAGCAGCCATGCTCACCGGGCTGGCGGCGGCCGGCCTTGCCACGCTGGTGGCGACGAACGCCTGGCGTCAATCGCGCCACGACGGCGTCGCGCGGTGCGCGCCACGAGCTTGATCTGCTTCCGGCCGGGGACGGGACCGGGCATAGGCAAGAGGCTCCGGATCAGGTCTTCTTGACCTGGTCGTAGCGGCCGAGGAAGCGGGGAGTGCCGTTCTGCAGACGGTAGAGGAAGAGGCCGTTGACCCAGTGGAACTCGTCGGTCGCCGCGTCGAACGCGATGGTCTTGGCGAGCCCCTTGTAGGTGGCCGCGCGGAGCCTGCGCACCATGGCACCCCGCTCGACCTCGACGTTGCCCAGCTCGCCCAGACCCTGGGCGATGAAGAGCAGTGCGTCGTACGCCTCCAGCGCGAAGCGCTCGACGACGCCTACCCCGAAGCGCTTCTTGTACGCCGCCACGAAGCGCGCCGCGGCGGGCAGCGCGGCCGGGTCGACGTAGGTCGCGCTGATCACCCAGCCCTCGGCCGCCGGGCCCGCCTCCGTGAGGAACGCGGTCTCCAGGACCGGTTCCGGAGCCATGCACGCGCCCTTGAACCGGGCCAGTTCCAACGCGCGGGCCAATCGGGCAGCCCGGTGCGGCGAGACCCCGCCGTACACCACGGCTTCTGCCCCGGCGGCGAGCACGGCGGCGGCGACCGGGCCGAAGTCCTCGCTGTCCGCGGGGACGACATGGGTGGTGGTCGTGCCGTTGGAGGGCGGGAACATGGTCAGGTCCTTGACGATCTGCCAGCTGATGCGGCCTGCCGCCCGGTCGTCGATGAGGGCGGTCCTGCGGCTCTTGGCGGTGTGGGTGAGGTAGTGGATGAAGGGCGTCGACAGTGCGTACTCGTCGGGCCTGAGCTGGAAGAACGCGCGGGTGGAGACCTTGGAGTACACATCGGTGGCGGAGGAGACGCTCACGAGGGGCAGCAGGGCCTTCTCGTAGCGGGCGACGGTGGCCTCGGCCGTGGCGGTGCCGGTCGGGCCGATGACCGCGTACACGTCGTGGTCCGCGACGAACCTTCCGGCCACCTCCTCGGCCCGCTTCGTCTCCCCGGCGTCGTCGAGGACCTTCAGCGCCAAGTCGAAGGTCCGTCCCTCACGGGAGCGGGAGTTGAAGTCCTCCACGGCCAGCCGCGCACCCCGCTCCTGCGCCCGGCCGATCGACTTGTCCGCTCCCGACAGATCCCCGTGCAACCCGACGACGTACCGGGACAGTGGTCCCTGGCCCGTCGCACCGCCGCCCGCCGCGGACCTGGACGCGGCCCAGGCCGCCAGTCCCCCGCCGGCCACGACCACTCCGGCCGCGGAGCCCAGCGTCAGCAGGCGGCGCCGTGAGAGGGCGGGCCGCTCCGGAGGCTGTAGGAGTGTGCTCGGCCCGGGGTCGGGCAGTGCCAGGACGGCGGCCGAGCGTTCCGCGATCAGCCGGGGCAGCGTGGACGGCAGCCAGTCGCCCTCCCGTTCGTCCTCACCGGCCAGGGCGTCTCGCACCTCCCGCGCGGTTGGCCTGGCCCGCGGGTCCTTGGCGAGGCAGCCGGTGAGCAGCGGGACCAGGGCCCACGGTACGGCGTCCAGGTCCGGTTCCTCGTGGACCGTACGGAAGATGACGGCGGCCGGAGTGCCGGTACCGAACGGCCGGCGGCCGGTCGCGGCGTAGGCGAGGACGCAGCCGAGCGAGAAGATGTCGCTAGGCGGGCCGATGTCACCGGCCCGTGCCTGCGCCTGTTCGGGCGAGAGGTAGCCGGGCGAGCCGATCACCACGTCGCTCGCGGTGAGCGCGGTGGCGCCGGTGGAACGCGCGATGCCGAAATCGATCAACCGGGGCCCGTCCAGGGCGAGCAGGACGTTGCCCGGTTTGACGTCCCGGTGCACCAGGCCCGCGGCGTGCACCTCGGTGAGCGCTTCGGCCAGCCGGGCGCCCAGGACACGCACCGTACGGTCGGGCAACGGCCCGTGCAGCGCGACGGCCTCGGCCAGCGACGGGCCCGGTACGAAGGCGGTCGCCAGCCAGGGCTCGCGGGCCGCCGGTTCCGCCGCGGTGACCGGCACCACCCAGCGCCCGGTGAGCCCGCCCGCCGCCTCGGCCTCGCGGCGGAACCGGGTGCGGAAGTCGTGGTCGGCCGCGTACTCGGCGCGGATGACCTTCAGCGCGACCAGTGCGCCGCCCGTCGAACGGGCCAGGTAGACGACGCCCATTCCGCCCGCGCCGAGCCGGCCCAGCAGCCGGTGGCCGCCGACGACGGGCGGGTCGCCCGGTTTGAGCGCGTGCACTCCCGCGTGCCCCTCGGAGTCCACCTCGCCCACCGCTACACCTCGGAGGGTGCTTCGCCGAGGAAGCGGAACCGGCCGCCCTCGACCTGGTGCAGGAAGATGCCCCAGCCGGCGAACGTGCCGTCCTCCGGCTTGAAGGAGAACTCCTTGGTGATGCCCTGGTAGCGGCTCTTGCGCAGCAGGCCCAGCAACTCCTGGCGTTTCGGCGGCCGTCCGCCCTTCGTCGCCTTCACCAGCTCCTGGAGGACTAGGTTGACGGTGTCGTACGCCTCGGCGGCGTAGTAGCCGGGCGCGGCGCCGTAGCGCTTGCGGAAGGCGGTGGTGAAGGCCGCCGCGGCCGGTACGGCGGAGGGGTCGACGAAGGAGGCGGTCAGGAGCCATCCCTCGGCCGCGTCCCCGGCCTGTTCCAGGAACGCCGGGTCGATCACGGCCTGCGGGGTGAGGCGCGGCCCGTCGAAGCCGGCCGTCGCCAGTCGGCGGGCCACCAGGGCCGCGCCCTGTGCGTAGCCGGCGTAGACGAAGGAGTCGATCCCGGCCCGCAGCATGTCGTCGATGACGGGGCCGATGTCGTCCGTGCCGTTCGTGCCCGCCGGGATCACCCGGGGGTAGGCGGGGCGGCCCAGCCGGCGCAGCATGGTGGCGTTGATCGAGGCGGACTCCGTGGAGTACGTCTGCGCGGTGCGGTCCTGGAGCACGCCGGGGCGCAGCACCCCTTTCTGCTTCCTGAGATAGATGCTGATCGGGATGGCGACGGCCGCGTCGCTGGGGCGGCAGTGCACGAAGGACCGGTACTGCTGCGAGGTCAGGAGTAGTCCTCCGGCCGAGACGCACAGCAGCGGCAGCAGTGCCTCGTCGTAGGTGCCGAGAACGGCATTGGCCGTCTCGTCGTTGGTCGGGCCGAGCACGGCGAGCACGTCGGCGTCCTGGATCAGCTTCTTGGCCGCGGTCTGCGCCCGCCCGGCGCTGCCGCCGTCGTCGGCGGTCTTCAGGGTGATCTCGAAGGGCTTGTTCTTACGGGAGTTGAACTGCTCGACCGCCAGGCGCGCGCCCCGCTCCTGTGCCTGTCCCGCCGTCCGCTGTGCCCCGCTCAGGTCCGCCTGCACTCCGATGGCCCAGCTGCCGGCCCGCGGAGTCGATGCCCCAGGGTTGTCCTGGTCGCGCAGGGCGGCCCAGGCCGCGGCTCCGCCCGCCGCCATGAGCACCGCCGCACCGGAGACCAGGAGCAGCCGCCGCCGGCCGGGCGACGCCTGCTCCGCGTCCCCCGGTGCTTCGGCGACGGTCGGCTCGATGTCGGGGAGCGCCAACATCTCCGACGAGCGGTCGGCGATGGCCCGTACGAGGTCCTCGGGCAGCCAGTCGAGCTGACCGCCTTCGGGGACGGCGTCCTCGACCAGCAGCACCGTGCAGATCTGCTCGGCCGTCGGACGGTCCGCCGGGTCCTTCGCCAGGCACAGGTGCAGCAGCGTCAGCAGCTCGGTGCCCGCTGTCTCTTCCTCGGCTTCCTCGTCTTCCTCGGCGTTCTCCCCGGCTTCGATGCCGGCCAGGTCGGGTTCGTCGTGGACCGTTCGGTAGAGCAGGGCGTCCGCCGTGCCGGTGCCGAACGGTGGTCGGCCGCTCGCCGCGTACGCCAGCAGGCAGCCCAGCGAGAAGATGTCGCTGGCCGGGCCCAGTGCCGCGCCGCGGGCCTCGGCCTGCTCGGGTGAGAGGAAGCCGGGGGTGCCGACGACCAGGTCGGTGGAGGTGATCGCGGTCTCGTCGGTCGCGCGGGCGATCCCGAAGTCGATGAGGCGCGGGCCGTCCACGGCGAGCAGCACGTTGGCGGGCTTGACGTCGCGGTGGACCAGACCGGCGGCGTGCACCTCGCGCAGTGCGGCGGCGAGCATCCGGGCCAGCACGCGCACGCTCCGGACGGGCAGCGGACCGTGGCGGGCGACCGCCTCCTCCAGCGAGGGGCCGGGCACGAAGGCGGTGGCCAGCCAGGGCGCCGCCGCGTCCGGGTCGGCACCGGTGACCGGCACCGCCCAGGGGCTGGTCACCCGCCGGGCCGCCTCGACCTCACGGCGGAACCGGGCACGGAAGTCCGGCTCGTCCGCGTGCTCGGCCTGGATGACCTTGACGGCGGCCAGGGTCCCCGCTTCCGTACGGCCGAGGTAGACCACGCCCATGCCGCCCGCGCCGAGGCGGGCCAGCAGCCGGTGTCCGCCGATCGTGGCGGGGTCGGTGGGGAGCAGACGCCCGCTCATCCCGCCCTCTCCAGTTCGCCCTCGGTGAGACTCAGCATCTGTCCCACTCCCTGCTGCAGCGCGGCATCGACCTCTTTCCCGGACCGGCCCTTGGAACCCCGGCCGGAGACGGCCACGGTGACCTGGCCGAGACGGCTCTGCATCCAGTAGTAGTAATAGGGGCCGCCGAGTTCGTCGCTGTAGTACTGGCCGCCCTCGGTGAGCGTGTCTTCGGCGGTGGCGTTGCCCAGCAGACCGAAGGCCGACCCCTGGGAGAGCAGTCCGGTGATCCGCTCGCCCTGGCGGAGCTGCTGGTCGGGACAGCGCAGCGCCTCTTCGAGGGTCTCGGCCATCTCCCAGTCGGCGTCCTTCGCGGTGCGGTGCACGGTGACGACGGCGGCGACGCGGATCGGGCCCTTGCCGTCCTGCGTGGGCAGTTCGCTGGAGCGGGTGAGGGTGGCGAGTACCGTCGCGGGCAGTGGATCGCGCTGCCAGACGCAGTTCGCGTCGAGCACGGGCCAGAAGCCGGGGTCACTCTCGTACGGATCGCGCTTCACGAAGCCTGGGCCCCAGTTGACGGGGGCCGCCGCGACGGCGCGGGCCAGGCGTTCGGCCTCTGCGCGGGTCTTCGGCGCGCGGCCGGGATCGGGGGTGAAGCCCAGGCCGGTGGCGCTGGGGCTCGGGGTCGGGGTCGTGGTCGGGCTGGAGCGTGTGCCGCTGCTCGCGGTCGCGTTCTTGGAACCGGGGGGCTCGGTGGCCTCGCCACCGCCCGCTCCCGAACAGCCCACCAATAACAGCCCGGATAACAGCCCGGTGGTCAAGGTGCCGCAGTGCAGCCGCACCCGTCTCCGATACTCCATCGCCGCCCCCATCCGCACACCCGTTCCCCGCGGGGAGCGTATCGACTATGCCGTGACGGGACTACGACTATGTCCGTCCGCTTGAAATTCGGAGTACTTTTCGGTCAGCCGGCGGCGCCGACCGGTTCGGACCCCGAGTACTCCAAGTACTCCAAGTGCTCCAAGTGCTCCAAGTGCTCCAAGTGCTCCAAGTGCTCCAAGTACGAAGATTTTGCGATCGCGCGAGGATCGCATGAACCGCTCCCCACCTGCACGAAGTCCCCTTTGTCCGTATGCACGGACGGCCGGTAACTCCGCGTTCACCGAGCTCGCCTTCCTCACCGTTCTACGCGCGTGCTGTCATGCACGTGCCCACCAACTCCCGGGTGTGCGTCAACTCGACCAGGAGCCAGGCATGTTGTGGAAGGTCCTCGGCCGTGCGGGTGTCACGCTGGCCGCCGGCGCCGCCGTGCTCGCCACCGCCGTCCCCGCGAACGCAGCCAGCTACTCCGCGTTCGCCTTCTCGCAGAGCAGCAGCCAGCCGACCATCTACGACTTCATCAACTCGGCCACCACCTCACTCGACATGACCATGTACGAGCTGGAGGACACCACCGCCGTCAACGACCTCATAGCCCTGGAGAACAAGGGCGTCACGGTACGGGTGGTCCTGGACGGCGCGCACAAGTCCGCCAACCAGTCGGCGTACAACGCCCTGACGAGCTCGGGCGCGGGAGTGGTCTGGTCGTCGTCCACCTTCGTCTACACCCACCAGGAGACCGTCACGGTGACGGCGCCAAGTCACTGATCCTCACCGGCAACCTCACCTCCCAGTACTACCCGACCGGCCGTGACTACGGCGTGTTCGACGACGACAGCCGCGACGTCGCCTCGATCGAGAAGGTCTGCAACGCGGACTACACGGGTACCGCGATCACCCCGACCGACGGCGACCATCTGCTCTGGTCCCCCACCGACTCCCGCAGCCGCCTGCTGTCCCTGATCAACGGCGCCACCACGACGCTCGACGTCGAGGAACTGGAACTCAGCGACAGCGCCGTGGTCAACGCCATCGTGGCGAGGGCGCAGGCGGGCGTAGCCGTAGGGCTGGTCCTGGAGAGCCCCTCCAGCTACTCCAGCGAGGTGTCCGCGATCAAGGCGGCCGGTGGCACCGTCATCGGATACTCCGACCCCAACGGCTTCTACATCCACGCCAAGGCGATGGTCGCCGACTACGGCCTGTCCACCCAGAAGGTGGAAGCGGGTTCCATGAACATCAGCAGCAACTCGCTGAGCAACAACCGGGAACTGGGCATCATCCTCACGGGCACCGGCGTGGCCCAACCCGTTGCCACCACCATCGAGGCCATCTTCAGCAGCGACTACTCGGGCGGCACCACCGCCTAGAACCCACCGGGAGAGCGCTGGTCACAGCACACGTCGCGTACTGCGACCAGCAGGGCCGCGTATTCTCGACCGATGGACAGGATCGATGTACGGCTGGAGGCAGACGCCACCCCGTCAGCCCCCGCTCTCATACTGCGCCCCTGGAGCCCGGCAGACGCTGCCGATCTGGTTGAGCTGTATCAGGATGACGTCCTGCGCCGATGGACGAACTCGGCCGTGCACGACGAGGCGAGCGCGGCACGGTGGATTCAGGTCCAGCAACGAGGATGGGGGACGGGAGACCGCTTCGGATTTGCCATCATGGAAGCCCAAGCCGTGGGCCTTGAGGGACAGTTGGCGGGTCACGTGATCCTCAAGAACGTCACCCCGGGCGCTTCGTCCGCCGAGGTCGGCTACTGGACCGCGGCGCATGCGCGCGGCCGGGGAGTGGCACCCCGAGCGCTGCGGGCGCTGACGCACTGGGCCTTCACCGCCTTCCCCGATGACGCACCGAAGCACCTTGAACTCTTGCATCAAGTGGACAACACAGCGTCATGCCGCGTCGCGCAGAAGAGCGGGTACGAACTGATCACGACCCTGCCCGCGGCGCCGCCCGCCCACCCCCTCGCCGGTCACCTGCACGTACGGGAGCGCGACCGCTGACCCAGCCGGGCCCCACCACCTGCTGCTGACGCTCCCCCATGGGGAGAACAGCCGGTCAAAGACGTGTCGCCACCCGGATCAGGTCGGCGACCGCGCGAAGTCGGCTCTGCGGCGGCCAGGCGATCACCGTGGTCACGGGCGGAGCATCCAGGACCGGCACGGCGGCGAGATCCCGGCGCAGGTCGGTGCCGGCGGACTCGGGCATGATCACGGTGGTACGGCCGAGTGCGATCAGCTGGAAGAGCTGTGTCAGGTTCCGTACCTCCGCCCCTGATCCCTCCGGGTAGCTGCCATCAGGACCGGGCCAGCGTGCCATCGGGAGTTCCGGCAGTGCGGTGACCTCGGCCATCCGGATCCGAGAGCGGCCGGACAGTGCGTGCGAGCTGGGCAGGATCGCCACTTGGCCCTCGGTGTAGAGGGTTTCGGTGTCGAGTCCCACCGTCGAATCGAAGGGCAGGTGCAGCAGAGCCACGTCGGCCTGCCCGTCCTGCAGCAGTTTCTGATGCTGATGCGCCTCACAGAGCAGCAGATCGACGGTGGCCGCACCAGGCTCCGTGCGGTAGGCGTCGAGCAGTTTGGCCAACAACTCCCCGGCGGTGCCGGACTTGACGGCGAGGACGAGGCGGGGACGCCTTTGCGCAGCCTGCTGGGTACGCCGCTCAGCCGCGGCCACCGCGCCGAGGATCGCACGCCCCTCGGACAGCAGCACGGCCCCGGCCTCGGTGAGCGTGACCTTGCGGCTGGTGCGCTCCAGCAGCGTGACCCCGAGCTGTCGTTCGAGCCGGGAGATCGTGCGGGACAGGGGCGGTTGGGCTATCTCCAGACGCCGGGCGGCCTTCCCGAAGTGCAGTTCCTCGGCGATGGCGACGAAGTACCGCAACTCGCGTATCTCCATCCGTTCACAGTAACTCCGGCGCACGGTCGATCGATGTCGCTCGGGTATCGGTGCATGACCGAGATGGTGTTGGTGCCAGGTCGAAGCGCAGCCATGCTCGCTGTCATGAGTGAGAAGACCATCGCGCTGGTCACCGGCGCGAACAAGGGAATCGGGTACGAGATCGCGGCCGGGCTGGGCGCATTGGGCTGGAGCGTCGGCGTCGGCGCCCGGGACGAGCAGCGCAGGAAGGACGCCGTGGCGAAACTGCGCGCGGCGGGTGCCGACGCGTTCGGCGTTCCCCTGGACGTGACCGACGACGAGAGCGTGACCGCCGCGGCGCAGCTGATCGAGGAGCGCGCGGGACGCCTTGACGTGCTGGTCAACAACGCCGGGGTTGCGGGAAGTTGGCCGGACGAGCCCACAACCATCGACCTCGAGACCGTGCGGCGGCTGGTGGAGACCAACGTCATCGGCGTCATCCGGGTCACCAACGCGATGCTGCCGTTGCTGCGCCACTCGGCGCACCCGCGGATCGTCAACCAGTCCAGCCATGTCGGCTCGCTGGCCCTGCAGACCACGCCCGGTGTCGACCTCGGAGGGATCAGCGGGGCGTACGCGCCGACGAAGACCTACCTCAACGCCGTCACCATCCAGTACGCCAAGGAGTTGAGCGACACCAACATCTTGATCAACAACGCCTGCCCCGGCTACGTGGCCACCGACCTCAACGGGTTCAGCGGCACCCAGACCGCCGAGCAGGGCGCGGTGATCGCCATCCGGTTGGCGACTCTGCCCGACGACGGCCCTACCGGCCGGCTGTTCGACGACATGGGAGTCGTACCGTGGTGATCTTCTGATGGGTTGTCCACGGGTAGTGGGTGTCGCAGGAGTGGTCGAGGGAGGGTCGCGGCCACGTGGGTCGTCGCGGCGAGGCTGATGCCGAGGTGGGAGTGGGAGCGCATCGAGAGTCCGATGCCGAACGCCTCGCAGACGGCCGCCAGTTCACGGGTGCGGCGCAGCCCGCCCCAGTAGTGGTGGTCGGCGAGGAGGACCTGGATCGCGTTCTGTTCCACGGCCGGGCGCAGGTGTTCCCAGGCGATCACGCACATGTTGGTGGCCAACGGCATGGGTGAGGTCTCGGCGACCTCGGCCATACCGGCGATGGTGGGCGTGGGGTCCTCCAGGTACTCGACTGTAGAAGAGGTACGCGGCGAAGGGCACGGAGTCGCGGACCCTGCCACCCAGCAGATCGCTGACGGGGCGTCCGGTGAGCCTGCCCTGCGCGTCGAGGCAGGCCACCTCCACGGCGGAGGCGATCCAGCCACGCTCGTGGGAGCCGGGCACGGCGGCCAGCAGCCGTTCGAGCCGGTCGTCGCCGCCGGGGGTCTCGCCCAGGCCCACGGAGAGGAGCGGCGGATCACTGAAGGCGATCGGTGTGACGATGAACGTGAGCTCGCTTCATCAATCTGAATCACGCAACGGGCCCCGGTGCTCACGTACCCGGTGAGTGCCGGGGCCCGTCGAAGAGTCGTCGCGATCCGATGACTTCAGATGTCAGACGACAGATGGCAGATGACAGACGTCACGAGCTGGTGCGCGTCGAGCGTCGACGCCGGGTGACGACGGTGATCGCTCCACCGGCCACGAGCAGGGCCGCGGCGCCGGCGGCGATCGGCAGAGTGTTGCCACCGCCCGTCTCCGCGAGGTCGCCGGGCGGCGTCGACTGGCCGCCGTTCGGCGAGGGAGCCGGCGGCGTGGTCGAGCCGGAGGCCGACGGGGAGGCCGGCGTCGTCTCCGGGGTCGACGGCTCGTCGGGCGTCGTCGGGGTCGGGCTGCCGGGGGTCTCCGCGGGCGGCGTGGCGGTCGGCGGAGTCGAGGCCGGAGGCGTGGTCTCGGGCGTGCTCGGCGGCTGCGCCGTGCAGTCCTTCTTGCCGCCGTTCCACGCCATGATCAGCTTGTCCTTGATGACCGCGCGGTCCGGCCCCTTGGGCAGGTCACCGTGCTCGAAGCCGTCGTTGGCGTCGAACTTGCCGTCGAACTTCACGGCGCCGCGGTAGAGGTCGATCTGCGCGTAGCAGCCGGCGTCGGGCACCGCGATGTCGAGGGAGTCGGTCTGGCCCGGCTTGACCTTGACGCTGTCGAAGTCGTGGAAGACCTGCTCACCGGAGGTCTTGAAGGTGGCCCCGTGAGTGCGGTAGGCCGCGAGGGAAGCGGTGCAGGACCCGGCGTCGCCCGCCGCGCGCACCTTGATGTGCACCTTGCCGTCGTCGGTGGGCTTCAGGTTCTGGTCGTCGACGCGGACCCAGTCGTAGAAGTTCGTCCCGTCCAGGGAGAACTCGCAGCGATCCGCCGCGGTCACCGTGCCGGCGCCCTGGCCGGGCTTGTAGGCGCTGTTGCCGCTGTCCCAGCCGTCTCCGCCGGGGGTACCCGTGGCCCAGGCGCTGGTGGTGGCCGCGGAGAGGACGAGGGCCGCCGCGCCCGTCCCCAGCAGGCAGCGAAGGGTGACACGTCTCGCTATGGACATGCAGATCCCATCTTGATGATCCAAGACCCGGTCGTCGGCGGCAGGGCAGCACAAAGCAGCCGGGGCCGCACCGGGGATGAGTGGTCGAAGAAACACTGGGCCCACTGGTCACATGGGCCACAGCTCGAGCACATAGTCGATCACTGTGCAGGGGCTGTCAACCTCCTTGAAAACACAATGAGTTCACGCGCTGCCACATTTCCGACACATGGGGAATCAGTGAATCCGCGGCGGCTCGACGGCGGCCGGTCGCGATCGCCCGCGTCAGGCCGAGCGCCAACACCGACGCCGACACCGACACCGACACCGACACCGACGGGCACGCGATCGACCAGCACCTTCACCGGGGGCACTCAGTTCCCTCGATCATGTGCACTGAGTGCCACACTTTCCGCGCGATGCTAGGTTCCGTCCATGAGCGAGGAACCCCGTGGCGGGGACACCACCGACACGACGACGGCGAAGCCGCCCATGCGGGACGCGCTGGTCGCGGCGGCCTTCCAGCTGTTCCTGGAGCGCGGGTACGAGCAGACCACGGTCGACGACATCGTCACGCTCGCCGGTGTCGGCCGGCGGTCCTTCTTCCGCTACTTCCCCTCCAAGGAGGGCGTGGTCTTCCCGGACCACGAACGCTGCCTGACCGACATGACGGCGTTCCTGGGCGCCGGCACCGGCGAGGAGGAGCCGGTACGCAGGGTGTGCGACGCCGCCCGGCTGGTGCTGCGCATGTACGCCGAGAACCCGACCTTCTCCGTGCAGCGCTACCGCCTCACCAAGGAGGTCCCCGGCCTGCGCACGTACGAGCTGTCGGTCGTCTGGCGCTACGAGCGCGCGCTCGCGGAGTATCTGCGCGGCCGCTTCGCCGGCCGGCCCGACGGCACGCTGCAGGCCGACGTCATCGCCGCGGCGGTGGTAGCCGCGCACAACAACGCCCTGCGCTCCTGGCTGCGTTCGGACGGGCAGAGCGATCCCGACACTGCCGTGGACCACGCGCTGGGATACGTACAGACCTCGTTCGGCAGCTCCCCCGGAGCCGGTGACGCGCCGACCGCGGAGCAGGAGGACGTAGTCGTCGTGATCTCCCGGCGCGGGGCACCGATGTGGCGCGTCGTACGGGAGATCGAGTCCGCGCTCGGCAGGGAGTGAGAAGCCGAATCGCACCCACTTCCTCAGATGAGGGTACCGAGTGCCTTTACGAGTGGCACTCAGTGCCATACCCTGTGGCTCGTGCGCGGCGTTCCGGGCACCTCAGACTCCGGCCCAGTGCAGGGAGATGACATCGTGTACCCCTCAGGAATCGCCCTTCATCCGGGCGTCGGACCCGCGACGGACATACTCGGCAGCGACTCCGCGCCGAACGCGACGTCGAGCTCGGACGCTCTCCTCTTCCAGCGGTGCCGCTGGTGCGGGACGGCGATGTACCACCGCCTGCTCTGCCCGGTCTGCGCGGGCAGCGACCTGCGGACGGAGACGAGCGCGGGAGCCGGCGTCGTGCGCCACTCCACCATCGTCCACCGCAATACCCCGGCGGCTCGGAACGTCTCCCTCATCGAGATGGCGGAGGGATTCACCGTGCGCGGCCGGGTGATGGGCGCGCCCGCCGACGTCCACAGCGGTGACCGGGTCCAACTCTCCACCGCTCAGGACCCGGTGCGCAGTCAGCCGGTGTTCCAGCTCATCGACGGTCCCTATCGCGGCTGGAGTTGACATGGGGTGGCTGAACGAACCGGTGTGCGCCGCCAGTTCGTCCAGTCACGGCGAGAGAACCCTCAGCCGTACGTGATGTCGGACGTCGCGTACTTGCAGTAGGTGCTGTCGGGGCCGGTCCCGTTCGTGCTCGGCTCGGCCCCCGTGTTGTTGCCGATGTACTTCTGGCAGGGGATGATCTTCTTGCTGGAGTCCCCGACGATCTTGATGGCCTTGAGGGTCGCGCTGTCGCCGTAGTTGGTGTTGATGCCGACGAGCTTGCTTCCCTTGTAGGTGGCCTCGATCCCGTTGAGGTTGATCGCCCGCTTGTACTGCGTCTTGCAGTTGCCGCACGAGCGGACGAACGTACCGAAGGTCTGTACCGCGAAGTTCGAGACGTTCAGCGTTCCGGCGCCGTTGAACTGGAACACCTTGTCGCTGGCTTCCTTCGCGCCGCCGCCCGAGACGGTGTAGACGTTGGACGACGAGGAGCCCAGGAACGTCGCCGCGTCCTCGCCGACGTCCTCCCACCAGACGTTCTGCAGCGTGCAGCTGCCCAGGCAGTGGATGCCGTCCGCGGCGGGGGCGCCGATGATGACGTTCTTCAGAACGGTGCCGGCGGCCAGCTCCAGGATCGGTCCCTGATCCTCGTCCTGACTGCCGGAGCCCAGGTCACCGGTGCCGTAGAGCCGCTTCATCCCGTAGTCCTTGGTACCGGAGACCGAGAGGGTGGCGGAGACGGCCTGACTGCCGTTCGCGGTGGGCCAGGTGGCGGCACTCGCCGGAGACAGGCCACCCTCTGCCATGATCATGACAGCCGACAGGCCGACTGCGGCCAGGGAGCCGGTGAGGGCGCGCCGTCGGGCGCGCGGGCGTGCTGATGAGGTCATGTCCCGATTCCTCCTTCTGAACGAACGTGGGGGCGGTCAGAGCTTGCCGGCGCCCATGCCGGACGCCACCGAGGCGACGACACTCGAGGCGGGCTCGGCGGTGTAGTTGTAGGGCGTGGTGGTGAAGGTAACCACCTGCGAGATCTCGGTGGCGGCTCCCCCGAGGTCGTCGCCGCGCAGGTTGGCGTATCCGTCGATGTCGCTGTCACGGTTGGCCGTGACGGCGCCCGTCGAGCAGACCGTCGTAGCACCACCTTGGCGGTGTCGCCGGTGACGGCCACCTCGAACGCGTCGAGGGTCGAGACCGTGACGGCGGTGGCCATGGCCGGGGCCAGTCTGCGGGTGCGTGCCGGTGGGGGGCGAGTACGCATGCGGGTGCGTCCCTTCGGGAGTGCCGTAGATCACGTACATGAACGATGCACGCCATGGCGAACAGCGCGAGGCACTCATGACACCTGCACGAGAATCGTCAGCTCCAGGGAGTGCGCACATTCCCAGGTGATGCGGCTCGGAGATCTGATGTCTCGCCCATGAGATGCCGGGCGCGGGTCAGGCTGCTGAACGGGAAACGTAAGGGGTAAGCGCTTTCTAGTCAACGCTTCGCGCAGAACACATCCGATCGACTTCCGCACCCCGCCCGGTCGGTGGACACAAGGACGCCGGGCCCGATCCGCGGAGGGATCGGGCCCGGCGAGGCAGTTCGGCCGCGTCGCGACGGGTGGCGCGTCAGCTGAGGCCGAGGTCGGAGAGGGCGGTGGTCCAGTCGTTGATGATGGCGTCCTGGGCGTCGGAGAGCGAGACCGTACCCGCGCAGACGGCCTTCTTGAGCTTGTTCTCGACGGTGTCCTTGTTGGCCGCGGTCTTGGCGCCGTACTGCGGCTCGGGCCAGAGGTTGAGCTCGCTCTTCGGGGCGCCTCCGAGTTCCAGGGGCACGAAGTGGTCTTCCTCGTAGTCCGAGGTGCTGGTGTCGGTGTAGCCGTACGCGACGATCTGCTTCTTCTTGAGGGCGGTGGTGTACGAGCTGGAGGGCCGTACGGTCGCGGTCCAGCCGGAGACACAGATCGTGGAGTCGATGGTGGACTGGGTGACGTCCGGGTTGAGGGCGCCGGGCTGGCAGCTGGGGTCCGGCAGGGGAAGGTACGCCTGGCTGCACGTCGCGGCGTGGGCGCTGCCGGTGGCGACGATCATCCCGGCGGCGGCGAGCGCGAGGGCGGACAGGGAGGTGACGAGGGGGCGGGATATGCGGGACATCGTGGGGGTCTCCCGATGTGGTGCCCGGCAGGAGTTCCGGGCGGTCGTGCGCATGACAGCACCAAGAGCGTCTATGCGGGTAGACCCTTTGACCGGACCGGGAGACGCTTGATTGAAGGTTTGTCCATGACCTGACAGCACCGAATGAAGTCATGGCCTCGGCTTGGTTGTTCAACGCGGTACGGCCGGGCCATGGCCTGGGCGGTCGCCGCCGGCCCGCCTCACACGGTCGGGGCAACCCGCCTCACATTCGAGGGGGCTGTCTCGTCATAGAGGTATGAACTCGAAAATCAGGTACGCCAGTCTCGGCCTCCTGGCCCTGACCGGGCTGTACACAGGCATCTGGGCCTATTGCTCCCCGACGAGCTGGTACGCGAACTTCCCCGGCCTCGGACTGAGTTGGCTGCCCCAGCTGGGCCCCTACAACGAACACCTCACCAAGGACGCCGGAGCCATGTTCCTGGCCCTGGCCGTCCTGACCGTCATCGCCCTGCGCTCCGTACACAACACCCGGCTGATCCAGACCACGGGTGCCGTGTGGCTGCTCTTCAACGTGCTGCACTTCAGCTACCACGTCCAGCACCTCGACATGTACAACACACGCGACCAGATCCTCAACGTGGTCTTCCTCGCCGCACTCATCCTGCTCGCGGCCCTGCTGCTGCTCCCCGCCCTCCCCGCACGACAGGACCGCACACGATGACCCACAACGGCGACAACGGCGACACCGTCGGCGTGAGCGCGAAGGAGGAGCCTGGTATGCGGGTGGCCGTGGCAGGCGGAACCGGACTGGTGGGACGGCACGTGGTCGAGGAGCTCACGGCGGCCGGGCACCACCCTGTGGTACTGGCCCGCTCCACGGGTGTGGACCTCGTGACGGGCACCGGACTCGACGCGGCCCTGGCCGGCGTGGACGCGGTCGTCGACGTCACCAACGTGACGACCACGAGCGCCAAGAAAGCCGTCGCGTTCTTCGAGCGCGTCGCCCACACCCTCCGGGACGCCGGTGAACAGTCCGGCGTTCGCCACCACGTCCTGCTGTCGATCGTCGGGATCGACCGGGTCGGCCTCGGCTACTACCAGGGAAAACTGCGCCAGGAAGACGTACTCAAGAGCGGGCGGACGCCGTGGACGGTGCTGCGCGCCGCCCAGTTCCACGAGTTCGCCCAGCAGACCCTCGACCGCGTCCCGGGACCACTCGCGGTGGTACCCCGGATGCGGAGCCAGCCCGTCGCCGCCCGTGAGGTCGCTCATCACCTCGTACGACTCGTCTCCGCCCCGGCGCAGGGCATGGCCCCCGAACTCGCCGGACCCCGTGTCGAACAGGTCGTCGACATGACAGGCCGGCTGCTGCGGGCCCGTCACCAGCGCCGGCTGCTGCTGCCCGTGAAAATGCCCGGTGCCACCGGCACGGCCATGACCGGCGACGGCCTGCTCCCGACCGGGCCCGGCCCCCGCGGCAGCCAGACCTTCGACGAATGGCTCACCCACCACACGGCTCACCACGCCCATCAGGGAGGATGACGGCCCCGTGTCCACACCCCCGGGACCCGCCGAGGACCCCACCCTCGGCACGCTCATGACCGAACGCCGCCGTCTGCTCAACCTCGGCTACCGCATGCTCGGATCCCTGCAGGACGCCGAGGACGTGGTCCAGGAGACCTACGCCCGCTGGTACGGCCTGCCCGAGGAGGAACAGCGGGCGATCGGCGCGCCGTTGGCCTGGCTGACGCGGGTCGCCTCCCGGATCTGCCTCGACCACCTCACCTCGGCCCGCGTCCGCCGCGAGCACTACACCGGTGAGTGGCTGCCCGAGCCCGTCCGGCACAGTGCCACGTGGACCAGTACAGCCGATGAGGGCGGGGCCGATCCGGCCGACCGGATCACCCTCGACGAGTCGGTCAGCATGGGCATGCTGGTGGTCCTGGACTCGTTCACTCCCGCGGAGCGCGTGGCCTTCGTCCTCCACGACGTCTTCGGCATGCCGTTCACCGAGATCGCCGACACCGTGGGCCGCACCCCCGCCGCCTGCCGCCAGCTCGCCTCCTCCGCCCGTCGACGCATCGTCGACCGACGTACCGGCGGCAGCACCGCACAAGAGCACCGGCGGATCGTCACCGCGTTCCGCCACGCCTGTCAGACCGGCGACCTCGACACCCTCGTCGCGCTCCTCGACCCCGCCGTCGAGTCGCGCAGCGACGGAGGCGGCAAGGTCCGCGCCGCCTTGCGACCGGTCGTCGGCCGGGACAAGGTCGCCCGCCTCTTCCTCGGCCTCATGCGCAACGAACCCGGGGTCGAACTCGTCGAGGAGGACGTCAACGGCACCCCCGGCGTCAGCGTCCGCATCGCCGGTACCACGATCGCCGTCGTCGCCCTGGACATCCACGAGGGTCTGGTCACCGACGTGTGGATGGTCGTCAACCCCGACAAGCTCCATGCCTGGACCGGCTATGAAACCCCCTGAGGAGCGGCCCTCGGACGAGGGGCCGCAGTTCTCCATGAACTCCCTGCCCGTACAGGTGAGTTGTCCCGGAGCACTCCGGGACCGTTCTACGGGTGACAGGGACAGGGACACGGACACAAGGGGGTGAGGGCCCGGCGGTGGCCGGGCCCTCACCCCCTCCTCACGTGGTCAGGGAGATGCGAATCCCGACCGTGCCGTCCGTGCCCCGCCGCAGACGGCTGCCGAAGAGGGTGAGACGGCCGAGGATGCCGTACTTGCCGGCGATCAGCCGGCGGTAGCGCGCGGTGGCGGCCGGGTCGAGGACCTCCGCCGTGGCGGGGACCTGCTCGCCGGTCGGATTGCCGCGCACGTCGCACGGACCCACCAGGACGTCGGCCCGGTTGCGGATCCGCTTCACCTTCCAGGAGTCCGCGCTGGTCCAGGCGCCGAGCGCCGCACCGTCCCGGACCACCCACACGGGCGTCGCCACCCCCGTACCGTTCTTGCGGTAGCTCGTGATCAGCAGGAACTTGCTTGAAGCGAGCGCGTCCAGTTTCGTCTCGTCCATGCCGGGAGTCTAAGCAGTCACGGCCGGGAGTCCACGCCGCCCGTTCAGGACAGCTGGCCGTTGTAGTCCGGCAGCTTGAACGTGCGCTCGGCGTGGCCGCCGACGAGGTCGGAGTCGTTGTTGCCGACGTTGGCGATGATCGTGTAGCCCCGCGACTCGATCTCCGCGCGCTTGCCGGTCTTGTAGGCGCTGACCTCTTCGAACAGATCGGGCAGGTCGCGCGTGTAGAGGCCGGAGACCGGGTAGCCGACGCTCGTCAGGTTCCACTGCGTCAAGGAGGAGATGATGCCCGGACGTGCGCTGATGAAGAAGATGTCGACGCCGCGGGAGCGCGCGTAGCGGGCGAGGTCGAGCGAGGGCTTGACCGCCGGGGTCGGCAGTTCGTACCACGGGTGGAAGTCCGTTTCCAGCGTGGTGTTGTCGATGTCGAAGACGAGGGCCAGCTTCTGCCCGGCGGCGTTCGCGGTGCGCTGCTCGACGTAGGGCCGTGCCTGGTCGATGACCGCCTTGACGTCGCTCTGCCAGGTGGCGTAGTCGACCGCGGCCGTCGTCGCCGTCGCGCTCACCACCGTCTGGGCCGGAGCCGCGGCGGCGGTCCCCGCAGCGGTGACCGTCCCCCCGATGCCCAGCGCCACGACCGCCGAGACCGCGCCGATCCGGCGCCCCACACCGCGTCCTGTCATGCTCGTCCCCTTTTCATGTCGGAGCGGCGAGGTGCCTCGACCATCGCCGCTGGACAGATGATCGTGCCTAAGGATGTACAAGAAGGGAAGACGAAGTTACTGATCGGTAGAAGAACTCGTGGCCGCCGTCCTCCCCTCCGACGCGGGGTGGCACTCGGTGTCATCCCGTGTGAGCCTGGGTTCGGGGGTGGTGGGCCGCGATGTCTGGCACACGGAGAGAGGTAGCTGGGATGGACGCACCGAACATCGTGATCGTCGGCGGCGGGTTCGCCGGCGTCGAGTGCGCACGCGGACTCGAGCACGCCCTTCAGCCGGGTGACGCCCGGATCACCCTGGTCAGCCCCACCGACTACCAGCTCTATCTGCCGCTGCTGCCGCACGTCGCCGCCGGTGTCGTCACCCCGCAGTCCGTGGCCCCCTCGCTGCGCCGGATCCTGCGCCGCACGACGTTCCTGCCGGGCGGGGTGATCGGCGTGGATCCCGCGTCCAAGAGGTGCGTCGTACGCAAGATCACGGGGGAGTTCGTCGATCTGTCGTACGACTACTTGCTGCTCACGCCGGGCAGCGTGACCCGCACCTTCGACATCCCCGGTCTCCTCGACGAGGCACGCGGGATGAAGACGCTCGCCCAGGCGGTGTATCTACGTGACCATGTGATCGCCCAACTCGACCTGGCCGCGGCCACGTCGGACGAGGACGAGCGGGCGGCACGACTGCAGTTCGTCGTGGTCGGCGGCGGATACGCGGGTGCCGAGACCGCGGCCTGTCTGCAGCGCCTGACCACCGCCGCGTCGAAGCGCTACCACCCGCGCCTGGATCCCGGGCTCATCAAGTGGCACCTGGTGGACGTCGCCCCCAAGCTGCTCCCGGAGCTCGGTGACAAGCTCGGGGCGAGTGCGCTGCGCCTGCTGAGCGAGCGCGGCCTGGAGATCTCCCTCGAGACGACCGTCGCCTCGGTCACGGAAGGCAAGATCACCCTCACGGACGGCCGGGTACTGCCGTCACGGACACTGGTGTGGACGGCCGGTGTCGCGGCGAGTCCGCTGGTCGACTCACTGGGCGCGGAGACCGTACGCGGCCGGGTCCTCACCGAGCCGGACTTCAAGGTGCCGGGCCTGGACGGGGTGTTCGCGCTGGGCGACGCGGCCGCCGTGCCCGACCTGGCCAGGGCCGACGGTTCCTACTGTCCGCCGACCGCCCAGCACGCCGCCCGGCAGGGCCGGCACGCGGCGAAGAACCTGGCGGCGCTGCTGCAGGGACAGCCCACGACGCCGTACAAGCACAAGGACCTCGGCCTGGTCGTCGACCTCGGCGGCCACCACGCGGTGTCCAAGCCGCTCGGTATCGGTCTCAAGGGCGTGCCCGCACAGGTCGTGGCCCGTGGATACCACCTGTACGCGCTGCGCACGGGCACGGCACGGTTCCGTACGGCCGCCAACTGGTTCCTCAACGCGGTCGCGGGCGACGACTTCGTGCGCACCGGCTTCCTCGCCGACCGGAAGGGGACCCTGCGGGAATTCGAGCACACCGACAAGTACCTGACGCCGGAGGAGGTCGCCGCCCGCCTGAGCCGCTAGGGCCCGTCCGGCGGATCATGCCGCGGACGCGGAGCCGTTCAGGAGGGCGAGGTAGCGGCGGGCGAAGAGGTAGGCGTCACCCGGCCAGCGAGCCGAGAGATAGCGGCCGTCCTCGACGACGAACGCGTCCGTGTCGTCGGTGGCGGTGCCGCGCCGGGTCAGGGTGCGGGGGCCGCGTACGAACTGCGTTCCCGGGTCGGCGAGGGCCGCCCTGACCTCGTCCTCGACGTACGCGGGATAGGTGCGGTAGTAGCGGCCGAGGCGCCAGGCGGTGGTGAAGTAGGCCGTGCGTTCCATGTATGTGGGCAGGCAGGTCGTGCGCCGGTCGGCCAGGACGCTCCGGCCGGTGGTGAGGTCACGGGCGCGGGCGAGCACCAGGACGCCGTGGCAGATCGCGCCGACGGGCCGTCCGAGGACCCAGAAGCGGGCGATCTGCTGGTGAAGCGCCGTCGAGCCGAGGTACTGCCGCATGCCGGGTGCGTGTCCGCCGGGCAGCAACAGGCCGTCGTACTGCTCGATGTCGACCTCGGCCCAGGAGACGGTGGAGGTGAACTCCGGTGACCTCGTGAACTGCTCGTAGAACCGCCGGGGTTCCTCGGCGGCGCCCAGTTGTCCGAAGAGCACCCCCCTCAGCAGCCGTGGGTCCGCCGCCGGCCGGGTGCCCGCGTGCTCGGTGGCGAGCACCACCTCGTGCCCCGCATCGGTGAGGATCCGCCAGGGAACGGCCACTTCGGTGACGTCGAAGTCGCGGTCGGGGACCGGCATCAGCACGCGCATGCGCCCATCATGGCAGGCCCCGGGGTGGCCATCGGTACGGCTGACAGGAGAGTGACAACTTCCCTTTCCCGTTGGCTTGTTGACGCCTACATTGCCGGTCGACACGTCATCGCAGAGAAAAGCCCAGGAGCTGATTCCGTGCCCGAGAACCCGGCCGCCTCGCAGCTCCCCGCCGAGGGAGTGCTCAGCCGGATCATCACGACCCGCCCGCACACGGCCCGGATCTGGAACTACTGGCTCGGCGGCGGCGACTACTACGAGGTCGACCGGGCGGCCGGGGAGCGGATCCGCCAACTGCACCCGGGCATCGGCGACTACGCGCGGGCGGACCGGCTGTTCCTGGGACGCGCCGTACGCCATCTGGTCACCGCGTGCGGAATACGCCAGTTCCTCGACATAGGCACCGGCCTGCCGACCGCGGACAACACGCACGAGGTGGCGCAGCGGCTCGCGCCGGACGCCCGGATCGTCTACGTCGACAACGACCCGCTGGTCCTGACGCACGCCCGCGCCCTGCTCACCAGCACCCCCGAGGGCCGCACCGACCATCTCGACGAGGACCTCCGCAATGTGGACGCCATCCTCGAACGCGCCGCGAGGACCCTGGACTTGAGCGAGCCGGTCGGGCTGATGCTGCTCGGGGTCGTCATCTTCATCGGCGACGACGCGGAGGCGTACGACATCGTGCGCCGGCTGCTGGAGGAGCTGCCCTCGGGGAGCCATCTGGTCCTCTCGCACACGATCACCAGCCCGGCGATGCCTGACGTGGACGCCGCCGTCTCCTACTGGAACCAGCACGGCACGCCCTGCATCACCCAGCGCACTCCCGAGGCGGTCGCCCGGTTCTTCGACGGTCTCGCTCTCCTGGAGCCCGGTGTCGTCTCCTGTTCGCGCTGGCGTCCGCAGCCGACGGACGGGGACGAATCGGCGGAAGTGGCCATGTTCGGCGGGGTGGGCCGCAAACCCTGAACCGCAGAACGGCCGGGGGTGAACGCGAGGGCACGGGCGCACGTATGGAAGGAGGGCTCAAGACCGCAGCCCCGGCGGCGTCGACGCCGCACCGTACGGCTTCGGGAGCCCATGCATGAGGCACGCACGACGACGGATCGTCCGACGGGGGGCGCGACTCGCGGCCGTCGGCGGGGTCCTCTGCGGAGGGTTGATGGTGACGCACGCCATGGCGAGCGAGCCGTCCGCCGCGTCACGTGCTCCCCAGAGCGCCACCCTGGCCGCCGCGGGCAAGGGCGCGGGGCTGGTGTCGACCCTCGGCACCTCGCGTACGGCGGGCAGTTGGATCGCTGCCGACGGGCACCCTGTCGTCGCGGTGACCGACTCGGCCGCGGCGGCCGAGGTGAAGGAGGCGGGCGCCCGACCCAAGGTCGTGAGCCACAGCATGGAGGACCTCAGTTCCGTGACGAAGGCGCTGAAGGCGGCGCCACGCGTCGCGGGCACCGCCTGGGCCATGGACTACGTCCACAACGAGGTGGTGGTGCAGGCCGACCGCACCGTGTCCGCCTCCGACTGGTCCCGGATGAAGAAGCTCGCCGCGAGCATGGGCAGTTCGGTCCGCATGGAGCGGACCGAGGGCACGTTCACCACACGGCTCAACGCCGCCCTGCCGATGTTCTCGACCGGCGGGCGCTGTTCGGCGGGTTACAACGTGACCAATGGGCGCAACGAGTTCATCCTGACGGCCGGGCACTGCGGGCCGGCCGGGTCCGTCTGGTTCGGCGACAATCAGGGCGCCAAGCAGCTGGGGCAGACGGTCACCACGGCGTTCCCCGGCAGCGACTTCTCCCTCATCCAGTACAACAACGGCCAGAACGACACCGGGAACAACGTCGTGTCGATCGGGGGCGGCAAGGGCGTCCAGATCATCGGCACCGCCGATCCGACGGTCGGCCAGCGGGTCTTCCGCAGCGGCAGCACCAGTGGTCTCCACGACGGTGAGGTGAAGGCGCTCAACGCGACGGTCAACTACCCCGAGGGCACCGTGACCGGTCTGGTCGAGACCAACGTGTGCGCCGAACCGGGCGACAGCGGCGGTCCGTTGTTCTCGGAGGGCATCGCGCTCGGCGTGACCTCGGGGGGCAACGGAGACTGCACCGCGGGCGGTACGACGTTCTTCCAGCCGATCACCAAGGCACTCACGGCGCTCGGGGTGAAACTGACCGGACCGGGTGCGGCCGCCCAGGGCGCGGCGGGAGGAGCAACCGCCCAGTCCTCCCCCGCCCCCGCGTCCTCGCAGGGCGCGGCCGTCGTACCCGGATCCGCCGCGCCCGGCTCGGTCCAGGCGGTCGGGTCGGGCGCCTCCGAGCCGCTCCTTGCCCGCCTCACGGACCCGCAGAACATCGGTCCGGGGCTGCTGGTCATCGCCGGCAGCATCATCGCGCTGGTCGCCACGCGGTACATCCGCACGGAACAGGATCGCAACCGCTACCGGCGGCAGTACTCGCAGAGTTGGGGCTGAGGCCGGACGGCGGACGAGGGGACGGGGCGGAGACTCGCGACCAGGAGTCACGCCCCGTTCGTCACGGAGCCGCGGGGCGGCCGAGCGGGCTCACGCCGCCTGTGTGGGCGACTGGGGGGCGGCTTCCGCCCACTCCAGGACGAGCCGCTGATACTCCCGCCGCTCCTCCATGCTCAGCGTCCCACCGGCCCGGAACCACAGGGCCCGGATCTCCTCGTTGACATCGGCGGCGGACCGCACGGAGTCGGTTTCAGGAGTGGTGGACATGGTGTGAAGCATACGGGCCTTGGCGTGAAGGCGCTGTGAGTAAAGGTACGCCTTACGACATTACGGACCGTGAACCTGATCACTCGTCCGACGTGGGATCACCTTCCGCACCTGCTCACCGTCTCTCCCCCGTCCCCAGCACCAGCACCTGAATGGCCAGCACCGCGGCCCCGCGCGCCCAGTCGTGGAAGTCGGAGACCTTCGTCTGCAGATCGACCGGATCGGCCTGCGGGTGGCGGTATGTGAGGATCGTCTCCTCGACGACCGGGCCCGCCACGTCGACGAGTCCGACGCCCTCTCCGGCGAGCAGGATCTTCTGCGGCATGGCGAAGTTGGCGATCTGTGCGACGAGGGTGCCGAGCGCGCGGGCCGCCTCGTCGAGGACGCGGGCCGGCAGCGGGTCACCCGCCGCGGCACGAGCGAGGATCTCCTCGTAGGTCAGGTCCTCGCCGGTGGCGGCCCTGACCTGGTAGCGGATGCTGGGGATGGTCAGCAGGGAGATGGCGCTGCCGCGTTCCCCTTCGGGGGTGAGGGGGCCGTACGGGTTCACGATCCAGCGGCGGCCCACGCCCCGCCCGTCCTCGACGGAGGCGACCCGGCTGCCGCCGAGGACGAGGCCGTAGCCGATCCCGGCGCCGATGGTGAGGACCACGAAGCGGTCGAGTCCACGGCCGGCGCCGAACCAGGTCTCGGCCTCCACGAGGGCGGCGACGTCGTTCTCGACGACCACCGGCAACCCGGTGCGCGATGCGACGAGTTCGGCCAGCGGGACGTCCGTCCAGCCGAGGAAGGCCGACTCGGCGACGACCGATCGTTTCTCGACACGGCCGCCGACTCCGATGCCGATTCCGGCCGGCGTGGGAAGGGATGGGGTGAGTTCCTCGGTCATCTCCGCCAGCAGGTCGGCGACTTCGGCCGGGGTGTGGGTGGTGAGCGGGCGGTCGTGACGCGCCACGATGTCGCTGCGCAGGGTGGTGACGACGCCGTAGACCATGTCCTCGGTGATTTTGAACCCGATGAAGGAGCGGGAGTCGGCGACGATGTCCAGGGGCTGTGAGGGACGCCCCTGCCGTACTTCCGCGCTCTCCCCCTCCCCCGACTCGGCGGCCTCGATCAGCAGGCCGGTCTCGATCAGCGGTTTGGTCAGTCGGGTGAGGCTGCCCGCCGACAGGTTCAGACGGCGCGCGAGCTCGCTGCGCGACAGCGGCCCGTGCACGAGCACCTCGATCGCCACCGCACGCTCACCCGGACTCAGCGGCAGCCAGCCGACGGCGGCACGTGTGGTCATGAGGATCGGACTCCCACAAGATTTTCTTTCGCATCGGAATTAACGACATCACTCTATGGCGCGGCAGTTCGCCGGAAAAGTTGCGCACAGGACTCTTGACGCCTTGATTGTTCCGCATCAAAAGTAAATGAGTCCAGGACGAGCCCGACCCGTGAAGTCTCCACCAGTGAAGGATGTTGCTCAGATGACGTTCTCTCTCGGCATCGTCGGCGCCGGCCAGTTCTCCGGCCAGTTCGCGAAGCTGTTCCTCGCCCACCCCGGCGTCGCCGATGTCCACGTCACCGATCTGCTCCCCGAGCGGGCGGAGGAACTGGCGGCCGCCGAAGGGCTGTCGGGCACCTTCCCCTCGTACGAGGCGATGCTGGAGTCGAAGGCGGTGGACGCCGTCGCGATCTTCACCCAGCGCTGGACCCACGGGCCGCTGGTGCTCCAGGGACTCCGGGCGGGCAAGCATGTCTACTCCGCGGTGCCGATGGCCATCACCCAAGACGAGATCGCCGCGATCATCGACGCGGTACGGGCGACCGGACTGACGTACATGATGGGCGAGACCAGCCAGTACAACCCGGCGACGGTCCACGCCCGCAACCAGATCGCCGAGGGCGCCTTCGGGCGGCTGTTCTACGCCGAGGGCGACTACGTCCACGACATGGATCTCGGGTTCTACGAGGCGTACCAGTACAGCGGCGGCGAGAACTGGAAGGCGACCGCCAGCTATCCCCCGCTCCTCTACCCGACGCACTCGGTGGGCGGGGTGCTCGGCGCCTGGCGGACGCACGCGGTCAGCGTGTCGGCCATCGGGGTGCGCGACGAGCGCGGGGACGGGGTGTTCGACAAGGAGGTCAGCCAGTTCGGCAACGACTTCTCCAACGCGACGGCGCTGTTCGAGGTGGCGGGCGGCGGCTCGTTCCGTACGAACGAGTTCCGGCGGGTCGGCTATCCCTCGCACATCCGGGAGTCGCGTTTCCGGTTCTTCGGGACCGACGCCAGCATGGAGCAGCTCGCCACGGTGAGCTTCTGGCAGGACAAGAAGGGGGTGCAGGACATCACGGAACTGCTCGAGCCCAAGCCGACGATGGCGCCGGACGATCCCTCGCTCCAGCACATCGCGCCGGCGCTGCGGGCCGCGTTCACGTCCGGGTCGGCGCCCGTGCACGACCGGGCGCGGCTACCCCGGGAGTTCGACCACCTGCACAACGGGCACGAGGGCAGCCACCACTTCCTGGCGGACGACTTCGTGACCGCGGTCAACACCCGGACGCTCCCATCGGTGAACGCGTGGGTCGCGGCCCGCTACACCCTGCCGGGCATCGTCGCGCACGAGTCCGCGCGGCAGGGCGGGGTCAGGCTGGAGATCCCGGACTTCGGGGACGCGCCCGGGGCATGAGGTCCCCGGGCGGGGCCGGGTGCCGTCAGGTGCCCGGCTTACGGCCGTAGACAAAGACGTCGTCGCCGTTCTTCAGCAGCGACCAGTACTTCTTGGCGGTGGTCGTGGTCATGTTGACGCAGCCGTGCGAGCCGGGCGGGTTCCACATGCTCAGGCCGACCGAGTGGAAGGCCTGGCCGCCGTCGAAGAACTGGCTGTAGGGCATGGGCACGTTGTAGATGGTCGAGACGTGGTCGATGTCCCGCCAGTAGATCTTCTTCAGACCGGTGCGCGTCTCGTACCCGTTGCGTCCCGTGCGGACCGGCACCGGACCGTAGACGAGCCTGCTGCCGTCCTGGATCCAGCTGAGCTGGAGGGTCAGGTTGACGCAGGCGATGCGGCCCTTGTTGACGGGACACTTGCCGTCCTTGTTGGGCTTGTTGCCGACGGCCTTCTGCTTGTTCATCAGGTCCATCACGCCCCAGGTGACGGACCCGGCGTAGCCCGCGTTCGGGGTGATGCCGTGCTTGGTCTGGAAGGCCTGGATCGCCTTGCAGTCGGCGGTGGACTGCCGGCCGTCGACCGGTCGGCCGAGGAACTTCTCCACCTGCTTCTGGTACGGGCCGGTCTGTGTCGTGCAGCTCGCGGCCTGCGCGGGCGCCGTGCCCAGCGCGAGCGTCAGCGGCGCGACCAGTCCGGTGATCCCCAGAGCGACGGCTCCCCGTCTGCGTATGTCCCCCATGTCAGGCCCTTCTGTCTGCGTGTTCCCGGGTGTTTCCCTCGTTCTCCGCCTGCTAGACCCGCGTCGGGTCGCAGGCGTTGTACGGCTGTCCGGTCTGCGACGAAACGGTGACATTGGGCGCAGTCCAGTTACCTCGGATTGGACCGGGCCGCGGGTGCGCAGCCCGATCTACGCTGCGGCCATGCACCGCACACTCGCCGACGATCTCTCCCGGCTTCCCGAGCTCCTGCAGTCCGCCCGTGACTTCGCCGCCGGGGAGGTGGACGGACTCGACGGGCGTCCCGTCGCCCACCCCGGCAAGGTGCCCGACCCCGAGCCCCTGCCCGCCGAGGGACACGGCGCGCAGGGGGCGCTGAGCCGGTTCGCCGAGCGCTGGGCGCCCGGATTCTCCGGTTCCGCGGGGCCCCGCTACCTCGGTTTCGTCACCGGCGGCGCGACACCCGCCTCGCTCACCGGGGACTGGCTGACCGGCGCGTACGACCAGAACGTGTCCGGCGGCGGCGGATCGTCGGCGAGCGCGCTGGAGCGGGAGACGGTGGGCTGGCTGCGCGAGCTGTTCGGACTGGGCGAGGCGCACAGCGGGGCGTTCGTGACCGGCGCGTCCGTCTCGAACACGGTCGGTCTGGCGATCGCGCGGGAGTGGCTCGGCGAGCGGCTGGGCGTGTCCGTGTCACGGGAGGGCGCCGCCGCGCTCGGACCGGTCGACGTCCTGTCCGGCTCCCCGCACTCCAGCGTCACCAAGGCACTGTCGGTGCTCGGCATCGGCCGGGACCGGCTGCGGACGGTGCCGGTGCTGCCCGGGAACCGTGAGGCCGTCGACGTCGAGCGGCTCGCCGCCGCCCTCGAGGCGCTCGACGGGCGCCCGGCGGTCGTCGTGGCGAACGCCGGAACCGTGAACACCGTCGACTTCGACGATCTGCGGGCCATCGCCGGGCTCAAGGAGCGGTACGACTTCTGGCTGCACGTGGACGCGGCGTTCGGCGGCTTCGCCGCGCTGTCACCGTCGTACGCGCATCTCGTCGACGGGCTCGACGCGGCCGACTCCGTCTGTGTCGACCTGCACAAGTGGCTCAACGTCCCCTACGACGCGGCCGTGCAGTTCACGCGCCGCCGGGACCTCCAGGTCCGGGTCTTCCACAACGAGTCCCCGTATCTGGGCCTGCCGACCGGCGACCCCGACTTCCTGCACCTCACCCCGGAGAACTCGCGCCGGCTGCGGGCGCTCCCGGCGTGGTTCTCGCTGATGGCGTACGGACGCGAGGGGCATCGCGAGATCGTCGAGCGGAACATCGCGCTCGCCCGGCTGCTGGGCGAACGCATCTCGGACGTACCGGAGTTGCGGCTCCTGGCGCCCGTCCGGCTCAACGTCGTCTGCTTCACCCTCGCGGACGAGCCCACGCGGGAGCGGGTGCACGCGCTGGCGGCGGCGGTCGCGGCCTCGGGCGAGGCCTACGTGACGCCGACCGTGTACGCGGGGACTCAGGGACTGCGGGCCGCCTTCAGCAACTGGCGTACGACCAAGGCCGACACCGAGAGGGTGTTCTCCGTCCTACGGTCGGCCGCCCTCACGGCCTGACCGCGCTCCGGAAACCCGTGTTGACCGCGGTGAGGCCGCCGTCCACGCACAGCGTGGTCCCGGTGATCCATGCCGCGTCCCGGGAGGCGAGGAAGGCGACGGCTGCCGCGATGTCGTCCGGCTCACCGACCCGTCCGAGCGGATAGATCCCCGACGCCTGGGCGAGATCGCCGTCGCGGCCCTCCCACGCCGGGGTGCGGACCGTGCCCGGCGCGACCAGGTTGACCCGCACACCACGAGGGGCCGCGTGCCCCGCCAGGGTGCGGGTGAGGGACATGAGGCCCGCCTTGGCCGCGCTGTAGGCATGGTTGCCGAAATCCTGGATGCCGTTCACCGAACCGATGTTGACGATGGCGCCCCGGCCCGAGGCCACCAGGTGCGGGAGGGCCGCGCGGCTGCAGCGGTACGCGCCGGTCAGGGTGAGGTCGAGGTCACGCGCCCACACCTCGTCCGGCTCGTCCTCGAAGAGCGGAGCATCGGGAGAGCACCCGTACGCGTTGTTGACCAGGACGTCGAGCGAGCCGAAGGAGTCCACGGCGTACGCGACGGCCGCCTCCACCGCCGCCCGGTCCCCCACATCACACGCCAACTCCTCGGCCCGCGCCCCCAGTTCCCGGATCGCGGCGGCCGTCTTCTCCGCCTCGGCCGGGTCCACGTCCGTCACGAGCACCCGAGCGCCCTCCTCGGCCAGCCGGCGGGCGGTGGCCGCGCCGATGCCGCGGGCCGCGCCCGTGATCAGAACTCCGTATCCTTCAAAGCGCCTCATGACAGATACCGTGCGCCCATGTCCGCGTTCATACAACAACTTCCGGCGCTGATCGGCGTGGTCATCGGTGCCCTCGGCTCGTATCTGGCGATCGTGCGAGGCGATCGGGCCCGCTTCCGTCGGGAGCAGACGGCCCGATGGGAGGAACGACGGCTCGCTGTGTACGCCGACTACGCGCGGTCGCTCAAGAAGAGCGTCACTCTGACCTACCGGGTGGCGTCATACCTGGGCAACGACCCGCACCCGCACCCCTTGTCCCCGCAGGAGGCCGAGCCGCTGCTGGCCGAGGCCACCCTCGCGCGGGATCCGTCCGGGGAGACGCTGATCCTCCTCGGCAGTCCGGAGGTGGTGGAGCGGGCCCGGGCGTGGGTGGTCAGGGTGATGGAGATGGAGCAGTTCCTGCGCGAGGGGACGCGTGACCCGCAGGCATGGCAGACCCTGTTGGAGCGGCAGCGCGCCGGGCGCGAGGGCTACTACGCGGCCGTGCGGGAGGATCTGGTGCTGCCCCCGGGCCACTCCGCGCGCTGGCCGCTGTCGCCGGTGCCTCCCACCTGAGCTCACCGGTACCCCGTCACATCCGCCGGCCTGCCATCGTCCTGGACCTCGACGAGATAACGCCAGGCGTCGGGCCTGCTGCCGTCGCGGTCGGTGAAGCCGTACTCGTGGGCGAGCTGCCCGCTGGAGAGCGAGCGGCCGTTCCAGCGCGCGACGTCCGGGTCGGCGGCCAGCGCGGCCACCGCACGGCCGACGTAGAAGGGCGTCTCGGAGATGGCGAAATGCGGGACGCGCTCGAGTGCGTCCCTCCAGTTCTCCTCGCTGACGTCGAAGGTGTCGAGCATCATCTCCGAGCGCAGCCAGCCGGGGGTGAGCGCGAGGGCGGTGGCGCCGCGCGGGCCGAGTTCGTGGCCGAGGGAGAACGCCATGCGCAGGACGGACGCCTTGGCAAGGTCGTAGAAGAAGGAGACCCGGTAGGTGTCCCGGTTGTACTCGGCGGTGCCGTCGGTCATCTCGACGACGAGGCCGCCGGGGGTGCGCAGCAGCAGGGGCAGTGCGTGGTGGCTGGTGATCGCGTGCGTCTCGACGGCCCGGCGCAGCAGCCGAAGGCCCTGGTCGAGGTCGGTCTCCCAGAGCGGGGTGTCCCACTCGAAGTGTTTCTCGCCGCCCCAGACGTCGTTGACGAGGACGTCGAGGCCGCCCTGTTCGTCCGCGATGCGGGAGACCAGGGCCTCGACCTCGGCGGGGACCAGATGGTCGGTGGGCACCGCGATGCCGACGCCTCCGGCCGCGGTGACCAGGTCCGCCGTGTCCTCGATCGTCTCGGGGCGGTCGTACTCGGAACGCCGTTCGCGCGTGCTGCGTCCGGTGACGTAGACGGTGGCGCCGGCCGCGCCGAGCTCCACCGCGATTCCCCGGCCCGCTCCGCGGGTCGCTCCCGCGACCAGTGCGACCCTGCCGTCCAACGGCCCTGGCATGTCCGACCTCCGTGCTCGTGGCGTTCACGGGCTGCCTTCACCCGTGTGTCCCCACGAGAGTCCCTCGGAAGCCGGACATCTCCTGTCGTGATTCGCTGGTGTGTCGCGACCGGCCCGGCCCGGTCAGTGACCGCGCTTGATCCACTCCTCCAGATGCGGGGACTCGGCACCGATCGTGGTCGAGTCCCCGTGTCCGGTGCGGACGACCGTGTCGGCCGGGAGGGTGAGCAGGCGCTCGCGGATCGACTCGACGATCGTCGGGAAGTGGGAGAAGGAGCGCCCGGTGGCTCCGGGCCCGCCCTGGAACAGCGTGTCACCGGTGAAGACGGCGCCCAGGCCCGGGTCGTAGAGGCAGACCGCGCCCGGGGCGTGACCGGGCGTGTGCAGGACGGTCAGGTCCGCGCCGGCCGCCTCGATCACCTGCCCGTCCTGCAGCCAGGCGTCGGGGAGCCGGTCGGGGTGGGTCTGCTTCCACAGCTGCAGATCGTCGGGGTGGAGCCAGATCGTGGCGCCGGTGCGCTCGGCGAGGGCGGGCGCGGCGTCGATGTGGTCGTTGTGGGCGTGGGTGCACACGATGGCCAGCAGCCGCCGGTCGCCCACCGCCGCGGCGATGGCGTCGGCGTCGTGCGCGGCGTCGATGACGATCGCCTCGTGGTCGTCGCCGACGATCCACACGTTGTTCTCGACGTCCCAGGTGCCGCCGTCGAGCGAGAACGTGCCCGAGGTGACGAGGTGCTCGATCCGGGCGCTCATCACAGCACCACCACCGAACGCAGCACGTCACCGTGGTGCATCCGCTCGAAGGCGGCCTCGATCCCGTCGAGGGCGATCGTCTCGCTCACGAACGCGTCCAGGTCCAGCCGCCCCTGGAGGTGCAGGTCGATGAGCATCGGGAAGTCGCGGGAGGGCAGGCAGTCGCCGTACCAGGACGACTTGAGGGCGCCGCCGCGTCCGAAGACGTCGAGGAGCGGCAGTTCGAGCTTCATCTCGGGGGTGGGTACGCCGACGAGGACGACCGTGCCGGCGAGGTCGCGGGCGTAGAAGGCCTGCCGGTACGTCTCCGGGCGGCCGACCGCGTCGATGACGACGTCGGCGCCGAAGCCGCCGGTGAGTCCCTGGATCGCCTCGACGGGGTCGGTCGAGGTGGAGTTGACGGTGTGGGTCGCGCCGAGCTTCGAGGCGGTGGTGAGCTTCCGGTCGTCGATGTCGACGGCGATGATCTTCGCGGCGCCGGCCAGCCGGGCCCCGGCGATCGCGGCGTTGCCGACGCCGCCGCAGCCGATGACGGCGACGGAGTCCCCGCGGCCGACGTTGCCGGTGTTGATGGCGGCGCCGATGCCCGCCATCACCCCGCAGCCGAGCAGACCGGCGACCGCCGGGGAGACCGCGGGGTCGACCTTGGTGCACTGTCCGGCGGCGACCAGGGTCTTGTCCGCGAAGGCGCCGATGCCCAGGGCCGGGGACAGTTCGGTGCCGTCCTTGAGCGTCATCTTCTGCTTGGCGTTGTGCGTGTTGAAGCAGTACCAGGGTCGCCCGCGCAGACAGGCCCGGCACTGTCCGCACACCGCACGCCAGTTGAGGACGACGAAGTCGCCGGGAGCCACGTCCGTGACGCCGTCGCCGACCGACTCCACGATCCCGGCCGCCTCGTGGCCAAGCAGGAAGGGGAAGTCGTCGTTGATGCCGCCCTGCTTGTAGTGCAGGTCGGTGTGGCAGACCCCGCATGCCTGGATCTTCACCACGGCCTCTCCCGGCCCCGGATCCGGCACGACGATGGTCTCGACGCGCACCGGTTCGTTCTTGCCCGGGGCGATCACGCCACGTACTTCCTGCGCCATGGTGGTGAACCCTTCCGTAGATCGACGTTCGTCAACCGACCCTACGGTGTGACCCGCC
The DNA here is from genome assembly GCF_055656965.1 of Streptomyces sp. NPDC111656. Lineage (NCBI taxonomy): Bacteria > Bacillati > Actinomycetota > Actinomycetes > Kitasatosporales > Streptomycetaceae > Streptomyces > Streptomyces sp. NPDC111656. Next base: position 127,275 of record NZ_JBVKCA010000015.1, read on the forward strand.
GGTAACCGACCGGTAGAACGCCAGGTGGCGTGCGGCCGCCTCGGTCCAGGTGTGGCGTGCGGCCAGCTTCCGGCCAAGGGCGGCGCGTACCGGATCGTCCGAGGTGAGGGCGTGGCCGAGCGCGGTGGCGAAGGCCTCCGGCGTGTCCGCGAAGCGGGCGGCGGACCCGAAGACCTCACGCGGGACGGGCAGATCACGGACGACCAGGGGGACGCCCGCGGCGAGCGCCTCCATCGCGGCGAGTCCGAAGCCCGGACTGTCCGGTGCCCACCACCAGGACCGCTCCGTCGGGGAGCCGGTCGGGGTTGCGGTAGCGGGAGGAGTGGATCTGCTCGATCGGGCCGGGCAGCCGCTCGGCCACCCGGGGGACGGCGGGCGTGTGGTGGGGGCCGGTGGCGACGACCACCTGGTCGTCGGTGAACTCGCCCCGGGTGGTGGTGAGTTCGATGACTCCTCCGCGCTCGCGCAGGCAGTAGCTGACCGACAGTCCCGCCTGGCCCCCACCGACGACGGCCACCGGATAGTGGGCCCCCACGAGCCGGGGGCTCACCCTGTGCTCCTGAGTTCGGGCATGAAGTCCTCCAGCGAGGCATAGAGGAGGAGAGGTGGTGGCACCTCGGCGCTGCTTGTGAGAACCACTTCAGCCAGCACGGGTTGACGGATCAATTCATCCGGAACATAGAGGAGTTACCGAACCCGCACTCGTTGCCTGGCCGGCAATCAACCGTCGGGCAGGGCGAGGACGAGGGCGATTCACGCGATCAGGACGGGCGGCCCCGGACAGGGACGAGCGCCTCGGCGACGTGCTGGACGGAGGAGCCGCGCAGGTAGGGCTCGACGGGCACGACGTCCGCGAGATCCTGCCCCGCGGTGGCACCCCCCGGTGGCGCGCGGCACCGGGTCGAGGGTCGCGCCGATGGCGAGCACCACGCCGGGCGGCCCCTCACGGACGACCCCGAAGCCGCCGGTCGCCGCGCGCGGCTCGGACGAGTGGCACATGTGGAGGTACACCCGGTCGCCGTGGGCCACGGCGTCCAGGACCGGCGGCCCCACCTCGTCGAGGCCATGCCCTGGAGATCGGGCGGGTCGGCGACGGACGTACGGCGCGGCGGCCGAACTCGCGCTGATCGGGAGGGTGGCGACGCTTCTCCCGGCGACCGGCCGTCGGCGACCGCGTGAGCGGCGCGGGGCCGACGTGAGCCGGGCCCACAGCCGGGCCCCCGGTCGCGGGCCCGGGAGGAGCCGCCTAGCGTGGAACACGTCCGGGGCGGGGGACGGCACGGCGGACGTGGGGGTCGTCCTGTTCTTCGGAGGTCCCCCCGTGGGTACCGTCTCGTTCCTCCTCGTCGTGGTCGTCCTGACGGCCCTGGCGTTCGACTTCACCAACGGGTTCCACGACACGGCCAACTCGATGGCGACGTCGATCGCCACCGGGGCCCTGAGACCGCGCGTGGCCGTCGCCGTCGCGGGAGCACTGAATCTGGCGGGCGCGTTCCTGTCCACGGAGGTGGCCAAGACCATCTCCGGCGGCATCGTGGACGACGCCAAGGTCTCCCTGGTGATGATCTTCGCCGGGCTGGTCGGTGCTCTCCTGTGGAACCTGCTGACCTGGCTCGCCGGGCTGCCGTCGAGTTCGTCGCACGCGCTGTTCGGCGGGCTGATCGGCGCGGTGTGGGTGGGCGCCGGCGGATCCGCGGTGCAGTTCGGAGCGATCATCGAGATGATCCTGATCCCCGCCGTCGTCTCGCCGCTCGTCGCCTGTGTCGTGGCCCTGCTGGCGACCTACTTCGCGTACGTCATCACCCGGCGGACGGCCCCCGACCAGGCGCGGCGTGGATTCCGACGGGGGCAGGTCGGTTCGGCGTCGCTGGTGGCGCTGGCCCACGGCACCAACGACGCGCAGAAGACCATGGGGGTCATCACCCTGGCCCTCATCTCCACCGGGGCGCTCGCCCACGACTCCGCACCGCCCTGGTGGGTGGTACTCCTCTCCGGAATGGCGATCGCGCTCGGCACGTACACGGGCGGGTGGCGCATCATCCGCACCATGGGCAAGGGGCTCACCGACATCGAGGCGCCGCAGGGCTTCGCGGCCGAGACCAGTGCGACGGCCGTGATTCTCGCCTCGTCCCACATGGGATTCCCGCTGTCGACCACGCAGGTGTGCACCGGCAGCATCCTGGGCGCGGGCCTGGGCCGCAGGCTGGCCCAGGTGCGGTGGGGGGTGGCCGGGCGCATCGCGCTGTCCTGGCTGCTCACATTGCCCGCGGCGGCGGCCGTCGGCGGCGCGGCGGCCTGGACCGCCGGCCACGGCACCGCGGGCGTGGCCCTGGTGGCCGCCGTCGCGGCCGCGGCGGCGGCCGGGTTCTGGGCCCTGTCGCGCCACCGGCCGGTGACTCCGGACAACGTCAACGAACAGCCCGCCCGGCCGACCGAACGCGTGGAACAGCCTGCGGCGTGAGAGCCGACCGAACGTCCCATCCTGACCCACCGTGTCCCGTCCCGTCCGGCAGTGAAAGGAGGCGCGGCGATGGACATCCACTGGGCCGCCCTCGGTGGTGTGGTCGGTGTGAGCCTCGGGATCACGCTGCTCACGGTCGTGTTGTTCTCCCTCGGTGTCGCCGCCCAGCCCCGTGGCGACGGCGCAGGCCACGGCGGAGAACGCTCCCGCGGCGCCAACCGGACGGCCACCGTGGCAGCGCTGCTGTGCTTCGGCGCGTGCCTGGCGGTCGCCATCTACGGGCTCACCCTGATCATCGGCGGCTGACGTCCGTCGTACCCGGGGCACCATCCGTGCGGACCTGAACTGCACGAGACGGCCAGGGCGTTGTCCGTGGTGGCCGGCAGGATCGCCGACATGAGGGACCTCATGGACGGCTGACGAGGTTCCCGCCCGCGTCCGAGGACGTGTTGCTCGCCGGGATGTGGGAGCGGGCGCTGCAGCTGGACGACGCGTCGTGGCACGCGAGTCCTCCGGGACGGTACGCGTCGAGCCGCTCGGAGCGTGTGGGGCGGAGTTCGTCGACGCGTTCCGCCGGCTGCTCGGGGAGACCTGCATGGTGTATTTCCCGAGGCTCACGGCCGACCCGCCTCCGACGAGGTGCGCGAGGCGGCGGACGAGATCCTGCGGCAGGCGGGGGGCGGCACCTTCCGCTGCGCCGCCGAAGACCCGTTCGGGCGTGCCGTGGAAGAGGCACGGGAGTCGGCACGCTGGGGTGACGGGGACGCGGCCTGGCGTATTCCGCGCGCCGCACTGCCCGAGTGGCGCCCGATCGGCCCCGAGCACCTCACGCCGGTCGGCCTGCGCGCCGACCCGCTCCTCGGCCCCTTGAATCACCCCGGAGCGGGGCCGGGAACTGCTGGCCACTCCCGCGCCGGGCAGCGGGGCGACGCACCGGCTCCCGCAGCCGACCTGGATCCGCCGGGCCTGGCGTGGCTGGCGTGGCTGGCGTGGCTGGCGTGGCTGGCGGAAGGCGATCCCGGCAATTTCCTGGTGTCGTAACGCTTCGTCCTCGCGCGTTTCCCCGGCAACCGCACCATGACGTGGGAGGACGAGACGCCGGCCACCGTCCCGGTGTCTTCCATCCGTCCGTCGCGAAGAACGGCGAGGAGCGGTACGCGTTCTGCACGCGGCCAGGGTGGAAGCGGTGGGCGAGGGCGACGGTGCGGGAGTCGCCGGTGCGCCGGGAGGTGTCGAGGATGCGGGCGCCGTGGCCGGTGCCGACAACGGCCTTGCGGAGAAGGGGAGATCGGCCCATGGAGGGGCTATTTCCGGTGTCCGCGCGGGGAGTCCCGGTGACCCGATTCTTGTCCCGCGCGGGCACACTTCCCCGGCACAGGCAACCCACAGGTCCCGATTCGCTTCCTTCGAGGCGCGAGGGGCCCCCGGTATCGACGGGGCGCCCGCGCTCGAAGTGTGAGGAGGGGATCCTTGAACCGTACCCGGCGAATAGCGGTCACCGCCGTGGCCGTTCTCGCGGCCCTGGCGGGCTCACCGGGACTGGCCCAGGCCCAACATCGCGCCAAGGCAGAGCCGTTGACGCAGAAGGCGGACAGCGCGCTGCCACCGGGCTGGCGCGTCACCGGGAAGGGCCTCGCGCGTGAGCTGGTCTGGCGGTCGGACAAGGCCGTACCCGTGGGCGACGCCCGTGTCGAGTTCCGCGCGGCCGGCCGACTGCTCGGCATACCGAAGGCGGCCAAGGACGGCCACACGTTCCGGCTCGCTCTCCACGGAGCCACCCCGCTCAAGGACCTTCAAGTCCTGGCGGCCGGGCGCCGGTTGGACGCGACTGCCGACAACACCGGCAAGAAACCGAAGAACTCCCTGAAGGCCGCGCAGCCCCCGGCCCCACTCCCGGCGAACTCCGTGGACCCGGGCAGGCCGGGCGGGTACCGCACGGTCACCGGCGAGTACCACCTCGACCCGGTGAAGCTCCCCGGCTTCGCCCAGCCGGTCGAGATGCAGGCCGTCGTCGTCGCTCCCACCGGCGCCACCGGCAGGCGACCGCTCGCTCTGTTCCTCCACGGCCGCCACCCCACCTGCTTCAAGCCGGGCGGTTCCGAGGACGACGTGACCCTCGAGTGGCCCTGCTCGGCCGGCACCCGGTCGATCCCGAGCCACAAGGGCTACCTGAAGGACCAGAAGCTGCTGGCCTCCCAGGGCTATGTGACGGTGTCGATCTCGGCGAACGGCATCAACGGCCAGGACGGGGACATCGAGGACGGCGGTGCGCAGGCGCGCTCCTCACTGGTGCGACAGCACCTCGCCAAGTGGGCCGACTGGGCCGCCCACCCGGGCACTGCCCCGGCGGCCGTGCCCGACGCGGCCGAGGCCGACCTGTCCCGCGTGCTGCTCGTCGGACATTCGCGCGGCGGCGAGGGCGTCAACCGGGCCGCCATGGACAGCCTCTACCCGCCGCCCGCCGCGCAGGACGGCCACCGAGGCCCGGTGCGTTGGAAGATCCGCGGGACCGTCCTCATCGGACCGACGATCTTCGGCCAGAATCCGGTGGCCGACGTGCCGTCCACGACGATCCTCCCCGGCTGCGACGGTGACGTCTCCGACCTCCAGGGCGAGGTGTACGTCGACGGGACGCGCGGGGTCGGCCGGGGCACCGCCCTGCACAGCGCCGTCTACGTGGTCGGCGCGAACCACAACTTCTTCAACACCGAGTGGACGCCGGGCAAGTCCGAGGCACCCTCCTTCGACGACTTCTGGGACGACCCGGAACAGCGGCCCGACCCGGTGTGCTCCACGAGCGCCCGCACCCGACTGACCGCCGACCAGCAGCACCAGACCGGCGCCACCTACATCGCCGCCGCGGCGCGGCTGTTCGTCGCCGGCGACGACCGGGTGCGTCCGTTGCTCGACGGCTCGGGTCGGCGCGCCCCCTCGGCCGATCCGGCCCGCGTGCTGACCCACGCGGTGGGCGCCCGCCGCACGGGCGGCTTCCTGCCCGACGCCCCGGTGAAGGTGACCGGCGGCAGGCTGTGCTCGGCGCTCGACCCCGACCCGGCCGTGGCATGTCTCGACCCCGACGCCGCGGGGAGGTCGCCGCACTTCGCGCGGTGGTGGACGGAGAAGGAGGCCGGCCGCGGCGCGGTCGCGCTGAAGTGGTCGGCGCCGGGCGCGACGACCATGGTCCGTCCCGCCGCTCCGGTGTCCCTCTCGGGCGCCAAGAGCCTTGCGCTTCGCGTGTTCGTGCCGCCGAACACGACCGGCACCCCACTGGACGTGGCCGTGACCGACTCCTCCGGCCACCGCGCCGCACTCGGCCAGGTCAAGGTCGACGGGTTGCCCGGCACGGAGCGCACCTCCTCGTACTGGGCGCGCGAGCTGCGCGTCCCGCTGACCGCGGCGATCCGCGCCGGCCTCGACCTGCGGCACGTCAAGTCCCTTGAACTGACCCCGCGTTCACCGTCCGGACAGGCCTGGCTGATGGACGCCTGGGGCTGGGCCCCCGGTACCCCGACGGCCAGGGCCGCGACGCTGCCGCGCGTCGACATCGGCCGACTCACCGTCAAGGAGGGCGACTCGGGCACTCTCACTTACCACATCCCGGTCCAGGTCTCCGGGCACGGCAGCGGCAAGGTCCGCTTCTCCGTCCTCGACCCGGACACCGGTCAGGCCAAGGACAAGCTGGTCACGGTACGGCCGGGCAGCGCCCCCATCGACGTGCCCGTGAAGGTCAAGGGCGACACACGCTTCGGCTACGACGAGCAGTACGACGTCGTCGCGAAGGCCGTGCGCGGCGCCGTCATCGGCTCGTACCGGGGCGGGGTCACCGCGGTGAACGACGACCCCGTGCCCGCGGTCACCCTGACGCCGGTCACGGACCGGGTGACCGAGGGAGGGACGCTGACATGGCGGATCTCGCTCTCCGAGCCCGCCGAGGTGGACATCCTGCAGCCGATGCGGGTGCTTCCGGTCACCGAGGGCGCCGAGCTGTCCACCAAGGACGTGGACCCGCAGTGGCTGACGGACCACGCCGGTGAGCTCCCCGACCCGGAGCGCGCACTCTCCCTGGCGAACCTGTGGGTGGGGACGGACATCCCGGCCGGGACCACCACCGCCGACTTCACCGTGCCGACGGTGACGGACCAACTGGCCGAGCCGGCCGAGTCGCTACGCCTAGCCCTCACCGACGACAACGCCGAACCGCTTCCCGACCATCCCGTACTGACGGGCACGGTGGTGGACGCACCGTAGACCGCCCTGCGCAGGGGGCATGGGCAGGGTGGTCCATGCCCATGCCCCCTACGTATCGCCGCGGGATCGGCGGGGCAAAGACCCGTCCAGGTCAGGCAGAGCGCGTGCCGGCCGCGGCGAAGCGCCGGGCGGTCGCCTCCCCCGAGCCGCGGCTGCCGCCGGTGACCAGCACGCGCAGGCCGCTGAGTCCCTCGTCCAAAATCGTCATGTGGTCGCTCCTCCCGCCATCGTCACGTCCGTTGCGCGCCGACGCACACACACGCGAGGCCTTCGTCGAGGAGGTCCACCACCAGGAGGTCGACGAACTGTGCGCGGAATGCACGCCACGGAGGGTTCGGCTACTTGAGCTCGGCGTCGGTGTAGTAGCCGCCCGCGACCAGAACGCTGTCGTAGTTGGTCTTGTCGACGCTGATGGGCTGCAGCAGGTAGGCGGGCACGACCTTGGCGCCGTTGTCGTAGGTCCTGGTGTCGTTGAGCTGCGGCTTCCTTTTGTTGAGTACGTCGTCGACCATGTTTGCGGCGACATCGGCGAGCAGTCGACTGTCCTTGTAGACGGTCTGCGCCTGCTGACCCGCAATGATCGACTTGACCGAGGCCAGTTCGGCGTCCTGCCCCGTGATGACCGGGAGGGGCTTGCTGATGGAGCCGTAATCGTCCGACCTCAGCGCTGCCAGGACGCCGATGGATATGCCGTCGTACGGCGACAGGACCGCGTCCACCGTCTTGGTCTTGTACGACGTGGCGAGGATGCTGTTCATGCGCTTCTGCGCGGTGGCACCGTCCCAGCGCAGGGTGGTGACCTGGTTGAGCGCGGTCTGGCCGGACTGGACGACCAGTTGCTTGCTGTCCAGGAACGGCTGCAGAAGGTGCAACGCGCCGCTGAAGAAGTACTTGGTGTTGTTGTCATCACTGGAGCCGGCGAACAGCTCGATGTTGAACGGGCCCTTGCCGTGCTCAAGACCGAGCTTGTCGATGATGAAGCGGGCCTGGAGCCGACCGACCTGCTCGTTGTCGAAGGAGGCGTAGTAGGTGACGTTCTTGGTGCCGAGGATGAGCCGGTCGTAGGAGATCACCGGGATGTCCGCGTCGGCGGCCTGCTGGAGCACCTTGTTCAGCGACTTGTTGTCGATGGCCGCGATGATCAGTGCGCTGACGCCCTGCGTGATCAGGTTCTCGATCTGCGAGACCTGGGTCGCCGGGTCGTTCTCGCCGTAGACCAGCTTCGTCTTGTACCCATTGGCCTGTAGGTCCTTGACGACGCTCTTGCCGTCGGTGATCCAGCGCTCGGAGGCCTGGGTCGGCATGGCGATGCCGATCGTGCCGCCCTTGGAGCTGCCCGTGCTGTTCTCGCCGCCGCAGGCGGACATGGTGAGGGCGACGGAGGCAGTTCCGGCGATGGCGGCGAGGGCGGCTCTGCGATTGCGCATGGTGATCGTTCCTTGTTCTTCTCGTCGTTGAGAAAGATGACGGCGTATCAAATGTCTGTGAGGAGGCGGCGGTTGAACCAGCCGGGCATCCGACGAGCCGGTCGAGCGCGAGTCGGTGCCGTGCCGCAGCCAGAGTGAGGTCCCCGCGTATGGGTGCCGTACGGGTGGATCCCGGGCGCCCTGAACAGCCCGAACATGAGGTGAAGCGGTGCGCCGCGGCGGATCACCTCGGCGACCTGGTAGATCCGCACGCGGCCACCGAGGTCGTCGGGGGTCTTTGGTGCGCATCTCCATGGGAGTGAGCCACCAGTATTCCCTGACGAGGTGACCGACGGTCAGGTTCTCCGCAACATTGTGGAGTGGGGGCTCAGGAGCCCCGGCGCCTCGCGGATCGCCGATCGACGCGTCGTCGCCCACGCATCCGGGTCTTGCCGATCGGGGTGACCCCTCTGCCGGTGTGCACCTGAACGCATGTCGGGCTGCGCCGCGGGGCTACGTCCACACGTGTTCCAACTCCGGTGATGCACAGGGCAGTTGCCTTTCAACCGTTCGAAATGTCGTCACACGTTCGGAACGTAGGCGTGACCTTAGGAGGGCGGGCGCGGGGTGTCAACGGGGGAGGACCGGTAACGATTCCGGAAAGGTGTGGGGGATTCGCTCCCTGAACGCTCGGACCTGTCCTCCCTCACAGGACTGCGCCCCTGGTGAGGCGGGCGGGGCCGCCCCTGACACCGGGTGGCCCGTTCCCCTCCGGGGGCCGCGCCGACGTAGCCTGAACGCTCCGCACCGAACTCCCGCTAGGAGCACCGTGACCATCGCAGAGCCGCACGCCGGACCGCCCGCCTGGCGGCTGCTTCTCGGGTACGTACGACCGCATCGATGGGCGCTGCTGGCGGGCGCGTTGCTGGCGCTGACGACCGGCGCCACCGGTCTGGTGCTGCCGCTGGTGGCGCGGGGGCTCATCGACGACCTGTCGCACGACCGGCCCATCGGGCGGGCGCTCATCGGTATGGCGGCGCTGGTGGTGACCAACGCCGCGGTGGGGGCGCTGGGTTCGTACGTACTGCGGCGCACCGCCGAGTCGGTGGTGCTCGGCGCACGGCGCGCCCTGTCCTCGTATCTGCTGCGGCTGCGGATACCGGCCGTGGACCGCAGCGAACCGGGCGACCTGATGGCCCGCATCACCTCCGACACCACGCTGCTGCGCGAGGTCACCACCGATTCGCTGGTGGGCATCGGCACCGGCGGTCTCACCCTGGTGGCGACGGTGGTGATGATGGGCCTGGTCGACGTGGTCCTGCTCGGCGTCACCCTGGGGGTGATCCTGTGCGCGGGCACGGTGCTCGGCGTGATCGTGCCCCGCATCAACCGGGCCAGCAAGCAGGCGCAGGACGCCGTGGGCGTGATGGGCGCCTCGCTGGAGCGGATCCTGGGTGCGCTGCGCACGGTCAAGGCGTCGGGTGCCGAACACCGGGAGGAGCAGACCATCCACGCGGCGGCCGAGGAGTCCTGGCGGCAGAGCGTACGGGCCGCCAAGTGGTCGGCGGCCGCGGGCAACACGGCCGGTCTCGCGATGCAGATCGCCTTCATCACGGTCCTCGCGGTGGGCGGCGCGCGGGTCGCGACCGGCGCGATCGAAGTCGGCACGCTGGTCGCCTTCCTCCTCTACGTCTTCTATCTGATGTCGCCGATCCAGCAGGTCGTGGGCGCGATCACCCAGTACCAGACCGGCGCCGCCGCGCTCGCCCGCATCCAGGAGGCGCTGCGGCTGCCCGCCGAACCGGACGCGCTGCCCGCTCCGCTGCCGACTCCCGGTGCCGCGCCGGCCGCGCTCGCCTTCGACGACGTCCGCTTCCGGTACGCCGACGACCTGCCGTACGTCCACCACGGCGTGACCTTCTCCGTCCCGGCCCGCGGCATGACCGCCTTCGTCGGCCCCTCCGGCGCCGGCAAGACCACCGTGTTCTCGCTGATCGAGCGGTTCTACGACCCCGAGGCGGGCGTCATCACGGTCGACGGCCGTCCCCTGGAGCAGTGGGACCTGCCCCGGCTCCGGTCGGCCATCGGATACGTGGAGCAGGACGCCCCGGTCCTGTCCGGCTCCCTGCGCGACAACCTGCTGCTGGGCAACCCGGAGGCCGACGACGCCGATGTCACGCGGGTACTGAAGACGACCCGGCTCGACGGGATGGTCGCCCGGCTGCCGCGCGGTCTGGACACGCTCGTCGGGCACCGCGGCACCAAGCTGTCCGGCGGCGAACGCCAGCGGGTCGCGATCGCCCGCGCGCTGCTGCGCCACCCCCGCCTGCTGCTCCTGGACGAGGCGACCTCGCAGCTCGACGCGGTGAACGAGGCCGCGCTGCGCGACACGGTCGCCGATGTGGCCCTGACGACCACGGTCCTGGTGGTCGCACACCGACTGTCCACCGTGACGATGGCCGACCGTATCGTCGTCATGGACGCGGGCCGCGTACGCGCCGTGGGCACCCACCGGGAACTGGTGGCCGGGGACCCGCTCTACGCGGAGCTGGCCGCGACCCAGTTCCTCGCGACGGCGGGCTGAGGAGAGACGATCGCCGCGCGTTCTCGGTACGAAGTTTCCTTCACTGGGCCCACGACACAGGCGTCTGCCCCCGGCACGGGGTGCCGGGGGCAGACGCGGGCGGACAGGCCCAGACCCGCTCGAAAGGACAGGCCCTAGGCCTGGAGGCCCGGGAGGAGTCCGGTGACGGGTGCGACCAGGTCGGTGACCTGGTGCAACTGGTTGAGGTCGTTCAGGCGGTTGAGTCCGCCCAGTTGCTCGGAGACTCGCGGGATGTCGGCCTGGTGCTCCGCGGGGATGTCGCTGACGGCGAGCGCGTCGAGCTGGGTGATCGGGTTCAGCTTCCCCGCGTCCGAGGCCTCGGCCGCAGACGCCATCGGCGCGGCAAGCCCCGTGACACCGACGGCGAGACCAACGGCGGCGACCATACGTCGTGTTGAGATCATGCTTGCAGCAACGGTCCCGGACGGCGCGCGGTCACGGCCGTCCCCCGCTCCTCACCCGAGAGGCGCATCGCGCCGACTGGGCTTGCCGTGGGCCATGGGGCGGAGGAGGCTCGGTAGAGAGACCCTTCGCGGTCCCTTCCTCAGACGACCGCGGCCTTCCAAGGAGGTCGACATGGGCACCATGGCAGGCCCCGCCTTCGACACCGAAGCGCTACGCCGGGGCATAGAAGGACACAGTGCGGCGGATCTCCTGTCGCTCTACGCGGACGACGCGGAAATGACCATCGTCGACCGCAACACCCAGCCAAGCCACCCGATGATCAAACACGGCCGCGGCGAGATCGCCGAGATGCTCAACGACGTCTACAGCCGCGACATGACCCACAAGTTGGAAGAGTGTGTCGTCCAGGGCGACCACGTCGCGTTCACCGAGTCCTGCCAGTACCCGGACGGCGTCCGGGTACTCGCCAGCTCGATGGTCTCGCTGCGGGACGGCAAGATCGTCGAACACACGCTGCTCCAGGCATGGGACGAGTAGGAAGGAACTGGCCGAAGGTCCAGATCAACTCTCGCCTGACCTGGACCTTCTCGGCGAAGGCCGAGATGGGTCGCTCGCGCTCGCAGCGGCCTCGGCTGCCACGACCAGTTTCCGCAGCAGGTCTGCGAGCGTCCGCTTCTCTGCTGGGGTCAGTACTGCGAGCAGCGCGTTCTCACCCCGGTCCTCCGACACCGCGTGCTGTTCGAACGCCGCGTATCCGGCGTCGGTGATCCGCACCTCCACGCGACGCCGGTCGGCCATGTGATGGCTACGGGCGATCAGCCCGTCCTCCTCCAGCGGACCCAATCGCGCCGACAGTGCGCCGCGGGTCAGCCCGAGCATGTCGGCGAGCTGCGAGGGGCTCGCCGCGTAGGGCGGGCCGAGTCTGCGCAGCATCAGCAGCACCTTGAACTGCCAGTGCTGCAGCCCGTCAGAGTCGAGCACGTCCCGGCGGGCCTGGGCCGCGTGCCGGGCCAGGATCGCGAGCCGGACGAAGATCTCCTCCTTGACCGGGTCCATCCAGTCGAGTTCCTTCGCCCAGACCGCGACGTGCCGGTCGACCGAGTCCGCCGCCGACACCTGCCCCCGCGCGGCCTCCGCCTCTACCGCTTCCACATCTCCCGCCTTCACGTCTCCCGCCTTCACATCTTCCATGCGCCACTCCGTAGATAGTTTTCTTGTGGATAGTTTTTCTGATTACTACTTTCCCTGCCATGACGAACACCGCAAGTACCCTTCGTACGGCCGTACCGCTCGGCGAACTCATCGCCGCTACAAGGGAGTTGAGGATCGGCGGTCGCTGGGAACGCGCTACGCGCCTGCTCGACTCGGCCGAGGCGACCGACCCGCGGTCCCGTGCCCGTCTCGCCCTGGCCGCCGCCGAAGTCGCCCTGGAGAGCGACTGGTTCGGCGGGACCTCCCTGGCGGGGCCACGGCTCGCCGCCGCCGAGGAATTCATCGAGGTCCTCGACGTGAAAGTCGCCGATGAGGCGCACTCCGACATCGGCTGGGACCTGGACTTCCTCCGGCTGCGCCACGGCTACCTCGGGCAGGTGCACGTCGACGGTGCCTTCCGTGCCGGACCCGACGGCAAGGACCCGGACGCGCCGGCCGCCCTCCGCACGCACGCCGAGCGGCTGCGTGGTGAGGCCCCGGACGATGTGCGCCGGGGCTGGGCCGAGATGTACCTGGGCCTCGTCGCCGACAATCTCTTCGCCGAGCGGGACCTCGCGCCCGGCCACTACGAAGCCGCGCTGCGCGCCGGTGAAGCGGGTGAGGCAGGTGAAGCAGGTGAGGCAGGTGCAACGGGCAAAGCAGGTGAAGCAGGCGGCTCGCACGACTCCGGTGACGATCTGCTCGTCCGTGAAGCGCTGCGGCACCTCGGCGATCACGACCACGACCACGGTGACCACGCACGGGCACAGGAGCGCTGGAGCAGGGCGACCGAGCTCGGCGCCCGGGCCGGGACCGTCCCCGGCACCCTCTCGCAGCAGCTGCTCCTGGCGGTGCTGGCACGCGACGCGGGCGACGAGGCCGGGGCCGTCGCGCTGGTCGGCGAGATCGCCCGCTGGGCCGGGGCCATCGGCGCCGTGACCACCGAGACACAGGCCAGGGGGTTCCTGGCCGGGGTCGACCCGACGGCGGCGCCCGCTGCCGCCGAGTCGGGCAGCTGATCGTACGAGCTACCCTGGGCTCGGGCCGTGACTGGCGCTGAGGTGGAGTACCACCGGGGAGCGGCCTGACGAACGGGTCTTTGCCGCGCGCCTGGGCGATTGTGTCAGCGACGCTCAGGAGTAGCTCATGTCCCAGGCCCAGCTCATGGACGGCGCGGGTCTCGCGCGCCGCATCGTCGAGGAGACCGCGAAGCGCGCGGCCGCACTCACCGGCCGCACGGGGATGGCGCCGTGTCTCGCGACGGTGCTGGTCGGCGAGGATCCCGCCTCGGTCACCTACGTCCGGATGAAGCAGAACCGCAGCCACAAGGCCGGCATCGAGTCCCGGCACGTCGCCCTGCCCGCCGACACCACCACGGCCGAGCTGGTCGACACGCTGAAGGCGCTGTCGGACGACCCGACCGTGCACGGCATCCTGCTCCAGCACCCCGTCGGGCCGCACATCGACGAGCGGGCGGCGTTCGAGGCCATCGCGCCGGAGAAGGACGTCGACGGGGTGACGCTCAGCTCGTACTCGGCGATGAGCTTCGGGCTGCCGGGCTTCGTGTCCTGCACCCCCGGCGGCATCATGCGGCTCCTCGACGCGTACGACGTCGACCCGGCGGGCCGGCGGGCCGTCGTGGTGGGGCGCAGCGCGATCCTCGGCAAGCCGGTCGGGATGCTGCTGCTCGGCCGCGACGCGACGGTGACGTACTGCCACTCGCGGACGACCGGTCTCTCCTCGGTCGTCCGCGAGGCGGACATCGTGGTGGCCGCCGTGGGCCGGCCCCGGCTGATCCGCGGTGAAGGACATCAAGCCGGGAGCCGTCGTGATCGACGCGGGCTACAACTCCGGAAACGTCGGCGACGTCGACTTCGACACCGCCCGCGAACGGGCCCGGCTGATCACGCCGGTGCCGGGTGGTGTCGGCCCGATGACGATCGCGGTCCTGCTGGAGCAGACCGTGACCGGGGCCGAGCGCCAACTCGCCGTCCGGTAAAGCGTTGCGGGTTCGCTCGCAGGGCTCGGGGTCCGCTCAACGCATCCACGCGCTGTACGACATCACGTCCCCGGCCTTGACGCCGTACTCGGGATCGTCCTTGGTGACGGTGTCCTCGATCCCGAGCACGGCGCCGCTCCTCGGGTCGAGGACCAGCATCCGGCGCGCGGAGTGCGCGGTGTCCTCGTACACGTACGCCTGTCCCTGCCTGCCCAGCCGGTCGGTGACCGCTCCGGCCGGGCGCAGGCCCTTCGCGTCGGCGAGGACGCGGACGAGCGCGGCGTCCTCCCGGGCGCCCAGCGTCCAGTTGTTCAGCAACTCAGCGACGGCGTCGAGAAGTTGGGATGTGTCCATGGCCTCGGTGCGGTCGATCTCCTCGAGGTAGGCGCGCAGCCGCTCGGCGTCGTGCGGCGGCCGGGCCACCGGCGGGGCGTCGCTCCAGCTCGGCGGATAGGTCTGCCGACTGAGGACGTGCCCGTCCTCGACCGTGCGGGGGACGGGGTCGGCGTCGGTGAGGACCGGCCTGCCCGGGTGGCGGGGGTCGGTCGCCACGACGAGTTCCGTGTGACTGCCGTCGGCCTTCCAGCGGACCACGCGTTCCGCGGGGAGGGTGATCGGCGGCCGGGCCCCGGGCCCGGAGGTCAGGCCCATGCTCCAGGTCTGTACGTGGGTGCCCTGGACGAGCCGCTGCGAGCCCGCGGACGCGGCCACTCGGTCGGCGAGCCGGTCCAGGGGTACGGGGGTGGAGCCCGCCTCGACGATCAGCGGGCGGGGTGCGGCCACGGCCGGGGTGGTGGTCGATCCCGACAGCGTGAGCGTCAGGACGACGACACCGACGGCGGCCGCGGTGCCGACGCTCCAGATCCAGCGGCGCAGCGGACGGGGGCTCGGGCGGTGCCGCTCGCCGTGCAGCAGTTGGTTGAGGCGGCGCTGCGCGTGCTGGTCGAAGGGGCGGTCGTGGAAGCGGGGGTCGGTGGACGGCACCGGGTTGGCGCGGCGCAGGATGTCGAGTTCGTCAGCCATGGCCGTGCTCCTTCGGGGTGTCGCGGCGGGGCGAAGCAGTGCCGCCGGCCACGGTGATGTCCATACGGTCGATCTCGGCTCTGAGCCGGCGGCGGGCGCGGTGCAGGCGCATGGCCGCGGCGCGGGTGCCACAGCCGAGGGCGACGGCGACCTGGTCGACGCCGAGTTCCTCCCAGGCGATGAGGCGCAGTACCTCCTGGTCGGCCGGGGAGAGCCGGGCCAGCGCCTCGTGCACCCAGTCGCCCGGCGACGCGGAGTCGGGGCTGTCGACGACCTGTCTGCCGTGCGCGCTCTCGTCGTTGCCGATCCGGTCGAGGAGCCTGCGGCGGCGCCCGTAGCCGCGTACGGCGTTGGCCAGGCAGTGGCGTGCCACCCCGTACAGCCAGGGAAGCGGGGACGGCGGAAGGTCGGACCGGCGCCGCCAGGCGACGGTGAAGACCTCCGCCACCACCTCCTCGACATCACTGCTCCGGCCGTCCAGTCGCCTCGCCACGTAGCGGCTGACCGCCCAGTAGTGCTCGCGATAGGCAGCGGCGAAGGTCTCGTCGTTGCTCATGATCCGTAGGTGTCCGGCAGGTGCGCGATCGTCACCGGTGCGGGTGTGACGCTCGTCGCTTCGTTCAAGTGTGACGGTGGGGCCGGCGGCGGACACAGGCGGGGCATGGAAAGCACCACAGTGACGACGCCGCCCGCAGCCCTTCCCGCGCGTGCGCGGCGTCCTGGACTCGCCGCGGTGAAGTGGCTGACCACCACGGATCACAAGACGATCGGCACGCTGTATCTGGTCACGGCGTTCGGCTTCTTCTGCGTCGGCGGGGTGACGGCGCTGCTGATGCGCGCCGAACTCGCCCGGCCGGGGCTTCAGATCATGTCGAACGAGCAGTTCAACCAGGCGTTCACGATGCACGGCACGATCATGCTGCTGATGTTCGCGACGCCGTTGTTCGCCGGTTTCGCGAACTGGATCATGCCGCTGCAGATCGGCGCGCCCGACGTGGCGTTCCCGCGGCTGAACATGCTGGCGTACTGGTTCTATCTCCTCGGCTCGCTGATCGCCGTGGGCGGGTTCCTGACCCCTCAAGGAGCGGCCGACTTCGGCTGGTTCGCCTACAGCCCGCTGTCGGACGCGGTCCGCTCGCCGGGTGTCGGCGCCGACATGTGGATCATGGGTCTGACCTTCTCCGGCTTCGGCACGATCCTCGGTGCGGTCAACTTCATCACGACCATCATCTGCATGCGTGCCCCCGGCATGACGATGTTCCGCATGCCGATCTTCGTGTGGAACGTGCTGCTCACGGGTGTTCTGGTGCTGCTGGCCTTCCCCGTACTGGCCGCCGCCCTGTTCGCGCTGGAGGCGGACCGCAAGTTCGGAGCCCATGTCTTCGACGCGGCGAACGGCGGTGCCCTGCTCTGGCAGCACCTCTTCTGGTTCTTCGGCCATCCGGAGGTGTACATCATCGCCCTGCCGTTCTTCGGCATCATCTCCGAAGTCGTGCCGGTGTTCTCCCGCAAGCCGATGTTCGGCTACATGGGCCTGATCGCCGCGACGATCTCCATCGCCGGTCTGTCCGTGACCGTGTGGGCGCACCACATGTACGTCACCGGTGGCGTACTGCTCCCGTTCTTCTCCTTCATGACGTTCCTCATCGCCGTACCGACAGGCGTGAAGTTCTTCAACTGGATCGGAACGATGTGGAAGGGGTCGCTGAGTTTCGAGACCCCGATGCTGTGGGCGACCGGCTTTCTGATCACCTTCGTCTTCGGCGGTCTGACCGGTGTGATGCTCGCCTCGCCGCCGATGGACTTTCCGGTCTCGGACTCGTACTTCGTGGTGGCGCACTTCCACTACGTGATCTTCGGTACGGTCGTGTTCGCGATGTTCTCCGGATTCCACTTCTGGTGGCCGAAGTTCACCGGCAAGATGCTCGACGAGCGCCTCGGAAAGATCACCTTCTGGACGTTGTTCGTGGGTTTCCACGGCACGTTCCTGGTGCAGCACTGGCTGGGTGCGAACGGAATGCAGCGCCGTATCCCCGACTATCTGGCGGTGGAGGGCCTGACCACCCTCAACACCGTCTCGACGATCTTCTCCTTCCTGCTCGGCGGTTCCCTGCTGCCGTTCTTCTACAACATCTGGAAGACCGCCAAGTACGGCGAGAAGGTCGAGGTCGACGACCCGTGGGGCTACGGCCGCTCACTGGAGTGGGCGACCTCCTGTCCCCCGCCGCGCCACAACTTCCTCACCCTGCCGCGCATCCGCAGCGAGTCCCCCGCCTTCGACCTGCACCACACGGAGATCACGGCCGCGGCCGCACGTCCGCAGACGCCCCGGAAGGAACTGCGATGACGACCATGGACGATCGACCGCCGGCCCCGCGCTCACTCATCGACGAACTGGAGGGCCATCTGCTCATCGAGGCCACCAAGGCCGAGGGGCGAGCGGAAGCGGCTCGTTTCACCCACTCGCTGGCCTGCCTGACGGAGACCCAACGCGAGGACGTGGAAGAACGCTTCACGGACACCTACCTGGCCCTCACCCGCCGCTCCTGGGAACGGACGGCGCGGCGCGGCCGGGAACTGCGCGCCGAGTACGAGGCGAGGTACCGCGCACTGCGTCGGCGCCTTTGCGCCGCGTTCCTCCTCGGTGCCGCTTTCACACTGGTGACCGTCGTCTCGGTCAGCCGACGGTGACCTCGCGCGCGAGGCGGCCCCACTGCGCCGAACCCGTGGGGACGGGGAGCGGCGCGCGGGTCCCGAACCCGGTGGCGGATCCCCAGGGATTCACCACCGGGTTCGAGGACACCTCGACCGGCGGCCGGCACGACAAGACACGGCACGGCACGGCACGGCACTCACGGTGAGGTCGCGGCATCGGCTTCCTGACCCCTACGGGTTCCACCCCACCGGTCGCAGGATCCCCAGCAGCTGACGGACCAGTTCCTCGACCACCTCGTCGAGCGTGGCCGCCACCCATCCTGCGCGCCAGTCGTGCAGGAGGCCGTTGACGCTGCCGATGAAGGCGGTGGCGGCGATCCGGTAGTCGCGGGACACCGCCTCGCCGCGGTCGGCGGCCGCGGTCGCCTCGGCGCAGATGAAGTCGACCCAGCGTGCCCGGCGGGCGAGCCGCTGCTCCTCCAGGCGTGGACTGACGCCGATGATCTCGACGAAGGTGATGCGGATGCGGCGCGGGTCCGCCGTCACGTTCGCGGCGTAGGCGCGGAAGATCGCGGTGGCGCGCTCGACGAGCGGCAGGTCCTGGGCGTCGGCGAGGGCGGCCAGGGCAGCCTGCTCGGCCCAGTCGTTGACCTGGAGGTGGAGTGCGGCCAGCACGTCCTCGAGGGTGCGGAACTCCTCGTAGAACTGACGCGTCGACAGTCCCGCCGCCTCGCTCAGCGCCGCGATGGTCGTGGATCTGAACCCCGGGCTGTCACCGAAGAGTTGGAGCGCGGCGGCCAGAAAGCGCGAGCGTCGCTCGGCCTGCCGTTCCGCGGCGGTCCTGCCTCCGTAACGGCCGGTCGGCTGTTTGATCCTGCCCGCCACGCGTTCCCCCCTCGCCGCAGGGACGAACCGTTCGTCCCTCCGATGATTTTGTCGTGCACGAACCCTTGTGGAGAGCCCCGCCCCTTCCTTACTTTCCAGTAAGTCCACTCTGAACTCAGTTGTGTTCAGACTTTCCGGTACCCGCACCCCCACCTAGACAAGGGACCCACCATGTCTGCCCTCAGACCCAGACACCTCTGTACGCTCGCCGCCGCCGTCGCCCTGACCTTCACCCTCGGCGGTACGGCGACCGCGGCCTCCGCGCGACCCGCCGCGCAGACCGCCGCGGCCGACCTGCGCGAAGTGATGTTCGTGGGCAACAACTGGGACGGCACCGCGGACGTCATCAAGTCCACTGGTGACTTCGCGAAGGTCGGCCGGATCAACGTCGTCCCGGACAAGGACGCGCGGATGGCGGAGATCAACGCCGATCCGATCAAGTGGATCTACTTTCAGGCCATCCGCAATGGTGTCGGCGAGGGCCACGACCAGTTCGTCGACGACATGTACTCCACGCCCGACGGCAGGTCGGTGGTCGTCTCCCGCCCGAGCTTCGCCGATGTCGTCTCGATCGACCTGGCGACCGGGAACATCAACTGGCGCTTCCCCGTGTCCGGTTACCGGTCCGACCACATGGCCGTCTCCCCCGACGGCACCCGCGTCGCGGTCTCCGCGTCGACCGCGAACACCGTGCACGTGCTGGACATCGACACGGGCAAGCAGCTGGGCTCCTTCGCCACCGGCGACAAGCCGCACGAGAACATCTTCACGCGGGACGGCAAGTACATCTGGAACATGGCCATCGGCGATGTGAACACCGCACTCGACGACCCGTGGCTGGACTGGACGAAGGGCGACCGGCACATCACCGTCGTCGACGCGACCACCTACAAGCAGGTCAAGGTGATCGACATGCGGCAGCGGCTGGACGCGATCGGTCTCACGGACTTCTCCGACGCGGTCCGGCCGGCCGTCTTCAGCCCCGACGAGTCCAAACTGTACTTCCAGGTGTCGTTCTTCAACGGCTTCCTGGAGTACGACGTGGCCTCCGACCGGATCACCCGGGTGAAGACCCTGCCGATGAACCCCGCGACCAGCACCGACCGCACCACCTGGGTCAACGACTCGCGCCACCAC
The DNA here is from genome assembly GCF_055656965.1 of Streptomyces sp. NPDC111656. Taxonomy (NCBI): domain Bacteria; kingdom Bacillati; phylum Actinomycetota; class Actinomycetes; order Kitasatosporales; family Streptomycetaceae; genus Streptomyces; species Streptomyces sp. NPDC111656. The sequence continues at coordinate 147,290 of NZ_JBVKCA010000015.1, forward strand.
GGCATTTCGATGAACCCGTCCGGCACCAAACTGTGCGTCGCCGGAACGATGGACGACTATGCGACCGTCGTCGACCGGGCCACCCTCCAGGAGGGCCCGCTCGTCACCGCCTCGAAGCCGTACTGGGCGACCGTCAGCGGTGACGGTACGGACTGCATCGTCTCCGAGAGCGGCGCCGACCAGGTCACCGCCATCGACTTCGCCACGGGGCAGAAGACGGTGTCGGTACCGGTCGGCGACCACCCCCAGCGTGTTCGCCTCGGCCATGTGGAGGCGAACTGGACCGGTCCTTCGACTAGTTGACCTTCGACGCGGCCCATGAGCTCAGTTCGGAACGGGCCGCGCTCAGCAGATCGCCGGACGGGGCGCTCGCCCCGTTCGTGACCAGCGCGTAGTGCAGGGTCCCCGAGTCCGGTGCGGTGAGCAGCAGTCGGCGACTGCCGGTGCCGCCCGGTTCGGGGGCCACGGCGATCGGGGTGGTCGTGGTGTAGGCGGGCGGGGAGATCGTCGCACCGAGGTCGGAGACCACCGTCGTGGACGCGGTCGGGAAGGACGCCGGGAGATGGAGTTCGGTGGGAGCGCTACCGCCGCCCGAGCGCCACAGGAGCAGCCCGTACTGACCCGATCCCACCAGTTGGGAGACGTGCGGCAGGGACGACGGAACCGGGTTCCAGGTCAGGGTGGTGGAGCCGTCCCGGGAGCGGTCCTCGTAGGTGAAGGCGACCGTGCTGCCCGAGGTGGCGCTCGGATGGAGCCGGTCGAGCAGACGGGCGTCCTGGCGCAGGACGGCCGTACCGGAGTCGTCGAGGCGTACGGCCGAGAGGTCCTCGTCGTTCCAGGCGTCGCCGGAGGTGAGGACCTTGCTCGCGTTGCCGTTCATCAGCTCGTGATGGCGGCCGTTGTAGATGTCCCACTGCCACTGGTTGCCGGAGAGCACCGGGCCGGAGGACGCCGGTTTGGTCCACCAAGTGGCTCCCGGCAGGCGGGAGTCGAGGGCCTGGTACATCGCCTTGTCGACCGTGGGGGCCTTGCCGGAGACCGTTCCCGACAGCGGATGGCCGAACTCGCTGACGATCGCCGTCGTCCCCGCGCTCGATGCGCGGTCGCGGACCGTCCCGAAGTCGGTGGCGTACTGGCCGTCCTCGGCGTTGCCCCACATGAGGATGCCCGAGATGGCCTTCTGGTCGTAGAAGTGGGTGTTGAAGACATAGCGCGGGCCGAGGGTGCCCGCGTCGAGCAGGCCGCCCTCCTGCTTCTGGGAGTCGATGTTGGAGTTCCAGAAGAGGTTGGCTTCGACGAAGGCGGGCTTGTCCTGCCAGCCGGCCGCGTCCATCCGGGCCCGGAACTTCACATAGAACGGCCAGAGCAGGTCCCGCTCCCAGGTGCGGCTGGTCTGCCCGGAGTCGTAGGTGCCCGCGTACGGCTCGTTGAACGGGTCGAAGCCGACGAGGCCCGCGAACTGGGCCGTGGTGAGGTGCTGTCTGACGTAGGTCATGGTGGCCTGGGCCGTGGTGAGGAAGGCGTCCTGGACGCCGTACGCGTTGTGCCAGAAGTCGTACTGTGCCTGCTTCACGGCCCCGTTCTGGGTGATGTTCTGACCCCAGAAGAGGCAGATCCCGCAGGACTCGCTCGGGTAGTTCCCGGCGTCCACAGCCCACTTGGGGGCTCCGTCGCCGGTGTACCAGCTGCCCGAGTTGAAGAGGTAGCGGGAGTAGAGGTCCTGGTGGAAGTCGGGATACACGCGGATTCCGGCGTCGAGGAAGGCGCGTATCTGGTCGGTGACGGCGGCGAGATAGGCGGAGTCGACCTGGCCGCGTACGGGTTCGGCGTGGGCCCAGGAGAGCAGGAAGCGCACGGAGTTGCCGCCGCCGAGGGCCCGCAGGGCCGTCGCGGACTTCTTGGCGTCGGCGACCGAGGCGAAGGGCAGACCGCTGTTCTCTTCGAGTTTCGTCTCGCCGGAGACGTTGTAGCCGCGCAGGACGACCTCGCGGCCGAGTCCGTCGAGGAAGCGGCCCTTGTCGACCGTGAGAGTGGCCGCCGCAGGCGCGTCGAACCACAGGGAGTCGGGGAGTCCGTCCGCGGCGGCGGGCTGGGCGCCCACCGCCGAGAGGAAGCCGGTGAGGAGCACGAGGACGCCGAGCAGACGCGCACGTAACTTCGACATGTCCACAACATTCGCGGGTGCGCAAATGGGCGTCAATACTTCTGACTCCAGAGTAAGTTTCATGTTCTGGAGATCTTCTGGAGATCTTTTGGGGAGACGTGTCGCCGTGTGCGGACTCAAGCGCCGACCCGCCGCGTCACGTTCAGCAGGTACTCCTTCCGGTTCAACGGATTGAGGTCGGTGCGCGGGCGCTCGGGGACCGTGCCCCGCAGGACCGGTGCGTAGTGGTCGAAGGCGCATTCCAGCTCGCCCTCGCCGCGGGTCAGCCCCGGGAGTTGCCGCTCCAGCCCATGGACCCGGGCGACCGGGATCCGGCCCTCCAGCACGCACGATGCGCCCCGCAGCTCGGTGGTCCCCGCGACGGCTCCCTGTTTCGCGAGCACCGGCAGCACCGCGCCCAGCGTGTCCGCCGGGGCCTCCAGCCTGAAGCGGTGCATCGGCTCGTACACCTGGGTGCCCGCCGCCCGCAGCGCGTCCATGACCACCAGGGGGGTCAGGCCCCGGAAGTCGGCGCCCGTGCTGGACATGCTCTTGTCGAAGCCCTGGTGGGCGTGGCTCTGCCGGGGCCAGTAGCCGGAGTGGGTCATGGTGACCGTGCAGTCCGCCACCTGCCAGCCGTGGATTCCCTGCGCGAGCGTCTCCTTCACGGTGTCCTCGACCGCCTTGAAGAACGCGTACGGCATCGCTCCGAGCTCGACCTCCAGCCGGAACTCCACCCCGGAGCCGACCGGGCCCTGATCGACGCGCAGGCCGACGGTCGCGAGGAAGGGGTTGGGGCCCTTCTTGATGAACTCGACCGCCGCGCCGCTGCCGAGGGGCCGCTCGATACACAGGGGTGTCGTCTCGCGGAACAGGACGTCGATGCCGAACTCATCGGCCAGAGTCGCCTGGATGACCTCTTTCTGCACCTCTCCGTAGAGCGAGACGGAGATCTCCTTGCGCGCCTCGTCCTGGCGCAGATCGATCAGCGGGTCCTGCTCGGCCAATTGGGTGAGGGCGCCGTGCAGTGCGCCCTTGTCGGCCGGACGGCAGGGTTCGACGACGGTTTCGAGGGTCGGGGGCGAGAAGTGGTGCTCGCCGGCCGAGGACTTCCGCGGTACGCCGATGGTGTCGCCGATACGGATGTCCGCGAGGCCCCAGAGCTTGCCGATCCGCCCCGCCGCCACGGACTGCTCACGCACCGCCGCACCCTGGTCGAAGACACTGATCGCGGTGACCCTGCCCTCCTCGCCGTCGCCCAGAGGCAGCCGGTCGCGCGTCCGCAGCGTCCCGGAGAACATCCGGGCGTACGCGATCTTCTCCCCGGCGGGCCCGCGGTCGACCTTGAAGACGCTGCCCGAGACCGGGCCGTCGACATCGGCCTCGGCGCGTGGCAGCAACTCCCTGATCCCCGCGATCAGTTCGTCGACCCCCGCGCCCGTCACGGCCGAGCCGAAGAACACCGGATGCACCAGGGCCTGCCCGGTCTGCCGCACCAGAGCGGCGCGGATCAGGTCGTACGACACCCGGCCCTCGACATACGCGGCGAGCAGCGCGTCGTCGTGCTCGGAGAGCAGGTCGAGCAACGGCGCGCCGAGCCGTGCCTCGTCGAACAGGCCGAAGCGGGCGTCCCGCGTGCCCTGCGCCCGGGCCTCACCCATGGGGACGATCGCCGGGGTGAGCCGCGCCGCGACGGCGTCGAGCACGCGCTCGCAGCACGCCCCGCCGCGGTCGATCTTGTTGACGAAGACGAGCGTGGGGATGCGCAGCCGCCGGAGCGTCCGCATCAGCACACGGGTCTGGGCCTGCACGCCCTCCACGGCGGAGATCACCAGCACGGCGCCGTCGAGCACGCTCAGCACGCGCTCCACCTCGGCGATGAAGTCCGGGTGTCCCGGGGTGTCGATCAGATTGACGGTCACGTCGTCGACCGCGAAGGAGACCACGGCGGACTTGATCGTGATGCCGCGCTGCCGCTCCAGCGCGAGGGAATCGGTCTGGGTGTTCCCGTCGTCGACGCTGCCGATCTCGTCGATGACTCCGACCGAGTGCAGCAGCCGCTCGGTCAGGCTTGTCTTACCGGCGTCTACGTGCGCCAGGATTCCCAGGTTGAGCATATGCACCGGGTGTCATGTCCTTTGGAGTGGGAGTGATTCCTTCCTGGGTGGACATGAACGGTGTGCGCATCGCTGCTCCCTGATCTTGGTGGACGCTTCCCTCTCAGTGCAGCAGGCGGCCTCGCCCGGCAGCAACGGATTAACGCTCAACAAATCTCCGCCGCAGCACTCGCCGCCCTCCTCACCCCGCCCTAGAGTGACGCACACCACATAAAATGGCTGATACCTCTCACCTGGCTCCCCGGGAGGGCACATGACCCGCATTTCGTTGAAGGTGGACGGCACCACGTACGAGGACGAGGTCGAACCCCGCCTTCTCCTGGTCCACTATCTGCGCGACCACCTGGGTCTGACCGGTACCCCGATCGGCTGCGACACGTCGAACTGCGGGGCCTGCACGGTCGACCTGGACGGGGAGACCGTCAAGAGCTGCTCGGTCCTCGCCGTCCAGGCGGACGGGAGCGAAGTGACCACCATCCAGGGGCTGGCGCACGACGGTGAGTGGCATGCGCTCCAGAAGGCGTTCCACGAGCGGCACGCGCTCCAGTGCGGCTACTGCACCCCCGGGATGATCATGGCGGCCCGCGATCTGCTGCGCGAGAACCCGGCCCCGGGCCCGCAGGAGGTACGGGAGGCCCTGGAGGGCAACCTCTGCCGGTGCACCGGCTACCAGAACATCGTGCGTGCGGTCCTCGCCGCCTCCCGACAGGAGGTGTCGTCGTGACGGACCAGATCGTCGAACCGGAGGTCGGCCGTTCCCGGCCGCGCAAGGAGGACGCCCGTCTCGTCACCGGGCAGACCAACTGGACCGACAACATCCACGTCAACGGACTGCTCCACCTGGCCATTCTGCGCAGCCCCATGGCACACGCCCGGATCGACCGGATCGACGTCGCACCCGCACGCGAGCGCCCCGGCGTGGTCGCCGCGTTCACCGGCCAGGACCTCGCCGAGGGCCTGGGCTCGCTCCCCTGCGCCTGGCCGGTCACGGAAGACATCGTGCTGCCCGACCACCCGCCGATCGCGGTCGACGAGGTCCGGTACGCGGGAGACCCGGTGGCCGTCGTCGTGGCCCGCGACCGGTACGCGGCCGCCGACGCCCTGGAAGCTGTCGAGGTCGACTACACACCCCTGCCCCCGGTGCTCGACCTGGAGGCCGCCCTCGCCGAGGACGCCCCACTGGTCCACTCCGACAAGGGCACCAACCGCTGCTACGTCTGGCCGCTGGCCACCGGCGAGAGCTACGCGGCCGTGCGGGAGCGCGCGGACGTCGTCCTGAAGCGCCGCTATCTCCAGCAGCGCCTGATCCCCAACGCGATGGAGCCGCGCGCCGTCGTGGTCACGCCGCTCGCCGCCTCCGGCGAGTACACCGTCTACTCGGCCACGCAGATCCCGCACATCCTGCGGATCATGCTCGCCGTCGTCACCGGCATCCCCGAGCAGAAGCTGCGCGTGATCGCCCCCGACGTCGGCGGCGGCTTCGGCTCCAAGCTCCAGGTGTACGGCGAGGAGGCCCTCGCCCTGGCCGTCGCCCGGCGGCTCGGACGGCCCGTGAAGTGGACCGAGTCGCGCTCCGAGGGCTACCTCGCGACCCACCACGGCCGCGGCATGATCCAGGACATCGAGATCGCCGCCACGAGCGAGGGCAGGCTGCTCGGCCTCAAGGTCGACCTCCTCGCCGACATGGGCGCCTATCTGATGCTCGTCACCCCGGGCATCCCGATCCTGGGTGCCTTCATGTACCCGGCGATCTACAAGATGGACGCGTACGACTTCACGTGCACGGGCGTCTTCACGACCAGGACGCCGACCGACGCCTACCGCGGCGCGGGACGCCCCGAGGCGACGTACGCCATCGAACGGATCATGGACGAACTGGCCGTCGAACTCGACCTGGATCCCATCGAGTTGAGGCGACTCAACTGGATCAGGCACGAGGAGTTCCCGTACACGTCCATCGCGGGTCTGACCTACGACAGCGGCAACTACGAGGCCGCCACGGACAAGGCGCTCGCCCTCTTCGGATACGACAAGCTGCGCGCCGAGCAGGCGGACCGCAACCGGCGCGGCGACCTGGTACGCCTGGGCATCGGCGTGTCCACGTACACCGAGATGTGCGGGCTCGCGCCCAGCCGGGTGCTGCGTGACCTGCGGTACGCGGCCGGGGGCTGGGAGGCTGCGAGCATCCGCATGCTGCCCACCGGCAAGGTCGAGGTGGTCACCGGCACCAGCCCGCACGGCCAGGGCCATGTGACCTGCTGGAGCCAGATCGCCGCCGATGTGCTCGGGGTGCCCTTCGAGGACATCGAGGTGGTGCACGGCGACACCAGGGCGGCGCCCCAGGGCATGGACACCTACGGCTCGCGCTCGCTCGTCGTGGGCGGGGCCGCGGTGCACCACGCGGCGCGGAAGGTGGTGGAGAAGGCGCGCAAGGTGGCCGCGCACCTGCTGGAGGCGAGCGAGCACGACCTGGAGTTCACGCACGGCGTGTTCTCCGTGAAGGGCTCGCCCGAGGCGCGCAAGACCATCCAGGAGGTCGCCTTCGAGACGTTCTCCTCGCACGACCTGCCCGACGGCATGGAGCCCACCATCAACGCCGAGCACCTGGTCGACCCGGACAACTTCTCCTACCCGCACGGCACCCACCTGTGCGCGGTCGAGGTCGACACCGAGACCGGACGGACCACCATCCGCTCGTACGTCTGCGTCGACGACGTCGGCAGCGTCATCAACCCGATGATCGTCGAGGGGCAGGTGCACGGCGGGGTCGCACAGGGCATCGCCCAGGCGCTGTACGAGGAGGCCGTGTACGACGACGAGGGCAACCTCGTCTCGGGCACGATGGCCGACTACCTCGTGCCCTCGGCGGCCGACCTGCCCGAGTTCGTGACGGACCGGACGGAGACACCGGCGACCTCGAATCCCCTGGGTTCCAAGGGAGTCGGAGAGTCGGGGACCATCGCCTCCACGCCCGCCGTCGTCAACGCGATCGTGGACGCGCTGCGCCCGCTCGGAGTGACCGAGGTGAGGATGCCCTGCACGCCGCAGCGGGTCTGGGAAGCCCTTCGGTCCGCCCGCTCCGGTGAGGAGGCGTCGGCATGATTCCCCCCGCATTCGACTACGTGCGGCCCGCGAGCGTCGACGAGGCCGTGCGCACCCTCGCGGACGCGGGCGAGGACGCGAAGGTGCTGGCCGGCGGGCAGAGCCTGCTGCCCCTGCTCCGGCTGCGGCTCGCCTTCCCCGAACTGGTCGTCGACGTCGGCCGGATCCCGGAGCTGCGTGGGATCCGCGAGGACGCCGGCACGCTGGTCATCGGCGCGATGACCTCGCACCACGACGTCATCCGCGATCCGCTGGTGCGCCGGCACGCCGGGCTCCTGGCGGCGGCCACCGCCACGGTCGCCGATCCCGCCGTACGCCATCGCGGCACCCTCGGCGGTTCGCTCGCACACGCCGATCCGGCCGGTGACCTGCCCGCCGTGGTCCTCGCGCTCGAGGCGACCCTGATCGCCGTGGGACCGGACGGGCAGCGCGCGATCCCGGCCCGTGAGTTCTTCGTCGACTATCTGCAGACCGCGCTGCGCCCGGACGAACTGCTGGTGCGGGTGGAGATCCCGTCGACCGAGGGCTGGGGCTTCCACTACGAGAAGTTCCAGCGGGTCGCGCAGGCCTGGGCGGTGGTCGGCGTGGCGGCGCTCGTCCGGCGGGACGACGGACACCTCGCCGAGTCCCGGATCGGACTGACCAACATGGGCTCCACGCCGCTGCGGGCCACGTCCACCGAGGCGGCGCTCACCGGCGCCGACGCCGAACCGGGCGCGGTGGCACGGGCCGCCGAGGCGGCGGCTGAGGGCACGCACCCCTCGTCCGATCCCTCGGGCTCACCCGAGTACCGCGCGCACCTGGCCCGGGTGCTGACGCGTCGCGCGGTGCTGGCCGCACTGGAGTAGCGCCCATGCACGAGGTGAGCGGTCCGGCCCAGGTGCGGGCCCGCCTGGAGAAGACGGGGTATCTCGTCGACGACGGGCTGGCCGTGGCCTGCTTCCTGGCGCTGCGGCTGCACCGGCCGCTGTTCTGCGAGGGTGACGCGGGCGTGGGCAAGACCGCGCTCGCGTCCGCCCTGGCCGAGGCGATGGACGCCCCGCTGATCCGGCTCCAGTGCTACGAGGGCATCGACGCCTCCCAGGCCCTGTACGACTGGGACTTCCCGCGTCAGCTGCTGCACCTGCGGGCGGCCGAGGCGGCGGGCGTGACGGATGCCGACCGGCTCGAAGGGGAGCTGTACGACCGGCGGTTCCTCGTCACCCGTCCGCTGCTGCGGGCGCTGGAGACCCAGCCGTCGGTGCTGCTGGTCGACGAGATCGACCGCGCGGACGACGAGTTCGAGGCGTTCCTGCTGGAGTTGCTGTCCGAGTACACCATCACCATCCCCGAACTGGGCACCCTGCGGGCGGAGCTACCGCCCGTCGTGGTGCTCACCTCGAACCGGACGCGCGAAGTGCATGACGCGCTGAAGCGGAGGTGTCTCTACCACTGGTTCGACCATCCCGGGTTCGCCCGTGAACTCGCCATCGTACGAAGGCGGTTGCCGCGGGTCACGGAGCGGTTGGCCGAGCAGGTGACCGCACTCGCGCAGGCCCTGCGCGCCGAGGACCTGGTCAAGCCGCCCGGGGTCGCGGAGACCATCGACTGGGCTGAGGCCCTGGACGCGCTGGGGGCGAGCGAGGTGGACGCGGAGCTTGCGGTGGCGACGCTGGGGTCGGTGCTGAAGTACCGGGAGGACGCCGAGCGGGCACGGGGGCTGGATCTGTCGGCGATCCTCGCGGCCCGGGAGACGTGAGCAGCGTGAACGGCAGGGACGGCAGCCATGGCGGCGACGGCCGGGACGGCCGCAGCCGCGGGGAGGGCGAAGACGGCGGGGACGAGGTGGGACAACGGCGCGCCGTCGACGCGTCCGCCGTGGTCGTCGGGTTCGCCCGCGCGTTGCGCGCCGCGGGCGTCGACGCCTCACCCGACCGCGTGCAGGCCTTCCTGGGCGCGCTCGACGTGCTCGATCCCGGTGCCCGCTCGGACGTGTACTGGGCGGGCCGTCTCACCCTGTGCGGGAGCCAGGACGACCTGGAGCGCTACGAGCGGGTCTTCGCGGCGTACTTCGGCGGCCGGCCCGGCGGCGCCCCTGCCCGGTCCGCTCCCCCGCCGCGGACCCGGACGGTCCTGCGCGGCGCCGGTACGGTGCCCCGCGCGGCGGCGCGGGCCGAGGACGCCGTACCCGTGGCCGTGCTGGCCGACTCCACCGACGTACTGCGCCACCGGGACTTCGCCGAGCTGACCGCCGCCGAGCGCGACCAACTGCGGCGACTGCGGGCCGCGTTCACCCTGCGCGGCGAGGCCCGGCGCACCGCGCGGCGCCATCCGGCCCGGCGGGGCGCCGTCGATCCGCGGCGCACGGTACGGGAGATGCTGCGCGGCGGCGGGGAGCCGGCGCGGCTGCGGCACCGGGCGCGAGCGGACCGGCCGCGCCGGGTGGTGCTGCTCGTGGACGTGAGCGGCTCGATGGGGCCGTACGCGGACGCGCTGCTGCGTTTCGCGCACGCGGCCCTCCACGGCCCCCGCACCGGCGGGGCCGCACGGGGCACCCGCACGGAGGTCTTCACGATCGGTACCCGGCTGACCCGGGTGACCCGTGAGCTGGCGCACCGGGATCCCGACACGGCGATGGCCGCGCTCGCGGCGGCGGTTCCGGACTGGCGTGGCGGCACCCGGTTGGGTGAGATGCTGCGCGGCTTCCTGGACCGGTGGGGGCGGCGGGGCATGGCGCGCGGCGCGGTGGTCGTCGTGCTGTCCGACGGGTGGGAGCGTGGCGATCCGGCCCTGCTCGCGGAGCAGATGCGCCGCCTGCACCGGCTCGCGCACCGGGTGATCTGGGCGAATCCGCGCAAGGCCCGACCCGGTTACGCGCCCCTGGCCGGCGGCATGGCCGCGGCGCTGCCGAACGTGGACGCGTTCGTCGAGGGACACACTCCGGCCGCGCTGGAGCGGCTGGCGGCGGCGGTGAGAGGAGCGGACTCTTGAGTGGAACGCACCCTGTGGTGAGCGGAGCGAGCGATGCGTGAGATCCTCCCGGCGCTGGAACGGTGGTACGCGGCGGGCTCCCCCTTCGGGCTCGCCACGGTGGTCACGGTCAGCCGCAGCGCGCCCCGGGACCCGGGGGCCGCCATGGCCGTGGGGCCGGGCGACGAGGTCGTGGGCAGTGTGTCCGGCGGCTGTGTCGAGGGGGCGGTCTTCGAGCTGGCCCAGGAGGTGGTGGCGTCCGGCGAGGCCCGTCTGGAGACCTTCGGGTACAGCGACGAGGACGCGTTCGCCGTGGGACTCACCTGCGGCGGCGAGATCACCCTGCTCATCCGCCGGGTGACGCCCGCCGAGGACCCCTCCTTCGCCGCGGTGGCCGACTCGGTGGCCGCCGGCCGGCCCGTGACGGTGGCGACGGTGATCGAGGGACCGGCGCCGCTCGGGGCCACGCTCGCGGTGTGGCCTGACGAGGTGGCCGGTTCGCTGGGCTCCACCGGTCTGGACGTGGCCGTCACCGCCGACGCCCGCGGTGAACTGGCCCAGGGCGCCACGATCCGGCGGCACTACGGGCCGCACGGCGAGCGCCGCGAGGACGCCGTGACCGTCTTCCTCCATTCCTTCGCGCCGCCCCCGCGCATGCTGGTCTTCGGCGCGATCGACTACGCGGCGGCGGTGGCCGGCATCGGGGACTTCCTCGGCTACCGGGTCACGGTGTGCGACGCCCGCCCGGTCTTCGCCACCGCCAAACGGTTCCCGGCGGGTGTGGAGGTCGTCGTGGACTGGCCGCACCGCTATCTGCGGGGTACGACGACCGACGCGCGCACGGTGATCTGCGTCCTGACCCACGACCCGAAGTTCGACGTGCCCCTGCTGGAGGAGGCACTGCGCCGCCCGGCCGCGTACATCGGGGCGATGGGCAGTCGCCGTACCCACGACGACCGCAGCAAACGGCTCATCGACGCCGGTCTGTCGGAGGGCGAACTGTCCCGGCTGCGCTCGCCGGTCGGGCTCGACCTCGGAGCCCGTACGCCGCAGGAGGTGGCCGTGTCCGTCGCCGCGGAGATCGTCGCGCTGCGGTGGGGCGGCAGCGGGGCGCCGCTGACGGCGACGGGCGGGGCGATCCATCCCGGACCCGTCGACACGCCTGCCGGACCCGTCGATACGCCTGGAGGAGAGCAGCATGGAACTGCATCATGAGTTCACCGTCCCCGTTCCCGTCGACGACGCCTGGCGGGCGCTCCTGGACGTCGAACGGATCGCCCCGTGCATGCCGGGCGCGACGGTGGACGACTACGACGGCAAGACCGTGACCGGTTCGGTGAAGGTCAAGGTGGGGCCCATCACGGTGACGTACCGGGGCACCGCCGTCTTCGAGGAACAGGACGAGTCCGCGCACCGGATGGTACTGATCGCGAACGGCAAGGAGACCCGCGGCCAGGGCACGGCACGGGCCACGGTCACGGGCACGCTCGCCGAACGCGACGGCGGCACGGCGGTGTCGGTGCGGACCGATCTGACCGTCACGGGGCGTCCGGCGCAGTTCGGTCGCGGCGTCATGGCGGAGGTGGGAGACAAGCTGGTCGGGCAGTTCGCGGAGTGTCTGGCGCGGCGCCTCGAGGAATCGACCGCTCGGACCGAGCCACCCGAGGCGGTCGAACCATTCCGATCGGCGCAACCAGTCCAACCGGTGCAGCCGGTCCAACCGGTCGAGCCGATCGACCTGTTGCGGACCGCCGGGCCTCCGGTCGCCAAACGCGTGGCGGTCGCGGTGGCCACCGCCGTACTGGCGCTGGTCTTCGTGCGCATACGACGCCACCGGCACGCCTGAGTGCCTCAGCCGGGGCCGACGCGGTGCAGGGTCACCTCGGTCAGCTGTCCTTCGGTCACGGTCGCGGTCATGTACGTGTGGTGCGGCTGGCGGCGGCGGTCGGTAGGGGAGCCCGGGTTGAGCAGGCGCAGGCCCGTCCCGGTGGTGGTGTCCCAGGGGATGTGGCTGTGTCCGAAGACCAGGACGTCGAGGTCGGGGTAGCGCTCGGCGCAGCGCCGCTCGCGGCCCTGGGCGGCACCGGTCTCATGGACGACGCCGAGGCGCAGACCGTCCAGGTCGACACGCGCGACCTCGGGGAGGCGGGCGCGCAGGGCCGGGCCGTCGTTGTTGCCGTACACCCCGACGAGCCTGCGAGACCGCTCCTCCAGCAGATCGAGGGTGGCGGTGTCCACCCAGTCGCCCGCGTGGACGACGACGTCGGCGTGCGGGAGTTCGGCCACCAGCTGCGGCGGCAGTGCCTTGGCCCGCTTGGGCAGGTGGGTGTCGGACATCAGGAGCAGACGCACGGCACCCACCCTAGGAGTGCGGTCGCGTCACCGCGAGGAGTGCGGTCGTGTCAGCACGCGCCCTGCCGAGAACATGGACTTCCATGATCGGTTCCGCTTGAACGGCAGCTCGAACAGCTTGGCGAACAGCCACGCTCCCAGCACCGAGGCGGGCAGTGCCAGTGTCAGCGTGAACCAGAACGCGGGCAGACCCGGCGATACGAAATGTGGGGCCATCTTTCGGCAGACGATCATGACGATCGGCAGGTGAACCAGGTAGAGGCTGTAGGAGAAGTCGCCGAGGCCGCGCATGAGACGCGTGGCCAGGCCGCGGAGCCCGTCAAGGCCCAGCACCTGGTCGCGACCACGCGTTTCGGGCCGCTCCAGCGGTGGAGAGACGGCGAGTGGGGTTCCCATGCTCTTTCTCACGTGTCGTTCCGGGCCGATGTTCACCTACCGTCCGATCATCGGCCGGTACGCCTCGGAGTCGATGGCCTGGAACCGCCGACCGGGCCGGCCGCTCAGATCGGCGTATCGACGCAGGGCCCGGCCGGGTCCCCGAGCGTCCGCGCCAGCCGCCGTATCTCCGCCACCTCCAACGCCGGGTTCGCGGCTGCCGGATGAGCCAGTTCCTCGTCGTCGAGGAGTTCCGTCAGCCGGGGCTGCGGGAGGTTCGGGTGGCGGGCCGCCGCGGCCCGTACGGCGGGGCCCGGGTCCCTGGTGAGGCGTTCCACGACGGCCTGCGCGATCTCGGGGTCGCGCATGGCCAGGGCCCTGACCTCGGGGTCCTCGTGGTCGGCGAAGGCGGCCAGTCGGGTGGTCGGGAAGTTCGGCCGGGTGGCGAGGTGTGAGCGGTCGGGACCGGTGTACTCGAGGAAACTGCGCAGCAGCAGGGCCGCGGGGGCGTCGGGATGGTTCTGGGCGAGCGTGACGCGTACACCGAGGTCCTCGTCGTCGGCCAGGCGTGCCACGAGGTCCGGCGGGAGCGAGTGGACCCCGGCCGCCTTCCGGCGCAGCATCGGATGGGCGGAGAGGGCGTCCCGGCGGACGTCCTCGGGGGCGCGTGGCACCCATGCTGCGTGCCAGTGGGAGAAGCCGCGGTCCATGGGCACCTCGTAGTCGATCGCGGCCCGCTCCTCCTCGCTCAGCGCCGGGTGCAGGGACAGCGCGAGCCGCACCTTGGGGTCGGGGTCCACGGCGAGCGTACGGCGTTCGGCGGGTCCGAGGTCCGCGCGGTACGCGATGCCTTCCCGCACCTCCGGGTCCGGATCGGCGGCCAGCAGGATCACCACATCGGCGGGGAGGCTGGGGTTGTGGGCGATCATCGCCCGCTCGTCGTCACTGGCCGGAGCGGTCAGGACAAGGTCCACAACAGCTCTGGTGAGGGGCAGGTTGCACAGCATGTCGGTGCGTCCGTGACAGGGCTTGGCGGGCAGCGCGCTCTCCAACCAGGCCGCATCCTCGTTGTGGGTGTGCAGCAGCGCCCCGTCCCGGACGCCCTCGTCGGGGTCCGCCAGCAGCGCGGCACGCGCTTCGGCGGACAGCGACTTCCACGCGCCGACCCCCCAGCGGCGGACCTTCGCGTCCGGGTGTGTGTGCATCGTCCGCAGCAGTTCGGTGGAGATCTGCTGGTAGAAGAGACCGGCGAGTTCGTCGTTCCCGTACGTCCTGATCATGTGGACGAGGGCCTCGTCGGGCAGGGGCTCGGGCCGGACATGGAAAGGCATCCGGGGCCCATCGGCGAGGTGGGCGCGGACGAACCACTCCGGATCGTCGATCAGTCGTACCCGCTGGGCCGGAGCGACGTGGGGATTGCGGGCGAAGAAGCTGCGGGTGTACGTGTCGGGGTGCTCGATCACCGCGTCCACGACGGCGTCGGGCAGGACCCGGTCCCGGCACAGCACCATCCGTACCGCCGCCGGACCCGCGGCGAGCAGCCGCAGCAGGACGTCCTGCGGGGTGGAGGGGTTGAGTGCCAGCCCGGCCAGCCGCCGCGCGGTCAGGTCGGCTTCCTCCCATATCCGCTCAGGTGTCTTCACCATGCTCGATACCCCCCGTGTGCAGACCGGCCCCCGCCCCCAGGAGCACCTGGTGCCCGACCCTATCCCCCTGCGTCCAGCGGGATTTCGCTCCACACCTGCTTGCCGCCACTGACCGGCACGGTGCCCCAGGTCGTCGACATGGCCTCGACGAGGAGGATGCCGCGGCCGCCGGTGGCCTCCCAGCCGATGCTGGTGGGCTTGACGGGCGTACGGGGTGAGGTGTCGGCGACGGAGATCCGCAGGCGGTGGTTGATGAGGGTGATGTCGAGTCTGACCTGCCCGTCGGTGTGCACGAGGGCGTTGGTGACGAGTTCGGAGACGACCAGGAGCGCGCCGTCCATGCTGTCGTCGGGCACGCCCCAGGCGCGCAGGGTGCGTCGGGTGAAGCGGCGGGCGTGCCTGACCGCCTCCGGGACGCGCCACACCGTCCAACTCTCCCGCAGCGGGCGGGTCGCCAGACCGTCGTAGCGCATCAGGAGGAGGGCCACGTCGTCGCTGCGGTTGGCGCCCGTGAGCAGTCCGTCGGCCACCACTCCGAGGTGGGCGGGGTCGGACGCGGTCAGTTCGCCGGCCAGTCGGTTCAGTCCGTCCTCGATGTCGACCTCGGCGGACTCGACGAGACCGTCCGTGGTCAGGGCGAGGACCGTGCCGCGCTGGAGTCGCAGCGGGATCATCGGGAAGTCGGCCTGGGTGACGACGCCCAGTGGTGGTCCGCCCTCGGACACGGTGACCTCCGTTGTGCCGTCCGGGTGACGCAGCACGGGCGGGTGGTGTCCGGCGCGTACGCACCAGGCAGTGCCCTCCTCCAGGTCCACGTCGACGTAGCAGCAGGTGACGAAGAGGTCGGTCTCCAGGTCCATGAGGAGTCGGTTGGCATGCTGCACGACGACGTCCGGGGGGTGGCCCTCGATGGCGTACGCGCGCAGGGCCGTGCGCATCTGGCCCATCAGGGTGGCCGCCTGGGCGTTGTGGCCCTGGACGTCGCCGATGACGAGGGCGACGTGGTTGTCGGGCAGCGGGACGACGTCGTACCAGTCGCCGCCGACCTCCAGGCCCGCCGTGGTGGGCAGATAGCGGGCGACGGCGACCGCGCCGGGGATCCGGGGCAGGCGCCGCGGCAGCAGGGAGCGCTGGAGCGTGCCGACCAGCTCGTGTTCGGCGTCGAAGGCGCGGGCGCGTGTCAGGGCCTGGCCCGCGAGGCCCGCGGACGCGGTGAGCAGCGCGCGCTCGTCGGAGCCGAACTCGTGCGGTTCGTCCCAGCCGATCAGACAGGCACCCGCCATCCGGCCGGCTGTGGGCAGCGGCAGGATGGCGAGACCGCCGGGGCCGACGTCGGCGAGCGCCGGTTCCAGGGGTGCGCCGGCGGGCCAGACGGCGGGGCGCCCCTCGATGAGGGCCGCCTCCAGCGTGGGCATGGCGCGTACGGGCGCGTCGGGCCACTCCGAGCGCCACTCGGAGCGCCACACCTCGGGCCAGGCTTCGGGTTCGGGAGGGTCGAGGAGGGTGACGACGAGACGGTCGCCCTCCAGCTCGGCGAGGGCGATCCGGTCGGCGCGCAGGGGGCCCCGCAGCGCGGCCACCACGGCCCGGCCGACGTCACGGACGGTGCCCGCGGTGGCGAGGGTCGAGGCGAGTCGCTGCACGCGGGCCACGTCGCTGACGCCGGAGCGCAGCTTGGAGGCGTCGACGACGGTGCCCACGAGGTGCGCCGGGCGCCCCTCCCCGCCGGGTACGAGACGGCCGCGCAGCCGTAGCCATTTCTGCTCTCCGGAGGGCTGGAGGATGCGGAACTCCAGCTCGCGGTCGCCGATGGCCATGCGGTCCGCCTCCACCACGGACATCAGCGTGGGCAGGTCCTCGGGGACGGTCATCGACAGCAGGCTCTCGACCTTGCCGTCGAACTCGGCCGCGTCGAGGCCGAACAGCTCCAGCATCTCGCCGTCGACCTCGAGGTGTCCGGTGTCCATGGCGAGGTCGAACGAGCTGGTGGGCCGGGCGGCGGTGTCGCGCGGTGAGCCGGGCGCGGGGACCACGGCGGCCTCGGCGATGAGGCCGAGGCACTCCCGGTCCTCCTCGTCGAAGCCGCCCGGGCGCTCGCCGGCCGCCACGAGACAGCCGCCGTGCGGCAGGGGCAGGACGGCCAGCCAGAAGTCCTGGGACGGCAGCCTGCGGGCGTCGGCGCAGCGGGCGATCTCCGCCGGGCCGAGCCACAGCGGTCGGCCCGTGCGGTACGCGTCCACCGCCGGGGAGCCGCCGGTGAGGACATAGCTGTCGCGCAGGCCGTAGAGCGTCCTGGGGACGCCTGCCGACTCGGACAGGTACAGCTCGTCGCCGCTCTCGGTGGGCGAGTACACCGCGACGACGCTCGCACCCGCGAAGACGAGTGCCTGTTCGAGAACGCGGCGCTGTCGCTCGCTCGGGTCCAGGTCCGGGGTGGGCGTCTTGAGGGCAAGTTCGGCACGCAGCGTCCTCTTTCCGCGTTCCGCAGCGCCCTCACTGACCACGTCCGCAATTACAGCGCTTCCGGGACGCTCGCGCAGCCCCTGCGACCGTTCCGGGGCTGTCGGGCCTGCGGCGGAGCCCGGAAAGCGGCACCCGGTGCCGCGCGTGGCGTTCGCCGTGCGGGAAGGGCCGTCACGAGGGAGCCTTGATCCCTGAGTCCCGTCGCGCGGCCCTGCGAGGAGGTGGTCGGCGTGTCCGACTGGCAGGGGTCCGTGCAGGCGCCGGCGGGTCGGCGGACGCCGGTCGGGCGGCCGCTGCTGTCGCTGACGCTGGCCTCGATGATGGAGGAGGTCCACGCCCACTCCGGGGCGGTGTACTTGCTGACGCCGGGTGAGGCCGTGCTGGAGATGGCGGTCATGGCGGGCATGCCCAGGTCGTTCGCGGCGCCGTGGGAGCGGGTGGGGCTCAACGCGCCGATCCCGGTCGCCGTGGCGGTGCGCGAGCGGCGGCTGGTCTGGGTCGCCGGCGAGGAGGAGATGGCCCACCGCTTCCCGCGGATCGCCGTGGTCCTGCCGTATCCCTTCGCGCTGGCCGCCCTTCCGGTGGCGACCGCGGGCACCGTGTACGGCGCCGTCTTCGTGACCTGGCCCGGATCGCATCCGCCGGACCTCTCCGACCGGGAGCGCGACCATCTCACCGCGTCCTGCGCCCGGCTCGCGCTGCGTCTGGAGCGGGCGGCGGCGGAACGGCGTCCGGTCCATCCCGAGGCGGATCTGCTGGGCTCGTCCGCGGCTCAGGCGACCGGCGTGCTCGGCACGCTGGAGGCGGCGCGGATGGTGGCGCGGTTGCCGTACGGGCTGTGCGCCCTGGACCTGAACGGCCGGGTCACTTTCGCCAACGCCGCGACCGCGGACATGCTCGGCGTCCCGGTCAGCGGGCTGCTGGGAACCCAGCTGTGGGCGTCGGTTCCCTGGCTCAACGACCCGGTCTACGAGGACCGTTACCGAGCCGCGCTGATCAGCCAGCATGTGACGTCGTTCGTGGCGCTGCGACCGCCCGGCGACTGGCTGTCGTTCCGGCTCTATCCGAGTACGACCGGACTGAGCGTGCGCATCTCCCGGGCCCGGGCGGTGGCCGAGATGGGGCGCCTCGAGTCGCGGCACGGCGAGGACGACACCGCACCGCGCCTGGTGACCATCACCCAGGTGCTGAGTCTGGCCGGCGCGCTCACCCAGGCGGCGGGTGTCGAGGACGTGGTGCAGTTGGTGGCGGACGAGATCGCGCCGGCCGTCGGCGGCAAGGCCCTGGTCGTCCTCGGCTCGCGATCCGGCCGCCTGCACGTGCTCGGCCACCGTGGATACGCGGACGCGCACGTCGTGGAGTGCTGGCACGCGGTGCCACTGAGCGCGCAGACCCCGGGCACCCAGGCGCTGAAAACCGGGGTGCCGGCGTTCTTCGACTCCCGTCAGCAGCTGGAGCGCCTCTACCCGGACCGGTGTGCGACACCCGACGGGATGGCGGCGTGGGCGTATCTGCCGCTGATCGCGTCCGGACGGCCGGTGGGCACCTGCGTCCTCGGGTACACGGAACCGCACACCTTCCCGGCGGACGAGCGTGCCGTGCTGACCAGTCTCTGCGGTCTGATCGCGCAGGCCCTTGAGCGGGCCCTGCTCTACGACGCCAAGCTGCAGCTGGCGCACGGTCTGCAGGCCGTGCTGTTGCCGCACTCGTTGCCCGCGCTGCCCTCGATCGAGGCGGCCGCGCGCTATCTCCCGGCCACTCAGGGGATGGAGATCGGCGGGGACTTCTACGACCTGGTGCCCTCGCAGGGTCTGGCCGCCGCGGTCATCGGTGACGTGCAGGGGCACAACGTGACGGCGGCGGGCCTGATGGGGCAGATCCGCACGGCCGTACGGGCGTACACGACCGTCGGTCAGCCGCCGGAGGAGGTCATGCGCAGCACCAACCGGCTGCTGATCGACCTGGGGGCCGAGCTGTTCGCGAGCTGTCTCTATCTGCGTCTCGACCCGGCGCGTGAGGTGGCCGTCATGTCGCGCGCGGGTCATCCGCCCCCGCTGCTGCTGCGGCCGGACGGGCGGGTCCGGGTGCTCGACCTGGCCGGTGGGCCACTGCTGGGGATCGACGCGGCCGCCACGTATCCGACGACCGAGGTGCCGCTCGTCCCCGGTTCGGTCCTCGCCCTGTACACCGACGGTCTGATCGAGTCGCCCGGCGTGGACATCGAGGACGCCCTGGCCGACCTCGGTCGGAAACTCGCCGAGGGCGGTGACCTGTCGCTGAACACGCTGGCCGACCGTCTCGTCGAGCAGACCGGGGCGGTGACGCAGGAGCGACTCGACGACGTGGCGCTGCTGCTGTTGCGGGCACGTCCGCACGACTGAGCGGTACCGGAACCCCGCGGGGTCCGGCCCTCTCGTGAGCGGCGGGGAAAAGCGGTGGGGTCCGGCCCTCCCGCCGGAGGGCCGGACCCTTCCACTGCCGACCGGGCCGTGGTGGCAGGGCCGGGTCAGTGGCTCGTGGTCACCGGTGTCACGGGGTGCTGGTCACCAGGCCGGAGCCCGCATCCATACCGGTGCTGTTCTCGTCGTTGCCGGTCCCGGACTCGTCGCCCGCGGCCGGGTCACTGGCCGCCGGGTCCGTGGCCGCGGGGTCGGTCGCCGCCGGGTCCGTGGCCGCCGGATCGGTGGCCGCCGGATCGGTGGCCGCGGGGTCGGTCGCGGCCGGGTCGGTGGCAGCCGGGTCGGTCGCCGCGGCGCTCGCGTCGCCCGCACCCGCGGCGCCACCCGCGCCGAGCGTCGCGCCGGTCGCCTGGAGGGCGGCGGTCACGGGCTGGAAGAAGGTCTCGCCGCCGACGGTGCAGTCACCGCTGCCGCCGGAGGTCAGGCCGATGGCGCTGCCGTCCGCGGTGAACAGGGAGCCGCCGCTGTCGCCCGCCTCGGCGCAGACGTCGGTCTGTATGAGACCGGTGACGGTGTCGACGCCGTTGGGGTCGGTCTCACTCTGGAAGTTGACGGTGGCGTCGAGACCGGTGACCGAGCCGTCGTGCAGACCGGTGGTGCTGCCCATCCGGAGGACCTGCTGACCGACCGTGGCGTCCGCCGCCTGGGTGATCTGAACGGTCTTCCCGTTGCCTTCGTTCACCTCGCTCGCCGTCTGGGTGGCGGGATCGTCGTACTTCACGAGGGAGAAGTCGCCGGCGCCGGGGAAGGTGGCCTGGTCGACGGTCGCGATCGGCTGCCCGTTCTGCGAGTCCGACCACTGCTTGGCCGCGACACCGCAGTGTCCGGCGGTCAGGAAGGCGGGGGCGCCGTCGCTCGCTGTGACGTTGAAGCCGAGGGAACAGCGCACGCCGCCGGCGTCCGTCTGGGCGAAGATCGCGTCACCGCCCGACACGAACGTCTTGAACGTACCGGCGGACTTCTTGACCGTGGCCACGCCGGAACCGAGCGAGTCGACGGTCGACGTCAGCTTGGCCCACTTCGCACCCGTGACGGTGCTGTCGGCGGTGACCTGGACCTGGTTCGTCTTGGGGTCGATCGACCAGGCGGTGCCGGGGATGGTCGCGTCGGACTTCAGTGTCTTGGCAGCCGTCTTGAGCGTGGACAGGCTGTTGTTGACGCTGCGGGGAACAGCGCCGGCCTTCTCGACGGTGTTGACGACATTGCTGTTGTTGCCGACGATATTGACGATGACCTGCTGCTTCGCGCCGTCCCAGTACGCGCCGCCGAAGGCGTCACCGAGCTGGGAGGCGATGAGCGAGGCCAGGCTCGAGGCGTCCGCGGACTTCAGCGTCTTGGGAGCGGCGTCCTTCGCGTCGGTCTGCGAGGCGTTGGCGTGGGGCAGCAGCAGAGCCGCCGCTCCGAGCGCCGCGACGCCTCCGACAGCGATGGCGGCCTTGCGCTTGGGAATCCTTTTGTGACTCAACTCTTTGACCTCCTGGGGACGGGGTCGAGGCCACCGTCCGGCGGCTGACTAGGGGGCGCCTGGATGCCTGTTGATACGCGTGAGCCGCGCGGGCTGTTCAACTGTGTTTAAAAAAGAGCCGAGTTGGCTCGGCCAAACGCACGAAATACCAGGCAATCGGGCCATTACACCGAGTGAGCAGCGGACCCGACACGTTCCGCTACCGATCGGTAACGGTCCGTCTTGCGGTGGGAACGGAATCCCGGCTTCAGGGAATCTGCACATCGAATACGCAGGCGCGTCACGGCGGACAGCGGATCTGCACACTCGCGCGCCCCCCTCCGCGCCATTGCGGTGGGACTGTCCCTTTCGGGCGCGGGGCGACAAGCGCGGGGACGGAACAATGCCGTGCAGCATGTGAAGAACTGACTGCCGAGACGTGCGCACGCCTGCACGGTTGGGCCCCGACCGCGCTCAAGTTCGCAGGTGAGAGCCCCGGTTGATTGGATGCGCGTGCCACGAGCGTGCTTTGATCCGTTGCACCGCGGAGGTCGCAGCCAGGCATCCGGGAACGGGCGCCGCACAGCGCCCGGAATCGGGTGCCGCACCCCCGCGGTGGCGGCCGTCATCTGTCCCCAGAGGGGGGCCGCTCTCCCCCTTATGAATATCCATACGAAGGGAAGTTCCCTCATGAACTCCACCCCCCAGGTTGCCACCGCCGAGATCTCGGACGCCGACCTCGACAACGTCTCCGGCGGCCTGTCGCTGAACGCCGTTGGCACCGTCTCCGGCCTGGTCGACGGTGTTGCCCCGGTCTCCGGCCTGGTCAACACGGTCGTCGGCACCGTCGAGGGTGTCACCGGCCTCAACACCGCCCCGGTCACGGGCCTGGTCGCCGGTCTCTGATCGCGTTTCAGTGCCGTTGAGTCCCGGAACCACTCCCCGGTTCCGGGACTTCTCGGATGCCGTAAACCTCTCGAACAGGTGAGGGAAGTCCCGTGCAGTTCCGCCAACAGGCCCTCGCCAAGCTGCAGTCGCCCGAAGAGCTCGACCTTCCGGTGCGCTTCGCACGCCCCCAGGGCTGGCTCGCCCTGTCCGTGACGGTGGTCGTCATGGCGGCGGCGTCCGTCTGGGCCGTGACGGGCACGGTGGCGTCC
Organism: Streptomyces sp. NPDC111656; assembly: GCF_055656965.1. NCBI lineage: Bacteria > Bacillati > Actinomycetota > Actinomycetes > Kitasatosporales > Streptomycetaceae > Streptomyces > Streptomyces sp. NPDC111656. Next base: position 169,497 of record NZ_JBVKCA010000015.1, read on the forward strand.
ACCGTGAGCGCGCCCGCCGTCCTCACCCACGGCGAGGGCAGTTACATCCTGCAGAGCCCCGTCGCGGGGCAGGTCACCGAGGTCGTCGCCCAGGAGGGCGAACGGCTGCCCGCGAACGCGCCGGTGCTCAAGGTCCGTACGGCCCAGGGCGGTACGACCGTCGTCCGCACGGTCGCCGCGGGACGCGTCACCGCGCTCGCCGCCACCATCGGCGCGATCATCTCGACCGGCGCGAACGTCGCCGCCGTGGAGAAGGTCGCCCACGCCGACGACCCGCTCTACGCGACGGTGTACGTCCCCGCCGAGAGCGCGGCCACCATCCCCGCGAACGCCGCGGTCGACCTCACCGTGCAGTCGGTGCCGACCCAGCAGTACGGAGTACTGCGCGGCCATGTGAAGGCGGTCGGCCGGAGCGTGCAGACCCCCCAGCAGATCTCCTCCTTCCTCGGTGACAGCCAACTCGGCGAACAGTTCACCAAGAAGGGCAGGCCGGTGGCCGTCCTGGTCCGCCTCGACCGCTCCGCCGCGACGAAGAGCGGCCTGAAGTGGTCCTCGGCCGACGGGCCGCCGTTCGCGCTCACCTCCATGACCCTGGCCACGGGTTCGATCCGCCTGGCCGATCAGCGCCCCGTCGATTGGCTCCTGCCGTGACCACCGCACCAGACACCCGGAGCAGACGCCGCACCGCCCCGCCCAAGCGCACGGTCCCCAAGGCGAAGGGGAAGACGGTCCGCACCCCCACCGTCCTCCAGATGGAGGCCGTGGAGTGCGGCGCCGCCTCCCTCGCCATGGTGCTCGGCCACTACGGCCGCCACATCCCCCTCGAAGAGCTGCGCATCGCGTGCGGTGTCTCCCGGGACGGCTCGCGCGCCAGCAACCTGCTCAAGGCGGCGCGCAGTTACGGCCTCACGGCCAAGGGCATGCAGATGGACACGGCCGCGCTCGCCGAGGTGAAGGCGCCCGCGATCCTGTTCTGGGAGTTCAACCACTACGTCGTCTACGACGGCATGGGCCGCCGCTTCGGACGGCGCGGCGTGCACATCAACGACCCCGGCAAGGGCCGCCGTTTCGTGCCCATGGAGGACTTCGACACCAGCTTCACGGGCGTGGTGCTGGTCATGGAGCCGGGGCCCGACTTCCACAAGGGCGGCCGCAAGCCGGGCGTCCTGGGTGCCATGCCGGCCCGGCTGCGCGGCACCTCGGGCACGATGCCCGCGGCCGTGCTGGCGAGCCTGCTGCTGGTCGCGGTCGGCGCGGCCGTCCCCGCACTGAGCCGGACGTACATCGACACGTATCTGATCGGCGGCCGGACCTCGCTGCTGGGCGTGCTGTTCACGTCGATGGGCGCCTGTGTGGCGCTGACCGTCGTGCTGACCTGGCTCCAGCAGGCGAATCTGCTGCACGGCCGGATCATCTCCTCCACCCTCTCCAGCGCCCGCTTCCTGCGCCATCTGCTGCGGCTGCCCGTCACGTTCTTCTCCCAGCGCAGCCCGGCCGACCTGGTGCAGCGGCTCCAGTCGAACGACGCGGTGGCCGAGACCCTGGCCCGCGACCTCGCGGCGGCCGGCGTGGACGCGATCGTGGTCGTCCTCTACGCGGTGCTCCTCTACACCTACGACCCGCAGCTCACGGCCGTGGGCATCGGCGTCGCGCTGCTCAACGTGATCGCGATGCGCGTGGTGATCCGGCTGCGCGCGACCCGTACGGCGAAGCTGCGCGCCGACAACGCGCGCCTCACCAACACCGCGTACACCGGCCTCCAGTTGATCGAGACGATGAAGGCGACCGGCGGGGAGGACGGCTACTTCCGCAAGTGGGCGGGCCAGCACGCGACCACCCTGGAGGAGCAGCAGCGCCTCGGGGTGCCGAGCGCCTGGCTGGGTGTGGTCGCACCGACGCTCGCGACGCTCAACTCCGCGCTGATCCTGTGGATCGGCGGTCTGCGGGCGGTCGAGGGGCACATCTCCGTCGGCCTGCTCGTCGCCTTCCAGGCCCTGGTCACCCGCTTCACCGCGCCCCTCACCCGGCTCAACGGCGTCGCGGGCCGCATCCAGGACTTCGCTGCCGACGTGGCCCGGCTCAAGGACGTCGAGAACTTCCAGACCGACCCGCTCTACGCCCGCTCCGGCAGCGGCGAGTCCACCCGCAGGCTCCAGGGCCATGTCGAGCTGGAGAACATCACGTTCGGCTACAGCCCGCTCGACAAACCCCTGCTCACCGGCTTCTCCCTGACGGTCGGACCGGGCCAGCAGGTGGCCCTGGTCGGCGGCTCGGGCAGCGGCAAGTCCACGGTCTCCAGGCTCATATCGGGCTTGTACGCCCCGTGGGAGGGCACGATCCGCATCGACGGACAGCGACTGGAGGACATCCCGCGGGGCGCGCTCGCCGCCTCGGTCTCCTTCGTCGACCAGGACGTGTTCCTCTTCGAGGGGACGGTCCGCGACAACGTGGCGTTGTGGGATCCGTCCATCCCCGACGAGGCCGTGGTCGCGGCGTTGGAGGACGCGGCGCTGTACGACGTCGTCACGCGTCGCCCCGGTGGCATCCACAGCCGGGTCGAGCAGGACGGCCGCAACTTCTCCGGTGGCCAGCGCCAACGCCTGGAGATCGCACGGGCGTTGGTGCGCCGGCCGAGCATCCTGGTGCTCGACGAGGTGACCAGCGCGCTGGACGCCGAGACCGAGCAGACCGTCATCGACAACCTGCGCAAGCGCGGCTGTGCCTGTGTGGTGATCGCGCACCGGCTCAGCACCGTGCGCGACAGCGACGAGATCGTCGTGCTGCAGCACGGCACGATCGTGGAACGCGGGCGGCACGACGCCCTGGTGGCGGCCGGCGGTCCGTACGCCGAGCTGGTCAAGGAGCGATGAGATGACCACGGTTCACGAGGGCGCACGCGAGGGAGACCTCGTCCTCGGCGCGCTCGGCGGCATGGGAACGCCGGTCGACTGCTCCGGCCTCGGCCGCCTCGACCTGGAAGGCCCGCAGGTCCTCTGGCTGGTGGCGGCGGGCGCCATGGACCTGTTCGCGGTCGACGCCGTTCAGCAGGGCCACTGGCACCACCTCGGCCGCCTCGAAGCGGGCTCCCTGCTGCTCGGCCCCGTCGCCGGCCCGCAACACACCCTCGTGGGGCGGCCGTTGCGGGACTGCGTGGTGCGCCGGATCGTGCTGCGCGAGCTGTACCAGCAGGTGGACACCCAGACCTGGTCCTACGACGACTACGGCAACCCCCAGTACGTACCGCCGACGTCGAGCCCGCTGGAGTATGCCCTCGCCCTCGGCGTCGGCCGCAGCCTGTCCATTCTCTTCCAGGCGCCGATGGCCACGGAGAACGCCGCCGCGCTGACCGACGACGACGTCTTCTGGATGCAGGTGCCGCCCGGGAGTGTCCAGTACGGCTCCCTGTACGGCGCCGAGGCGGCGGCCGATCTGCTGATGGACTCCGGTGTCTGGCAGGGCATGGTCGACCAGCAGTACCGGCTGCTGTCCACGCTCGACCGCTGGATCGAGCAGTTGGAGGCCAGCCACGAGGACCGTACGGCGGCGGGCATCAAGGCGGGCGAGGCCGTCCGCGCCCAGGCCGACCGCACCCTGCTGGCGTCGATCGGCAAGTCGTCCAAGCGCCCGACGGCGGCCGACGCGGACGCCACGTACGCGGCCTGCAAGCTGGTCGCCCGCGCGTCCGGGATCACCCTCGCCGAGTCCGCGCAGAGCGGCACGGAGAGCGACCGGCTCGACCCGGTGGAGCGGATCGCGCTCGCCTCGCGCGTCCGCACCCGTGCCGTACGCCTCGACGGGCGCTGGTGGCGCGACAACATCGGCCCGCTGGTGGGCCACCGTGCTGTGTCGGGCTCGCCGGTCGCGCTGTTGTGGCGGCGCGGCGGATACGTGGCCGTACAGCCGTCTTCGGGGCGGGAGACCCCGATCGAGAAGGCCAACGCGCCGGAGTTCGAGCCGCGGGCCGTGATGTTCTACCGTCCGTTGCCCGAGCGGAAGTTGAGCCCGCTGCGGCTGCTGCGCTTCTGCCTCCAGGGCACCGGCGGCGACCTGCGCAACCTCGCGCTCAGCGGTCTCGTCACCGTCGCGATCGGCGCGCTGGTGCCGATCGCCACCGGCCAGGTGCTCGGCGAGTACGTGCCCAAGGCCCAGCACAGCCTGATCGTGCAGGTCTGTCTGGCCATCATGGTCACCAGCATCGTGTCGGCCGCGTTCATGCTGCTCCAGAACCTCACGATGCTGCGGATGGAGGGGCGGATCGAGGCGACGCTCCAACCGGCCGTGTGGGACCGACTGCTGAGGCTGCCGACGAAGTTCTTCACGTCCCGCTCGACCGGTGAGCTGGCCAGCGCCGCCATGGGCATCAGCGCGATCCGACGCCTCCTCGCGGGCGTCGGACCGACGCTCGCACAGGCGGGCACGGTCGGTGCGATGAACCTGGGGCTGCTCCTTTGGTACAGCGTGCCCATGGCGCTCGCCGCGATCGGCATGCTCGTCGTCATCGCGGCCGCGTTCCTCGGGCTCGGTCTGTGGCAGGTGCGCTGGCAGCGCCGCCTGGTCGTGCTCAGCAACAAGCTGAACAACCAGGCGTTCCAGACCCTGCGCGGCCTGCCCAAACTGCGGGTCGCGGCGGCCGAGAACTACGCGTACGCCGCCTGGGCGGGCGAGTTCGCGCGCAGCCGTGAGCTCCAGCAGAAGGTCGGCCGCATCAAGAACCTCACGACGGTGATGGGCGCGGTGTACCTGCCACTGTGCTCGCTGCTGATGTTCATGCTGCTCGCGGGTCCGGCGCGCGGCTCGCTGTCGGCCGCCGACTTCCTGACCTTCAACACCTCGATGACCATGCTGCTGACCTCGGTCACCCAGGTGACCGGCGCGTTCGTGTCGGCGGCGGCCGCGCTGCCGATGTTCGAGGAGATCAAGCCGGTGCTCGACGCCACGCCGGAGGTGCGGGTGGCGAGCACCCGCCCCGGGGTGCTGTCCGGTGCGATCGAGGCCCGGCGGCTGTCCTTCCGGTACGCCGACGACGGCCCGTTGGTCCTGGACGACGTGTCGTTCGACATCAAGCCCGGCGAGTTCGTGGCGATCGTCGGCCCCAGCGGCTGCGGAAAGTCCACGCTGCTGCGGCTGCTGATCGGCTTCGACAAGCCGGTCTCGGGCAGTGTGCTCTACGACGGGCAGGACCTGGGAGCGCTCGACCAGTCCGCCGTACGCCGTCAGTGCGGTGTGGTGCTCCAGCATGCCCAGCCGTTCACCGGCTCGATCCTGGACTGCATCTGCGGCACCGAGCCTTACACGCCCGAGGAGGCGATGGCGGCGGCCGAGATGGCCGGCCTGGCCGAGGACATCAGGCGGATGCCGATGGGGCTGCACACCATCGTCTCCGGCAGCGGCGCGATCTCGGGCGGCCAGCGGCAGCGCCTGATGATCGCCCAGGCGCTGATCCGCCGGCCCCGCATCCTCTTCTTCGACGAGGCGACCAGCGCGCTCGACAACGAGACCCAGCGCACGGTCATCGAGAGCACCCGGGCACTCAACGCCACCCGGATCGTGATCGCGCACCGGCTGTCCACGGTGATGGACGCGGACCGTGTCATCGTGATGGAGGACGGCCGCGTCGCCCAGCAGGGCCCGCCCGCGCATCTGCTCGCGGACACGGGCGGGCGGCTGCACGAGCTGGTGCGACGACAGCTGGCTTGAGTCGGCGCCGTCAGTCCATGCCCGGTACCGGGGCGCCGGACGGGACCCCGGCCTCGACGTAACGGGCGTAGATCTCCTTCCAGGGCGCGGTGGCCCCGGCGTGCGGGCCCTCGAGGCGCTCGCCGCGGGCCTTCGCGTCCAGGGCGGCGAGGCACACCTCCCAGCCGGCGCCGTTGCGGGCGGCGGTGTTCTCGGCCGCGAGGACGTGGGTGAGGGTGAAGCGGGTGCGCTTCTCGTCCAGGGTTTCGAGGTCGAAGCGGAGCTCGTCGCCGCCCCAGTCGAAGGAGAGGTGCCGGGGCGGGTGGACGGCGAGGACCCGGCCCGTGGACTCGGGCATGTTCGGGTCGCCGCTGAACCTGATCGTGCCGCCGGGACGCAGTTCGATCTCGGCCCGGGACGGGAACCACTCGGCCAGTTCGTCCGGGTCGGTCACGAACCGCCAGACGCGGTCGACGGGGTGGTCGTAGGTGCGGCTGAAGCGGACGGCGGGGCGGCCGTCGTCGAGGGTGAGGTAGGTGCCGGTGAGCGCGGTGGGTTCGGCGGACATGTGGCTCAGTCCTTAGGGGTGGGGTCTTCCGGGGGGTCCGACGGCTCCCCCGCCGTCCTGTCCAGGCGGCGGCCGAGGGCGTCCAGGCTCTCGTTCCACAGCGTCCGGTACGGGGTCAGCCAGGCGTCGAGTGCGGCGATCGGAGCCGGGTCGAGGGCGTAGACACGGCGTTGCGCGTCCTGTCGTACGCGCACCAGGCCCGCGTCCCGGAGCACCCGCAGATGCTTCGACGTGCTCGGCTGACTCAGACCGCACGCCTCCACGATCTCTCCGACCGGCCGCGGGCGCTCAAGGAGCAGCGCGACGATCGCACGACGGTGGGGGTCGGCGAGAGCGGTCCAGAGGGTGGCGTCGGACATGGCCTCAATATGCCTCGGCAGTTATATTCCCGTCAAGGCATACGCAGGGGAAGTCGACCGGCTCCGGCCGCCACTGTGACGGCCGCCTCACTCGCCACCCCCAGCGAAACGTTGCCGTTTCGCTGGGGGTGTTCTAGTGTCGATGTGTACGAAACAGTTTCGTTTACCCGTCATCCCTGAGCGACTTCCCTGGAGTGGTTCTCCCATGTCCCAGACCCTGACCGAAGGTGCCCGCAAGGGCACCGTGGACGGCTCGTCCACTCCATCGTCGAAGCGGTGGTGGATCCTCTCGATCATCGGCATCGCCCAGCTGATGGTGGTCCTCGACGCCACCATCGTGAACATCGCCCTCCCCTCCGCCCAGGCGGACCTCGGCTTCTCCGACGGCAACCGGCAGTGGATCGTCACGGCCTACTCGCTGGCCTTCGCCTCCCTGCTGCTGCTCGGCGGACGCATCGCCGACCTCTTCGGACGCAAGCCCGCCTTCCTCATCGGTATCGCCGGATTCGCCGGAGCCTCGGTGCTCGGCGGCGCCTCCACCAGCTTCGGGATGCTGGTCACCGCGCGCGCCCTGCAGGGTGTCTTCGGCGCGCTGCTCGCGCCCGCCGCGCTCTCGCTGCTGAACACGACGTTCACCGACGCCAAGGAACGCGCCAAGGCGTTCAGCGTCTACGGGGCGATCGCCGGCGCCGGTGGCGCGGTGGGCCTTCTGCTCGGCGGTGTGCTGACCGACGCGCTCGACTGGCGCTGGACGCTGTTCGTCAACCTCGTCTTCGCGGTCGTCGCCTTCGCCGGTGGCTGGGTGCTGCTGAGCAATCACCGTGACGCCGCCAACTCCAAGCTGGACCTGCCGGGCACGCTGCTGGTCTCCTCCGGCCTCTTCGCCCTCGTCTACGGCTTCTCCAACGCCGAGACGCACGACTGGAGTTCGCCCCAGACCTGGGGCTTCCTGGCCGCCGGTGGTGTCCTGCTGAGCGCGTTCGCCTGGTGGCAGACGCGCGCCGAGCACCCGCTGCTGCCGATGCGCGTGCTGCTCGACCGCAACCGTGCCGCGTCCTTCGTCACCGTTCTGATCACCGGTGCGGGCATGTTCGGCGTCTTCCTCTTCCTCACCTACTACCTGCAGCTGAACCTGGGCTTCAGCCCCACCAAGACCGGTGTGGCGTTCCTGCCGATGATGGCGGCCCTGATGGTCATGGCCCAGGTCTCCACCACCATCCTGGTGCCGCGGATCGGACCGAAGGTGGTCATCCCCGCGGGCTTCGCGATCGCGGTGGGCGGCATGGCCTGGCTGACCGGCATCGGAGTCGCCTCCGACTTCTCGACCGCCGTGCTGCCGCCGCTGCTGCTGATCGGCGCGGGCCTCGGCATCGTGATGCCGCCCGCCATGTCGCTGGCCACCAGCGGAATCGCGGCGGAGGACGCGGGTGTCGCCTCCGCGACGGTCAACACCATGCAGCAGGTGGGCGGTTCGATCGGTACGGCACTGCTGAACACGCTGGCCGCGAGCGCCGCCACGAGCTACCTCGCCGGCAAGGACGCGACCAGCAAGCTGGTCCAGGCGCAGGCGACGATCGAGAGCTACACCACCGCCTTCTGGTGGTCGGCGGGCTTCTTCGCCGCGGGCGCGGTGATCGCCTTCCTGCTCTACCGCCGCGGAACCCTGGACGCGGACCCGGACGCCGTGCGGGCCGTCCACATGTAAGTCCCGTGTGATCACCCACAGGCCGAGGGGCCGCCGTCTGCAGGGAGACGGCGGCCCCTCTCACGTCCGCCGCGGCGGGCGGCCGGCCGGGGATGCCGGCCGGGTTCGTTCCGCTGTACGGAGGGCCGGTACACGACGAGCGTCCGCCGCTCCTTCTCCAGCCTCAACCCGGGCGGCGCGGGCGCGACTTCACCGTCGTACGCGAGTGTGTCCGTACCACCGAGCTCCGCCAGCTCGACCCACGGAACCACCTCCGCTCCATAGACCCGGGATCGGCCGAGCGTGCCGGCGAGCGCGGAGACGATCACCCGGGTGCGGGCGAGCCGGTGTGCGCCGTCGATCAGGCGCAGGTCGATCAGCCCGTCGTCCAGGCGGGGCCGGTAGCCGGGAGCGAAGCCCTGGGGTTCGTAGCGGCCGTTGCCCGCGAAGAGCAGCCACAGACGGCGGTGGTGTCCGTTGACGCTCAGTTCCACGGGCGTCGCGGTGCGCAGCACCCGGACGAGGGCGACGGCCGCCGCCGGCCACTTGCCCATGCGCTGCTCCAAGTGCTCGCGCATCCGGACGAGTTCGGGGTACAGCCCGATGCTGAAGGTGTTGAGGAATCGCACCTCGCCAGCCGTCCCCGACCGCGCCACGCCGAGGTCCACCGCCACCGCCTCGCCCCGCCGGACCGCGACGGCGGTGTCCTCGACATCCCGTACGCCGACGTCCTGGGCGAAGTGGTTGAGGGTGCCGCCGGGGAACACCGCGAGTGCGAGCCCCCGCCCGGCCGCCGCGCGGGCCGCCGCGTTGACACTGCCGTCGCCGCCGCACACACCGAGCACACCGCCCGCCGCCCCTGCCCGCTCGACCGCCCTGTCCACCGCCCGCTGAAGCAGCGCGGCGAAGTCGTCGTCCGGGCCGCGCTCGACCAGCTCGGCCCGCGGCAGCAGTCCGCGCAGCCGCTCGACGGGCGGCAACGGGGTGCCGGGCCCGCCCGTCCCGGCCGGGGTGTTGACGAAGACGACGAGTCCTTCGCCGCCGGGCAGCGCCGGCGCGGGCGCCGAGGGCCGTTCGCGTGCCGGGAGCGCGGGGCGCGGCGGCCACCAGCGGCAGGTGAGCGCGGCGGCCGCGACGCCGATCGCCATCCCGGCCAGCACGTCTCCGGGATAGTGCACCCCGACGTACACCCGCGAGAAGGCGACGGCGGCGGCGAAGGGCGCGACCAGTGCACCGTATCCGGCCGACTCCAGGGCGACTCCGGTGGCGAACGCCGCGGCCGAGGCGGAGTGGCCGGAGGGGAAGGAGGTGGTGCGCGGCTGACGCTTCAGGTGCCGGATCGACGGCACGTGCTCCAGCAGCGGACGGGGCCGCCGGGTGCTCCACTTCACGACGGTGTTGACGGTCAGCGAGGCGATCGCGAGCGAGCCCGCACCCCGCAGGGCCGCCCGGCGGGGCACCCGGCCCCCGACGAGCGCGAGACCGGCCGCCGTGCCGAGCCACAGCCGTCCGTGATCGGCGCAGCGGCTGAGCCGTCGCAACGCCGGATCCGCGCCGGGCACCCGTGCCGCGGCCACCCGCGTGAACAGCCGTCGGTCCCACTCGCCGAGAACGCTCATGCCCCACGGCTACGGCACCCGGCCCGCCTCGGCATCCCCAGTCAATACACCATCCCCAATATTCACCCGTTCGAGTGAATGGGTGAGCGTCCGTGGCGACCTGAGGATGCTTCCGGCCAAGCCGGGGTAACTAGCGAGACCACATGACCCTCGCAGATTCCGGGCTTCCCTCGACCAATCCCTACGCCCACAGTTATCCGCGCGGTCCGTTCACCGTGGTCGAGGTGACGGGAGAGATCGACATCGCGACGGCGGAGGCGCTGGCCGAGCATCTGTCGGCGGCGACGGCCCGGGCCGAGCCGGACGTGCTGGTCGATCTGCGCCGGGTGGCCTTCTTCGACTGCTCGGGTTTGCGCGTACTGTGCCGCGCCGACACGAAGGCGCGGGAGCGCGGCGGGCGGCTCCGCGTCGTCTCCGACGGGCCCCGCGTCCACCGCCTCCTGCGCGCCGCACGCCTGCTCAGCCGCTTTCCGCCGCTGGCCGACCTCCCGGAACCACCGGTATCGACGCACCCGCAGGGCCGCCGGGCAGTTCCTCCTCCGTCCCGTCCGGAAAGCGGATCAGAACCCCGCCCCCGGTCGTGACCCGGGCGCTCGCACCGACGAGTTCGGGATCGCGGCCGAGGACCACCAGGGTGACGAGGAGATGGACCCCGCCGGGGTGAACGGGCAGCGCGAGATGCGGAGTGGCCGAATGGACCCCATAGGCGTTGGCGTCCCTCGCCCGCGCGACCAGGCCGTCCCCCGACGCGTCCCAGCCGAGCAGCCCGACGACCGCGCTCGTCAGGCCGTCCGGGCGTCGCGCCCGCGCCCATCGCGGCCCCGTGCCCTGCGCCGGCGGCCCGGCGTCGTCGGCCAGCGCCCACCCCCCTTCCCGTACGACCGCGCCGCGCGGCCCCGCCACCCGGTGCACCCGGACCTCCCACGGACCGTGCACCACGCTGGTCGTCTCGATGCGGTGCTCGGCGCCCGCCAGACGTGCCGTGTGCCAGGAGGCGGCGCGGCGCCCGGCCGTGCCCAGCGGATGGATCCGGCCGCGCCGGGACCGCGTGCCGTCCGCCGCGACCAGCGCGAGGTGGTTGTCGATCCCGGCGCCCCTGGTGCCGAACCCGGCCCCCTCGGTGTCGGGCGCCGCCGCGCTGGCGTACGCGAACCTCGTGTAGTGCGGGCTGTCCTCGTCCGGTGCGGGCGGGGGCGGCAGGCGGTCGCTGCCGTGGTTCACCAGGCGTACGACGCCGTCGGCGGCCGTCGAGTGCAGGAGCCAGCCCGGGACGGGCAGCGCCACGCACGAGTCGGCCGTGTCCACCGGGCCGGGCTCCTCGGGGGCCGTCCACACGGGGTGGTCGGCGGGGAGCAGCAGACCGAGGAACGCCTTGCTCGCCCAGTACGGGGAGGCGGGTCCCGAGTAGCGCTGGGTGACCGGGAGAAAGGGGCGGTACCAGCCGAGCGACAGCAGCCCCTTCTCGTCGGGCACACCGCGTTCGGCGAAGTGCCTCAGGGCTCCGGAGGCGAGGCGTCGGGTCACGCCCGGTGCCAGCGGGGTCGCGTCGGCGAGGACGCCCGCCCACAGGGGGGCGGTGGTCGCGAACCGGTAGGTGAGGGAGCGGCCCTGGTGCACGGGGGCGCCGTCCGCGCCGAAGAAGTACTGATGGACGCCGAGGAATTCGCGTAGTCGGGCGCGGTGTTCGGCCACCAGCTCCGGGTCGGCCCGCGATCCGGCGACGCGCGCCCACAGCACCGGGTACAGGTGCAGGGCCCAGGCGTTGTAATAGTCGAACTTGCGGCCGTCGCCGTCCGTGTACCAGCCCTCCCCCCGGTACCAGTCCCCCAGCCGCGCCAGCCCGGCGTCGATCTCGTCCCGGCGGTGCGGGGCGCCGACCGAGGCGAGGAACTCCTCCGTGATGACCTGGAAGAGCCGCCAGTTGGAGTCGTTGACCCGCGCGCCGATGAAGCCGCTCAGCCAGTCGACGACACGGCCGCGTACGGAGTCGTCGAGGCGGTCCCAGATCCAGGGGCGCGTCTCGTGCAGGGCGATCGCGACGGACGCGGCCTCGACCATGGGCTGGCCCCGGTCGGTGATCGGCGGCCACCGGTCCGGGCCGTGCGGGTCCGTCCCGGCGGTGAGCCCGGCCGCGTAGCGCTCGATCAGCGCGGGCCCCACCCGGCCGCCCGAGCCCGCGATACGGAAGGCGGCGAGCAGGAAGGAACGTGCGTAGCCCTCGAGGCCGTCGGACCAGGGGCCGGAGTGACTGGCCCGGCCGGGGAGCCGGTACTGGGCCGAGGTGGGTGAGGCGTGAGGGAGCAGACCGTCCAGGAGGCGGTCGGCGGTCGCCTCCCAGTGGGCCCGGGTCCAGCCGGTGACCGGTGAGGTGGTGGGGTCGGGGGGCGGCAGGTGTGTCGGGGCGGTGAGCGACACATGCGGGACGGTCATACGGGGGTGGATCCTCCGTCTTCTAGGGCCTGTGTGGAGTTGTGATCTGGATCAGGGAGCGGGGCGTGGTGCGTGCGATCGCAAGGCGCCGGAATGTCCTCGATGGGGGTCCCCCGGCTCGAGCGAAGCCGAGAGTGGGGGAGGAGCTACCAGGGCATTACGGCAACGCGGCGAGCGTGCGTGCCACGCCCCGCGAGCCCAGATCACAACTCCGCACAGGCCCTAGGGGACCGGCGGGGGCGGCTGGACGCTGTCGCGCACGACGATGTGGGTGCCGAGCAAGTGGTGGGCGCCCGCTGCGTGTTCGGGGTCGCGCAGGGCGATGCGGACGGCGGCGCGGCCGAGTTCCTCGGCGGGGGTGCGGACGGTGGTGAGCGGGGGGTTGAAGTCCTCGGCGAGCGGGATGTCGTTGTAGCCGACCACCGAGATGTCCTGGGGCACGCGCAGCCCGGCGTCGGCGATGGCCCGCAGGGCTCCGGCGGCGACCATGTCGTCCCCGGCGAAGACCGCGGTGAAGCGCGCGGGGCCGGCGTCCGGGGTGGCGGTACCCGGGGTGGCGGTGTCGAGGGTGTCGGCGTCCGGGGTGGCGGTGTCACCGGGGCCCAGGTCCCCGCCCGCCTTGAGCAGTTCCGTCATCGCGCGGTGGCCCGCCGCCCGGCCCAGGCCGCAGTCGACGACGTGGGCGGCCTCGGGGCCCAGGCCGTGTTCGGCGAGTGCGGCCCGGTATCCGGCGACGCGGGCGTCGAGGGCCGTGTTGCCGGGCAGGCCGCCGAGGAAGACGATCCTGCGGTGGCCGGCCGAGAGCAGGTGGCCGGTGATCGCGCGTGCCCCGGCCTCGTTGTCGAACTCGACGACGAGTGCCGGGATGTCGGGATCCGGCGCGGGCCTCCCGCACAGGACGAGCCGCGCGCCGGACGAGGCGAGGGCCTGGGCGTAGTGCGCGACGCGCTCGCGGTAGGCGTCGTCCTCGACGACTCCGCCGACCAGGATCACCAGCCCCGCCCCCTCCTCGCGCATCAGCTGGACGAACTCCAGCTCGCGCCCCGGGTCACCGCCCGTGGTGCCGACCAGGCAGAGCCAGCCGCGGGCGGCGGCCTCCGCCTCCACGCCCTCGGCGACCTGGGCGTAGAAGGGGCTGGTGACCTGGCGCAGGACGACGGCGACCATCTTGCGGCCGCCGCCGACCAGGGCGCGGGCGTGCGCGTTGGCGACGTAGTCGAGGTCGCGGGCGGCGCGCAGCACCCGGGCCCTGGTGGACGCGGGCACCGGGTGGTTGCCGCTGAGCACGCGCGAGACCGTGGCCATGGACACCCCGGCCCGCTCGGCCACCTCGCGGATCGTGACCCGCCCCTTCGACGTCATGCCGTTCCCCATCCCCATCCCCCGCGTCTCTCCTTCGACCGGCTCCGCCGCCTCAGGTGTTGGCGGCGTAGTCCTTCGAGAACTCCTCGGCCATTCTGTCGCCGCCTCGATCGCGCCATTTCCTCGCGGCCGCGTCGAGCTCGGACAGCGGCAGGCGGCCCGCGATGACGCCGGTGACGGTGTCGTCCATCAGCGCCCTGAGCGTGGTGCCCTGGGCTGTGTACGTGCTGGACTGCAACCCGAAGGACGCGTTGCGGATCGCCACCGGGACCACCTTCACCTGCCAGGCGTGCAGGGCGCGTACGGCCTCGGGCATGCCCGGCACGAACAGCACCTGGGGCCCCTCGGCGAGGTACTTCAGCGGCAGGTTGGTGTTGTTCTCGACGTCCCCGAGCTTGGTGGCCTCGGGCGAGCCGTCCGTGCCGCGGGTGAAGTGGGTGCCCTCGACGCCGTAGTGGACGAGTTCCCACTCCTTGCTGCCGAAGGGCGCGGCGAGGTAGTTCAGGACGCGCAGGAGAAGCTCGACGCGTTCCTTCTTCGCCTTCTTCAGGATGGTGTAGCCGAAGGAGCGGCGGCCGGCGACGATCCCGCCGGGTGTCCCGTCCACGCTGTACGGCAGCGCGGCGGCAGGGGTCAACAGGCCTTTGGAGTCGAGGTACTTGGGGAGGTACCCGCCGAATCCGTCCTGCATGGAGCCGACGGTGCCGTTGAGGAAGAGCGTGCTCAGGTCCGGCTGGGAGAGGGAGGTGGCGTCGGGGTGGTAGGAGCCGTTCTTGCGGAGCTGTGCCTGATAGGCGACCGCCGCCTTGTAGCGTTCGTCGCCGTAGTTCGCGTGGAACGTGCCGTCCTTGTCCACGGCCCAGCCCTGTGGCGCGGTGTGCGCGGCGGAGTGCACCGCGTTGCCGAACAGCGAGCCGGTCGCGGCCCCGAGCGCGTACTTCTTTCCGCTGGTTCCCTTCTTGGCGACGGCGGCGAAGTCCTGGGAGGTCCAGCCCTCCTTCAACCCCGCGTCGGTGAAGAAGGCCTGGTTGAGCCAGAGGGTGGAGCCCGGCAGCGGGCGTTCCAGGGGGATGCCGTAGATCCGGCCGCCGACGCGGCCCATGTCGCGCCAGGCGTGGGTGGGGATGTTGGCGAGGTTGGGATAGTCCGCGATCGCCTCGCCGGACAGGTACGGGGTGAGGTCCTCCGCCCTGCGCTGCACGAACTGGGCCTCGCGGGGCAGCACGAAGCCGGAGAAGACGTTGATGATGTCGGGCAGTTCGCCCGGGTCACCGGCCATCACCGTGGCCATCTTCTTCTGGTAGTCGGTCTGAGAGATGATCGTGTATTCGATCTTCACGCCGAGCGCCTTCTCGACCGCCGCCCAGAACCGGTTCGCGGCGGCCGGCTTGGGCGGCGTACCGAAGGTCACGGACATGACCTTGACGGTGGAGCCGTCGCCCGGTGTGCCCGAGACGGCCGTGACCAGGTCGCCGGGGTAGGCCGTGTATCCGGCCTGGACCCCGGCGTCGGTGGGAGCGAGGTCGGGCTTCGGGCCGGCGAACGCCTTGTACGCGGGCCAAGGGGCCAGCTTTTTGCCCGCGTTGGAGACGTCGCCGTCACCCGAGCTGGTCGAGCAGGCGGCCAGTGCGCCGGGCGCGGCGAGCGCGGCGCCGCCGACGGCCATCGAGCGCAGCAGGGTGCGCCGGGACAGGGAGGGCATGGGAAACCGACCTTTCCTGGTGGACGGAGTCAGCTCTTGACGGCGCCGGTGAGCACGCCCTTGGTGAAGTACTTCTGGAGGAAGGGATAGACGAGCAGGATCGGTACGGTGGCGATCACCAGGACCGCCATCTGCACGGTCTGCGGCGCGTTGACCGTGCCCTCGCCGCCCGTCGTGTCGGTGAGCCCGGAACCGGCCACCACGTAGGTGCGCAGCACCTGTTGGAGCGGCCAGTGGTCGCTCTCCAGATACAGGGAGGCGTAGAACCAGGAGTTCCAGTACGCCACCGCGTAGAACAGTCCGACGACGGCGAGGGCCGCCTTCGACAGGGGCAGTACGACCGACCACAGCACCCGCCAGTCTCCCGCCCCGTCCAGCCGCGCGGCCTCGT
Organism: Streptomyces sp. NPDC111656; assembly: GCF_055656965.1. Lineage (NCBI taxonomy): Bacteria > Bacillati > Actinomycetota > Actinomycetes > Kitasatosporales > Streptomycetaceae > Streptomyces > Streptomyces sp. NPDC111656. The sequence goes on from NZ_JBVKCA010000015.1 coordinate 185,288, forward strand.
ACAGCTCCTCCGGGATCGCCTGGAAGAAGCCGCGCAGGACGACGAGGTTGAACACGTTCACGAGAACGGGCAGGATCAGCGAGCTGTACGAATCGAGCATGCCCAGCTCCTTGACCAGCAGGAAGCCGGGGATCATGCCCGGGGGGAAGAGGAAGGTGAACAGGATCAGGAGCAGGACCGGTTTGCCGCCGAAGACGCCGGGACGCGACAGCGCGTAGGCGAGGGTGACGGTGCAGACGAGGCTGAGCAGGGTGCCGACGAGGGTGACGCCCGCGCTGACGCCGAGGGCATGGGTGACGATGCCGCCGTCGAGGATGTCGCGGTAGGCCTTGAGGGTGGGGTGCTGGGGCCAGAGCACCCAGCCGCCGTTCGCGACGACCTCCCGCTGGGAGGCGAGCGAGGTGGAGAGGATGACGAGGAAAGGCACGCACACCAGCAGGACGACGGCGGCGAGGGCGACGGCCTTGGCGGCCTGGGTCGCGGGCTTCGGCTTCTCCATCCAGCCGGGCCGGGCATGGGTGCTCACCGGTAGACCCCCTGTTCGCCGAGGCGGTGGGCGACCTTGTTGGCCGCGTAGACGAGCAGGGCGCCGACGACACCCTTGAACAGGCCCGCGGCGGCGGCGAATCCGTAGTCGCCGCCGACGATGCCCTGGTAGTAGACGAAGGTGTCGATGATCTCGGCGGCCTGCGGGCCGACGGCATCCCGCTGGAGCAGCATCTGCTCGAAGCCGGCCGAGAGGATGTCGCCGAGCCGCATGATGAGCAGCAGCACGATCACCGCGCGGATGGCGGGCAGGGTGACGTGCCAGAAGCGGCGCCAGGGGCCCGCGCCGTCGATGGCCGCGGCCTCGTACTGCTGCTCGTCGACCTGGGAGAGCGCGGCGAGGAAGATGATCGTGCCCCAGCCTGCGTCCTTCCAGGTGACCTGGGCGACGACGAGCGGTTTGAAGGCGTCGGGATTGCCGATGATGTCCACGGTGTGCAGGCCGGCGTCGCCGAGATAGCTGTTCACCATGCCCGTGTCGCCCAGGACCTGCTGGAACAGGGCGACGACGATCACCCACGAGATGAAGTGCGGCAGGTAGGCCACCGACTGCACGAAGCGGCGGATGCTGCTGCGGGTGAGGCTGTGCAGCAGCAGGGCGAGGGCGAGCGGGACGGGAAAGTAGAAGACGATCTGCAGGACCGCGATCCAGAGGGTGTTGAGGACCGCGTCCCAGAACTCGCCGTCCTCGAACATGCGCCGGAAGTTGTCGAGGCCCACCCAACGGCTGCCCCAGACGCCGTCGAACGGCACGTAGTCCTTGAACGCGATGACGTTGCCGAGCAGGGCGCCGTAGTGGAACACCAGGAAGTAGGCGAGCCCGGGGAGCATGAGCAGGAACAGCGCCCTGTTGCCACGTTTCTGAAAGCGTTTCAAGCCGCGACGGGCCTCGATCGGAGGGCGGGGCGAAGGGTCCACCGCCTCCGTACCTGCGTGATCCCGTAACACTGCGGCCACGGCGCCTCCTCACCTGGGACTGTCGGGTGAGGGGAAATTAAAACGTTTCCAATGCGGGGTCAACACTTCTGACACAACTACGAGTTGAGCGCACCGAGCCGGGGCAGACAGATGTCGGGGGCCGGCCGGCGGCCCCACTCCGCCTGACCGACCCCCGATGCGAGATCGCGTCGTACTCCGTGCTTCGGGGCGCGCACTCCCCACCTACTGACCCCGCTCGACGCTCACGAAGGCCGCGCGATCCCGGTCTCTCAGAACGTGAAGAAGCTCGTCCCGTAGGAGTTCTTCACGCACTCGTTGGCGAAGGTCCGTTCGTACGAGACGCGCTTGCCGCGCCAGACGCCCTCGACGGTGACGACCACCGGATCGAACTGCCGCGTACACAGTGCGCCGTCTCTCAGAGTCAGGGCGTCCAAGTCGCCGTTCACCGCCCGGAGTTCGCCGCAGGCGTCGTAGGCGGCGGGGTGGGTGCCGGAGGGGGTCGGGGCGCAGTTCAGCGTGACCGCGCGCTCCGGGGTGACGGTGGCGGCGGTCTCTCCGTGGCCCATGGTGAGCACCAGGGCCGAGGGGGCGTAGAGCCCTGAGGGGGCGAGGGCCGGCGTGGCGTGGGCCTGACTCGTGACCGTCTGGGTCGCGTGGGCCGGGGTGGCGAGGGCGGACCCCCCGAAGGGGCCGCAGACGGCAGCGGCCGTGAGGGTGAGAGTCGCTGCCCAGCGCGCGGTGTTCGGCATTGTGTGCATCCTTCCGCTCGATTGAATGCAGTACCGGCTCGGTTGGGTGCCGGTGCGGCGAGCGCGAGTCTGCCGAGTCCGGACCGGAAACACACATCGACCCCATGCGTTTCGGTAACCTTGAGTATTGAATCAGTGGCGTGAAGTTACGAAATTCGAACGTTCAAGCCCCGGAACTGAGGGGTTGTTGATCGCCAAGGGCACCCTCCTGGCCGGATTCCCCCGGCTCTGCAATAGGCCTGAAACATTCCGGTTCAGCCTCCGGCGGACCCCCTTGCTTCTTCTGCGCAATGGAGTAATCGTCATTACATGATTACTTCAGAGCAGCACGAGAAGCTGCGCGGCTGGTTCGCCGGCCGCCTGCCCGACGATCTCTTCGAGAGCCTGGTGGAGGTGACGGTCGACCGGGAGGAGATCACCGTCGTCGGCCGTATCCCCGAGCCCGGGCTCGCCGAGGGGGCCTCGGACGCCGAGAAGGAGGCGGCCGCCCAGGCCCGTATCCAGGAATTCCGCGAGCGCACCCGCGACGACCGGGTCGCGGTGGCCCGGGAAGCCGAGCACCGGTTCGGCAAGAAGGTCTCCTGGGGCGTGGAGTGCGGGGGCGAGCGCGCCCTGTTCACCCACATCGCCGCGCCCGTCATGACCCGGCTGCGCCAGCCCGAGCGCCAGGTCCTCGACACCCTCATCGCCGCCGGGGTCGCGCGCAGCCGCAGCGACGCCCTCGCCTGGTGTGTCCGCCTCGTCCAGCGTCACGCCGACGACTGGCTGACGGAACTGCGCGACTCGCTGGAACATGTGCAGCGGGTCCGGGCCCAGGGTCCGGACGCCACGCCGCGGGACGCCACACCTGACGAGGAGTGACCTCCCACGTCACACTGGCAGCAACAGCCGACAAGACGAGGTGGTCGCGGATGAAGTTCGGAGTGTCGACGTTCATCACCGACGAGGGCATCGGCCCCAGGGCCCTGGGCCCCGCTCTGGAAGAGCGCGGGTTCGACACACTGCTGCTGGCCGAGCACTCGCACATCCCGGTGAGCCGGGAGACGCCGTATCCGGGCGGCGGCGAACTGCCCCGTGTCTACTACCGCACGCTCGATCCGTTCGTGGCGCTCGCCGCCGCTGCCTCCGTGACCCGGGACCTGCTCCTGGGCACGGGGATCGCTCTGGTGGTCCAGCGCGATCCGATCACCACCGCGAAGGAGATCGCCTCCCTCGACCTGATCTCCGGCGGCCGTGCCGTGTTCGGTGTCGGGGCCGGCTGGAACCGGGAGGAGATGCGCAACCACGGCACGGATCCGGCCTCCCGCGGCCGGCTGATGGACGAGCGTATTCGCGCCATGATCGAACTGTGGACGAAGGACGAGGCCGAGTTCCACGGCGACTTCGTCGACTTCGCACCGGTCTACGCCTGGCCCAAGCCGGTCCAGCGGCCGCACCCGCCCATCTGGGTCGGGGGCAACAGCGAGCGCACCTTCGCCCGCGTCGCCGAGTACGGTTCGGCGTGGCTGCCCAGCGCCGTACCGCCCGAGGAACTGGGCGCGCGCATCGAACAGATGCGCAAGACGGCCGGTGACCGGCCGGCCGTCGTGGTCTACGCGGGCGGGGACGACCGGGAGTCACTCGACACCTACGCGGAACTCGGCGTCGACCGCGTGCTGCTGTATCTGCCGACCCAGCCGGAGGACGAGACACTGCGCACGCTCGACGAGCTGGCCGAGGCCGTGTCCGCCCACCGCTGACGCTTCCGGCCGCCGGGGATCGCGAGCCCACCGCGTTCCCGCCGCCGGGGAATCGGAGCTCACCGTGCCGGACATGGACGAGGAGGAGGCGCGCCGCCGGTTCGTGGCGGCACGGGTGGCGCGCCTGGCCACGGTGGACGCCGAGGGGCGCCCGCACCTCGTGCCCCTCGTCTTCGCGGCGCGCGGCGGCGAGATCGTCACCGCGGTCGACCACAAACCGAAAAAGTCGCGGCGGCTGCGGCGACTGCGCAACATCGCCGCCCACCCCGCCGTGTGCCTGCTCGTCGATGCCTACGACGAGGACTGGGAACAGCTGTGGTGGGTACGGGCGGACGGCGACGCCCGGGTCCTGCCGCCCGGCACACAGGACGAGTACACGGCGGCGATCGACCTGCTGCGCGAGAAGTACGCGCAGTACCGGCAGCGGCCGCCGGACGGCCCGGTGATCGCCGTCACCGTCCACCGCTGGCACGGCTGGCGCGCCACACCGGAGCCCGGCCCGGAGCGCTGAGCCACCGCCCGGCACCTCCCGCCACAAACCAACGCTGGACTGGACGAATGCTCCACCCCGGGCACGGAAGATGGATGTTTTGCCTGCTGGCGCAGGTCTCCGGCCCAGCCTTAGCGTCGGCAGACCTGCCAAGGACGGCATCCGCCGCCGCACACCCTCGCGGCGACCACGGGGCCGTCCTCCCCTCGCGCCACCACGCGCTCCACCGCCCACTTCCGGGCACAGGCACTTCGCTGGAGCACCCTTGTCCGAGAACTCCCCCGCCACGCCGTCGCCGTCTCTCACCGAGGTGGAGACCTACGGCGTCGAGCGCATCCCCGACGCGGACCGCACCGCGTCGCCGCTCGACCTGTTCAGAGTCGCCTTCGGCGGTGCGAACACCTTCTCCACCTGCGTCCTCGGGGCCTTCCCCATCCTCTTCGGCCTCTCCTTCTGGCAGGGGCTCGCGGCCACCCTCCTCGGAGTCGTCATCGGGGCGCTGATCCTGTGCCCGATGGCGATGTTCGGCCCGGTCAACGGCACCAACAACGCGGTCGCCTCCTCCGCGCACCTCGGAGTGCACGGCCGGGTCGTCGGCTCGTTCCTGTCGCTGCTCACGGCCGTGGCGTTCTTCTCGATCTCGGTGTGGAGCTCCGGCGACGCCCTGGTCGGCGGCGCGCACCGGCTGTTCGGCCTGGAGCGCAGCAATCTGTCGTACGTGGTCGCGTACGCGCTCTTCGGCTGCCTGGTGCTCGCGGTGTGCGTGTACGGGTTCCGGTTCATGCTGTTCGTCAACAAGATCGCGGTGACCTCGGCGACCGTGCTGTTCCTGCTCGGCGCGATCGCCTTCGCCGGTGACTTCGATCCCTCGTACGCCGGAGTCTTCACGGCCTCGGCCGACTCCGCTACGCAGGCGCTGTTCTGGCCCTCCTTCATCGGCTCGGCGCTGATCGTGCTGTCGAACCCGGTGTCCTTCGGCGCGTTCCTCGGCGACTGGTCGCGTTACATCCCGGCGAACGCGCCGCGCCGCAAGGTCGTCGGTGCCGCGTTCCTGTCCCAGATCGCCACCCTGCTGCCGTTCGTGTTCGGGCTCGCGACCGCGAGCATCATCGCGACCAAGGCCCCGAAGTACGTCGACCCGGCGGCCCCCGACTTCGTCGGCGGCCTGCTGGCCATCTCGCCGAGCTGGTTCTTCTTGCCGGTGTGTCTGCTCGCCCTGATCGGCGGCATGTCGACCGGCACGACGTCGCTGTACGGCACCGGGCTCGACTTCTCGTCGGTGTTCCCGCGGCTGTCCCGGGTCCAGGCGACGATCCTGGTCGGCGTCCTGTCGATCGCGTTCATCTTCATCGGCCGCTTCGGCTTCGACCTGGTGCAGTCCATCTCGACGTTCGCGACGATGATCATCACCTGCACCACGCCCTGGATGGTCGTGATGATCCTCGGGTTCTACACCCGGCGCGGTTGGTACGACCCGGACGCGCTCCAGGTCTTCAACCGCCGTCAGCGCGGCGGCCGTTACTGGTTCACACACGGCTGGAACTGGCGGGGCATGACGGCCTGGTGGGTGGCCGCGGTGGTCGGTGTGCTGTTCACCAACATCCCCGGCCAGTTCGTCGGACCGCTGGGTGACCTCGCGAACGGCATCGACATCAGCCTGCCGCTGTCGCTGGCCGTCGCCGCCGTGCTGTATCTGGCGATGCTGCGACTGTTCCCCGAGCCGCGGGCGGTGTACGGGCCCGAGGGCCCGCGGCTGGCCCGTACCGTCGACGTGCCGGTGCCGCCGATCACCGGTCCCGGGGCGGAGAGCGAGGGCACGCCCGCGGTTCTCGCCGTCGACGGCAGTTGATGCGCCGACGGAGAACTGGTCGGCGAGCTGATGGAGAACTGGTTCATGGAGATCTGGTTCATGGAGAACTGGCTGGTGGAGAACTGATGGAGAGCTGGCTCGACCTGTCCGTGCCCGTGGTCACCGGGATGCCCGTCTATCCCGGTGACCCGGAGGTGGAGGTCTCCAGGGCGTTGCGGGTCGCCGAGCACGGAGTGAACGTCCTTCGGCTGCACATGGGGTCGCAGTCCGGTACGCATGTCGACGCGCCGTACCACGTGGACGAGGCGTGGCCCACGTTGGACGATCTGCCGCTGGAGCGGTTCGCGGGGCCGGCGGTCGTCGCCGACGTCCGTGGGTTGCCTGCGCGGGCGCCGATCACTCCTGACCTGCTCGCCCCTGCCCTCGGTCTGCTGCGGCCCGGGTCGATCCTGCTGCTGGCCACCGGGTGGTCGCGGTACTGGGGAACCGAGGACTACCTCGCCCATCCCTGGCTGACGCCCGAGGCGGCGGAGGCCGTGGTCGCGACGGGGGTCCTCACCGTCGGGATCGACGCGCTGAGCGTCGATCCGACCGGTCCCGTGGATCTGCCCTCCCACCGTGTGCTGTGCGGAGCGGGGGGTGTGATCGCCGAGAACCTGACCGGGCTCGGAGGCGTCGCGGACGCGCAGGCCGCGGGGTGTTCGGCGGAGGTGTTCCTGTTCCCCGTGCGCCTCGCCGGGGCCGACGGGGGCCCGGTCCGGGCGACGGCCCGCATCACGGCCCGCGCGCGGTAGTCCCTACCTGGGGGTGTGTTCGTCGGGTACCGGGAGGTGGGGGGTGGAGGCTGGTCGCGCAGTTCCCCGCGCCCCCCGGGCGGGGCTTCGCCCCGGATACCGGCCCGCCCGAATTCGTTTGGCCGCGGGCCGGTGGGGGCCGTTCGCGCAGTTCCCCGCGCCCCTCCCCGCAGGGAATCCAGGGGCGCAGCCCCGTGAGGATCCAGGGGCGCAGCCCCGTGAGGATCCAGGGGCGCAGCCCCGTGAGGATCCAGGGGCGCAGCCCCGTGAGGATCCAGGGGCACAGCCCCGTGGGGGGCGGGGTTGAAGGGGTGGGGTGGTGGGGGCGGGGAGGTTATGGCCTGATCGTGCGGGCGATGTCCAGGGTGAGGCGTTGCCAGGGGTCGCGGGGATCACGGGACGTCAGGGCGTGGATGCGCCGCAGGCGGTAGCGCAGGGACTGCGCGTGCAGGTGAAGCACCCGCGCGGCGGCGTTCGCCGACCCGGCGTCGATGTACGCGGTCAGCGCCTCCATGAGATGCCGCTGCCCCGGGTCGGTGAGCGGCCCGAGAACGAGGCGGGCGACCTGGTCCGGCGCGGCGGCGGGATGCCCGCCGAGCAGGGCGAGGACATGGGCGTCGGCGTCCGTGAGGACACGCCCCTGCCGGTGCGCGTGGGCGGGCGCCGTGTCGAGGGCGTCGGCGGCGAGCCGGTGCGCCACGGCGACCCGGTCCAGGCTCTCCCCGGTGATCGCACAGCCTCGCCAGGACCGCGCGCCCAGCACCGCCCCCGCCCTGGCGGCAGCCGCAGCCGGCAGCAACAGAACGGCACGGGAGCCACGTACCGTCGCGGACGAGGCCACCTCGTCCCCCGGAACGCCCGGAACGGCCAACGCCTCGAGCAGCCCCGTCGCCACGTCGAGCGCCATGTCAGGTCGCTCCGCGCCCACCGGCTCGGCCACCAACAGACAGTAGGGGTCGGGTAGTTGGACCCCCAGCCTGGCCGAGCGGTCGCTCAGCGCACCCCCCGAGGCGTGCCGCCCGGCGATCAGGTCGTCGAGCAGCAGCCGAAGCGCCCGGTCACGGTCCGCCGCGAGGTCCTCGTCGGTGGCGGCGTACGCCGTGGTCATCTCCTCGGAGAGGGTGTCGAGCGCGGTCAGCAGCATCCGGCTGAGAGCGAAGGCGTCCGCGGCGGCGAGCCGGGGCGCGCGGGCCGCGACCTCGTCGGTGAGGACGGTCGCCGCCACCCGGTAGGCCCGCAGCACCGCCTGCACGGGCCGCCCGTCCGCCGCGCGGGCCGCCGCGATGCCTCGCAGGCGCCGCAGGTCCGACGGTTCGAGGGCGCCGTCGGTGACCCACAGGTCGAGAAGCCGCTCCAGGCCCCAGGCCGCGATGGCCCGTACCTCCGGCAGCCGGCTGTCGTCGAGCGCGGTGTACACCGGGACCTGTTCGTGGACGGCCGAGACGATCGCCGACACGACGCGCGGATCGGCGACCATCTCCTGCCGGACGTGTTCTCTCGCGGCAACGGGCAGACTTGTCACAGGGTGATGATCCCAGCCGCGCGATGTGCGCACCACGGTGGACGCCCCTTGTCACCTTCGCCAGGATCGACGACGTACAGCGCGGTCTCAGGGACGAGAGGCGGGACGTACGGATGGCTAAGCATTGGGCCGACTTCCAGTACGAGATCTATCTGAACGGAATGACGGGCGCCGTACCGCGGCTGCCCACCGATCTGACCCGGCTGGAGGAGCTCACCGAGCAGCGACTCGGGCCCGGTCCGGTCGGCTACGTGGCGGGCAGCGCGGGCAACGGGAGCACCGCCCGGGCCAACCGGGCCGCCCTCGACCGGCGCCGGATCGTGCCGCGCATGCTGCGCGACGTGCACGAACGCGATCTGTCCGTCGAGGTGTTGGGTCACGCCCTGCCCGCGCCGCTGGCGCTCGCGCCCGTGGGCGTGCTGTCGATCATGCATCCGGACGCGGAGTCCGCCGCCGCGCGGGCCGCCGCGGCGCAGGGCGTCCCGTACATCCTGTCCTCGGCCTCCAGCACGCCCATGGAGCAGGTCGCGGAGGCGATGGGCGGGGCGGAGCGCTGGTTCCAGCTGTACTGGGCGAAGGACCGCGAGGTCACCCAGTCCTTCCTGGACCGGGCGAAGGCGGCCGGGTTCACCGCGCTGTTCGTCACTCTCGACACCCCGCTGCTGGCCTGGCGTCCGCGCGACCTCGACCAGGCGTATCTGCCGTTCCTGCACGGTGTGGGCACGGCGAACTACTTCTCCGACCCGGCGTTCCAGGCGGGTCTGGCCAAGCCGGTGCACGAGGACCCGAACGCGGCCGTGCTGCACTTCGTCGGCATGTTCGCGGACCCGGGCAAGACCTGGCCCGATCTCGCGTTCCTGCGGGAGAACTGGGACGGGCCGATCGTCCTCAAGGGCATCCTGCACCCGGACGACGCCCGACGCGCCGCCGACGCCGGGATGGACGGCGTGGTCGTCTCCAACCACGGCGGCCGGCAGGTGGCGGGGTCGGTGGCGGCGGCCGACGCGCTGCCACGGGTGGTCGAGGCGGTCGGCGAACGGCTGACCGTCCTCTTCGACAGCGGCATCCGCACCGGCGACGACGTCTTCAAGGCGCTCGCGCTCGGCGCGCAGGCCGTTCTCCTCGGACGCCCGTACGCCTATGGGCTGGGTCTGGACGGACAGGCGGGCGTCGAACACGTCGTCCGCTGTCTGCTCGCCGAGTTCGACCTCACCCTCGCCCTGTCCGGGCACGCCCGCCCCACCACCCTCGGCCCCGACGACCTGATCGAGGAATCCGCATGAGCACGACCCACACGCCCGACACGCCCGACACGACGGTCACCGCGGTGGCGAAGAACGTTCTGGCCGTGGTCTCGGCCCACGTCGGCGGTCGCACCGCCGGTGCCGCGCTCGCCACCGTCTTCCCCGGCGAGGCCAAGGTCACCGTCGTGGAGACGACCGACGAGGACCCGGCCGCGCTGCGCGAGGCCCATGTCATCATCACGGGTCTCAGCCCGGTGACCGCCGAACACCTCGCCGCCGCACCGGACTTGGAACTGGTCCAGTGCGCGAGCCACGGTTTCGACTACGTCGATCTGGACGCCGCCCGCGCCAAGGGGGTGCCGGTGTGCAACATCGGCTCCAGCGGCGCCGAGAAGCAGAACGTGGCCGAGCAGACCTTCGCCCTCATGCTGGCCCTCGCCAAGCAGCTGGTCCCGGCGCACACCGCGCTCGTCGACGCCGACTGGGCGCTGCCGAGGCTGCAGCGGTCCATCACCGAACTGTCCGGCAAGACCCTCGGCATCGTCGGGCTCGGCCACATCGGCGAGGAGGTCGCCCGGCGCGCGGTCGCGTTCGACATGAGCATCGTGTACGCCGGTCCGCAGTCCGTCGGCGCGGAGGCCGAGGCACGGCTCGGCGGCGCCCGTCATGTCGAACTCGACGAACTGCTGCGCACGTCGGACTACGTCACGCTGCACGCCCCGCTCACCGAGGAGACCCGGCATCTGCTGAACGCCGAGCGGCTCGCGCTCCTCAAGCCGACCGCGTTCGTGGTCAACACCTCGCGGGGCGCCCTGATCGACCAGGACGCCCTCGCGGACGCGCTCGAGGCGGGCACCCTGGCCGGGGCGGGCATCGACGTCTTCGACCCCGAACCGCCCACCGCGGCCCTGCGGTTGCTCAAGTCCCCGAACGTGGTGTTGTCGCCGCATGTCGCGGGCGTCACGCGCGAGACGCTCGTACGGATCGCGCTGGCGGCGGTCCAGAACGCCGCCGACTTCGTGGCGGGCAAGCCGCCCCGGGACGTGGTGTCCTAGGTCCTGTCGCCCGGCGCGCCCGTTACAGGCCCAACCCCTCTGTCAGGGAGGAGAGTTGAGCGGTCAGCGGCAGCGCGGGCTGGGCGCTCGTGCGGTCGTCGACGGTCACGGAACGGGGCTCGGCGGAGGACTCCGAAGGGGTCGCCGACGAATCGGCCCGGCCGTCCGTCGGCGGCTCGCTGGGCGACGCGCTCGGCTCATCGGCCGTATTCTCCGGGGACGGCGGCTTGCTGACCGGCCGGGTCGAGGCGCTCGCCGTCCCCGCGATCGACAGCGACCCGGGGTCGGCCGAGGCGGAGTCGGTCCGCCACCGCTGCGCGTCGGAGCCGTCCCGGTCCTTGACCACGATGTCGGCGTTCGGATCGGTGGAACTGGGCGTGACCGCGAGTCCCTCGCGCGAGCGGGACAGCAACTCGCCCCGCACGGTGAGGTCGTAGCGCACGTCGCCGCCCCGCGCGGCGCTCTCCGCGACGCAGTGGTCCAGGGCGACGACACCGTCGTCGGCGTGCGAGTCCAGGCACAGCGCGGGGTCGGCGACGCTGCGCAGCAGGCCGTCGCTCTCGTACGACCACTGCTGGGTCCAGGCGGACGAGCAGACGGCCAGCTCGGCCTCGGCACCGACCTCGGCCTTGCCGCCCCGGATGTCGAGACAGAGATCGGCGGCGAGGTTGCGCAGCCGGGTCTGCTCGGTGCTGGTCGGCAGTCCCGCCGAGGTCGGCGGCGAGGAGCCGGCGGAGGGGTCCGGAGCGTCCGGGCTGGGCGAGACGGTGTGGCTGCTGCCGACCCCCGTGGAGGCGGTCGGGTCGGCGCCCCCGTCGCCGTGGGACCACAGGCTGATGGTGAGCACGCTCACGAGCAGCACCGCCGAGGCCGTGCCCGCCCCTGTGAGCAGGACCTTCGAGTGCTTCTGGGCGATCTGGGCCAGCCGCCCGGGCGCCGGAAACTGTGCCAGCAGACGATGCCGGCCGGCACTCCCAGGACGCCCACCGGTCCCGGGACGCCCGCCGGTGCCCACGCGCCCGCCGGTACCCACGCCTCCGCCGGCGCCCGCCCGTCCGCCACCGAACGCGGCCCCCTGCTCGGGGCGCGCCGCTTGCCGCACACGCCCCGGGCGCGCGTCGAGGTAGCGTCGCGCGCCCCAACCGAGCACCGCTTCGGCCAGCAGAATCCCCAAGCCGCCCTCGAAATGACCGAGTTGCTCGGCCGCGTGCCGACAGTGGCGGCACTCCCCCAGATGCTGTCGGACATCCGGCAGCAAGGCGCCCCCACGACGAATCGGGACGTCGAGCAGCCGGTTGTAGAAGCCGCATTCCTTGCTCGGCGCGAGTTCCCGGTGGGCGCGCACACATCCCTGGCGGAATTGCTCACGAGCCTGCTCCAGGGCCGCCGACGCGGTGTCGACGTCCAGGCCCGACAGACCGGCCGGTACGGAAATGTCCTCGGCCTCGACCTCGGTGTGCCACAGCAGGCACTGGGCGAGGGGCGGCAAGGCATGGAAAGAGCGCTCGGCGAGCTTCCGATTTTCGGCGGTCATGGACTGCGCCGCCCGCATACCCCGCCCCCCGGCGGGTTTCCTCAAATCCGGCAGAACGCCGGATATCCGGTCCTCGCCGGACCACTCGTTGACGGTGTCCCGCACGGTCACGAGGAGCCGGGGCCGCAGGGCCGCTCCGGACTCGCCGCGTATCAGGCAGTCGAGGGCGTAGTGGAAGGAGGTCGCGGCGACCATCGAGACGACGTCCGAGGAAGAGGCGAGGCAGATGGCCGCGTAGTCGTACGTCGGCTGCCAGTGCCGCGCCATCAGCAGGGCGACGGACTGCGTGGCCTCGCCCTCCGTCCGGCCGCTCAGCCGCGCGGCGAGGCTTTCGTCGGACTCCCCGGGAGCACCGCCGGGAGGATAGGACGGGCGAGGGGGGTGGGGGGTGGGCACAGAGCGGGTTCCTTCCACGGTGCAAGGTGGTGCACAGAATTTCCTTGGTCGTCGAAAAGGGAGCCCCTGCCTGGTGCACACCTTTTTGACGGAGCGCCGGGAAAATGGCCGCCGGCCCGGAATACTGAACACCGATTTCATACCCGGCCATTGACCCGCGCGGTAAGTTCACCCTCGCACAACACGCTCATGACCAACAAGGCACTTGGGCAACATCCGTATATTGAAAGATAGTCAGTAACTGCGCCAACTCGCGTCGCTCGCACCGGCTTTCGAAATTTCTCGCTCCACGTTCACGCGCCTCACCGCGGCACCACGTTCATACGCCATGGGACCTCACGCGCCCCGTGTGAACCGCGCGCTCGCGCCGGAGCCCGTCGCACGCTGCCGGCGCACGGAGCTCCGTAGTCCACTGGAACCCGGCCCTTCTCGGAGGCCCCGCGCAGGACGGCGGCTCTCCCGCGCGAAACCGGCCGCCGGCCCCGATCCTCCCGCCCTCGGCCGGCGGCCTCGGGGGCGGCAAGGGGGGCCGCGCGGCAGGTATCAGATCTGCCAGGAGCGCAGCCGGTCGGCCGCGCCGTAGACGTCGGTCTTGCCGGAGATCAGATCCCGGGCGAGGTCGACCAGCGCCCCGTAGGGCGGGTCGATCCCGACACCGCTGACGAACATGTACGCCACCGCCGCCGAACAGGCGAAACGGGCGTTGGCGGCCGGTAGCGGCTTCAGCAGGGCCAGGGTGTGCAGAAGAGCGGCGGCGCGCCAGGCCGGGTCGGAGTCGACTCCGAGGCGGGGCGGGTCGACACGGTGCCGGGCCACGGCGGCGACCAGGGCCGAGAAGTCGTTGACCGTGGGCTGGTCGGGCAGCACCTCTTCGTGGCGCTGCAACAGCCACGGCACGTCGATATGGATGACGGGAGCCATCGCTCAGGCGGCCCGTCCCTCACCCCTGCCGGGAGGTTCGTCCTCGGGGAAGGCGGCCGCGAACTCGTCGGCGTGCGCCGTGAAGAAGCGGCGGAACACCTCCGCGCCCTCCTTCAGCGCCCGGTGCCGCACGATGTCGGCCGCGGCCGCCTCGCGCACCAGGGCCTTCATCGACGTACCGCGCTCTTTGGCGATCTGCCGGAGGTCCTCGAGTTCACGGTCACTGAACTCCACATTCAAGGCTGGCATGCCGCCACGGTACCGCGATGGTACTTACTCGTAAATATCACCTGCTCAAGAGGTATGCGCAGCGGTACCGCGAGCCGCAGCGAGGCCGCGTACGGGCGCTCGGCGGCGGCCCCGCTCCGGACAGCCGGATGGAGCGGAACCCCGCCTGGGCGCTTCCGCGCTCTCAGGCCCCCCACAGCCCGCGCCTGCGGTAGCCCGCCTCCCAGAACAGCTTGTTGAGGACGCGTACGGGCGGCGGCAGTGCGCCGAGGAACCGGGCGCGGTCGGCGGGCGGCGCTCCGTCGACGATCCACGGTACGAAGAGCGCGGCCCCGCGCACGCCCTGCGTCTTACGGATACGGCCGGTGAACGCGCCCCAGTCCGCGGGCGTCAGTACCTCCCGGATGAGCGGCAGAGCACTCTCCTCCTCGTGGGCGAGGTGGTCGTCGAGGGTCGATGCCAACGTGCGGACCAGGGCGGGGAGTTCGGCCGACCGGTTCTTCAGGGCCGCGTCGACGGCGGTGAGCCGCGGGTCGAGGAGGGCGTGCTCCGCCTCCATCTCGGCGAGGAGCGCGACGTCCCGGGGACGGCCCGCGACCTTGCGCTCCACGCGCGGCCACAGGTCGCTGTCCTCGGCGGTGTGGTGGATGTGCAGCTGATGCCTGAAGTTGTCCCAGCCCGCGCGGACCTGGGGGGTGAAGGCGGTGCCGTCGGCCGCCGCGTCGCCGAGGCGTTCCAGGTCGCGGCGGAAGGCGTCGTGGGCTGCGTACATGACGGTGAGGTCGACCGTGCCGGCCGCGGCTTCGGTGGTCATGAGGTCGCTTCCTCCAGTTCGGGTTCGTAGACGGGCAGGGCGTGCGGGTTGGCCGACGGGCCGCGGTGACGGCGTACGGCGAGGCAGGTGAGCGCGCCGGTCAGCAGGACGGCGGCCGAGACCAGGACGGCGGGACCCATGGCGTGCACGAAGCCGTGGCCGAAGACCTGGGCGCCCAGGGCGCGCATGCGCTCCGCGATGTCGTGCGGTAGGCCCTCCGGCAGCCGTGCCGCCTGGCGCGCGTTCACATCGGTCCCCGCCTGGGAGAAGCCGCCGACGAAGCCCTCGCGGTACGCGGCGGGCAGTTGTCCGGCGCGCTGTCGGGCCTGGTCGGTGAGCGAGGAGGCGAGCCGGGTCTGGAGCACGGCGCCGACGACGGCGCCCGCGAGCACCGAACCGACCTGGCGCAGCGCGTTGTTGACGCCGGACGCCGCTCCGGAGAGCTTCGCCGGTACGTTGCGCATGACCTCCGTGGCCATCGGCGCGAAGGTGCAGCCCGCGCCCAGACCAGCGAGGAAGAGGGGGAAGGCGACCGCCGTCCAGCTCGACCCGACGTCCGCCGCGGCCACGATCCACACCAGGGCAGCCGTCCAGGCGAGCAGCCCGGTCATCAGGATGAACTTGCCGCCGATCTTGTCCGCGAGGACTCCGGCGGGCCCGGCCGTCACGAACGAGCCGAGCGCGAGGGGCAGCAGCACGAGCCCGGACTTGAGCGCGCTGTAGCCCAGTACGGACTGCAGGTAGATCGTCAGCGGCAGGAACATCCCGACCACGCCGAAGGACACGGTGACGCCCACGAAGTTGATGAGGGTGAAGTTGCGGTCCTTGAAGAGCGAGAACGGCACGAGCGGGTCGTCGCCCTGCTGGCCGCGCTCATGGCCGAGGAAGGCGGCGAAGAGGAGTGCCGCCGCGCCGAACAGCGACCAGATCCAGGCGTTCCAGTCGTAGCGCTGCCCCTCGGTCAGGCCGAAGGCCAGGCAGAACAGGGTTCCCGAGGCGAGCAGCACGCCCAGGGTGTCGAAGCGGTGGCGTACGGTGCGCCGTGAACCGGGGATGACCGCCGCGGCGAGGCCCAGCACCACGACCCCGAGCGGCAGGTTCACGAAGAAGATCCACCGCCAGTCGAGGTGGGTGATCAGCGCGCCGCCGATGATCGGGCCGAGGGCGCCGGAGACGCCCGCGACCACGCCCCAGACGCCCATCGCGGCGCCCCGCCGGTCGGCCGGGAACACCTCCGCGATGATCGACAGGGTCTGCGGCATGAGCAGCGCCGCGCCCAGGCCCTGGACCGCGCGGAACGCGATCAGCTGCGCCGGATTCCGCGCGAGGCCGCAGGCGAGGCTGGCGAGGGTGAACAGGGCGACGCCCGCGAGGAACAGGTTGCGTTTGCCGCGCAGGTCGCCGAGGCGGCCCGCGGTGATCATCAGGACGGCCAGGGCGAGGGTGTAGGCGTTGACGACCCACAGGATCTCGTCGAGGGAGGCGTCGAGGTCCTGGCCCATGTCGGGGATCGCGATGTTCACGATCGTCAGGTCGAGCAGGGTCATGAAGAAGCCCAGGGAGAGCGTGATGAGGATCGCCCATGGGTTGCCGTGCCACTTGTCGTGCCACTTCTTGAACACGGTGTCTGTCTCCTTGTGTCGAGGCATCGGACTCGCGTTCAAGAGGGCGCGGTCTTCGACCGGTGTGACGCCCGGCAGCCCCCGTGAGATGTACGTCACATTTCGCCCTCCGGACGTCACATTCGGGCCCGCTTCTCCCCTCGCAATAGCGAGCGCACCAAGGGAGGCAAGGCATGTCCGAAAGCCCCGCGACCGGGACGGCCGACGGCGCGACGCAGGTGTTCGTCGACCACCGCGAGCTGCTCTTCGCGATCGTCTACAACATCCTCGGCAGCGTCGCCGACACCGACGACGTCCTCCAGGAGACCTGGCTGTCCTGGACGGGCCGCGCCCACCGCACCCCGCTGGAGGGCATCACCAACCCGCGCGCTTATCTCGTACGCATCGCCGTGAACCACGCGCTCGCGCGGCGCGCCGCGATCACCCGCCGCCGTGAGACGTATGTGGGCCCCTGGCTGCCGGAGCCGCTGCTCGACGAGCCCGCCCCCGAGGACTCGGCCGACGACCGGGCCCTGCGCTCGGAGTCGGTGTCGCTGGCGATGCTCGTGGTCCTGGAGTCCCTCACCCCGCTGGAGCGCGCGGTCTTCGTCCTCAACGAGGTGTTCGGCTACGCGCACACCGAGATCGCGGAGGTCATCGACCGCAGCCCCGCGGCGGTACGCCAGCTCGCGCACCGCGCGCGGGAACACGTGCACGCCCGTCGGCCGCGCTACCAGGCCCATCCGCGCGTCCGCCGGCAGGCGACCGAGCGCTTCGTCGAGGCCGCGCTCGGCGGGGACATCGCGGCGCTGATGGAGATCCTTGCACCGGACGTCACGGTGTGGACGGACGGCGGCGGGAAGGCCTCGGGCGGGCTGCGTCCGGTGCACGGCCGGGACAAGGCGGCGCGGCTGTTCGCCGGTTACGCGACCCGGCGCGGTACCGGCTTCGACCTGCGCTACCGGCGTGTCAACGGCGACGACTCCGCCGTGCTCTTCGAGGGCGAGTCGCCGTACGCGGTCATGGTCATGGACCTCACCGCGGACGGCGAGCAGGTGTCGGGCGTCTACATCGTCACCAATCCCGAGAAGCTCGCGCATGTGCGGCGCGACGACGAGGACCGGGAGACCGGGGTCGTGGAAGGGGAGCGCGCATGACCGCCACGGACCACCGGCCCGCGAAGGCGTCCTCCGGTGAGCGCGTCGCCGACTGGTTCGACGGCCGGCTCGGTGTGTACGCCCTCGGCAGGCGCTATCTGCGCAAGGTCTTCCCGGACCACTGGTCCTTCCTCCTCGGCGAGATCTGCCTCTACAGCTTCGTCGTGCTGATCCTCACCGGGGTGTACCTGACCCTGTTCTTCCACCCCTCCATGAACGAGGTGACGTACCACGGCGGTTACGTCCCCCTGAACGGCATACGGATGTCGGAGGCGTACGCCTCGACGCTCCACATCAGCTTCGACGTGCGCGGCGGACTGCTGGTCCGGCAGCTGCACCACTGGGCCGCGCTGGTCTTCCTCGCCGCGATGCTGACGCACATGATGCGGCATTTCTTCACGGGCTCGTTCCGCAGGCCTCGCGAGGTGAACTGGGTGTTCGGCTGGACACTGCTGCTCCTCGGTCTGTTCGAGGGCCTCTTCGGCTACTCGCTGCCCGACGACCTGCTGTCCGGGACGGGGCTCAGGTTCGTGGACGGGGCGATCCTGTCGGTGCCGGTGGTCGGCACATATCTGTCGTTCTTCCTGTTCGGCGGGGAGTTCCCCGGCCACGACATCGTGGCGCGCTTCTACTCGCTGCACATCCTGCTGATTCCGGGGATCATGGCGGCACTTGTCGTCGCCCATCTGATCCTCGTCGTGTACCACAAGCACACCCAGTTCGCGGGCCCGGGGAAGACCGAACGCAACGTCGTGGGCACCCCGTTCCTGCCGGTCTACCTGGCGAAGGCGGGCGGCTTCTTCTTCCTGGTGTTCGGTGTCCTCGCGCTGATCTCGGCGGTGGCGACCATCAACCCGGTCTGGTCGTACGGTCCTTACCGGGCCGACCAGGTGTCGACGGGCGCCCAACCGGACTGGTACCTGGGCTTCGCCGAGGGCCTGGTGCGCGTCATGCCGGGCTGGGAGATCAGCGTGGCCGGGCACACGCTCGTGCTCGGTGTGCTGATCCCCATCGTCGTCTTCCCGCTGCTTCTGGTCGCCATCGGCGTGTACCCGTTCATCGAGTCGTGGGTCACGGGAGACCGGCGTGAGCACCATCTCCTCGACCGCCCGCGCAACCGGCCGGTCCGTACGTCGATCGGAGCGGCCTGGATCAGCCTGTATCTGATCCTGCTCGCGGGCGGCGGCAACGACATCGTGGCGACGCGCTTCCATCTGTCGATCAACACCGTCACCTGGGCCGTGCGGATCTCCCTGTTCGTCGTCCCGGCCGTTGTCTTCGTGGTCACCCGGCGCATCTGCCTGGGGCTGCAGCTGCGGGACCGGGAGCTGGTGGCGCACGGCCGTGCGACCGGCGTCGTCAAACGCCTGCCGCACGGCGAGTACGTCGAGGTGCACCGCCCGCTCGGCCCGGCCGAACTCCACACGCTGACCGAGCACGAGCACCGGGACCGGTCAGACCACCGGGACCTCCAGACGGCTGATCCGCAGCCCGCCCTCGACGGCGCCCGGGTGCCCGCTCGCCATGAGGAGCCGCAGCCGTGAGCCGCGCACCCCGTCGAAGGTGATCACGGTCGGCGCGTCGGACGCGGTGGCCCAGTCGACGGCCGTTCCCTTCACCGGCACGTACCGCCCGCCGTCCCACACCGCGACCTCGACCGACGCGGGCCGTGTGTGCGTCGCGTCGACGGTGAAGGAGACCTCGACGCGGTCGACCGCGCGGGGACGGGCCCAGGCGACCGAGACCCAGTCCTCGGGACGGGCCCCGCTGAAGGCGGGCAGCAGGGCCGTCGCCGACTTGTAGAAGGCGTTGGACCACCCCGTCGCCGCGTCGCCGTCGAGCATGGCGGCGGGCAGGGTGTCCGGGCGGCCGGAGTAACTGGCGTCCGCGAGTGGCTCGTTCGGGGCGCCGGGACCCGGGTCCGGCCGGAAGACCGCGGGCGGGGTGGTCGCCTTCGCGCGTGCCGAGGTGGTGCGTACGGTGAGGGTGGCGCCCCGCACTCCCTCGGAGCGTGCCGTCACCCTGAGCGAGCCCGGCCGCGTGCCGGATCGTACGATCGCGAGTGCCTTGCCGTGGAAGGCCGTTCGGGTGCTCGCCTGATAGCGCTCGGCGCTCTCCTCCCGGCCGTTGTCGAGCCCGGCGAGCGAGCCGCCGCCGATGTCGAAGCCGATCAGGTGCT
Source organism: Streptomyces sp. NPDC111656 (assembly GCF_055656965.1). Taxonomy (NCBI): domain Bacteria; kingdom Bacillati; phylum Actinomycetota; class Actinomycetes; order Kitasatosporales; family Streptomycetaceae; genus Streptomyces; species Streptomyces sp. NPDC111656. The sequence continues at coordinate 205,006 of NZ_JBVKCA010000015.1, forward strand.
CCGCGTCGGGCACGACCACACCACGGGCGTCGACGACCTCGGCCGTCACGAAGAGCAGGGAACGGCCGTCGGCGGCGAGCGACGTGCGGTCCGGCGTGAGGCGTATCGCGTGCGGCGCCCCGGCGGTGCGCAGGACGTCCGTGGCGACCGTACGGCCGCCGCGGCGGGCCACCGCCTTCAACTCACCCGGCGCGTAGGGCACTTCCCAGGTGAGGTGGAGCTTGCCCGCGCTGCCGTTCGGGCTGGTGTAACTGCCCGGGTAGGGGCCCGAGGTGAACGTCTTGTCGTCGCCGGTCGACTCGGTGGTCTCCAGATAGGTACGGCCGTCGGTGGTCGTCTTGGTGTCGAACCTCCTGGTGCCGAGGGACTTCCCGTTGAGGAAGAGCTCGACGGTGTCGACGTTCGCGTACGCCCAGACCTCGACCGTGTCGCCGGCCTCGTGGTTCCAGGTCATGGGCACCAGATGGACCATGGGCTCGCTCACCCACTGGCTCCTGAACAGGTGGTACATGTCCTTGGGGAAGCCCGCGGTGTCGACGGCGCCGAAGAAGGACGCCTTCACCGGGAACACGTCGTACGGCGTGGGCTCCCCGATGTAGTCGATGCCCGACCACAGGAACTCCCCCGCGAACCACTTGCGGTCCCGGTCCTTCTTGTGCCCGTACTCGCCGCTCATCGTCCAGGACGCGAGGTTGTTGTCGTACGAGGAGACCGCGCGTCGGCCCGGGGTGTGGTTCTCGCCGGTGTTGAGGTGCTCCGGCTCCTGATAGGTGGAGCGGGTCGAGGTCTCGGACGACGACTCCGACTCGAAGAGGAAGAGGTGCGGATAGGCGGCGTGCAGGGCGTCCACCGACTGGGCGGTGTTGTAGTTCAGACCGAGCCCGTCCAGTTTGGCGAGCATGAGGTCGGCAGCGGAGCCCTTCGTGGGCACGCGGCGGTATTTGTCCGAGCCGATGACCAGCGGCCTGGTGTCGTCCGCCGCCTTGATCGCGGCGATGATCCTGTCCGCCATGGCGAGGCCCGGGGTGGAGGTGGAGTCGGGGATCTCGTTGCCGATGGACCACAGGACCACGGCGGGCGAGTTGCGGGCCGCGAGGACCATCTCGGTGGCGTCCTTCTCGCACCACTCGTCGAAGAACCGGCCGTAGTCGTACCTCGTCTTGCCGGTCCGCCAGCAGTCGAACGCCTCCACCATCATCACGATGCCCAGCTCCTCGCAGACCTGGATCATCTGCGGCGAGGGCGGGTTGTGCGAGGTGCGGAAGGCGTTGACGCCCATCGACTTCATGATGGTCATCTGCCGGCGTACGGCGTCGACGCTGATCGCGGCGCCCAGCGCGCCCTGGTCGTGGTGCAGGTCGACGCCCTTGATCTTGGCGTGGACGCCGTTGAGGTGGAAGCCCTCGTCCGGGTCGAAGCGGAAGGTGCGGATGCCGAAGGGAGTGCGGCAGGTGTCGACCCTCGCGCCGCCGACCCGCAGTTCGGTCTCCAGGGTGTAGCGGTGGCCCGGAGTCGCGAAGTCCCACAACCGGGGCCTGGCGACGGTGAGTTCGTGGGTCTCGTCGGCTCGGTCGGCGACCGCGACCATGGTGGACGTACGGGCCGCCGTACGGCCGTCGGGGTCGACGATCCGCGAGATCACCTGGACCTCGGCGGCGGCATCGGACTCGTTGACGACGGTCGTCCGCACCCGTACGACCGCCCGCTCCGCCGTGATGTCCGGCGTGGTGACATACGTGCCCCAGCGCTGGACGTGCACCGGTTCGGTGACCACGAGCCGGGCCTCGCGGTAGATGCCGCTGCCCGAGTACCAGCGGCTGCTGGGCAGTTGGTTCTGCACCTTCACCGCGATGACGTTCTCGGTGGCGCCGTCCGTGTGCAGCAGACCGGTGAGGTCGAAGGCGAACCCCGTGTACCCGTAGGGGTGGTGTCCGACCTCCTCGCCGTTGCAGTAGACGTGCGAGTCCATGTAGACGCCGTCGAACTCCACGGAGATGCGCCGGCCGGCGAGGGCGGGCGGCAGCGTGAAGGTGGTGCGGTACCAGCCGAGGCCGCCCGGGAAGAAGCCGGTGCCACTGGTGGTGCCGTGTTCCGTGGTAGGGGTCTGTTCGATGCTCCAGTCGTGCGGAACGGAGACTTCCCGCCACGCCGAGTCGTCGTATCCGGGCTGCGCGGCGCCGTCGTACGCGCCGGTGGGGTCGGTGATCCCACCCGGGTCGACCAGCGCGAAGCGCCAGCCGTCGCGCAGCTCGACCAGACGGCGGCCCGCGGCGCGCCCCGGCGAGTCCGCCCAGGCGTCGGCGGCGCCCAGGAGCGATCCGGCCGCGGGTGCGGCGGTTCCTGCGATCAATACCGATCTTCGAGTGACCGACATGGCGGCTCTCCCTAGTCAAGGGCCCATAAGTCATCACAACTGATCGTGAACAAACAGATTCTGACGGAGTGACACACTGTCCCGTCAAGGGTGCGGCACCCACTTCCGCCCCGCGCTTCACATCGGCCGGAATCCGTCGTACCGATGTACCCCTGGGGCCACCCGTGTGCCGGGTGCGGAACGCGCGTACGCACTAGGCTGGAACCCGAGTGAGGCGCCTGTTCACTGTGAGTGTCCGCAATGGAGTGGCGACGATGAGCCCGGTCCACCCGCTCGACGAGGCTGCCACGGCACGGGCGGTCATCGACGGGAACGGCACCCTGCTCCGATGGAGCGAAGGGGCCCGCCGTCTACTGGGTCATGCCCCGGAGGAGGTCGAGGGGCGGCCCGCCGCCGAGCTGCTGGCCACGGACACGCCCATACCGGCCGAACCGACGGGTAACCGCTGGAACGGCAGCCTCGATCTGCGCCACCGCGACGGCCACACCGTCTCCGTGTGGCTGCTCGCCCACCGCCGGAAGCCGCGGGACGGCGGCCCTGCCACCTGGCTGGTGGTCACCCCGCTGGAGGCCCGCGGCCCGCGCTCGCCGGACGACCCGCTGACGACGGCGGTGCTGGCGCAGTCCCCGTGCCCGATGGCGGTCTACGACGACCGACTGCGCCTCTTCGGGGTGAACGACGCGATGGCCGACGTGATCGGCCTCCCCGAGTCCCGCATCCAGGGCCTGAGGTTCTCCGAGATCGGCGGCAAGGAGGAGAGCGAAGCCCTCGAGTCACAGCTGCACGAGGTCCTCGTCACCGGAACCGGTCGTGACGTGGAGACGTTCATGCAGACCGGCGGCGAGTACCACGCGCACGCCTGGATGGCCCGGATCGCCCCGCTGACCGACACCGACGGCCGGGTGCGGGGGGTGTGCCTGGCCGCACACGACTTCACCGAGCAGTACAACGCCCGGGAGCGACTGCAACTCGTCAACGAGGCCAGCGTCCGCATCGGCACCACCCTCGACGTCACCCGCACGGCCCAGGAGCTCGCCGACGTCTGCGTACCCACCCTCGCCGACTTCGTCAGGGTCGACCTGCTGGATCCGCCGGAGCACGGGGGCGAGCCCCACCCGGAGCCACCGACCGCGCCGATCACGCTGCGCCGCGCCGCCCACCAGTCGGTGAACCCCGGCTGCCCGGAGGCGGTCGTCAAGCCCGGCCAGATCGACATCTACCCCGCGCACTCGCCGCAGGCGGACTCCCTCACGGCCGGCCGGACGATCGTGGCGCCCGACGACACCGCCACACTGGCGGAGTGGCTCGCCTGGGACGACGCGCGAGCCGCGCGCGTCGCCGAGTTCGGCCTGCACGCCAGCATGTCGGTGCCGATCAAGGCCCGCGGCCAGACCCTCGGGGTGGCCGTCCTCACCCGGTTCCGGCACTCCGGTCCCTTCACCCCCGACGACGTGCTGCTGGCCGAGGAGGTGACGGCGAGGGCCGGCGTCTGTATCGACAACGCCCGGCGCTTCTCGCGCGAGCGCGAGACCGCCCTCGCCCTCCAGCGCAGCCTGCTCCCCCAGTCGCTGCCCCGGACGGCCGCCCTGGAGGCGGCCTCCCGCTATCTGCCCGCCGCACGGGCCGGAGTGGGCGGCGACTGGTTCGACGTGATCCCGCTGTCGGGGATGCGGGTCGCCATGGTCGTCGGAGACGTCATCGGCCACGGCATCGCGGCCTCCGCCACCATGGGACGGCTGCGCACCGCCGTCCGTACGCTCGCCGACATCGACCTCGCCCCCGACGAGCTGCTCACCCACCTCGACGACCTCGTCGTACGGCTCTCCACGGAGGCCGGAGCCGAGGGCACCACCGGCGAGGTCGGCGCGACCTGCCTGTACGCGGTGTACGACCCGATCTCGCGGCGCTGCGCCCTCGCCCGGGCCGGCCATCCCCCGCCCGTCATGCTCACCCCGGGCGGCCTGCCCCGGCAGATCGACCTGCCGGCCGGTCCAGCGCTGGGCCTGGGTGGACTGCCCTTCGAGTCCATCGAGCTCGCCCTTCCCGAGGGCACGGTGCTCGCGCTGTTCACCGACGGCCTGATCGAGAACCGCGAGCGGGACGCCGAGGCCAACCGCGAGCTGCTGTGCCATGCCCTGGCGGAGTCCGCGGACTCCCTGGAAGGTGCCTGCCACGACATTCTGCGGACCCTGCTTCCGGTGGGCGGGGCCCAGGACGACGTGGCGCTGCTGCTCGCCCGGACCCACGGGCTCGCGCCCTCCCAGGTGGCGACCTGGGACATTCCCGCCGACCCCGCGCTGGTCGCGCCGATCCGCAAGCAGGTCGTCGACCAGCTCGACGCCTGGGAGCCGAACGCCGCGACGTTCACGGCCGAGCTCGTGGTGAGCGAACTGGTCACCAACGCGATCCGCTACGGCGAGCCGCCCATCCGGCTGCGGCTCATCCACGACGCCGAGACCCTGATCTGCGAGGTCTCCGACAGCAGCCACACCGCGCCGCATCTGCGCCGGGCCAAGGCCTACGACGAGGGCGGGCGCGGACTGCTGCTGGTCGCCCAGCTCACCCAGCGCTGGGGCTGCCGCCACACGGCCGACGGCAAGACGATCTGGGCGGAGCTGACGCTCCTCGGGGAGCTCTGACGACATCGACGCAGGTCCGAAGGGTCGGTGAGCGGGTCGGCGTGCGGCGTCTGATGTGATGGTCGGGCACCACGACTTGTGTCCCGGAGGACCGAACCCTGAACACCCCGCTCGCCGAATCCCTGTCCGTCGTCCTGCTCGTCGCCGTCCTCGTCTGCGCGGTGGTCCGCCCCTTCGGCTGGCCCGAGGCGGTCGTCGCGGCCCCGGCCGCCCTGCTGGTGATCGCCACCGGCGCGATCTCCTGGGACCACGCGGGCGCGGAGGCGGGTCACCTCGGGCCGGTGATCGGCTTCCTGGCGGCGGTGCTGGTACTCGCCAAGTTCTGTGACGACGAGGGGCTCTTCCACGCCTGCGGCGCGTGGATGGCCCGCTGGGCGGCGGGGCGGCCGGGGCGCCTGCTGACCGCGGTCTTCGCGCTCGCCTCGGCGATCACCGCGGTGCTCAGCCTGGACGCCACCATCGTGCTGCTCACCCCGGTCGTCTTCGCCACCGCCGCCCGGATGGGCGCCCGCCCGAAGCCGCACGTGTACGCCTGCACCCATCTGTCGAACACGGCCTCGCTGCTGCTGCCGGTCTCCAACCTCACCAATCTGCTCGCCTTCACCGCGAGCGGTCTCAGCTTCACCCGGTTCGCGGCGCTGATGGTGCTGCCGTGGCTGGTGGCCATCGGGGCCGAGTACGTGGTCTTCCGGCGCTTCTTCGCCGGCGACCTGGCAGCGGCCGTGCCCGAGCCGACGACCGGAGAGCCGCCGGAGCTGCCCCTGTTCGCGCTGGTCACCGTGGGCTGCACCCTGGCGGGGTTCGTCGTCGCCTCCGCGCTGGGCGTGGACCCCGCCTGGTCCGCCGCGGCGGGGGCGCTGGTGCTCGCCGCCCGGGCCCTGCTGCGCGGGCGCGCCACCCCGCTCACCGTGCTGAGGGCCGCCGCTCCGGCCTTCCTCGTGTTCGTGCTCGCGCTGGGCATCGTCGTCCGGGCGGTGGTCGACAACGGACTCTCCGACGCCCTCGGACATCTCCTCCCGGACGGCAGCGGGCTGCCCGCGCTGCTCGGGATCGCGGCGCTCGCCGCCGTACTGGCCAATCTCATCAACAACCTGCCCGCGGTCCTGGTGCTGCTGCCGCTGGCCGCCACGTCCGGCTCCGGCGCGGTGCTGGCCGTGCTCCTGGGGGTCAACATCGGCCCCAACCTCACCTACGCCGGATCCCTGGCGACCCTGTTGTGGCGGCGTATCGTGCAGGAGCACGACCACGGCGTCGATCTGCGGGAGTTCACCCGGCTGGGTCTGATCGCCGTGCCGGCGGCGCTGGTTCCCGCCGTACTGGCACTGTGGCTCTCGCTCCGCGTCATCGGGGGCTGAGCCGTCGCACACGTGAGGGCCGGAGGCTGATGCTCATGCGGGTCGTCGTCTGGCTCGTCGAGGGGACCTGGCCGGCCTGCGTGGACGCCGTGCGCACGCACGCGCCGCAGGCGACCGAGGTCGTGCTGCTGCACGTCAGCGAACCCGGGGTGCCCGGGATCGCGCACGGCGCCTTCGCCGGGCTGCTCGGCCGGGGGCACACCGAGCGCGATCCCGGGGACCGGCTGGAGGACCTCGGCGCCCGGTCGGCGGCGCGGCTGCTCGACGCTGCGGCCGAGCGCCTCGGCCGCCCCTGCACCCGCCAGGAAAGCACCGGGCGCACGGAGCGTGAGGTGGTCGCCGCCACCGAGGGCGCCGATCTGCTCGTGGTGGCCCGGGACGGCGACCTGGCCCGGCTCGGGCCGCACAGCCTGGGCCGGGCCGGGCGGTTCGTCGTCGACCACGCGCCGTGCCCGGTGCTGCTGATCTGGCCCGAGGCCACGCCCGCCGTCACGACGATCCCGCCGCCTCCCCCGCATTCTCCGGATCCCCCACATCACCCGCGTCCCCCGCACTCCTAGCGGTGCCCTTCCGGTAGGCGCCCGGTGGAGTCCCGTAGCGCTGCCGGAAAACCCGGCTGAAGTGGAACGCGCTGGTGAATCCGGAGGCCGCGGCCACCCGTTCCACCGGGAGCTCGGTGGCTTCCAGCAGCCGGGCCGCGTGCAGCAGCCGGGCCTCGCGCAGCGCCCGCATCGGGGAGTGGCCGAGTTGCTCGGTGAACAGGTGGGCGAACCGGGACGGTGAGAGCGCGACCGCCCCGGCCAGCGAGCGGACGGTGTGGGGCGCGCCCGGGTCCGCGGCGATCACCGCCTCCGCGTGCCGGACGCGGGCGTCGAGATCGGGGTGGCGGCGCTCCGCCCGGGCGGCGGCGAGCAGCACGATCTCCTCCAGGGAGCACAGGGCCAGCTCCCGGGCGGCGGTGCCGTGCGCCACCGCGACCTCACCCGGGGCGGGCTCGGCGCCCTCGGGTGGCAGGCCGTCTCCCGTCCAGCGGGCGTCGGCGAACATCCGGCGGAACGCCGCTTCGATACGTTCCCGGGCGGGCGCGGGTCCGACGGCGTACAGGCCGTCGTCGAGGGCGTGGGGCCGCAGCCATCCGGTCCAGGACGGGCGGGCCTGGCAGTGCGCCCACCAGAACGCCCAGTGTCCGGTGCCGGGTTCGACGGCGTAGCGCTGCGGCACGCCGGGGCCCAGGACCACCAGGTCTCCGGCGCCGGCCACCGTCCGGGCCGCTCCCTGCCGGAGCCGTCCCCGTCCGCCCGTCGTCCAGGTGAACAGCCAACTGTCGCTGCCCCGGGGCCGGTTGACTCGGTATCCCGGTCCCTGGTCGAAACGACCGACGGTCACCAGGCCCGGCGGCGGGGACGGGGCAGCAGGCTCGGGCAACTCCTCAGCGCGCACGGGCATCCTCCCGAAAGGCTCGTCGACCTAGCGTGGAGGATCTGGGACTCCGGTGGGAAGGGACGGTCGGATGACAGTCATGGACATGGGCGGGCCGCGGTGGTCGGACTTCGAGGAGAACGGGTTCGTGGTGGTGCGCGGACTGTTCACCGGCGCCGAGATCGACGAGCTGTGCGCGGAGTTCGCGGCCCTGCACGCCGCCGGGCCGGTCCCGGGGCACTTCGAACCCCGGGCCACCGGGGCCGGCGGGACCGGCGGTCCGGCGGATCCGCTGGACGCCCATCCACGGGTCATGCATCCGCACCGCATCAGCGAGCTGTCCCTGCGCCGCCTTCTCGATCCCCGGTTGCGGCGGATCCTGGAGACGCTGCTCGGCGAGGAGGTCCTGGCGGCGCAGAGCATGTTCTACTTCAAGCCGCCCGGCGCCCGGGGGCAGGCGCTGCACCAGGACAACTTCTATCTGCGGGTCGAGCCGGGCACCTGCGTGGCCGCCTGGATCGCCTGCGACGCGATCGACCGGGAGAACGGCGGCCTGGAAGTGGTGCCGGGCACGCACCGCATGGACCTGTTCTGCCCGGAGGAGGCGGACGAGGAGCTGTCCTTCGTACGGGAGTACGTCCCGCCGCCGCCCGGTCTGGCCGTCGTGCCCGTCGACATGGCACCGGGCGACGTGCTGTTCTTCAACGGCAGTCTGGTGCACGGCTCCGGGCCCAACCGCAGCGCCGACCGCTTCCGCCGCTCCTTCATCGGCCACTACGTCCGCCGCTCCACCCATCACATCGGCCGCCATTACCCCACGCTGACGATGGGCGGCGAGCCCGTCACCCTGGCCGAGAGCGAGGGCGCGGGCCCGTGCGGCACGGAGTTCGGCCCGGCCGCACCGCACTGATGTCATTCCCCCGGCTCGGGCAGCGCGTCGCGGAGTTGGGCGCGGGAGGTGATGCCGAGTTTGGGGAAGATCCGGTAGAGGTGGAAGCCGACCGTACGGGGCGAGAGGAAGATCCGTTCGCCGATCTCCCGGTTGGTCAGGCCCGCGGCGGCGAGGCGGGCGATCTGCAGTTGCTGCGGGGTGAGTTCGGCGAGGCTGTCCGCGGAGCCGGCCGGCGTGCTCGCCGGGGTGACGCCCGCGGCGCGCAGTTCGGCGCGGGTGCGGTCCGTCCAGGGGCGGGTGCCGAGCCGTTCGAAGACCTCCAGCGCGGCGGCGAGCAGGGGGCGCGCCTCCACCGCGCGGCGCCGGCGGCGCAGCCACTCGGCGTAGTCGAGGCGGACCTGTGCCCGTTCGAAGGGCCACTGGTCGCCCGCCGGATCGGCCAGGGCCACCGTGAAGTGCCGTTCGGCGTCGTCCGGTTCGGCGATCAGGGCCTCGGCCCGGTGCACGATCGCGGTGAGCCGCGCGGATGTCTCGCCCTCGGCGAGGCGCCGCCTGGCCGTGTCGAGGACGAGCCGCGCATCCTCGGCCCGGCCCGTGCGGACGGCGGCTGCCACGAGGTCGGCCAGGTAGTAGTCGGATGCGTGGAAGTGCAGGGGCGCGGGCTCCGGCTGCCGGGTGTAGACGGCGCGGAAGCGGTCGTAGGCCGCCGCGTGGTCGCCCTCCGCGAGTGCGGCGGCGCCCAGCGCGTAGTGCGTGCGCACCTGCAGGCTGCGGCAGTTGGGCAGGTCGATGCCGTGGACGGCGCGCTGTACGGCGGCGCGGGCCTCTTCGGTGTCGCCGCGCAGGGCGAGCAGGGTGGCGCGGAGCACGGGCGCTCCCACCACCACGTTCTCCAGTCCGCCTTCGGCGGCCAGGCCGTACGCCTCGTCGAGTGCCGCCCGGGCCTTGGTCCAGGACCCGCTCTCGTAGAGGGCCAGCGCGAGGGCCTGGGCCACGGTGGCGTTGGCTCCGGAGGTCGGGGAGCGGCGCAGATGGTCCATGGCCGCGCCGAGCAGCCGGATCGCCTCGGCCGTCTCGTCCAGGACCCAGGCGGCTCCGCCGGAGACGACCAGGCGGGAGAGCGGGATGTCGACGCCTGATCCGGGCTTCGGCAGGGACGCGGTCCAGGTGGCCGCGAGCAGTTCGAGGGCCTGGGCCCGGTTCCGGACCGGATCGCAGCCGGCCAGGGCCCAGAGCCGGCCCGTCTCGTCGTCCTGGGGCGGCACACGCTCCACGATCCGCAGGATGTTCTCGCGGTGTTCCGGGGCCCCGGAGTTGTACGCGGGCGTCGTGGCCGTCGCCAGGGCGTCGAGGGTCAGTACGGGGTCCTCGTCGACGGCGGCCTCGGCGACCGGCAGCAGGAAGCCGAGCGAGCCCGCGAACTGGGTGGTCACGGCGAGCGCCCAGCCCGCCAGGAGCGAGACTTCGGCGAGGAGGGCCGGTTCGTCGGTGAGGGTGGCGACCTGGGCGCTGAGCTCGCCGACCCAGCGCGGGTGACCGGCGTACATCGCCATGGTCGCGGCCCGTACCAGGCGCCCGGCGCGCACGGTGGGGTCTGGGCTGAGCCGGGCCGCGCGTTCGAGGGCCGTCGCGGCGGCCGCGTAGCCGCCGCGGCGCTGTGCCCGGGCCGCGCTGTCGTCGAGTTCCCGGGCGGCCTCCTCGTCGACGCCGGAGGCGGCGGCCGCGTGGTGCCAGGCACGGCGGTCCGGATCGCCGACGAGGACGTCGGCGAGCGCCCGGTGGGCTGTGTGGCGTTCGGTGTAGGTCGCGGCCCGGTAGACCGCGGAACGTATCAGCGGATGGCGGAACCGGACGCGGTCGGCGTCGATGAGGACGAGTCCGGCGCGTTCGGCGGGCAGCCAGTCGTCCGGGGTCGCCCGGTCTCCGACGGCCGAGAGGATGACGGGCAGCTCGGCACTCTCCGCGGCGGCCGCGAAGAGCAGCAACGCACGGGTGGCCGGGGGAAGTTCGGGAAGATCCGCGGCGAAGATGGCTTCCAGCCGGTCGGTGAGGGGCAGCGCGTCCTCGTGGGCGGCGGCCGGGTCGCGCGCCACGGCCCGGGCGAGTTCGACGAGGGCGAGGGGGACACCCGCCGCCTGTTCGAGGACGCGGGAGCGGGCCCGTCCCGCGGGGGGCCGGGGCTGACGGTCGAGGAGCCGTCCGGCGGCGGCCGGATCGAGCGGCTCGATCGTCAACCGGTCGATCTGACGGTCGAGTTGTGCGGGTACGGCGGTGTCGCGCGCCGCCAGGAGCAGGGCGACCGGCTCGCCTTCGAGGCGTCGGGCCATGAAGGCCAGGACGTCGAGGGTGCCCAGGTCCAGCCAGTGGGTGTCGTCGATCACCAGGAGGAGCGGGCCGTGCTCCGCGGCGTCGGAGAGCAGGGTGAGCGCGCCGAGCGAGGTCAGCAGGGGGTCGGAGACCGTCCGCGTGCCGTCGTCGAGTCCGAACACGCCGAGCAGCGCGGCCCGCTGGCGTGCGGGCAGCCCCTCGGCCAGGTCGAGGAAGGGTCGCAGCAACTGGTGCAGTCCGGCGAAGGCGAGGCCCGACTCGCCCTCGCTCCCCCGGCAGCGCAGCACCCGTACCCCGGACCGGCGGGCCATGCGGGCGGCGGCGTCGAGGAGGGCGCTCTTGCCCGCGCCGGGTCCTCCCGTCATCAGCAGGGCCCCGGTCCGCCCCGTCGTGAGCGCGTCCACCAGCCGTGACAGCAGGGCCAGTTCGTGGTCCCGGCCGACGATCCACTCGTCACCGAGCGGCGTCATGAGTCGGCCCCGGGGAACACGTCGGAGGTGAAGGCGAGGAGGGCATGGGCGACCGCGCCGGGGCTCTCCAGGAGCATCTCGTGCGTCCCGTCGATCCCGACGACCTGCACGGTGGGCCGCCGCGCGGCCAGTGCGGCGAGATCCCTGGCGAGCCCCTTCCCGTACGCCGTCATCAGTTCGTCGAACCAGGGCAGGCCGGGGGCGGGCGGTACGGGTCGCGCGGCCCGTCCGAGCAGCAGTGGCCGCCGGGTCCGCGCGAAGGCGTCGAAGAGGTCGAAGAGGTCGAGTGCGTCGACGGCGGCCAGCATCTCCAGCACGAGCGCGCGTCCGGGGCGCACCTCCAGCCGTCCGTCGGGCGCGGGCCGCACGGTACGCAGCAGACCGGCCTCCAACAGCTCGTAGGGGATGCCCAATTGGTCGGAGAGTGCGCGCTGCTCGGCGAGCAGGTCCTTGAGGCCGTCCGCCGGAAGGGGCCCGCCTGACACCGTCGCGGTCGCCGCCTGGCGCACCTGGGTGAGCCGCTCCTCGACGTACGCCGGGCCGAGGCCCACGTACTGGTCGGGGCGGCCCCAGCCGTATCCGTCCAGGTTCACCGCGCCGGGCGTGACGTCCGGATGCTCCAGGGCGTACCGCACGGCGATCATCCCGCCGAGCGAGTGCCCGACGGGCAGCGCGCCGGGAACGTCGTACCGCTCGAGCACCGCCTCGATGTCGTCCAGTACCCGGGGAAGACTCCAGGTCCCCGACGGTGAGAGACCGTGTCCGCGCAGGTCCACGGCGAGCACCCGGTGCCGGGGGACGAGGCGGGGGGCCACGGCGGCCCAGTCGGCGAGCGTACGCCTGGCTCCGTGCAGCAGAAGCAGGGGTGGGCCGTCACCACCATGGTCGTGTACGGCCAGTTCGATGCGGTCTGCGGTCATGTCCTGACAATACGGCGTGGGTCAGGGCTCCAGGAGCAGATTGAGCGTCGGCAGGGGGCCGCCCGGGAACTGTTGCAGCCGTCCGCCGGACGCCAGTGGGCCCAGATTGATGACCGCCCACCCCACCCGCTCCGCCAGCCGCGTGACGCGCTCGTTGGCCCCGGGGTGGTTTCCCGAGAGGAAGATCACCCGCCGTCCGACAAAAGTGCGCGGATCGGAGCCGAGCACCGCCGGTGTCAAGGTGTTGAACGCCTTCACCAGGCGTGCTCCGGGGACGAGTTCGGCGACGACCTCGCTGGAGGTGCGGCCGTCGAGGTCGGCGACCTTGAAGTCGGGCGGTCCGAGCGGGTTGGTGGTGTCGATGACGATCCGCTCCTGCCAGTCGAGGACGTCCGCGGCGGCCACCGCCTCGCTCAGCCGTCGCCACGGTACGGCGAGGACGACGATCTCCTCCTTGGCCGACTGTGCGACGGTGGCGGGCGTCAGGGCCGGGCCGATCGAGGCGGCGAGGTCCCGCAACGACTGCGGGCCCCGGCTGTTGCTGATGACGACCTGCTCGCCCGCCGCCACGAACCGATAGGCGAGGGCCTGTCCGATGGCTCCGGCACCGATGATTCCGATGGGCATGAGGTGTCCTCCTCCTTGAGTTCCGCGGCTACGACGAGAGGGTGCCAGTCAGCATCACGCCGCAGGTCACAGCAGCGCTTCTGTCATGTGACTGGGCCGGGTCCGCGACCCGCGCGGGTGTCGCGGGGGCCGCCTTGACGCGGGCGTCGTCCAGGCGATTTGATCCTGACGTGCCGAGGCGCCGCGCCGGGCACGCAGAGGTGCGCCCAGCCGGTAGCGGACACCGTTCGAGTCCGGCCAAAGTCGCCAGGACCGCGGGAGCGTCCGAGGCGGGGCCGTACCCGCGATCGATGGAGCCGACATTCCCGCCCAATGTGTTTCCCGCGTCACCGGCCTGGGGGCAGCCGCCGCCCTGGTGGCGCTCGCGACGCTGGTGAGCTGTACGACCGGGTCGGACGAGGGGACGCCACCCCAGCAGGGTAAGGCCTCCCCGCCGAGCCCGGAGGCCGTACAACTCCCCCCGCTCCACGCGGGCTTCGACTACCAGATCGGCGGCGCTTATCCGCCGCCGTCCGGCGTCCGCATCGTCAGCCGCGACCGTTCCGACTCGCCCGCGCCCGGCCTGTACAGCATCTGTTACATCAACGCCTTCCAGGCCCAGCCGGACGAGTCGAAGGCGTGGCCGGCCGATCTGCTGCTGCGGGACGCGCACGGCAAGGTCGTCATGGACCGCGACTGGAACGAGGCGCTCCTCGACCTCCGCACGCCGGCCAAGCGCAAGCGGGTGGCCGCGCGGGTCGGCCGCTGGATCGACGAATGCGCCGACAAGGGATTCGACGCCGTCGAGCCGGACAACTACGACAGCTACACCCGTTCCGGCCAGCTGCTGACGGCGAACGACGCCACCGCGTTCATCACCCTCCTCTCGGCCCACGCGCACGCCCGGGGGCTGGCCATCGGGCAGAAGAACACCTCGGAGCTGGCCGGGCTCAGGTCGAGGACCAAGCTCGACTTCGCGGTGGCCGAGGAGTGCGGCCAGTACGACGAGTGCGGCACGTACGCAAGGGCGTTCGACGATCGGGTGGTGGACATCGAGTACACCGACAGCGGTCTGCGCAAGGCCCTCGCGAGCTACGGGGACCGGCTGAGCATCGTGCGCCGTGATGTGCAGGTGTCGACGCCGGGCAGTGCGGAGTACGTCCGCCGGACGCGCTGACGGACGCTGCCCCGGCCCGAAGGACACCACCGTGCATACTCGCACCGAAGCCGGGTGGATTCCGGATGAGTGGGTGCGCACGGAGCGGACGTATCAAAGGGCATGTCGACATCCATGGCCAGCAGGCAGGGCGACCGCCTGCCCACGAGCACCGCCAGACCGCCGGGCCGGTTCGATCGGCTCCGGCGGCACCGGCGGTGGCTGCTCGCGCTGGCGGTGGTCGCCCTGCTGGCCCAGATGGCGGTCGCGATGGTCACGGCGGCCGCGCAGCAGACGCCGACGATCGACGAGCCGGTGTACGTGGGCACGGCGGAGACCTATGTGCGGGAACACAGCCTGCGCTTCAACCCCGAGCATCCGCCGCTGGGCAAGCTCATCATCGCGACCGGACTGGTGTTCGCCCATCCGCACCTGGAGGCCCACTTCACGGGTGATCAGACGGCGCTCGGGCGGCGGCTGCTGTACGAGTCGGGCAACGACCCCTGGCGGGTGATGCTGTGGGCGCGGCTGCCGGTGATCGTGCTGACGCTGCTGTTCGGTCTGGTCGTCCTCGCGTTCGCCCGTGAACTCGTCGGCGCCGTGGGCGGGTTGGTGGCGCTCGCCCTGTACGCGTTCTCGCCCGACGTCATCACCAACGGCTCGCTCGCCACACTCGACGTACCGGCGGCCGGTTTCCTGCTGACGTCGGTGTGGCTGGCGTGGCGGGCCCGGCGCCGGCGGCCCCTGCTCCACCTCGCTCTCGCGGGGGCGGCGCTCGGCGCGGCGCTCGCCACCAAGATGAGCACCCTGCCGGCGGTGCCGGTGCTGCTGCTCCTGGTGTTCCTCTCCTTCTGGCAGGCACGCCGCACGCCGGGCCTGGGCCTGGGCCTGCGCACGCAACCGCGGCTCGTCGGCCTGGGCGTGGCGGTGGCGGCCGGTACCGCGCTGGTGGCGCTCGCCGTCGTCTGGGCGACCTACCTGGTCGTCGACCCGCAGCTGCGCTGGACGGCTCCCGCGAACCTCCCGGCCGTGCACGGTCTGCGCGGGCTCGTCATCGACTGGCTGCCGGTGCCTCGTCCGTACCGCGACGGGATGCGGATCCAGTTCGGCTTCGAGAACGACGTGTGGGCCGGCTTCCTGTTCGGACGGCTCTACCACGGCTCGCTCTGGTACTACCTGCCGGCCGCGTTGCTGGTGAAGACTCCGCTCGGCATGATCGCGCTCTGGCTCATGGGCCTGGGCGTGATGGCCGCCGTGCCCCGGCTACGGCCCGCCGCCCCGTACGTCCTGCTCCCCCCGGCCGTCCTGCTGGCCGTGGCCATGACCGGATCCCGGGACCTCGGCGTCAGATACGCCCTCTTCGTCCCGGTGTTCCTGGCGGTGGCGGCGGCCGGGGCCGTCGCGCTGCGGCGGCGCTGGGCCCACCTCGTCACGGCGGTGCTGGTCGGCTTCGTCGCGATCAGTTCGCTGCGCGCGTTCCCGTACTACCTGCCGTACTCCAACGAGGCGTTCGGTGGGCCCTCGCACACCCGTCTGCGGTTGCACGACTCGAACGTCGACTGGGGGCAGGACCTGGGCCGCCTGGCCGACCGGCTGTCCGAGCGGTATCCGCACGAGCGGGTCTGGCTGGTCTACAAGGGCAGTGGTGTGCCCTCGTACTACGGGATCGAGGCGGCGGATCCTCGCAAGGTGGCGCCGAGCGAGGTGCACGGGCTGCTCGCCGTGTCGGACACCGCCGTCGCGAAGGCCGACGGCCGTCTGGCGGCGCTGCTCGACGGCGCCACGCCCATCGACGACGTCGGCCACTCGATCACGATCTATCGTCGCGCGTGACCCCCGGGCGTCACGCGCGAGAAGCGAGCAGGTCCAGGGCCGCTCCCCAGGGGAACTCCGCGCGCAGACCGTCCTGCCCCGGCTCCCCGGAGTAGCGGTCGCCGAACCGGACACCCATCCCGCGCAGCCGCTCGACACTCCCCCGGTACGCGGGGTGTGCCGCCAGCGCGTCGCTCACACAGGGCAGTACGGCGATCGGGACGTCGAGGCCGTACGCCTCGTTCAGCGTGCCGAGCGCGAGGGTGTCGGATATGCCCGCCGCCCACTTGTTGACGGTGTTGAAGGTGGCCGGGGCGACGGCCACCGCGTCGGGGGCCGGGAAGGGGCGCGGGTCACCCGGGGCCCGCCAGGCGGACCTGATCGGGCGACCGGTCTGCGCCTCGACGGCCGACGCGTCGAAGAAGCCGAGCCCCTGAGGGGTCGCGATGACGCCGACCTCCCAACTCCGTTCCTGTGCCGTGGTGATCAGTTTGCTGACGTCCCGCGCGACACCGGCCGCGCACACGACGACGTACAGGAAGAGCTTTTCGGCGTGTCCGGTCACGTGGGAACCCTAGTCACCTTCTCGGCTGTGAACGGCCGAACTTGTACGGCTCAGCCTTGTTCGCGCCTTGTCGCGCTCCCGACTGTCCCCTACGACGGGACGGTCACGGGTCGCATCTCCCGCCTCCGGCTACACCGGTGGCGGGACGGGCATGGTGACGAATACCCACGCCGAGCGTGCACGGTCGCGCACGTTGACCCCGGCGACGACATCGGCGGGCCCAGCGAGGCCGCACCGACGACAACAGAAACGGTTCCGGGTGGGCCGGTTGGCCCGCCCGGTGTGCCCGCAGCGCGGGCAGCGCTGCGAGGTGTAGGCCGGATCCACTTCCAGGAACGGCACCCCGGCCCGGCGGGCCTTGTAGGCGAGGTGCTGTCCGAGTTGGTGGAACGGCCAGGAGGAGAGCGTGGCCCGCTGGTCGCGGCGTAGCCGTACCCGCTCGCGGATCCCGTCGAGTGCTTCGACGGCGATCCCACGACCGGTGCTCCCCCAAGCTCTCAACTGCGTTCGAGCAGGGGGTACCCCCACCGCGACGGACACGATCCCCTTGGAGATCACATGATTCACGTGCGTGGCATGGCGCTGTTCCTTGCGCTTGCGGCGGGAAAGCCGCCGCCGGGCGGAACGGGTCTTCTTCCTCTGCAGTTCGCCGCGTTTGCGGGCCTGCCACCTGCGGTAGCGCGACAGGCGGCTGCCCTGGTAGTTGGTCCCGTCAGACGTGGTCGCAAGGTTGGCGATGCCGCGGTCCACTCCGATCCAGTCCACCGGCTCGAACATCTCGGCGTCGGGGATCTCGCAGGTCGCGATCAGGAACCACTTCCCGCTCCGCTGGATGAGGTCACTCTCGCCGCGCCGGTACTGGACCAGGGTCTTGAGCTGGTCGGGGTGGCCGGTGTAGCGGATCCCCTTCATCCGCCCGTCCACGGTCCAGATGGAGACGGTGCGCGCGTCGTGCTGCCATGACAGGCAGCGGTCGTCGAACGGCTGGGCCGCCTCCGGCCGGAAGACGATCGGCGTGCTGACCGCCTTGCGATACCGCCGGGATGTCGAGGGCCCCAGATTCCCGGCGCGCAGGTTGGCCCGCAGGGTGGCGTAGGCGTCGACCACCTTCTTCACCGCCCGCACCGCCGGCTGCGCGGACAGCCCGAAGGCCGCCTTCAGGTCCGCGTACACCTCCTTCTGGAGACCGTTTCGGTCCCTCAGGCCTCGGTTGAAGGCGACGGTGGAGGCATGCGTGGCGGCCCTGTTGCAGGCGCGCAGGGTCGCCTCCAGTGCCGACGCCTGCACAGGCGTCGGCAGCAGCTTCACCTGCACCACCAGCTTCACAACCCCGGACCGTAGTACGACCACCGCACACACGACCGACCCATGACTGGAAATCACCACTGCCGGTGACCTGCAGGGCGGTTGTTCGTATTTCCTGGCTCCGCCAGGCAGCCGTGCGGGCACTCCGCCCGCCGAGTGCAAATGCAGCGACGCTCCGCGTCGCAGCCACAGGAGGCGATTCCTCCCCGGCGTGAACGCCGGGGCATCCTCGCCAGAACCAGGTGAACATGTGGGATCGCCGGTGGACACGCGGGGTGCCTAGTGGACCGGGAAGGTGTCCCCGCGTTCGGCTTCCGGGCGCGGGCCGAAGATGCGGCGCTCGTGCTCCTCGATGCGTACGTCGTTGATGCTGGCCTCGCGCCGGGTCATCAGCCCGTGCTCGTCGAACTCCCACAGCTCGTTGCCGTACGACCGCCACCACTGCCCGTCGGCGTCGTGCGACTCGTACTGGAAGCGGACGGCGATGCGGTTGCCGTCGAAGGCCCACAAGTCCTTGCGCAGGGCGTACTCGTCTTCGTGCGCCCACTTGGCGGTGAGGAGTTCGACGATCTCGGCGCGGCCGGTGACGAAGGTGTCGCGGTTGCGCCAGACCGAGTCCTCGGAGTAGGCGAGGGCGACCTTGTGGGGATCACGGGTGTTCCAGGCGTCCTCGGCGGCCTGGACCTTCTGGACCGCGGTCTCACGGGTGAAGGGCGGGAGGGGCGGGCGGTCGTTCATGAGGGAGGTGTCCTTTCAGGTTCACGCGGGTCTGCTCGACACATATGGAGAACGTGCGTTCTCCCTCTCGACTGCTAACGTAGAGAACGTTGGTTCTCGCGTCAAGGAGCAGCCCCGCATGGACAGCACAACCGCCCGCGAACAGGCCCTCGCCACCGCCCGGGAACAGGCGTTGGACGCCGCGGAGGAGCTCTTCTACGCCCGTGGCATCCAGACCGTCGGCATGGACGACATCCGCGGCGCCTCGGGGGTCTCCCTCAAGCGGCTCTACCAGCTGTTCCCGGCGAAGGAGCTCCTGGTCGAGGCGTATCTCAAGCGGCGCGACGTGCGCTGGCGGCAGCGGCTGGCCGAGCACGTGGACGGGTACGAGGAGCCCGGGCGGCGGATCCTGGCGGTGTTCGAATGGCTGGGGCGGTGGTTCGCCGAGCCCGACTTCCGCGGGTGCGCCTGGATCAACTCCTACGGCGAACTCGGCGCGACCTCACCACGCGTGGTCGCCCAGGTCCGCGGCCACAAGGGAGCGTTCAAGGACTACCTGGGGGGTCTCGTGACCGCCGCGGGGCTTCCCGGCGCCCTCACCGACCAGTTGTTCCTGCTGGCCGAGGGCGCCATGGTCACCGCGGGCATCACCCGAAACACGGAGCCGGCCGAACAGGCGGCCGACGCGGCACAGGCACTCGTCGAGGCCCAGCGGCGATAGGACCTGTCCGGCGGGACAGGTCGCAGGAAACGGGCGGCGCCCCATGAACGCGGGTGAGCGGGGCTTGGTGCGTCCAGCTGCAAGGCGGAGGAGGGCGTCGACGCGAAGGGGGTCCCTCGCTCGAAGAACTTGAGGGAGAGCGTGCCAAGCCCCGCGTCTGCGGCATGATCCGCCGGACAGGCCCACGCCGACGCCCGGCGGGGGCGGCCGGTGTGAGTCGGCCGTCCCCGTCGAGTGGTGCTCTGCGGTCGTCGAGTGGTCTCGGCGCTCGTCGAGTCGTTGCCAGGTCTCGTCGCGTGGGCCTCAGCTCTCGGAGACGGTGATGGCGCCCACCGGGCAGGCCCGCGCGGCCTCCCGGACCAGCGGGTCGCCGCCGCCGTCCTCGCGGCCGGGCAACAGCGCGCTGAAGCCGTCGTCGTCCTGGGTGAAGACGTCCGGCGCGGTCAGCGCGCACTGCCCCGCGCCGATGCAGACGTCCTTGTCGATGGCGATCTCGATACTCATGGCCGCCAGCCTCTTACCAGGTCACGGGGAGTTCCAGCATCCCCTGGATCGTGTCTCCCGCTTTGAAGGGGATCTCGCCCGCCGGCACGGCCAGACGCAGACCGGGCAACCGGTCGAAGAGCGACAGCAGGGCGATCTCCATCTCGGCGCGGGCGAGGTTCTGACCGAGGCACTGGTGGATGCCGAAGCCGAACGCGACGTGATGACGGGCCGAACGGTGCCAGTCCAGGGCGTCCGGCTCGGGGAAGGTGCCCGCGTCACGGTTGATGACGGAGGTCGAGAAGACCACGCCCTCGTCGGCGCGGATCGTCGCCCCGGCCACCTCGATGTCCTCGGTGGCCACCCGCAGCAGCCCGTCGGCGATGGACAGGAAGCGCAGCAGTTCCTCCACGGCGGCGGGCATCAGCGTCGGCTCGGCGCGCAGTTCGGCCAGCTGCTCGGGGTGGTGCAGCAGGGTGAACGTACCGAGCGAGATCATGTTCGCGGTCGTCTCGTGCCCGGCGACCAGCAGGATCGTCGCCAGGCTGATCAGCTCCTCGCGGTCCACCTTCCCCTCGCGCAGCTGTTCGTGGATGAGCTCGTCGAGGAGCCCGTCCCCCGGGTCCTTCCACTTGTGGTCGATCAGTGCCCCGAAGTAGGCCTCCAGTTGGTCGCGCGCGTCCTGGGTGTCCGCGGCGGACGGGCCGCGCAGCAGCCTGCGGGACTGCTCCTCGAAGAAGTCGTGGTCGGCGTACGGGACGCCGAGCAGCGCGCAGATCACCATCGAGGGCACCGGCAGCGCGAAGGCGCTGACCAGTTCGGTGGGCGGGCCCTGCCGCTCCACGGCGTCCAGCAGCCGGTCGACGGTTTCCTGGATGCGCGGGCGCAGGGCCGCGGTCCGTTTCAGGGTGAAGCTCGGCACGAGCATGCGGCGCTGGGTGTGGTGGGCGGGATCGTCGAGCCCGAGCAGCGCGACCCGCCGGTTGCGGGACCGGGCGAACCGCTCCGTGGGCATCGGGAACGCCGGGCGGGTGCGGTCGGAGGAGAGCCGGGGATCGGTGAGCAGTTCACGGGCGGTGCCGTGCCCGGTGACGACCCACACGTTGCGCCCGTCGAACAGGGAGACGCGCGACAGGGGGTGCGCCTCGCGCAGGGCGTCGTAGGCGGTGGGCGGGTGGTAGGGACACGTACGGTCCTGGGGGAAGGCAACGGGTTCTGTCATGAGTGACCTCGCAAGCGATGGTTCCCTCTTGCCGATCTTCATTAGATGCCCCAGGCACCTATAGGAGCCACGCAAAGTTCAGCCAGATGCCCCGGACGGACCATCTGGCCGGTCACCGTCGCCGGTCGGGGCGGTCGCCGGGCTCCCACGGGCCTCGGTCGCCGCCCGGGTGCCGTACGTACGGCGCGTGTGTGGCTCGATCCAACCGCTACCTCCACGGTACACACCCGTCTTCGGTGGCTCGGTGACGTCCTCGCGTAATTCGCTTGCGCGGGCGGCTCGAGGACCCCAGGATCTGCCCATGCCCACGATCGAAGCCCTCCTGCCGCCGACCTCCGCCGCCGCTCGTCCGGTGCGGGTCCAGCAGCAGCCCGGCCGTCCGCGGAGGCCCTCGCTTCCCCGGTCGTGACCGCCGCGCTCGTCGCGGGGCTTCTCGCGGGCTATGGCATCGCCATCCCCGTCGGAGCGGTCGCGACCTATCTCGTCTCCCTCACCGCGCGTACGTCCCTGAGAACCGGCGGGTGCGCCGCGCTGGGCGTCGCGACCGCCGACGGGCTGTACGCCCTGGTCGCCACCCTCGGGGGCGCCGCGCTCGCCGCCGCGCTGCGACCGGCGCTCGTGCCGTTGCGCTGGGCCTCCGGTCTGGTGCTGCTCGCCATGGCCGTACGGGGCGCGGTCGGCGCGGTGCGCCAGTACCGCGAACAGCGGCTCGCGGCCCGGTCCATGCGGGACCCGGTGCGCCCGGCGCGGGCGTACCTGACCCTGCTCGGGATCACCCTGCTCAATCCCACCACCGTGATCTACTTCGCCGCCCTGGTCCTCGGCAGCCGGACGGCCGAGGCGGTGCGCCCCGTGGAGCAGGGGGTGTTCGTGCTCGCCGCGTTCGTCGCGTCCGCGAGCTGGCAACTCCTGCTCGCCGGCGGCGGCGCGCTGCTCGGCCGGGCGCTGACGGGACACCGGGGGCGGTTGGTCACGGCGCTCGCGTCCAGTGCCGTGATCGTGGTGCTGGCGGTACGGATGCTCGTCGCACCGTGAGGAGTCGCCATGAGGAGTGGAGCTCGCGCAGCTGCGGGCCGGGTGCGGATGATTCGCGTCCGTGCTGGTGTTGAATCATGCCGAGACAGGATCAGCACGAGCGACGATGGGACGGAAGTCATGCCTCTTGAGGGTGAGTACGAACCCAGCCCGACGCAGTGGGTGCGTGACCAGGTGGAGTTGTACGAGGGCTCCGGCGGCACCAAGGGGACCACGCTGCTGGACACGGGACTGCCGGTCATCATTCTCACGACCCGGGGTGCCAAGAGCGGCAAGATCCGCAAGACCCCGCTGATGCGGGTCGAGAACGACGGACGTTACGCGGTGGTCGCCTCGCAGGGCGGCGCCCCCAAGCACCCGGTCTGGTACTTCAACGTGCAGTCCGATCCGCACGTGGAGCTCCAGGACGGCGCCGGGCGCCAGGACATGACGGCGCGTGAGGTCACGGGTGAGGAGAAGGCCCAGTGGTGGGAGCGCGCGGTCGCCGCGTACCCCCCGTACGCCGACTACCAGAAGAAGACGGACCGCGAGATCCCCGTCTTCGTGCTGGAGCCGACGGACTGACCGACCCTCACAGAGGATCCACCTGACCGGCCCGGACAAGGATTCCGTCCGACCGACCCGGACAGGGATTCCGTCCGACCGACCCGGACTGAGATTTCGTGGACGTCGGTGCGCATGATCCGTCGCGCGCCGGGGCACCCGTGCCTCAGGCCCCGCCGCGCTCCCCCGTCGCGGCGGGGCTTTCCGCTGCCACGTTCCCGCGCGCCGCGGCTCGTGCCGCACCCGCGTCGGTGACGTCCAGGAAGATCTGGTCGGCCTCCGGGACGGTGTGGGCGACGGAGCGTTTGATGCGGACGGCGACCTCCTCGATCTCCTCGCTGTCCAGGCCCGGCGCGAGGTCGATCCGGGCGGCGACCAGGGTCGAGTCGAGGCCGAGCTGCATGGTGAGCAGCGCCTCCACGCTGTCGATCTCGGGCTGCGCCTCCAGCAGGGCCCGGATCCGACGGCTCGCCTCCTCGTCGGCGGCCCGCCCGATGAGCTGTTCGCGCGCGTCCCGGCCGAGCCAGTAGGCGACGCACACGAGGAGCGCCCCGATGGCGAGGGAGGCGCAGGCCTCCCACACGACCTGGCCGGTGACCATGTGCAGCACCATGCCGGTGATCGCGAACATGACACCGATCACGGCGGTGCCGTCCTCGGCGACCACCGTACGCAGGGCGGGGTCGCGCATCCCGTCCGCGCCGCCGCCCTGCCGGCGCACCTGGTGCAGCGCCCTGAGCAGGGAAGCTCCCTCGGCGAGCAGGGCGACTCCCAGGACCGCCAGTCCGGCCACATAGCCGTGGAAGGACTCCTCGGCGCCGTTCCTCAGCGCTTCGACGCCCTGGAAGAAGGAGAAGCAGCCGCCCATCACGAAGATGCCGACGGCCGCGAGCAGCGACCAGAAGAACCGTTCCTTGCCGTAGCCGAAGGGGTGTCGGTGGTCGGCGGGGCGGCGGCTGCGGCGCAGCGCGGCGAGGAGGAACACCTCGTTCATGCTGTCGGCGACGGAGTGCGCCGCCTCGGAGAGGAGCGCGGGTGAGCCCGCGAGGAGGCCGCCCACCGCCTTGGCCACGGCGATCAACAGGTTGGCGCCCAGGGCGACCAGCACGGTGAGGCGTGTCCTGCGATCCGACTTGTTCGGTTTCCGGTTCACCTCGGCCGGTTTCCCCGGGGTGCCCGCCTCACACTTCGGCGTACCCCCACGCCCTCTACCCCGCGCCCGGATTCGGTGACACCGTCGGCCTCGACCAAGAAGGAGGACCAGGTGTCCAAGAAGGTGTCCAAGAAGCCGAGGAAACTCAAACTCCCCCTCGCCTACAAGCCCCTCGGCTTCGCGCTGGGCTGGGCGAGCGGCGCGCTGGCGGGGATCGCCTTCCGCGCGACCTGGAAGGCGATCCGGCACGAGGAGGACGCGCCCGACGCCCTGGACAAGGACCGCGGCTGGGGCGAGGTGCTGTTCGCCGCGGCCCTTCAGGGCGCCTTGTTCGCGGTGGCGCGCAGCGCCGCGGACCGTACGGGTGCCAAGGCCGTCGAACGCTCGACGGGTGTCTGGCCGTCCTCGGACAAGGGCGGGCGGGACTGAGGACCGGCGACCCGCGCGAGAGGGGCCTGGCGCGGGTCGGGCGGTCAGCCCTGTTTGGGTGTGGTCGACGGCAGGAGGCGCAGGGTGAAGGAGTGTCCTGACGGGTCGGCGTAACCGCGTTCCTCGAACGGGCCGGAGGGGTCCTTGGTCTCGATCGGGCGCCCGCCGAGGCCGACGATCCGGCGTTCCGCCTCGTCCAGGTCGGCCACCTGGAAGTCCAGGTGCACCTGGAGGGAGTTCTCGGGGCGCGGCCAGCTGGGCGGCGTCGCCATCACGTCGCGGCGGAACGCCATCCGGATGCCGTCGACGCCCCTGATCTCCACACGGTTCGCGGTCGCGTCCGTCTCCTCGGCCTCGATCAGCTCGCTGTAGAAGGCGGCGAGCTTCTCGGGCTCGGCGCAGTCCAGCACCACGAC
This sequence comes from Streptomyces sp. NPDC111656, assembly GCF_055656965.1. NCBI lineage: Bacteria > Bacillati > Actinomycetota > Actinomycetes > Kitasatosporales > Streptomycetaceae > Streptomyces > Streptomyces sp. NPDC111656. Next base: position 229,566 of record NZ_JBVKCA010000015.1, read on the forward strand.
GCCTGCGGTGACCAGTGCCATGTGTCCTCCGTACGGGTTTTGGGCGCGGGCGGCGGCCGCCCGCTGTGTTCCCGGTTACCGCGTAGGACGAATTCAGTCCGCCACGAGCCACTCCCCGTCGCGCATGAGGTCACGCCCGGTGAGTTCGTCTGCTTCGCGCCAGGCCTGCACGCGCCGCGGGGTGACACGGAAGTAGAGGTACGCCGTGGTGAGTCCGCGCGGGTCGAAGCCGGTCTTCTCGGCGAAGGCGCCGCCGACTCCGTCCGGCAGCGCGGCGGGTTCCAGCGCCTCGGCGGTTCCCTCGACGAGCACCACGTCGCGGGTCGGGCCGATGCCCAGACGCACCTTGCCGGTCGTGCGCAGGTTGCGGCCGGTCGGACTGGCGGCGGGGGTGGCGAGCAGCAGGGTCGTGCCGTCCCAGAGGAAGGACAGCGGGATCAGGTACGGCGTTTGCCCGGCGCCGTCGGCCGTGGACACCCAGCAGTCGACGTCGTTCTCCAGCCGGCAAAGGGTGTCGTGCTTGCGTTGCTTCGGGGAGCGAGCGGGCGGGTTCATGGGCGGGCGGACTCCTGATTTCCTGTTCGGGCGTGGGAAGGATCGGCGTGACCGGCGTGCTCGGTGACCTCTTCGAGGCAGGCCGCCGCGGCGGTCAGCAGCATGTCCAGCGCCACCGGATAGGCGCTGCGGCGCATGTCCACCAGCAGATGGCGGGCGGTCGCCGCGATGTGCGGGTGGGTGTCGGCGGGCAGCCGGGCGTACGTCGCCCGCCACACGCCCGCCTCCGCGTCGCGCGCGGCGCGCGGAAGCGCCAGGCTCGCCGCGTCGAGGGCGGCGAAGGCCAGGGACTGGTCGACGAAGGCGTGGTAGATCCGCACCGCGTCCGGGTCCGGGAAACCGGCTCGGCGCAGCACGCCGAGGATGGTTTCGACGGCCTCGATCTCGTGGACCCGGCCGGTGACGCGGTAGGAGCTGAGCACCGCGGCCTGCGGATGCGACAGCGCCCCTGCGTGCATCCGCAGGCCGAGATCCCGCAGGTCGGCGCGCCAGTCCCCGGCGGGGCGCCAGGTGCGCAGGGTGCGGCCGATGAGTTCGTCGGCGATGGCGAGGAGCAGGTCGTCGGTGTCGCGGAAGTACCGGTACAGGGCGGTCGGGTCGGCTCCGAGGGCGAGGCCGAGGCGGCGGACGGTGAGGGCGTCGGCGCCGTGTTCCTTGAGCAGCCGCAGCGCGGTCGCGACGATCAGCTCCTCGGAGAGCACGACTCCGGTCTTGGTGGGGCGCCTGCGCCGCCGGGCAGCGGGCGGGACGACCCGGTCGCTCATGGACGTCATGGACTCTCCCTCCGGTGCGGGCACCTTATGTCAACGGCGTTGACCTGTTAAGGCCTCGGGCAGTTTCATTTCCGGTCATCGGGCCGGAATCAGGCCCCCTGGGTGCGATCGGAGCAGGCCATGACGCAGCAGCCCTACGGTGAGGACCCCCCTTCCCTGCGCAAGTCGCTCGGCGTCGTGGACGGCGTCGCCATCGCCGCCTCCAGCACGGCGGCAACCACCAGCATCGGCATCGGGCTGGGCGTGACGGCCGGCGTGGTCGGGCTGCATCTGCCCGCCATCATGCTGCTGGCCTTCCTGCCGATCCTCGGGATCGCGGGCGCCTACAGCCGGCTGAACCGGGTCGAGCCGAACGCGGGCAACGGCTATGTGTGGGTGGGCCGTTCGCTCACCCCCTGGCTCGGCTTCCTCGTCGGCTGGGTGAACATCGTGGCCACGGTGGCGTTCCTCGCGTACACCACGGCCGTGACCGGCTCGGCGATGCTCCAACTGGCCGGTGAGGCCGGGCTGCACACGGTGGCGGGGCTGGTGCTGGACCCGGGTTCCACCGCCCAGACGACCGCGGTGGGCATCGTGGTCCTCGTCGCCGTCACCCTCACCGCGGTCACCGGGGTCAGGACCGCGGCCCGGCTGCAGAGCGGGCTGCTCGTCTTCGAGTACGTCGTGCTGCTGGGCTTCTGCGGCTACGGCATCGTCACCGGTCCGCACCCGTTCCGGCTGAGCTGGTTCGACCCGTTCGCGATTCCCTCGGCGTCGGCGCTGGCGCAGGGGCTGCTGCTGTCGGTGTTCTGCTACTGGGGCTTCGAGGCGGCGTTCACCGTGAACGAGGAGGTGCGCGACCCGCGCGACGCCTCACGGGCCGGGCTCATCACGCTGGTCACCATGCTGGGGCTGTTCCTCCTCGGCTCGATCGCCTTCCAACGTGTGTTGTCCGAGCAGGAGTTGGCCGGGCACGGCGCGCAGGGGCTGGCGTTCTTCGGTGACCGGCTCGCCTCCCAGCCGCTGGCCGCGTTGCCGCTGGTGGCCCTGATGTTCTCGGCCGTCGCCTCGCTGCAGGCCGGGGTGATCCCGACGGCTCGCGGGATGTTCGCGATGAGCCGGGACCGTACGCTCGGACCGGTGTGGTCCAAGGTCAGCGCGCGGTACGGGACTCCGGCGACCGGAACGCTGCTGATCGGCGCGCTGGCGACGGTGGTCGCCGCCCTCGCCCTGGTGATTCCCCGTCTCGCCGACATGATCATGGCGACGGTGAACGCGGTCGGGATCGTCGTAGCGCTGTCCTACGCGCTTACCGCCCTCGCGGCCGCCGCCCGCTTCCGGGGCCTGCTGCGGGAGGACTGGCGGCAGGGGATACGGGCGGTGGTCCTGCCCGCCTTGAGCGCGGCGGCCCTGCTCGCGCTCGGCGGCTATCTCGCCTGGTCCTTCTACACCTCCACCGACCACTTCGAAGTCAGCGCGGACAACGGCTGGTTCCTGCTGCTCACCCCCGCCCTGATGATCGCCTCCGGTTTCCTGGCCGCGGCGTGGGCGAAGTGGGTCCGTAAGTCCCCCTACTTCCGTACGGGACACGGCACCGACGCCGACGCGCCCCAACTGCTGGTCACATCCAACTGAATCCGACCAAGGAAAGAAGCACATGCACGCCGATCTCCTCTTCACCGGCGGCCCGGTCCTCACCCCCGAGGACCACGAGGACCACGAGGGTCCCGGGGGTCCCAGGGGCCCCGAAGGCCGCGCCGCGACAGCCGTCGCCGTCACCGGCGACCGCATCACCGCCGTCGGAAACTCCGAGCTCCACGACCTGGTCGGCCCGAAGACGGAGGTGGTCGACCTGGCGGGCCGGCTGCTCCTGCCGGGCTTCCAGGACGCCCACGTCCACCCGGTCCCGGCGGGGCTGGAGCTCAGTCAGTGCGACCTCACGGGGGCGAAGACCGCCGAGGAGACCCTCGCCGCTGTACGGGCCTACGCCGACGCGCACCCGGAACGGGAGTGGATCACGGGTGGCGGCTGGTCCATGGAGGCCTTCGAGGGCGGTACGCCGACCAAGGAGCTGCTGGACGCGGTCGTACCGGACCGGCCGGTGTACCTGCCGAACCGGGATCACCACGGCGCCTGGGTCAACAGCCGCGCCCTTGAGCTCGCGGGCGTCACCCGGGACACGCCCGACCCGGCCGACGGGCGCTTCGAGCGGGACGCCTCGGGCGAGCCGAACGGGATGCTCCAGGAAGGGGCCATGCACTACGTCGGCCGGCACACCCCCCGGGCCACTGCCGCGGACCGGCTCGCCGCGCTGTTGCGTGCCCAGCGGGAGCTGCACGCGCTCGGCATCACCGCCTGGCAGGACGCGCTGGTCGGCGCGTTCGTGGGGATGGAGGACCCGTCGGACGCCTATCTGACGGCCGCCCGCGACGGTTCGCTGACCGCACGTGTCGTCGGCGCGCTGTGGTGGGACCGGGAGCGTGGGGCCGAGCAGATACCCGAACTCGTCGAACGGCGGGCCGCGTTGAGTCACGGCCGGTTCCGCGCCGGCAGCGTCAAGCTGATGCTGGACGGGGTCGCCGAGAACGGCACGGCCGCGCTGCTCGACCCCTATCTGGACCGGTGCGGCTGCGCCACCGCGAATCGGGGGAAGAGCTTCATCGATCCGGCTCGGCTTCCGTCGTATGTCACCGAGTTGGACGCGCTCGGCTTCCAGTGTCACTTCCACGCGCTGGGCGACCGGGCCGTACGCGACGCCCTGGACGCCGTGGAGGCGGCGCGCAGGGCCAACGGGCGAAGCGACACGCGTCCGCACCTCGCTCATCTCCAGGTGGTGCACCCCGACGACGTACCCCGCTTCGCGCGTCTCGGTGCCACGGCCAACATCCAGCCTCTGTGGGCGGCGCACGAACCGCAGATGGACGAGCTGACCCTGCCCTTCCTCGGTCCCGAACGGGCCTCCTGGCAGTACCCGTTCGGGGCGCTGCTGCGGTCCGGGGCGAGGCTCGCCGCGGGCAGCGACTGGCCGGTCAGCAGCGCCGACCCGCTTCAGGGCGTCCACGTCGCGGTCAACCGGGTGGCCCCGGACGGGACGGGAACGGTGTTCCTGCCGGCCGAGCGCATCGACCTGACGGCCGCTCTCATGGCGTACACGGCGGGCTCGGCGTACGCCAACCACCTCGACGACACCGGGAGCGTACGGGCCGGGGCGCTGGCCGATCTCGTGGTGCTGGACCGCGACCCGTACGCCGGTCCGCCGGAGGAGATCGCGTCCGCGAAGGTCGCCCTGACCTATGTGGGGGGTGAGCGCGTCCACACGGCGTCGGGAGCCTGACTTCTCTTGCGGCAGTACGGGTGCGGTCCGACCCCCGGGCGGCACGCCGTACGCGTGGGGCTCACCAGGGATCGAACCCGCCGTCGAGGAAGCGGGCCCGGCAGGCCGCACGGGCCACCTTGCCGCTGCTGGTGCGGGGTACGGAACCGGGCGGGACGAGCAGCAGTGCGGCGAGCCGCAGTCCGTGGCGGGCGGAGACCGCGGCGCGTACATCGCGTTCCCTCGCGCGGGTCTCTTCCTCGGTGGGGTCGATCTCGCGGCGGTGCTCGGCGACCACGACGAGTTCCTCGCCGGTGTCGTCGGCGCGGGTCACGCCGAAGGCGGCAAGCCGGTCCCGGCGCACGAGGTCCACGGCGCTCTGGACGGTCTCCTCGATGTCCTGGGGGTAGTGGTTGCGTCCGTCCACGATGATCACGTCCTTGAGGCGGCCGGTGACCAGCAGTCGTCCGTCGAGCAGAGCGCCGTAGTCGCCCGTGCGCAGCCACCCCCCGGGGTCGAGCAGGGTCCGGTCGGCGCGCTTCCAGTAGCCGCGCCCGATGTTGGGCCCGCGCAACTCGATCTCGCCGACCCGCCCCTGGGGCAGCGCGGCGCCCTCGGCGTCGACGATCCGCACCTCTTGGCCGACGGGCGCGCCGCAGGACACGAGCACGGCCGCCGCGCCCGCCCGGTCCTGTGCGCTCTCGATCCGCCCCTCGGCGAGCGCGCCCGCGTCGCACGCCACCGTCGTGGGCTCCGCCGTGGGCGCGTCCGCCGTCACGAACACGGTGGCCTCGGCGAGTCCGTACGCGGGACAGTGCGCCGCCGGGTCGAGGCCGGCGGGTGCGAAGGCGGCACGGAAGCGGTCGATGGTGCCCGGGCGCACCGGCTCGCTGCCGTTGATCAGGGCGCGTACGCGGTCGAGGCGCAGCTCGTCGGCCACGGCGGGGTCGGTGCGGGCCACGCAGTAGTCGTACGCGAAGTTGGGGGCGGCGCTGATGGTGCCGTCGTACGCGCTCAGCAGGCGCAGCCAGCGCGCGGGGTTCTCCAGGAAGGCCGCCGGGTCCATCAGGACGGAGGGGAAGCCGCCGAGGACGGGCGCGGCCACGCTGAGGACGAGGCCCATGTCGTGGAAGAGGGGCAGCCAGCCGACGGCCGTGGTGGCGCCGGGATCGTCGAGGTCGCCCGCGAAGGCGTCGATGGCCTGTCGGGCGTTGGCGACGACGTTGGCGTGGCTGATCATCACGCCCGCGGGGTCCCGGGTGGAGCCCGAGGTGTACTGGAGATAGGCGATGTCGTCGGGGACCGGCGCGGACTCGACCTCGTCGAAGGCGAAGCGCTGGAGGGGGAGCCGGTCGACGGGGACGACCGGTACGGCGGGCAGCGCGTGGTCCAGGACGAAGGCGTCGACCGCGGTGACGGTGGCCGAGTCGGTGAGCAGGCAGCCGGGTTCGCAGTCGGTGAGGACGGCCGCCAGTCCGCCCGCGTGACCGGGGAGCCGGGGGCTGAAGAGCGGTACGGCGATCACGCGTGCGTAGAGGCAGCCGAGGAAGGCCGCCACGTAGTCGAGTCCTTGGGGCATGACAAGGGCGGCCCGGTCGCCGGGCGCGGCGAGGGTCACCAGCCGGTCGGCGACGGCGCGGGCGCGGGCGTCCAGGGCCCGCCAGCCGAGGGTGCGGTGCTGTCCCGGGGACGCCGTGTCGGGGAAGTCGACGTGGCTGAAGGCGCGTTGCTGCGGGCGGTGGCGGGCCCAGTGCCGCAGGTGGTCCGTCAGTGGTGCGTCGGCGGGCGGCCGGGCGGGGGTCATGGGGTGGCTCCAACTCGTGGGGGTGGTGGGGCTGTTGACCGGCGGGGTGGGCCAGCAAGGGGGACGGGCCCAGCGTCCGTCGAGGGGTGCCGGTCGGGTTAGTCGACGTGTTGACAGTTCGTCACCCGGCTTCTGTCAGTCGGCTGACAAAGACCGGGCCTCGATTCGGCGCCCGGGGCCGAACCACGGGGGCTCCGGGCCGTCGGCCGTCCGTGCCGTCGGGTCCCCGTTGTCACCCAGTGACAATCCACACACCCGCGTCTGTCCGCCGTTGACGGGGCGCGGCTCCTTACTTGCCGGTATCGTCTCCGAGCCCCCGACCGCGCCCGCAGAAGGGAGCCGCAGCGATGACCGGATTCCACACCTCGAAGAGCGAGCACGCGGGCCGTGGAGCGGTCGAGGCGACCGACTCCGCGGCGGACGCGACGGACGCGGTGGCCGCCCAGGAGACGGGCGACGAGCCCAACGGCCCCTTCAAGGCGATCCCTTCGGGGCTGCACCACCATCTCCGGCCGTTCTTCACGGACATCAGGGAAGAGGTCGTACGGGCGATCAAGACCGAGATCCCGGAGTACGCGCGCCCGACGGACGACACGTACATGCAGGTCGTGCAGCGAGGTGTCGAGCACGCCCTGCAGGGGTTCCTGGAGCGGATGGCGCAGCCGGACACCGACTGGGAGCCGGTGAAGGAGACCTACCGGCGCATCGGGCGGGGCGAGGCGGATGAGGGGCGCAGTCTCGACTCGTTCCAGTCCGCGCTGCGGCTCGGCGCGCGGGTGACGTGGCGTCGGATCAACGCGCTGGTCGACGCCGAACTGCTGCCGCGCAATGTGCTGGCCGCGTTCGGCGAGGCGCTGTTCCTTCATCTGGACGAGATGGCGGCCGCGACGACCTCGGGCTACACGGAGGCACGGCTGCACCGGGCGGGCGAGTTGCAGCAGCGGCGGGCCCGGCTCCTCGATCTGCTCACCGCCGATCCGCCGGCGTCGGCCGAGGCGATCAGCGAGCTCGCGCACACCGCGGGGTGGCCGGTACCGAGGGCGCTGGCGGTGGTCGCGATCGACCGTGGGCCGCGGCCCGCGGCGGCGGCCCGGCCCATCGTGCCGCCGGAGTTCCTCGCCCGGTTCGATGTCCAGCCGGCCGTCCTCGTCGTCCCCGATCCGGAGGGGCCGGGGCGGGCGCGGGCGGTCTCCGGGGCGCTGCACGGGTTACGTACGGCGATGGGGCCCACCGTGGCGCTGCACGAGGGCGCCCGGTCGCTGCGCTGGGCGACCGAGGCGCTGGAGCTGGTGCGGCGGGGCATCCTGCCCGACACGGAGATGCTGCGCTGCCAGGAGCACCTGGCCACGCTCCTGCTCTTCCGGGACGAGGCGTTGGTGGACGCGATGGCCGAACGCCGGCTGAGCCCGCTGGAGCGGATGCGCTCGCCGCAGCGGGAGCGGCTCGCCGAGACGCTGCTGACCTGGCTGCAGAGCGGCCACAACGCGAGTGAGGTGGCGGCGCGGCTCGCCGTGCACCCGCAGACGGTGCGCTATCGGATGCGGCAGCTCGACGAGTTGTTCGGCGAGCGGCTCCACGATCCGACGGCCCAGTTCGAGATGCAGCTCGCGCTGCGGGCGCTGACGCTGCGGCGGGCCGCCGAGGCCCGGTGACGTGACGGTCACGCCCTGCGGAGTGTGCGGTTGGCGCCCGCGGCAGCCGTCGTCGCGAGCAGCCAGCCGAGGCAGATCAGGACCGCGGCCGCCCACTGGAGTCCGCCGCGTGGGCTGAACGCCTGCTCCTGCCCGAAGTCGACGAGCGGCAGGACCAGGTCGAAGGTGTAGATGGCGGCCTGGAAGCGGGGCGGCTTGCCCGGGTCGACGGCCTGCGGGGGCCAGCGGGTGAACAGCAGGATCCCGCTGAGCATGATCGCGCACAGCCACCACACGGCGCGCATCGGCAGATAGCCGTAGCCGACGGTGATGTCCTGGAGGCCGCTCCACACCCGCCCCGGCCACGGCAGGGTGGTGCGCAGCCGGCGCTGCTTGGCGAGCAGGACCGTCCGGGCGTCGCCGTCGTGCCCGTGCCGGCGGTAGGCTGCGGCCAACTGCTCGTAGGGCTGTGGGGTGAAGCCCTCGGGGTCGCGGGCGAGCAGGGGAAGCCGTTGCGCGGCGGGGATTTGGGGCAGCAGGCTGTCGTAGACCACACCCTCCATGCGCAGCGCCGTGGGCCAACTGTCCGGGGTCCCGCTCAGGACGGTGACGCGGGTGTGGCTGAGGTCGACGGTGCCGCGTACGGGTGCGCGGAAGCGCATGTCGAGTTCGGAGGCGGTGGAGCGGCGGCTGAGGAGGGCGGGCTGTCCGACGGGGGCGTCGATGAGCCCGTCAGCCTCGGCAGGTGGCCGGGTTCGGCGGGCGGCGGCGCGAGCAGCAGTCGGCGCACCACCGACGCCCGGACCTCGCCCCCGTCCGCGTACCACTCCCCCCTGCGGAACGCGGCCCACATGCCCCGCTCACTCCCGCTCCAACCACCCGGCGCGAGGCTGCCCGACACGTCAACTCCCCCTCCAGCAACGGAAAACGCAGCATCGCTACCCCAGGGGCGCGCGGGGCACCCTGAAGCGCCCCGTGACTTCCTGGACAGTCGTCCAGCTATAGTGGACATCCGTCCAGGAAACATCTGTCCAGGGACACCGTGGACAACCGTGTACGAGGGAGCTTGCTGACGATGGAGACGGTCGCGAACGTGCTGGTGGGCCTGGTGGCCGCGTTGCACGCGTACATACTCGTGATGGAGATGTTCCTGTGGGAGAAGAAGCCGGGGCGCGGCCTGCACGGCTTCGACCCGGAGATGGCCCGGGCGACCGCGCCGATGGCCGCCAACCAGGGGCTCTACAACGGGTTTCTCGCGGCGGGCCTGGTGTGGGGGCTGATCGCCGCCGATCCGACCGGGTTCCGCGTCCAGGTCTTCTTCCTGGTGTGCGTCGTGGTCGCCGGGGTGTACGGGGCGCTCACCGCCAACCGCCGCATCCTCTTCGCGCAGGCCCTGCCCGGCGCGCTCGCCCTGGCCGCCGTCCTGCTCGCGCGGTGACGCCCGAGGACCCGCGGGCCGCCCGCACCCGCGAGAAGCTGCGCCGGGCGCTCCTCGCGGAGTGCGCCGAGCACCCGCTGGAGGAGGTCGGCGTCGCCGCGCTGGTGCGGCGGGCCGGGGTCGGCCGGGCCACCTTCTACGTGCACTACGCCGACCTGGAGGCACTGGCCGTCGATGCCTGCGCCGATGTCGTACGGGAGGCCGTGGAGGCGCTGCACGCGTGGCGCGGGCGGCCCGACCCGGTGTCCGCGCCACCCGCCCTGCTCGCGTTCTTCGCCGACCTCGCCCCGCACGCCGGCCTCTACCGCGCGCTGCTCAGCCCGGGCGGGGGCGGCCCGCTCGGACACGTCCTCCATCGCGACCTGCGCGCCCGCAGCCTGGCCGAGCGCACCCTCGCGGGCGCCGCGGACGCCCCGCTGGTGGCCTCCGCGGTCGCCGCCACGTTCGCGGGGGTGCTCGCCGACTGGCTGCACGGACTGCTTGAGGGCACGCCGGAGGAAGTCGCCGACCAGGTCTGGCAGTTGCTGGTCGCCCTGCACATGAGCCGCTGAAGTCTCATTTGCAGGCCACCCGCTCCTTCGTGGCGGGCCATGCCTCCACCCCGTGGTTCGTGCGTACGTACGCCGTGGCCTTGTCGTCCGTCAGCCAGAGCGCCCAGTCGTGGAAGCGGTATCCGGTGTCGTGCGCGACCGCGGGCATACGGACGTCCCCCTTGTACGCCGCGGTGAGCAGGTGGCTCCCGAGCACCCCGTGCGGATCGCGGGCGTACTGCCTGACCTCCTTGCGCTCGCCCAACGCGAGGAAGTGGACGCTCTCCCAGTCGCAGTGCTCCGGCCCCGTCGAGCTGCTCACCGTCGTGGTGGGCAGGCGACGGCCGTCCCGGTCGGTCCAGATCTCGAACCTGTCGTCCGTAAAACTCGCGGGGAGTTCGGCCGGGTCGCAGGAGGCGTTGGTCTCCGGGCCCCAACCGGGGCGGTTCGGCTGGTCCTTGGCGACAACAACGGCGATCTTGGTCCTGCCGCCGACGTCGTACGAGAACAGGACGCGGCCCGCCGCCCTGCGCTCCACCCGGTAGCCGTGATCGGGCAGTTCGGGCTGGTCCATGTCGAAGTACGCGTTCAGACCCTCCTCCGGCGTCGAGCCGCCGTCACGCTCGGCCCACCCGTCGCCCCCGCCGCCCGAGTAGATCGGGCCGTCGCACTCCAATGCCCGGCCGGCCGCGCCCGAGCTCTCCTCGAATTCTCGGGCGCTGCCGTCCGCGCTCTCCGTGAACGGCAGGTCCAGCCGCCCCGCGTACGGCGTTGCCGGGGGTGTACCGGTGACGACGAGGTCCTCGCGCACCCCGTGGTCGTCGCACCCCACCGCCGCCAGTCCCGCCAGCGCCACCGCCGCCACGATCCCTCTGCGCATCCCGCCCCCTGTTCGACGAACACTCGCTGTCCCTCCTCCGACGCACGAGGGACCGTGATCGTTCGCACGGGGGACGGTGAGGGATCGTACGGGGGCGGTGAGGGATCGTACGGGGGCGGTGAGCGCTCGTCGCTCAGCGAGCAGCCTGGAACGTGCGCCGGTAAGCCCCCGGCGAGACGCCGATCGCCGCGTGCAGGTGCTGACGGAGCGAGGCGCCCGTAGCGAAGCCGACCTCGCCGGCGATCTGGTCCACCGAGAGGTCGCTGGACTCCAGCAGATGGCGGGCCCTGACGACGCGCTGCTGGATGAGCCAGCGGCCGGGGCTCATGCCCACCTCGTCGTTGAAGCGGCGGGCGAAGGTGCGCAGGCTCATGCGGGCGTGTCCGGCGAGATCGGCCAGGGTCAGCGGGTCACCCAGTCGGGCGAGGGCCCACCCACGGGTCGCCGCCGTACTGGTCGCCGCCATGTCCGGCACGGGCTGCTCGATGTACTGGGCCTGACCGCCGTCGCGCCAGGGCGGCACCACACAGCGCCGGGCCACCTTGTTGGCCAGCTCGCTGCCGTGGTCGCCCCGCAGGATGTGCAGACAGACGTCGACGCCGGAGGCGGCACCGGCGGAGGTGAGGATCGTGCCGTCGTCCACGAAGAGCACGTCCGCGTCCAGGGACACCCGCGGGAACAGGCGCCGGAACTCGTCGGCCAGCTGCCAGTGCGTGGTCGCCCGCCGCCCGTCCAGGAGACCCGCCGCCGCCAGCACGAACGCACCCGTGCAGATGGAGACGATGCGGGTGCCCGGGCGGATGACTGCGAGCGCGGCGGTGACCTCGGCGGGGAGCTCCGCGGTCACGGCGGCCGGGTCCATGGCGGGGATCACCACCGTGTCCGCCGTGCCCAGCACCTCGGGGCCGTGCTCGACGGTGACCGAGAAGTCCGCGTTGCAGCGCACCGGGCGACCGTCGACGCTGCAGGTCAGCACCTCGTACCGGCCGTCCGCGGCACCGAAGATCCGGCTGGGGATGCCCAGCTCGAAGGGGTAGACGCCGTCCAGTGCCAGGACGACCACGCGCTCCACTCGCTCCACTCGGCTCATGGCACGATCTTATCGAAGGTTGGCAATCTTGCCATTTCGCGGAGCGCGCCGGCCCGGCACGCTGTGTTCATGAGCACTGCGAACACGATGCGCGCGATCAGTCAGGACGTCCTCGGCGGGCCCGAGGTCCTCAAGGAAGTGGAGACGGAGCGGCCGGCCCCCGGGCCGAGCGAGGTACTGGTGCGGGTGCGGGCGGCCGGGGTCAACCCGACCGACTGGAAGCACCGGGCGACGGGCGGATTCCTGGGGCAGCCGCCCTTCGTCCTGGGCTGGGACGTCTCCGGAGTGGTGGAGGCCGTCGGGGTCGGCGTCACCCTGTACGAGCCCGGCGACGAGGTCTTCGGCATGCTGCCCTACCCGTTCGGACACGGCTCGCACGCCGAGTACGTGACCGCGCCCGCCCGCTCCTTCGCGCCCAAGCCGACCGGGATCGACCACACGGAGGCGGGCGCCCTGCCGCTGGTCTCGCTGACCGCCTGGCAGGCACTGGTCGACACGGCCGATCTGCGGCCGGGGCAGCGGGTACTGATCCACGCCGCGGCCGGCGGCGTCGGGCATGTGGCCGTACAGATCGCCAAGGCGCGCGGCGCGTATGTGATCGGCACGGCGAGCGCGGGCAAGCACGAGTTCCTGCGCGGCCTCGGCGCCGACGAGCTGATCGACTACCGGGAGACCGACTTCACCGAGGCGGTCCGGGACGTCGACGTCGTCCTGGACACGATCGGCGGGGAGAACACCTTCCATTCGTTGCGTGTGCTGCGCGAGGGCGGGATCGTGGTGTCGATCCTGCCGATGGGGCCGGAGGAGCTCTACAAGGAGGCCGCGGCGCTCGGTGTGCGGGCGGCGCGGATGCTGGTGGAGGCGGACCACGCGGGCATGCGGGCGATCGCGGACCTCGTCGACGCGGGCAAGCTGCGCGCGACGATCGCCGGGACGTTCCCGCTGGCCGATGCCGCCGAGGCACACGCGCTCGGCGACACCGGCCGGACCACGGGGAAGCTCGTGCTCACGGTCGACTAGAAGGTCAGTACGGGCTTGATCGTCTTGCCCTCCTTCATGTCCCGCACCGCCTGCTCGATGTCCGCGAACGGATAGTGGCTGATCAGGCGGTGCAGCGGGAGCCGCCCCTCCTTCACGAGCTGGACCAGCGCGGGGATGACGGTCTGGGTCTCGCCGTCCCCCAGGGTGAGGCCGACGATCCGCCTGCCGGGGATCAACCCGTTGACGTCCAGGGCGACTTCCGTACCGAATGGCGGAGCGCCCACCACGACCAGGGTGCCGCGCGCGGCGAGCGCGTCGGCACCCTGGCGCAGTACGGCGACGCTGCCGGTGGTCTCGACGACACCGTCGGCACCGTGACCGTCCGTCAGCAGCGCGACGGCCTCGCCGAGGTCGGCCTCGCCCGCGTCGATCGTGTGCGTCGCACCCAACTCCTCGGCCAGGGTGAGACGTTCGGCGACCCGGTCGACCGCGATGATCCTCGTGGCGGGCGTCAGGGCGGCGGCCATCACCGCGGACAGGCCGACCGCTCCGGCGCCGAGCACGACGAGGGTGTCGCCGAGCCTGGGCTTCAGCACGTTCCAGACCGCACCGACCCCTGTCTGCACCCCGCAGCCCAGAGGAGCGACGGACTCCAGCGGCACATCGGGGTCGACCTTCACCAGGCTGCGCGCGTCGACCAGCGCCCGCTCGGCGAAGGAGGACTGCCCGAAGAAGTGCCCGCCGAGCGGGGCCCCGGCACGGCTGATCGTGCTGGTGCCGTCGGCGCGCCGGCCGCCGATGAGGTTCAGCGGCAGCCAGGTGGCGCAGTAGGCGGGGTGCCCGTCACGGCAGTTGCGGCAGCCGCCGCAGGAGGTGAAGGACAGGACGGCATGGTCGCCGGGGGCGACGCCGGTGACGTCCGGTCCGACGGCCTCGACGACGCCCGCTCCCTCGTGGCCGAGGACGCCGGGCAGGGGGAAGGGCAGGCCGCCGCTCGCCACACCGAGGTCGGTGTGGCACAGGCCGGTCGCCACCATACGGACGAGGACTTCACCGGAGCCGGGCTCGTCGAGTTCGACATCGGCGAGCGTGAACGGCGCGCCTGAGGACTCGACCACGGCCGCGCGGGTGGGGGTGGACATCGTACGAACTCCCTTGTTGTGATGGTGCGCGGCTCAGTCGAGCGAGACGACGACGGACTTGACCTTGGTGTAGGAGGCGAGGGCCTCGGGCCCGTACTCCCGGCCGAAGCCGGAGTCCTTGACCCCGCCGAAGGGGACCGCGGGGTCGAGCATCGCCCAGTCGTTGATCCAGACGATGCCCGCCTGGAGCCGGTCGGCGACGCGGTGCGCGCGGGTGAGGTCGGAGGTCTGGATGCCCGAAGCCAGGCCGTACGGGGTGGAGTTGGCCAGTTCGACGGCCTCGTCCTCGGTGTCGAAGGGCTGGACGGTGAGGACCGGGCCGAAGATCTCCTCCTGGATCACGCGGGAGTCGTTCGGCAGGCCCGCGAGGACCGTGGGCTTGTAGTAGTAGCCGCCGTTCAGGTCGAGCCGCTCGCCGCCGCAGACGATGCGGGCGCCCTCCTTGCGGGCCAGTTCGACGTACTCCTCGACCTTCCGGAGGTGCCTCTCCCCCGCCATCGGGCCGACGACGGTCTCGGGGGCGCGGGGGTCGCCGACCGGGACACCGGGGACGGCGTCGGCGAGGATGTTCAGCAGGGTGCTGTACACCGAGCGTGCCACCAGCAGCCGCGGGCCTCCCATGCAGAACTGCCCGGTGTTGAAGACGAATCCCTTGATGACCGCGCCGACCGCCTTCTCCAGGTCGGCGTCCTCGAAGACGACGTGGGCCGCGTTGCCGCCCAGTTCCATGGTGACCGGCTTGAGCGCCTCGCCCGCGACGCTCGCGGCGTGCCGGCCGACGGCGGTCGAACCGGTGAAGGCGAGCTTGTCGATGCCGGGGTTGCGCAACAGCGCCTCGCCCGCGACCGGTCCGCTGCCGGTGACGACGTTCACCACACCGTCCGGGACCCCGGCCTCCTGGAGCAGGCGGGCCATGTACAGGGCGCTGAGCGGGGTCTCGTCGGCGGGCTTGTGCACCACGGTGTTCCCGGCCGCGAGAGCCGGGGCGAGCTTCGAACTGGAGAGGATCAGCGGGAAGTTGAAGGGCGTGATCGCGGCGACCACGCCGAGCGGTCCCCGGCGCGTGTAGGCGAAGGCGCCCAGCGGGGTGTCGCGGGTGGCGCCGTCCAGGGTCTGGGCGAGCGCGGCGCAGTACTCGTACTCGTCGGCGGCCGTGAGCACGTCGACGGGGCGGCACAGGGAGATGGGCTTGCCGACGTCGAGGCTCTCCAGGGCGGCGAGCTCCTCGGCGTTCTCGCGGATGAGCTCCGAGACGCGGTGCAGCACCCTGCCCCGCTCCCGTCCGCTCAGGCCGGCCCAGGGGCCGTGGTCGAAGGCCTCCCGTGCGGCGCGTACGGCGGCGTCCACGTCCGCCGCACCCGCCTCGGCGACCGTCGTGACCACCTGGCCGGTGGACGGGTCGATCACGTCCGTACGCGCTCCGTCGGCCGCCTCGCGCCACTGTCCGCCGATGAACAGCCGCCCGGGCCCGCTCTCGAAGGTGGTCGTCATTGCCCACTCCTCAGCCTTGATCGCCAAGATTTCAACCAACAGGATTCCTGTTGGTTCGCAGTCTCGGTTCGCAGTCTCTTTACGGACAGGATTCCTGTCAATGGCTTAGGCTGAACCCATGGTCGGCACCCAGGCAACGAAGGCACCTCCGTCCCTGCTCTACATGGTCAAGCAGGTGGAGCTCGTCGTGCGCTCCCACCTCGACGAACTGGTGAAGCCGGCGGGGATCACCGCACTGCAGTACACGTCGCTCACCGTGCTGGAGCGGCACGACGGCCTCTCGGCGGCACAGCTCGCCCGGGACTCCTTCGTGACCGCGCAGTCGATGGCCGACCTGGTGCGCTCACTGGAGAACCGCGGACTGATCCGCCGCGAGCGCAATCCGCACAACCGGCGCGAGCTGCTGATCCTGCTCACCGACGAGGGGCGCGAGCTACTGGCGCGGTACACCGACGCGGTACGTGAGCTGGAGGAACGCATGGTGCGCGAGCTCAGCGCACACCAGACGGATCAGTTCCGCCAGGCCCTGTCCAAGGCGTGGCACGCTCTGTCGTGATCCGCGTGGCCGACCTGAGGGGCGACTCGCCCGCCAAATCGCAGACATATGTCAATCGAACATGCTGGAATTCACTCCAACGAGGGTAACTTGCAGAGCAGGGAACGGTTTTGCGGGCCCTGCCACCAGGAGTGGGTCAGCAGCCGGTTGGAGGCGATGTCGCCGTGACGTACGACCCCGCACCGCCCACCCGTCATCTGCGCGTCCGCCTGGACCGGGGTCACACGGTGCTGGAGTTCCACGGAGAGATCGACATCGTCGCGGCGCTGGAGATCACGCCGTACCTGGACGCCGTGACGGGGCACCCGGAGCCGCAGATCGTGATCGACCTGCGGCCCGTGGAGTTCTTCGACTGCTCCGGGCTGCGACTGCTGTACCGCGCCAGGAGCCGCGTTCTCGACCGGGGCGGCCGACTGCACCTGGTCTGCACCCGGCCGCTGACGTTACGCGTCCTCAAGGTGACCGGCCTGGCCCGGCTCCTGCCGCCCTCGGCATCGCTGGACGCGGCGCTGGGGCAGCCGGAGGCCACGTCGGGCACGTTATGACCCCTGCCGCCCTTGCATTCCTGGAGGACTCTGCCGGTACCGCCCGTGGTTTTGGCGGGTCTGGGTGACGTCCGCGTTCTTGCGAGACGACCCCACCGTGCCGGACAGCACCCACCAGCCACTCCCCCAGCCGCACCTTCCTCTCACACGTGGCCCGCTGGACCTCTCCCGGCTCCCTCCGGCCGCGGCCGATCGCGTCCTCCTCTGCGACCTCACCGGCCGCTACGCGACGGGCAGTTACAGCTGGTCGATGATGTCGCGGAGTTGGCGACGGCCGGCGATGCCGAGCTTGGGATAGGAGCGGTACAGGTGTGAGGCGACGGTGCGGGGGGAGAGGAACAGACGGTCGGCGATCTCGCCGTTGGTCAGGCCGTGTCCGGCGAGGATGACGATCTCGCGCTGTTGAGCGGTGAGGCCGTCCAGCGCGCCCGGGGCGCCCCGCGGGACTTGCACCGTTACGCCGCAGGCACGCAGCTCGGATTCCGCGCGCCGGGTCCACGGTGCCGCGCCCAGACGGCGGAACGTTTCCAGGGCGGTCACGAGGATGGGCTTGGCGTCGTTGATCCGTCGCTGCCGGCGCAGCCATTCCCCGTAGTCCAGCTGAAGCTGGGCCCGTTCGAACGGCCACGTGTCTCCGGTGGGATCGGCCAGGGGCGCGGCGAAGTGGGCCTCGGCGCTGTCGGGCTCGGCGAGCAGTCCGCGGGCGCGGGCCGTGAGTTGTTCCAGGCGCGGCCCGGGCGCGGGGGCCACGCGAGCCAGCGCGCGCTCCACCAACGTACGTGCTTCGAGGCGCCGTTCGGCGCGCACCGCCGCAGCGGCGAGGTCGGCGACGGTCAGGTACGAGAAGTGATGGTGCAGGGGTGTGCCGTCGGCGGCGAAGAGCCGGCTGAGCTGCGCGTACGCGGTCACGTAGTTGCCCTGGGCCAGTGCGGCGAGACCTGCCGTCTGCCAGATCCTGGCGGCGAACCCGCGGTATTCGCCCGTGTCCACGGCGGCGCGCACGCGGGCCAGCAGCGGTGCCACCTGGTCGTGTTCGCCGCGCATGGCCGCCACGACGGCCGTGGTGAGGTCGGCCGAGCCCGCGACGGTTGCCATCTTGTAGGCGGCGGCGATGTCGCCCGCCTCTCGGGCTGCGGCGAGTGCGTCGTCCCAGCGCCCGCTGTCGACGCATGCCCATTCCAGTGCCGACAGCACGCCGCCGCTGGCACCGCGGACGCCCGGGGCGCGCAGCCGGCTGAGGGCTTCGCGCAGCACCCTGACCGCCAGTTCGGTTTCGTCCAGGACCCAGGCCGCCGCGCCGAACGTACCCGGGTCCGAGAGGGATCCTCCCGCTGTGCGCCGCAGGAGGGGGACGATGTCGGCTCTTTCGCCGAACGGGTCCGTGCAGGCCCGGATCCAGATCCGGTACTCGTCGGCGCGGCCGGCGGGCCGGTCCTCGGCCGACGGCGGTGGCCCGACCCGGGAGTCGAGCAGGTCGAGGGCGGCACGTGCCTGGGCGCAGACTTCGGGGAGTCCGGTCTGGTGGGCGACCGTGGCGGCCATCCAAGCGGCCTGCCACGCGATGGCCGGCAGCCTCGGGGATGCCTCGGCGACGACGGACAGGAGTGTGTCGAACGCGTCGGCGTTGCGGTTGGACCACAGCAGCGACCAGCCGATGTCCAGCCGGGCGGCGATGCGCAGGTCCGGGTCGGAGGTCAGCGTGAGTACCTTGCCCGCCAGTTCGCGTACCCAGTCGGCCTGTCCGGCGGGCAGGGCGAGTTCGGCGGCGGCCAACAGCAGCCGGGCCTTGTCGGGTTCGCCGGGGCTGAGCTCGGCGGCGCGTTCGAGGGCGCGTGCCGCCGCGGCGGCGCCGCCGCGGCGCTGTGCCTGGGCCGCGCTGTCTTCGAGCAGCGCGGCCAGGTGCTCGTCGGGTTCCAGCGTGGCGGCCGCCAGGTGCCAGGCATGGCGGTCGGGCTGGTCGCGGAGCGCGTCGGCGACCTGTCGGTGCGCCGCGGCCCGCTCGGCGAAGGGCGCGGCATGGTAGACGGCCGACCGGGTGAGCGGATGGGCGAACCGCGGGCCCGGCGTGTCCAGCCGGATCAGGCCCGCCGCTTCCGCCGGGGCGAGCGCGTCGGCGGAAAGCCCCGGTATCGCCGTGGTCAGGTCCGGGCTGTCGGCGGCCGCGGCGAGCAGCAGCGCGGATCGGGCCGCCGGGGGCAGCGTGACGTACTGGGCGGCCATGAGGGCGGTCAGCTGCCCGGTCAACGGCAGCGGCTCGGCGGTCCATCGGCGCCCCGCGTCGGGATCCGTGGCGATCACCCTGGCCAGCTCGATCAGCGCCAGTGGGTTGCCGACCGCCTGGGCCAGCACCTGTTCACGCAGCCGACCGTGCGGCGGACGCGGTTGCGCGTCCAGGAGCAGGCCCGCGTCCGGCCGGGTGAGTGGTCGCAGCAGGAGCTGCGGCAGGTCCCGCTCCAAACCGGCGGGAGGTACGTTCCCGCGGGCGCCCGCCAGCAGCACGAGCTGCTCCGATTCCAGGCGGCGGGCGGCGAAGGCGAGCGCGTCGAGGGAGGCACGGTCGAGCCATTGCGTGTCGTCGGCTGTCACCAGTAGCGGCTGCTCGTCGGACAGCTCGGACAGCAGGGTGAGTACGGCGATCCCGGTGAGCAGGGCGTCGGGCGGCGCGGGGTCGTCACAGAGCCCGAACGCACCGCGCAGCGCCTCGGCCTGGCGGGTCGGCAGGCGGGCCACGCGGTCAAGGACCGGGCGCAGCAGCTGGTACAGCCCGGCGAACGCCAGGTCCTGCTCCGACTCCCTGCCGGTGGTCGCCAGCACCCGCATCCCCGCCGCCTTGGCCTCGCGCGCGGCTTCGGCCAGCAGGACGGTCTTGCCCAGACCCGGATCGCCCAGGAGCAGCAGAACGTGGCTCTCCTTGTGGGGCGGGGCGATCAGTTCCCGCAGCAGGGACAGCTCCTCCCGCCGCCCGATCACGTCGGTGTCCTTGCGGGTCATCGCGGAAACGCCACCCTCACTCGGCCGAATACAGGCCCGCGCACAGCCAAGGTGATCCGCTCACGCGAGGCCGTGTGCAGTCAGGTTGCGGATACCGGACGGCCGCTGCGCGGCACAGGGTTGAGTGTATGGATGCTGTCCCCCGGGCGCGATGGAACGCGGGTTCGTGATGCCGTATGTCGTGGTCGGCCGGGAGAACACCGGTGACATCCGGATCCACTACGAGGACCACGGCGCGGGCCCGCCCGTCGTCCTGGTCCACGGCTACCTCGCCGACGGGCGCTCGTGGGAGAAGCAGGAGGCGGCCCTGCTGATGGCCGGGTACCGCGTCATCAGCTACGACCGGCGCGGCGGCGGCGACTCGGGCCGGCCGGCGGTGGGCTACGACTACGACACGCTGGCCGCGGACCTGAACACACTGCTGGAAGTCCTGGATGTGCTGGACGCGGTGCTCGTCGGCTGCTGCTCCGGCACCGGGGAACTGACCCGGTACCTGGGAACGTACGGGCAGCGGCGGGTGCGCGGCGCGGCGCTGCTGGCGCCTCTGCCGCCGTTCCTGCCCCGGTCCGACACCAACCCGGAGGGCATCGCCCCGGGCGTCCTCGACGCCTTCCTCGGCGAGCTGTCCGCCGACCGCCCGGCGGCGATCAAGGCCTACCTGGACCGGTACTACAACATCGACTACTACCACACCGACTACCGCACCACCGACCTGCTCGGCGGGAGCCGGGTGAGCGACCAGGCGTGGCAGAACAGCTTCCACGTCGCGCTCCGGGTGTCCGCGGTCGCGGCCCTGGGCTGCGCGGTCGCTTGGCGGGAGGACTTCCGCGACGACGTCGCCCGCATCACGATCCCCGTCCTGATCGTGCAGGGCGCTCAGGACAGGGTCATGCCGCCCGGCGCGACCGGGAACCGCCTGGCCGTGATGCTGGCCGACGCCCGCCTCGCGGTGATCCCGGACGGCGGGCACGCGATCATCTGGACGCACGCCGCCCAGGTCAACCAACTGCTCGTCGCCTTTCTGCGAGCCCTGTGACGCGTACGTCAGGCGGCGAGGAACTCCAGCAGAGCCTGGTTGACCTCTTCGTGGTGCGTCCAGCGGATGGTGTGCGGGCCGCCCTCGACGCCGACCAGCCTGAGAGCGGCGTCGATCTTCGGCAGGTCGTCGCGGAAGTCGGCCGGCCAGGAGTCGACACACGCGTAGGTGGCGAACGGCGAGGCGGTGACCGCGACCTCGAAGGAGGCGTCCCAGGCCCGGTCGCCGGTATCCGCATGTTGACTGCACCTCCCCAACGGCGGCCCGGTGCAGTCAACATGCGGATTCCGCCGCCGCGCCGCGACTGATTCGCTCGGGTCATGGAGCTCAACTCGTACTCAGGTCTGCCGAACGAGCGGATCAAGGCCGCGAACGGCATCGACTACGCGTACCGCGACACCGGCCCGACGGACGACGACGCCGGTGTGCCGCTGGTCCTTCTCCAGCACTTCCGTGGAAACCTCGACAACTGGGATCCGGCGCTGATCGACGCGCTGGCACCGGCCCGGCGTGTCATCGCCTTCGACAACGCCGGAGTCGGCGGCTCCACCGGGACGACTCCGAACACCGCGGACCGGATGGCACACGACGCCATCGCCTTCATCGAGGCGAGCGGGGCGAGCGGAGCCCTGGGCCCCGGCCAGGGCCCGGTCGATGTCCTGGGATTCTCCCTCGGCAGCTTCGTCGCGCAGCAGATCGCCCTGACCAGGCCGGCGCTCGTCAGAAGGCTGGTCCTCGCCTCGTCGGCGCCGCGGGGCGCCGTCGGCATGCACGGCTGGGCCCCTGAGGTCATCGACGCTGTCGGCAACCCTGAGACCAGCCCCGAGGAATACCTGAGCGTCTTCTTCACCGGGTCCCCGGCAAGCCTGCAGGCCGGCCGGCAAACCCTGCAGCGGATCTACGGCGCCCGGAGCGAAGACCGGGACACGGCGACCGACTGGGCGACCCGCGAGGCGCAGTACGACGCGGTGTGCACGTGGGGGATCCCCGATCACGCGAAGCTCCAGCGGCTCAGCTGCCTGAGGATGCCCGTGTTCGTGGCGAACGGCGACAGCGACCCGATGATCCTGCCGCACTACTCCCACCTGCTCGCGGGTCTGATCCCGCAGGCCCGCGTGAAGATCTATCCCGACTCGGCGCACGGGTTCCTGTTCCAGCACCACGCGGAATTCGCCGCGGACGTCGACGCCTTCCTCGGCGGTCCCCGATGACCGGCACCCACATGATCGTCCTGCCCGGCGGCGGGTACGCCGAACACGCTTCGCACGAGGCCGAGCCGGCGGTGGACTGGCTCGGCGACATAGGCGTGCGGGCGAGTGTGTTCCGCTATCCGCTCCGCGCCCGGCACCCGGAGCCGCTCAACGCGCTGCGCGCCGAGATCCGCCGCCGGCGGGCGGCCGGCGCACAGCGCATCGGTCTCGTCGGGTTCTCCGCGGGAGGTCATCTGGCCGGGCTGGCCGCCCTCTCGCCGGGCGCCCCGCCCGATGAGGCGGTGGACTTCGCCGTGCTCGGTTACGCCATCACCTCGATGGAGACCGAGACCTACCGTCCGGCCCGGGTGATCCTTCTCGGCGAGGACGCCGGCCCCGAGCTGCGCCGGTCGACATCGCTGGACGCGCTGGTCACGCCCCAGTCGCCGCCGTTCTTCGTCTGGCACACCGCGGAGGACCCCTATGTCCCCGCCGAACACACCTACCGCCTTGCCGCGGCGCTCGCGGCCGGCCAAGTCCCCCACGCCGTCCACGTGTTCGCCCACGGCCCGCACAGCCTCGGCCTCGCCCGGAAGGCCGGCGAGGCCGCGATATGGACCACGCTGGCGAAAGCCTGGATCCACGAACAGGCGTGATCGTCGCCTACCTCAGTGGTCCCCGGTACATCACTGGTCGCCGGCCATCGCCTGCAGCTCCGCGATCTGCTTGCGCGCCGCGGCGACGAGTTCGTCGTTGGTGTGCGCGTGACCGCCCAGACCCCACCCACCGGGCACGGCCTCGGTCAGCAACACCCAGGTGCGGTCCGCGAGCGTCGGGTCGTCGGCGGCCTCCGCGACCATGCCGGTGAACCGGCTCACCACCGCGATCTGTTGGTCGCGGTCGAGAGCACCCGCGTTGGTCAGCACCTGCACGCGTACGTAGTGGGACGCGCCGTCGACGTTCGACAGGTCGCCTGCCGGCAACTCGTGGAGGAAGGCCGCGGTGTTCTGGCGGAACATCGGGATGTCCGGAACCTTCTCGATGGCCATCAGGGTGGCAGCGAGGTCCTTGGCGAGCTGGTGCCCGTCCGTGAAGGTGCCCGCTGTGGCGTACACGTCGATCATGGGCATTACGTACTCCTCGGGTGCTTCTTGGGTGCTACCACCACTTGGCTTCGAGCGCGCGGTCGGTGCCGTCGGTCCGGTCGAGCGCGTCGAGTTCGGCCATGTCCTCGGCCGACAGGGTGAAGTCGTGGATCTGCGCGTTCTCGTGGATGCGGTCGCGGTGCGTTGATTTCGCCACGACCACGAGTCCGTGCTGCAGGCCCCAGCGCAGTAGCACCTGTGCCGGTGTCCGGCCCGTCCGTCGGGCGATCCCGGCCACGGTGGTGTCGTCGACGTACCGGCCGGTGCCCAGCGGGCTGTAGGCCTCGACAGCGACGTCGAACCGGCCGCAGGCGTCCAGGAGCGCCCGCCGACGGTGCCGCGGGTTGAACAGGATCTGATTGACGGCGGGCGGAACGGTTCCCGCGGCGATCACGGCCTCGAGTTCGGCCGCGTCGTAGTTGGAGACCCCGATGGAACGGGCCAGTCCCCGCTCCTGGGTACGTTCCATCCCGGCCCAGGCCCGGGTCGGGCCGCCCTCGGGCCAGTGGACCAGGTAGAGGTCGACCTGCTCCAGGCCGAGACGACGAAGGCTGTCTTCTGCCTGGGCGACCGGATCGTCGCCCCGCGGATGGAACTTCGTGGTGACGAACACCTGGTCGCGCGGTACGCCGCTGTCGCGGAGGGCGCGACCGACGCCTTCCTCGTTGCCGTATGCCTGAGCCGTGTCGATATGCCGGTAACCGGCGTCGAGCGCCCAGCGCACGGCGTTGACGCACTCGCGCCCGGCCGGCACCTGCCAGACGCCGAGGCCGAGCACCGGCACCTGGTTCCCGTCCGCCAGCAGGCGCGCGCCGCCCCCGGATGTGGCTGCGTTCAGGTTCATGAGCACCAGCATCCGGCAACGCACCGTGGGGAGGTATCAGCAACATGACTGCAACCGGCCGCGGCTCGGGCTCGCAGTGCAGTCAACATGCTGATACTCCGCCGCCGTCCCCCGGAGTGACCATGAGGTCCAGCCGAGTCAGCGATGCCGGAGAACCGGAGAAGACGATGAGCCTTGACTTCGACGTGTTCGTGGTGGATCCCAAGCCGATCCCGAGTGCGGTACCGGGATTCGAGGAGGTGGTGGGCCCGGCGACCTGGCCGCCGTCCACAGCGACGCTGATCAGCGATGACGACGGTGCCGTGCTGATCGACTGCCTCATCACCGTGCGAGAGGGCCGGGAGCTGGCGGCGTGGGTGAAGTCCCACGACTGCGAGCCCGAGTACGTGTACATCACCCATCCGCACGCCGACCACCTCCTCGGGCTGACGGAGATCCTGGCGGCGTTCCCGCAGGCGAGGCCGGTGGCCCTGGCCGAGTCCATCCCCGCGATGCAGGAGCAGATCTCAGCGGGGTACATGCAGATCTGGGGCGGGTTCTTCCCCGGCCAGTTGACCGGCAAGCCCGTCCCGCCCGGGCCGCTGGCCGGCCGCACGATCCCGATCGGAGGATCGTCGGCCGCGGTGATCCCGGTCGGGACCACCGACACCGTGCATTCCAGCGTCGTCCATGTCCCGGACCTGAGCCTGGTCGTCTCCGGTGACGTCGTCTACAACCGGACGCACATGTGGCTGATGGGATCGACACCGGACTCCCGGGCCGACTGGGCGCGGGCGCTGGACGCCGTGGCGGCGCTGGAGGCCGACACCCTGATCGCCGGCCACCGCGATCCACGGTCCCCCGACGACGACGCCCGCCGCCAGATCGACGAAAGCCGCCGCTACCTGGCCGATTTCGAGACGGCGCTGGAACGCAGCTCCGCACCCAGCGAGCTCATCGACCGCATGACGGCCGCCCATCCCGAGCTGGCGAACCCCTACACCCTGTGGGTCGCGGCCCACGACCTGCTCGGCACCGGAACCTGACACGGACAGCCAGAACGGATCGCCGAACCATGCCCGGGGAGACCAGAGAAGCGGTCGGCCTGGAACCGGCCGCTGAGGGCCGCGGCGCGCGGGTGCTGAACCTGCGCAGAATGACGGCCCGCCGGACCGACGAGGCGTACCGGTCCTCCACCCCGCTGGAACTGTTCTTCGACCTCTGTTTCGTCGCCGCTGTCGCGCAGGCCGCCTCCCATCTGCATCACGACCTGAGCGGCGGGCACCTCGGCCATGCCGTGGGCAACTACCTCTGGGTGTTCTTCGCGATCTGGTGGGCCTGGGCGAACTTCACCTGGTTCGCCTCCGCGTACGACAACGACGACGACCCCTATCGCCTGCTGACCATGGTGCAGATCGCCGGGGCGCTGACCTTGGCCGCCGGCGTACCCCGGGCCTTCGAGTCCGGCGACTATCTCGTCATCACCCTTGGCTACGTGATCCTGCGGCTGGCCATGGTCATGCAGTGGCTGCGGGCGGCCAGGGCCGATCCGGAAGGGCGCACGACCGCCCTGCGGTACGCCGTCGGCTACGCCCTGGTACAGGCCGGATGGGTCGCTCGCCTCGCCTTCGACCAGCCGACGTACCTCTATGTCGGGCTGGCGGTGGCCGTGGGCGAGTTGCTGGTCCCGATCTGGGCCGAGCGGGCGCAGGTGACGCCCTTTCACCCGGAGCACATCACCGAGCGGTTCGGGCTGTTCACCATGATCGTGCTCGGCGAGGCGGTGCTGGCCGCGACCGTCGCCGTGCAGACCGCGGCCGACTCGCGCGGCGGCACCGACGTCGACCTGCTGGTCCTGGCCGGCAGCGGTCTGCTGCTCATCTTCAGCCTGTGGTGGCTCTACTTCGACCGGACCACCCAGCGCATGCTGCGCTCCATGCCCACGACGATCATCTGGGGCTACGGCCACTACCTCGTCTTCGCCTCGACCGCGGCGATCGGCGCCGGACTCGCCGTCGCCGTCGACGCCCTGATCGGCCACGCGCACGTCACACACCTGCAGCAGGGCTTGGTCGTCGGCATACCCCTCGCCGCCTGGATCGCGACGGTCTGGTGGCTGCGCGTAGGCCCGCCGCTGCGCGGTCCCACCGTCGCGGCCTCGCCCGTGGCCGCGGTTCTGGTGCTGGCCGCGGCCTGGACCTCCGCGGCCGTGCCCCTGATGGCCGTGATCACCGCGGCGCTGGCGGCAATGAAGACCTGGGCCGTGCGGCGGACGGACTGATCACTCGACGCCGGGACGAACTTCGTGCTCTGACAGCGCGCGTCCGCGGAGCTCCTGCCAGGCCCCACACGTACACAACCGCAACAGCAGTACGGCGGCCAGGTCGCGCTGAACGGTCTTGCGACCCTCCTCGGTCAGGGCGCCGGACGGGACGGTGAAGCCCGCACGCATCCGGTCGATCGTCGACAAGCTCTTCCTGCCCCTCGTCCACAACCACCACGACGAGCCGGGTTCGGCAGGTGCAGCCTGATCCCCTCAGGCCCGGTGTGCCGAGGGGGTCAGGCTGTCTGGTGACCAACCCTGTTCGGCACGTCAGACTTCACGCGTCAACAACTCATGACCAGCGACAACCAAGCATCCGCCCGCGCGCACGAGCGGCACGGCGGGCGCCTCGATGCCGTCGAAGGAACACGGATGGTCACGGATCCTCCCGGGCGGATACCGGTCAATTCGGTCTGCCGGGCACCGGACGCGTCCGGGCCCGCATCCGAACGGGCAGGTGGCTCAGACCGCGCATGAAGTCGTGACGCCAGGTCAGCTCGGTTGCCGGAACCGCGAGGTCGAGATCGGGGAATCGGGTCACCAGGGACGGAAGCCCTCGATGACGGACTGGTTCTGTGCGTCAGCAGGGGTCGACGTGCCGTCTGGCGCTGTCCTCTCATCGCGTCATCGCACTGGTCAACGCGGTCCGTGCCAGATCGCGTAGCCAGATGTGTGCGGGGTCGGTGTCATAGCGCTGATGCCATGACAGGTACACCGGGGCCGGCGGCAGATCGAGCGGGAGCGGGAGCAGGACCAGGCCGAGATCCGCGGCGGCCGAACGCGCCGTGGATTCCGGGGCGGTGACGAGGAGGTCGGAGCCTCGCACGAACTCGAACGCGGCTCTTTCGGTGGGCGCGGTCGCCACCACATGTCGGGTGAGGTCCAGCCGCGCGAGAGCGTCGTCGAGGATGTTGCCGAGCCTTCCGCGCCGCGAGACGGTGATGTGCTCGGCCGCGGCGTACCGCGCGGCGGTGACGGCCTTGACACGGGTGAGCGGGTGTCCCCGCCGTACGACGATGACGTGCTGGGTCTCGGCCACCCGATCGGCGCGGATCTCGGGTGCGGTCGGGCGGTCCGCGTTCGCGGCGAGGTCGACCTCGCCGCGGCGCAACTCGGGTGTGTCGATGCTCGATTCCGCGATGAAGCGCAGCCGCGCACCCGGCGCCTGCTCACGCACGGCAGCGAGAAGCGCGGGGCCGCTGAGGGCGACGAGTGCGTCGTGCCAGCGGAGTGTGAAGGTGCGTTCGAGCGTCGCGAGGTCGAGTTCACGGCTCGGCGCCAGCACGCCCCGGACCTGCTGGAGCAGGTCGTGCACCTGTTCCCGGACGGCGATCGCGTACGGCGTCGGGGTCATCGTGCGCCCGGTGCGCACCAGGATCTGGTCCCCCGTCGTGCGGCGGATCCGGCCGAGGCTGCGGCTCATCGCGGGGGCGGTGACGTGCAGGCGGTCGGCGGCGCCGGCCACGCTGCCTTCCTCCAGGAGAGCGTCGAGCGCGGCGAGCAGATTCAGATCCAATTGCATGGGAGTCATCCTAGCCGTGCTTTACATGCACTTGAAGTTAATGATGGCCGCTCCTACCTTCGAGATGCGGGCGCAAAGGAACCCGGTTCTCGCCCGATTGGTCTCGATCACCCCTGCTCAGATGGGAGTACCGCCATGCCCGAGTCGATTCAGAACACCGGTAGTAGCGCAGCCGCCGACTCCGCCCCCACCTCCGACGCCGACCTGCTCGCACAGACCGCGATCGCCGTACGCGCGGCGGGCTCGGCGCTGCGGGAGCGCTTCGGCGACGTGGTCCGCTACCAGAGCCGCGAAGAGCTGATGCGCGCGCTCGCCGCCAACGACGACACGGCCCTCGACGTCCTGCGCCCCCGCCTCACAGCCCTGCGCCCGGACGCCCGCTGGGTGGAGGACGAGCTGGCGGGCGGCGCTCTGCCGTCCGGCGAATGGTGGGTCGTGGACCCGGCCGAAGGCAACGTCAACCACCTGCACGCCCTGCCGGAGTGGGCGGTGACCGCGACCCTCGTGCGCGACAACCAGCCGGTGCTCACCGCGGTCCACCTGCCGTTGACCGGCGAGACCTACACCGCGCTCACCGGTGCCGGCGCCCACCTCGACGGCCGGCCGCTGCACGTGTCCGGGACCACGGACCTCGGCCTGAGCATCGTGGCCACGAGCCAGGCAAGGCCGGACGAGGACGAGAAGGTCGTACGGCGCGTCGGCTCCTCGATCACCGAGATGCTCCTCGACGCGCTCGTGGTGCGGACATCCGTGCCCGCCACCCTGCACCTGCTCAACGTGGCCGCAGGCCGGATCGACGCCTTCTGGCAGTTCGCCGGGGCCCGCGCGGACCTGCTTCCCGGGGCGCTGCTCGTCACGGAGGCCGGCGGACGGATCTCCGACGCCGAGGGCCACCCCTGGACCCCGGAGAGCGAGAGCTTCCTGGCCGCGGCATCCGGCGTGCACGCCGATGCGGTCGCCACGCTCTCCCGCTGACCCCTGACCACTTGCGAGAACCAGAAAGACCAGGAGGACCAGTTCAGCATGAGCAACATCACCGTTCTCGGCGGCGGCCGCGTAGGCGGCGGCCTGGCCACCGCCCTCACTCGGGCCGGGCACGAGGTGACCGTGGCGGACCGCTCGCCAGGCGCTGCCGCCGATGCCGTCCGCACAGCGCAGATCGTCATCAACGCCACGCCGGGCGCCGGCTCGCTGGAGCGGCTCGCCGCACTGCGCACGGAGCTGCGGGGCAAGATCCTCGTGGACGTCTCCAACGCCACTGTCGACGGACCGGACGGACTGCCCGCCGATCTGCTCTACCCCGGCTCAAGTCTCGCGGAGCAACTCCAAGACGCGCTGCCCGAGACGCTCGTCGTCAAGACGCTCAACACGATGCTTCACTCGGTGATGACCGCCCCCGCCGCGCTCGCCCAGACGCCAACCGCTTTCCTCTCCGGCAAGGACCCGGAGGCCAAGCAGGTCGTCCACGGGCTTCTCCTGGACCTCGGCTGGCACCAGGAGTGGATCACAGACCTCGGCGGGATCGAGACCGCGCGGGCTGTCGAGGCCGCGATCTTGTTCGTACCGCACGTGATCCGGTCCAGCGGATTCGCACCGTTCGCGATCTCGATCGCCCGCTGATCCGCACACAGACAGGCCAGGGCTCCCTACACCACGAGCGTCACCACATCGCCCTACGCGACGAGCTCGAATTCAAGCCCATCACCGAGGACGGCGGTGATGGCAGACAAGGCCGAGCCGAGTTCTTCTCTGAACTAAGGAGGATGTCCCGTGATCAGGTGACGGGACGATCAGTCCCGAGGGGAAGCGCCAGAATGAGGCCGGAGAACGGCTGCGAACAGTGCGGGTGCTGGTTTCCTTCCCGTGTTGAGCCATCAGGACGAGACCAGGGCGGCCTACGACGGGGTCGTCGACCTGTATGCCTCGATGTTCACCAGTCAGTTGGAGACGCGGCCGTTCGCGCGGAACATGATCGCCACCTTCACCGAGTTCGTGCGTGCCACGGGGAACCTGCGGGTAGCAGACGTCGGGTGCGGCCCCGGTCATCTGACGGCCATGCTGCACGACTTGGGGCTGGACGCCTTCAGGCTCGACCTCTCCCCGGCCATGGTCGACCACGCTCGGCGGGCCCTTCCGGCGCTGCGGTTCGACGAAGCGCGAATGGAGGCCCTGGCGGTCGAGGACGGCGCACTCGGCGGAGTGCCGGCCCACTACTCGATCATCCATACCCCACCTGGGGAATTGCCCGCGCTGCTCGCCGAGCAGGTGCCTGTCCTGGCACCAGGGGGCCTGCTCCTGGTGTCCTTCTTCGGGACCGAGGGACCGGAGCCGGTCCGCTTCGACCATAAGGTGACGCCCGCCTATAGCTGGCCGGTGGAACGGTTCGCCGAGCTGCTGGCCGCGGCCGGGCTCGTCACGTTCGCCCGGCTGCGCCACGACCCAGCGTCCGAGCGGGGCTTCCTCGACACCCATGTGCTGGCTCGCCGCCCGTAGGGCGTGGGGCGTGGCCTGGGTCGGGTGGTGTAGATCATCCGCGTGGACGAGGCTCGGCCAACTTGAAGGTCCTCTTGCCGTACTGATTCGTGTCGCGATCTGGCTGGAGCAGGGCATGCCGAGATCGATCACTTGGCGTTGACGGACTTGCTCTGCATCGAGCTGGGTGAGCTTCTCCTCTGCGCTGGCTAGGCTGACTTGGATTCCTTCGATCTCACCGAGCCATCCCTCCTGGGCCGGTATTCGGTGACGCTGTGGCGGGTCAGCTCCAGGAGCTCCTCGTTGCGGATGCCAGTCAAGCGCAGGCGTCGGAACGGATCAGGTGTTCCGCCTCAACCGGGTCCGCGTGGAGGCGTTCTCCGGCATCGCCGAGGAACTGTACGAGCTGCTGGTCAAGGGTGAGGTCGAGACGTACCGGAACCGGACGTACGACCTACGCGACACCTATCCGACCAGCACCACGGCTCTGCTATGGGGTCCCGTCTCCTTCGGCGACGACGGCACCGTCATGGCCCTGCGGGTCCTGCCCAAGAAGGACGACGAGGAAAGCCCCTGACCACCAGCCCGGTTATCGGCGAAGAGCGAGGTGTGGTTCCAGGAGATCCAGCGCCTCTTCCCAGCGGAAGCGGTCGGACCCACCGCCGGCCTTGGGCTTGTGGGGCTCGTACGTCCCGACAAGGAGAGGATCCCCCTCGGTTGCCGCGCGGTCGCCGCGCCCACTGGCCGCGGTCACCCCGCGCCGCAGCAAGAGTCCGACCGCAGCCGGGTACTTCGGGGAGCGCAGGTCGTACGAACCGGTGAGCTGGTCAGCTGTGTGGCGGACGAGAGTGACGGCTTGAGCGGTGTGTTTCTCGCGGGCCAGGACGTGGGCCTGCACGCGGACGCTGGAGGCCAGGACCATCGGGTCGCCGGAGCGCGAGAGTTCAGCGGCTGCTCTCTCAGCACCAGAAGGGGCCCATCGCCGTCTCGATGGCGATGGGCCCCTTCGCCTTTACCGGGCCTCCAGATCCCAGTGCTGGGCGGCTGCCCAGTCGGCGAAGCTCCGCCAGCCCACCTCGGGGTGGTCGCGCCGCAGCCCTTCGACGTCCACGTCGAGACCGGTACCGGCGAAGTAGCGGAACATGGTGGCCAGATCGGCGGAGTACGCCTCGATCTCGGCGACGGGGACCGGCGCGAATTCGATCGGACGACCGCAGGCGGTGGAGAGGGTCTCGGCGATCTCGGAACACGTCACACGATCGGAGGCGAGGTCGATGCGCCGCCCGGCGAACTCCTCGGGATGCCGGAGGGCGAGCGCCGCGAACGCGCCGATGTCGACGGCCGAGATGAACGGCAGCGGGAGGTCGGCGGGCAGAGGCAGGGCGAACCGGCCCTCGCGCAGGCCGCTCATCGTCCACTCGCCGGTGTAGTTGTCCATGAAGACACCCGGGGCGATAACCGTCCAGGGGATGCCCAGGCTCCGCAGGTGGAGCTCGATGCGGTGCTTGCTGTCGAAGTGGGGGATGCCGGTGCCGCGGTCCGCGTTGGCGGCCGAGGTGAACACGATGTGCCGGACGGTCCCGCTCGCGGCGGCGGCGTCGAGCAGCGCGACCGCCTGCCGCACCTCGGCGTCGATGTCGGTGCCGAAGGGCGTGGACATCGCGAACAGTGCGTCGGCCCCGGCGAGCGCGGCATCCAGGCCGACGCGGTCGTCGAAGTCGGCGTACACCACCTCCGCGCCGAGCCGGCGCAACTGCTCGGCGGCCGCGGACGACGGGTTACGGGTCAGCGCGCGGACCCGTAACCCGTGGCCGAGCAGGGCCCGAGCGGTAGCGCCGCCCTGGGCGCCGGTCGCGCCGGTGACAGCGACGGTGGATTGGTAGATTCTCTGCGTCATGCAGCCAATGTACAAGACATTCTCTGCGCCACGCAGATATTAACCCTTGCCCCGAGACGACCAGGCGGTGGCCGACCACCTGGGAATGCACCCGACGGACGCGCAGTACCTCAACCCGAGTTGACCGGCCTCACCAGCGGATCGGCGACCAGGCTGGTCGACCGCTTGGAGAAGGCCGGGTACGTCACCCGGCAGCGCGACGAGCAGGACCGGCGACGGGTGCTGGTCCAGCCGGCGCCTGCCGCCATGCAGCGCCTCGGCGCGTTCTGGGACTCGCTCGCCGAGGCCTGCCAGGCGACGTTCGGCAGCCCACGCCGAGGGCGGGGCTCACCTCGACTCCATGGGCAGGACGCTGCGGGCGGCGACTCGGCGGACCCAAAGGCGCTGGCAGTAGTGAGGTGACCAGTTCCGACGCTGGCCACTCCTACGGGCACTTGCAGACCGGGCTGACCGGCGACGGGCGGCCCGCCGTCCTGCAGCCCGGCGTCGTCCTGATCGACGAGGTGGACGCGCACCTGCACGTGACGTGGCAGCGTCAGATCGGGGACTGGCTGCGCGACCACTTCCCCAACATTCAGTTCATCGTCACCACCCACAGCCCCTACATCTGCCAGGCCGCCGATGAAGGAGGGCTGATCCGCCTCCCGGGCCCGGAGGAGGACCAGCCACCTGCCGTGGTCGGCGAAGACCTGTACCGGCGTGTGGTCTACGGCAGCGCTGACGACACCGTGCTGTCAGAACTGTTCGGTCTGGAGACTCCGTACTCGGACCGGGCCGAAGTGCGTCGGCGAAGGCTCGTGACGTTGGAGCGCAAGGTGTACGCGGGTACTGCTGGCCCCCAGGAGATCAGCGAGTACCACGTGCTGAGTGACCTGCTGACCAGCTCCGTGCAGAGCCGGGTCGCCGAAGTCGCCGCGCGGCTGGAGCAGGAGCGGTGATTGCCCTCCAGCGGCTTCCCGCCCCGGCGAACACGCAGAGGCTGCTGACGCAGTGGGCGGACCGAGTACACAGCGCTGGTGCGACAAGCGAGGCAGCGCGCGCCGAGTGGACTGTCGCCGCCGCTCCGAAGAGGCATGTGAAGACTCTGCTGGAGTCGATGGCCCACGGCTGTGCGCGGTGTATGTACTGCGACGACAGCCGCGGCACCGACATCGACCATTTCCAGCCTCTCAAACTGGCGCCGCTGCGTGTTTTCACCTGGGACAACCATCTACTTGCCTGTTCGTTCTGCAACAGCAACCTCAAACGGGACCAGTATCCGGTCGACGCGGCCGGTGACTGTCTCCTGGTCGATCCGACCGCCGACGATCCGGCCGATCATCTGTATCTGCTGTTGCGGTGCGGCGAGTACGACTCCTACAGCGAGAAGGGCAAACACACCATCCGTGTCTTCGGCCTCAACCGGCCGGATCTCGGCCGGGGCCGTAAAGACGCCTTCTGTCTTGCCTGTTCCAACCTGCGGGACTGGCACAACCTGCGCCAGGCGGGCGACGCGGAGGCTGACAGGCTGGCCCAGGCACTGTTCGACTCGCCCTTCGTCGATGTGGTGCATGCGATGCACCGGCTTGATCCGCGTCGTGCCGAGTTCGTGGTCGGCACGCACACGCTTCCCGCTCTTGAGCACTGGCAGAGCGTGTACGGGGGCTGACAGGCGCCGCTGAGGCCAGCCAGCCGCTGCCGGCACGTCGTTCTGCTGCCTGCCCGGTTCGCCGCCTCCAGCGGCCGTCACCTGCTGGCGGTCTCGTAGCGGAGCTTGTCCCAGGCCACTGCCTCGCCTGCAGGGTCCTCTGGTCCTCGTCGGCGACCCGGACCAGGCCAGGGGCGGCGTTGTGCGCAGCAGCCGGAGGATTGCCAGGTCGGCGGCAGAGCAGTCCTGCGCCTCAGTTCCCCGGTCATCTGTGGACTGGCGGCCACTCTACGCACGGGGCAGCGGCCGGCGGACACGTCCGTCGCGGTGCCAGTGTCTTCGACATCTTCGGTGCGCTCGCCAAGGAGTACGCCGTTGCGGCGCAGGACTGCCTGGTGACCGCCTTCAAGTACGCCACGTTGCCGGGTAACGAAATCAGCGGCCTGTCTCTCCACACGGAGGGACGGGCCGCTTTCGCATGTCGGGGTCAGCGCAGAGCTTCGATGGCCTTCACGACCAGGGCGCGCGCCTCAGCCCCGTACACGGCCATGCTGCGCAGCTCTTCGAACGCGGCCAGGTACAGGGCGATCTCGCCGGGTTGCGTGATGTTGACCTGCGCGGACAGCAACTCGACGGATACGAGGGTGTCGTCGTAGACGTGGAACAACTCCTGCGGCCACAGGATCCGCTGCGGTGTGGCGTCGGGGATGATGCCGAGCGACACCGACGGGAGCGCGCCTGCCGTGAGCAGGTAGCCGAGCTGGGCCGCCATCGTGTCATGGTCACCGAGCTGGTAGCGCAGGACGCCCTCTTCGATGACGAGGACGAACCGGTGGCCCGGCCCGTGGATGACCTTGGACCGCTCGACGCGTGCGGCTGCGGCACTCTCGGCGTCATCGGGGATGTCGAGGAGGCGGGCGTTGCTGCTGAGCAGGGCGCGACTGTAGCCCTCCGTCTGGAGGAGCCCAGGCACGAGGGTCGGCGAGTAGATCCTGAACAGTCCGGTGGAGCGGAACAGTTGCACGTAGCTGTCCTGGAGCTGCCGCAGGCCCATGCGGGTGCGCCGTCGCCATTCGGTATACAGGGACTCCGCGTTGAGGGACGCGGCCACCAGGTCGTCGGCGCGTGTCTCGGCTCGGCAGGTGGCGCACCAGCGGCGGATGTCGGTCGGTGACGGCGGGGTCTTGGCGTTCTCGATGCGCGACGTTTTGGCATGATGCCAGCCGCACAGGCTGGCCAGCTCTGCGACCGTCAGATCGGCGTCCTTGCGGATGGCGCGCAGCTGCGCGGCTACGCTTTCGCGCGCGGCCTGGGCCGAGGACGAGGGTGAGAGGGGCATGAGCCGGCCTGTCCGTTGCTTCCTGTCAGTGGATCTCGTACTGGTCGTGTGGGGTGGCGCGTTCCCATACGGTCTCGAAGGCGTCGGTGCACTGCTTGACGATGCCAGGT
The DNA here is from genome assembly GCF_055656965.1 of Streptomyces sp. NPDC111656. NCBI lineage: Bacteria > Bacillati > Actinomycetota > Actinomycetes > Kitasatosporales > Streptomycetaceae > Streptomyces > Streptomyces sp. NPDC111656. The sequence continues at coordinate 264,749 of NZ_JBVKCA010000015.1, forward strand.
TCGGTGCGGAGTTCGAGCGGGGGGTCAGCCCAGTCGCCGTCGCCGGTGAAGTGGTTGAACAGCGCGCGGGCTCCGTCGAAGATCCACAGGTCGCAGCCTGGCAGCAGCAGGTTGACGGCCTGGCTGCGGGGTAGCCAGCGAACCTGTTCGCCTGCGTGCACGTTGACGCCGGCGCCTGCGTGCTCGTACCGGATGTAGTCGGTGACCGGCTCAGAGACGACACGAGCCCGCCGGACGGTGACGCCGCGGGCGGTGGTCCGCTGGATCAGGTCGACCCACGGCGCCCAGTAGGCGGAGCCGGGGTCGGCGTCGCGCAGGCCTGTCTGCTTCCACTGCTGGTAGTCGTCTTCCTCGTCGCCGACACCGTAGGAGTCGCGCATCTCCAGGTGCACGGCGGAGTGTTGGGCGGCCTCGAGGAGATCGTTAAAGCGCAGCTCGTTCTGCGGCATCGCAGGCCTCCCTCAGCAGCGGGACGAGTTGGACGGGGATTCGGATGACGGTCTCGTGGTCGGGGATGCCCTTGTCGTGTCCGGGCGCAGTGTTCTCCTGGCACTGCTCTCGGGTCTTGGCATCCGCGGTGTAGCTCTGGAACACGATGTCGGCGGTCTCGGTGTCGACCCACGCGGTGGGCGACCCGCTCTGTCCCGTCTCCGGGTCGATGCCGATGAACAGTAAGGCAATGACTTTCCTCCCCTGATAGCGCGTGCACTGATGTGCATCAACGTCACCTGCACGGGCTGGCTGGTCAAGGGCGCGAACCTGCCTTGTCCCCTAGCCGGTCGTTCATGCGCACAACCGTGCACAAGCCTGACAGCGGTACACATCACGTCTCTAGCGTCAGGAGGAACGACAAAGCCCGGCGACCGCGCGAACGGTCCCGGGGATGGCCGACTGGTTGGAGTCGACATGGCGCAGCCTACGCACACCGCGAGCATCACCGACAGTCCGCAGCGTCACCGCTGGTGCCATTGGCACAAAGGCCCGTCGGAGACCGCGATCCTGGTCGACGCGATCGAGCGCAACAGCGCCCCGCCCATCGCCCTGTACGCGCGCGCCCTGCCGGGAAAAGCGTGGCCTGATTGCGCTCGCCGACCGGCCATGATCTGGACGCCGAAGCCGCCACCCGCGCGCGGACTGAACGCGGCTCAGTACTCGGGACATGCCTGCTGCTGGTGCAACACCCGGCTCACGCGCGGCGCCCGGTCAGCTGGCCGCGCCGCCGGGATGAGTGGCGCCCACGACCTGAGCATCGAGGTGTACGAGTGCGGGCCCGACTGCCCGAGGCGACCCCGGCGCCCCTCGCAGGCAGGAGAGATCTGGTAAGCAAGACGACCCTGCCCCGTCACGCCCGCGGCCTCGGCGGCTGCTGCGGGGCCGAGCACCCGATTCGCGGCATCCACTGCACCGAACGGCCTGGACACCGTCCGAAGGACGGCAACGGCGGGCCCTGGCACCCGTACAGCCGCACAAGTCGGTAGACCCCCGGCACCCCAGCCCATTCGGGCCGGTGGGCCCAGGCCCCGACCGGACGCCGACCCGGCTGGGGCCGCTTGCGCGCGGCCTAGGCTTCCTCGCGCTCGCCACCAGCACGAAGGAGCCGCCGCGGGCGCCGAACAGGACGTTCGTGTTGTAGTTGGCTCTGACCCGGCTCACTGCAGCCGACGCCTCTTGTCGTCGGAGGGGTATCCGTTGGAGTACCACCAGTTGTCGATGTCCCCCAGGCCGGACAGGTCCGGCTCCGGCAGACCCGGGTCCACCGTCGCCTTCGCACCTTCGGGCACCAGCTCCACCTCAATGCTCCCCGCGTCCGGTCCATGGTCGAACGTTTTCAGGGCATCCAGTGCTTCCATCTGGCTGTCGCAGATCGGGAGGTGTACCGCGAATACACGGGGGCTACCTCCGTTGTGTGCCCCCGCGCGGATCAACAGGCGCATCGCCATCTCGAAGCATTCCAGGCCACCCACTGTGATCCGGTAGTAGGGGCCGTCCTCCTCTGCGCGATCGCCGTTCCGTACGGGTGCCGTGACTTGTGGGCGGCAGGTCTCGCACTGAGCACCCTCGGTCGCCACGCGTACCCGGTCGCACGACCCACACAGCCAGGAGTCGCACCCCTTGCAGCGGTTCGGGGCGGCGTAGTCCGCGGAGTACGTTCCCACTTCTTCGGGCAACTCCTCGTCGCACGGACACGCTGCCAGCCGCGCGCGCCGTTCGGTATCGGCTTCGGCAGCGCAGCGTCGCCGTTCCGGCTCTCCCTCTGCCCAGATCCTCGCCCGTTCCGCGCGCCTGAGGCCCCGTGCCCGGGTGCAGTTCTCGCGCTCCTCTTTGCTGAGGTGGGTCCAACAGGCAGCAACGGGCGCCGGCTCTCCCGGGATCGCTGGCCAGTCTGTCGGCCCGCTCGAACAGCGGCGCGCCTTGGTCTTCAACATCCGGATGCACCGCGCCTCGCTCACTGGCCCGGGGAGCACGACGGGGGGACGGAATACCTGCGGACCCGTTGACTCCTGCGGGACGGAGCACACGCCGCAGCGGACACCTGCGCCTGCCACGGGCCTGTCGCCGCAGCCCGCGCACAGCCATGCGTCGCACGCTGAGCAGCGGTACTGCGAGCCGTAGGCCAGCGAGTACCGGCCGACCGAGTCCGGAACCGGCCCGTCCATCCTGAGCATCATGCACAAGGGGCAGAGGTTCGGCTGCGTCGGCGGCGGGGTGTCGGAGTGCGGCATTCGACCATCATGCCGATCTGGGAAGATCCGAGCCGACGCTTCGCCCTGGGGCACACGATCGAGATCACCCGCCGACGCGAAGCCGTCAGTTCCCAGCCAACAGTGTCACGGCTCGCCCGCCCGCCAATCCTGCACAGCCTGCCCCGCCTCACAAGACGTGGGGTCCTCAGGTGTGGCAGCCATGAAGTCCTCGCCTCCGCTGCCCGGTGCCGCACCGCAGGGCAAGAAGGGACGCCCCGCCGGAGGTCCCACCGTGGCACGTCGCCAAGTGGCTACCGGCATGCACACCCATTGTCCACCAGCTCAATGGCGATAAAGCCGTGCGGGTCACGACCACGTGAACAGTCAACTGCACGTACGTGCACAAGAGTTCGCGTCAGGCGGCGACCGGATCGCGCACTGCGTTGAGGAGGGCGTTAGTGAGGGGTTTCGGTGAAATGGGTGCCGCGATGGTCGACGGCGGCGCCGGGAGCCGAGCCATCCATGTGGGCGAGTCATTCCGTGCGGCCGGTGACGTGGATGCCGTGGCAGCCAGCCGGGGCTCCGCAGCGGCGCCGTGGCCACAGTACGGCCCGTCATGAGGAGTTGGGGACGGTGCAGGGTTCGGGTACTACATGGCCGAAGGACGATCGGGCACGGCCGGGCAGTTGCAAGCCCGGTCTCCCCTCAGTCCCGCAGCGCTCTCCCCCGGCCGTGCCGCCCGTCCCGCCCGAGATGACAAAACAGCCACCGGACCGTTACGAGGTGGGCAGATCCCAGGCGCTACTGGCGATCATGGAACGTGCGCGCCTGCTGCGCCCATGCCTTCCCGCGATCTCGTCAGGCGTGCTCAGGTCGGCCGGGTGTGCCTGTGTCCTGGGAAAGCGGTGAGGGCCGGCGGGGAGCGGGGAGCGCGGGCAGGAGTTCCCACAAGGGCCGGGATCCGGCGGCCCAGGAGCCGAGCACGTGACGGTCGACGAGGTGCAGTCGCTGTTGGCGGGCGAAGATGCGGCCGGGCTGGGTGATCCTGCCGTTGGTCACCATCACCACGACATCCCCCCTGTGGACCGGCCGGCCCGTTCCGTTGAGAACCTGCAGTTCCGGGGTGCCCACCGCGGCGCCGCGTTCACCGTGCCGGCGGTGCTTGCACTGGATCACCCAGCGGCGTCCCAGCGGATCGGTGGCCTTCACGTCCGCTCCCAGATCGCCCTGCCCGCCGACCTGGACGGCGTCGGTGCAGCCGTCCCGGTGCATCAGGTCGCGCACCGCGTACTCGAACTGCTGGTGGGAGAGTCCGTCCAGTTGGGCCAGGCCGTAGCGCAGGGCGCGTGAGCGGGCCCGCTCCCACTGCATGCGCTGTGTCCGCTGCTGCCACCATCCAAAGCCGCCCAGGGCGGCAAGGACGGCTGCGATCAGCAGGAACCACCAGTGTGCGAGCAGCCAGTTGACCACCATGACGATGAGAGCGGCCGCTGCGACGGCGGCCGCGGCCGGCACGGTGACGGATGTGTCGTGTCGGCTGCGCCGGCGGCTGGGGCGCCGGCCGGTGGTCCGACGCCTGGCGGGCGGACGCCGGGTCATCGCCCGCCTCCCAGGGCTGCGAGGTCGATCGGGTACGACACGCTGGGTGCGGGCGCCGCCTTGCGGGGTGCGGGGGTGTCGAACGTGATCGGATACGACACCGTCGGCCGTGGGACGGCCACCCGCGGGGCGTTGTGGGGGACGTCGTCGAAGCGGATCGGGTAGGTCACCGACGGTGTGGGCGACACACCGCCGGTTCCCTCTGCGGCCGAGGTGTGGCCGAAGCCGAGTACGGCCAGGCCAAAGGCTGCGAAGACGGTCATCTCCCGGCGGGCGCCCGGCGCCCAGCGGGAGTGTCCGCGTACCGGCGTTCCGTCGGAGCGCATGTACGGACGAACGAAAGGCATGGGGTCCCCCAGGTGATCGTGGCTCGGCTGCATCACGGTCATGCTGGCGGGAGGCACTGACAGCGGATCACCCGATGAGCTACAACTACCGTGTTTTGAGGGCCAGTTCAGGACATGAGGCATTCGCTCATGTGTTCTGCGCCGTGTTCTTCCCGGGGCAGGAGAAGCGTGCGGTACCAGCCGGGAGCGACTGCGGTCTGCCTCGGAAGGCTGATTCACCTGCGGCGCAGGCATGCGAGATGCGGCCAGGGCTCTGCCGTGGCGGTGCGGGTCATCAGGCCGGAGGCCCCCCGCGGATCCAGCCGTTTCCGGGAGTTGCCGCCGCTCGGCGACAGATGGGGAGTGAGGGGCTGTTGTGAGGTGCTCGGGGCAAGGAGCGGTCAGGACCGAGCAGGACGTCACGCTCGACGAACTCGGCCAAAGGGCTACGCAGATGTCCCAGAACATGACCGAGCGCCCGGCATTCACGCGATCTGCTCAGAAATCCAGGTCGAGGTAATCGATGTCGTTGATGGCCACGTCCGAAATTCCCGTGGCGCGGCTTCCGCCGTCCTGGAAGTAGATGTCCTTGAATCCTTCGGCGATGATCTGGCGCATCTCCTGGTCGCCTGCGCCGGCCTCGCGGGCGTCGAACAGGCGTTGTGCGTACGCGGCGGGGAGGTGGACAGTGAGGCGGCGGAAACGGCCGTCATCGGTCGTGCCGATGGGCGCGGTGTAGCCGAAGCGGGCCCGGGTCTCCACGGTGATCCCGCCCGTGGCGGCGGCCTGCTTGCGTCGGCGTTTGCGGACCCGCGGCTGCCAGCGGGATCGCACCGCGGCGTCGATCTTCGCGGCGATGTCCTTGGGCGGGTTCTTCCTGGCTCCGCGCCGATAGCGGTTCACCGAGTCGGCGGTGACGCCGAGTTCCGCCGCGACGGCCCTCGCGTTCCCCAGCTGTTTGAGGAGGTAGTTGATGCGGGTCGGAAGGGCCTTGGGCGGTTCGCGGGTGAAGGCTTCCCGGTCGGCGCGTTCGATCGCGTCGTCGATCTGTCCCACGGTTCTACTCTCCGTCGTCCATGACGGCGTCGCCGCCCTTGATGTGGCGGGCGGGGTTGAGGCCCTGTTCCATCAGGTCGACCGCCCAGGCCAAATCCTGGACGCCCTCAAGTTTCGCCAGACCGGGGGTGGGGCCGAGGCGGAAGCCACCGGGCTGGGGCTTGCCGGAGGCGCTGTAGGGCAGGAAGTCCAGCGGGCTGCGGCCGGGTGAGGGGTAGACGACGCAGTCGGACAGTACCGCCAGCGGGTAAAGGCCCGTCATCTTGACCATGTTGTTCAGCTTGCGGTGCATGTTCACCCGCGCCTTGGAGATGACCGCGGCGCGGATGTCGGGGCGCCAGGTCGGGCGCTCCAGCGCGGGCCATCGTTCGCCCTGCCGGTAGTGGCGGCCCTGCGGGCGCTCGCGGAGTTTGCCGACGCCGCCTTTGACGGTTGCCTTGATCGCGGCGAGAACCGCGGCCAGAGCCGGGTCTGCATCCTTGTGCCGCTCCATCGCCGCGAGGAATTCGGTGTCGGTGAGTTCTTTGGTGACGCCGAGGTCGGCGAGGGTGTCGAGGTAGGCGGTCTTGAGCCGGTCGTGCCAGGGATCCAGGTACGCGCCCGTCTCCCGGCGCAGATACGCCTCGATGGGCTGGACGTTGTAGCCGAGTTCCTGGGCGTAGGCGACGGTGTGCGTCTGGTACCAGGCCGGGCCCTGGGGGCGGATGCCGGCCGGGGTGAACGGCGAGGGCAGGCGCGGGTCCGTCTCGATGCGGCTGAGGTCGACCAGCCAGGAGCCGGGGATCTTCGGGTTGAACGTGGGGGCATGGAAGTGGTCCGGGGCGGACAGGCCCACGGTGAGGCGGGCCGAGGCTGCGAGGAACGCGGTGTTCAGATCCAGGCCCACCGCCCACGGCAGGGCCGCCTCCTGCCCCGTGAGCAGTTCCACGTCGCGGACCCACTGGTAGGCCTCTTCGTCCAGGAAGCCACCGCTCCAGCCGGAGTTCACGACCACGGGATGTTCGGCGGTGGCCTCTGGCGGCGCCGGATCCATCGGTTCGGTGCCCAGCGAACCCGGGTTGTGGCCGGACACCCAATTCCCGGTCTCCTTGTCCTGGAGGGCCCGGGTGGGCGGGCGCAGCGCGGTCATCAGCTCCAGTCCGGAGACGGCCGTGCTGCCGCGTGGGGTGATGACCCGCATCGCGTAGATGCCCAGGACGCGGGCGATGTCGGCCGGCTCCATCTGTGCGACGCCCGGCCAGGAACGCTCGTCGAGGGCGTCCCAGGACAGGACGGCGAGCTGAACGCACTGGCGTCGGCCCGACTGCGCGGGACGGTAGATGCGCGCCCATGGGCCGAAGCCGCGCTGGGTGAGGTTCCATTTCGCCTTCGCCACCTGCTTGACCACCGGGTGGTCGGCGGGCAGGCGCAGGGAGCGGCGTTGCTCGTGGCCCTCGAGGTGCTCGGGGAGGCCGAGGTTCACCGCGGCGCTTGCGGTGAGGACGATCAGGGGATCGGCGTCCTTGCCGTTGCGGTGCAGTTTGGCTGCGCCGAGGCCGGATTCCTGGAGCGTCCATTCCACGAGTTCCGGGACGGTGTCGGCGGGGCAGTCGAGCACGATGCCGGCTGTCGCGTAGGCGGAGCCGTCGCCGTCCAGGACGGCGAGTGGGCCGTGTGGAAAGCGCAGGTGGGTGTCGGGGGGCTGGGCAGCTGACTTCTTCACCGGTGGGTGTGCCGATGTGGCGGGCCGGGCAGTGGGGCGCCGTTGGGGTGCCGAAGCCTCGGGGGTCTTCATCGGTGTGGTGGCGTCGGTCTCGTGGATCGCGGGTGCGGGGGCCGTGAACCCCTTGGAAGCCGTCTCCGGTTGGGGCGAGAAAAGCGGGGCCGGCACCGTTACGGGCGTGCCGTGTGCGGGGTATTTCGCAGCCCAGCCGTTCAGCAGTCGCTGATATGCCTCCAGGCGGGGCGACTTCGGCTCGCTCCGGCCGTTCTCCCAGTTCTTGACGGACTGAGTTGTGGTCTTCAGTGCGGTCGCCAGTCGGGCCTGGGTGATACCGGCGGCCTCACGCAGCCGGGCGCGCTCTGCGGGATGAGGGAGCTGCGGCTCCGCCTCCAACAGTGCGTCGACCGACGCGAACAGCTCTTCCTCGGATGCCACAGACCACTACCTCCGCTCGGGACCTTACCAAAGCCCCACCCCACCATTTAACCCTTTCCTTTAACCCTTTCATGGAACATTCGGGGTGTCGCGCCGGCTTCTCCCACGACCGTTCTCCCGACCTGGTCCCGGATCACCGAGCCTGGCGCCACCGCTGCAGGACGCGCCGGTTCCACCCTCCCGGACGAACACGCGACCCGCGCCGACGACGCCCCTGCACGGACCGATCCCGCAGCCGCCGACACGGTGCGATCCGCCCAGAGGGGACACCCCATCGGGCGCAGCCCGGCCGGGCCCTCGGTGGCGATGACAGCGGTTCGTTTCCGCACGTGGGAGCTGCATCGCATTGTCCCTCCCTGCAGCCCCCTTGCGAACGAGGTTGTCCAGAGCTCGCCCTCACCGGCAGCGACGCCCACTAACTTCAGCATCCGGTGATCTCGAGGGTACGGAGGTTGTGGTGGCTTGTGACCTGCGCAAGGTGGCCGATGCGCTGCCTGGAGTGGCTTCTCGGCACGGGCTGCAGCTGACCTCGGCATCGGTCGGCGGGACCGCCGGGCTGCGGGCCGTTCTCAGCTCTGACCGATACGATGCCGAAGCCGTTGCACAGCTGGCTGCCGCCTGCGGGGCCCGCATTCTGTACGGGGACCTCGACCACTTCGACGCCGACGAGTTCGACGTTTTTGCCGCCGACGACGAAGACGAGCCGGCGCTGCTGATGGGTGATGGTGCAGACAACGGCGTACCGGCTGCGCTGCGCCAGAGGGCGGGCAAGCTGCTGACTGCCGCGCGGCGTCGTGCGGGTGCGCTGGAAGCCGTGCGGATCGCCTTTGTCGTGGAGGGCGTGGTGCATGAGTGGGAGATGTCGGCGGCCTGGGCCGACGACCTCGACGCACAGCGCGAATTGCTCATGGACGACCTGCAGCAGGCACACTTCGAGCGACCCGAGGCGGATGAGCCCGATCCCCTCGACGTCAAACGCATCGCCGGCCTCCTCCAGAAGATGCCGGCCGTCATCTCGGCCGGCACCTTTAGCCAGCGACGTGACGCTGCCGCCGAAGCGTTCCCTGCCCCGAACGGCGACGACGACTGGCGCCACCGCCGCCTGCTCCAACAGGCCCTCGCCCTTGCGCAGCAGGCCATCGCGCAGGACGCGGCCGACCTCTACCGCACCATCGAGAACGCCCTCGACGACACCGCCGCCCGCCTGCTCGACCAAGGCGTCCTGGACGACGTCCACGATGCTCCGGCACGCCGGATCGTCACCACAGACTTCCTCACCGAACTGACCGGCGGACACCGGCCCAAACCGCGCACCGTGACCCTTCTGTTGGGCCGGCCCGCCGTCAAAGACTTCCTCGCCACGCAGAAGGCAGCCTCCAAAGTCCAAGCCCAACAGGCTTTGCCACTCTGATGCATCCGTCAGCAACGAGCGGGCCGGGCCAGGCCGCTGGTGGCTGCGAAAACGGCTCACACGACGGAAGTCTGCCCCTGGGTTTCCGCCACGGCCCGGACCACGAGGCCGCTTGCCCCGGCGCGGTGCGCCGTTCCCCGCGAGATGGTGACACTGCATCACGACATGCCGAGGCGGGCTCAAACAGAAATCTTCCGACCGCATCTCTTGAGGAAACCGCGGTGACGCGTTTCCGGAGCGACCGAAGAACTCCTCCTGCGGCCCCGGAGAATCCGCATGACCTGGCTCCCGTCGCCTCGAACCGCAGATGCCTCCCGCCCCGGGCTGGGACCACGGCGGATTCCAACCAGCCCGCACCGGCCAAGACCAGGATTCGACGGCGGGTCAGGGGACGAGGCCTGTCTGCAGGCTCCGGATCACGCTGAGCGCGTATGGCCGGCGCACGGGAAACCATGCCCGACAAGGCGCAGCAGCCCAGGAGGCCCGCCGGTCCATCGGGCCGGGTGCGGCGGGCGTCCTCTAGGTCATCGCCGACGTCGGCTGAGTGCCCGTTCCACGGCCGGGTTCACTGCGCGGGTGAGTACGGAGTCGATGTCAGTGCCGTACGGCATCATGCCGGGCAAGCAGCCCGAACAAGCTTGATGGAGAACCATTCGTGACCGGCCAGGACCCCGCCGCTGTGCTTCCCTGCAACTTCCTCCTCACAGCGATGACCGGCAGCGGCCCGGACGACCCCGTGGTGCAGCTGGCGGCGCAACAGGTTCGAACCGCTCGATCTCGCCATGAACGCTCGGCACTCGCCGAAGCCCTGTTGTCGGGGCCTCATGCACAGCAGGCGCCGCAGTGGCTTCTGGAGGCGGCCGTGGCGGCGGATCTGGAGGCCAAGACGGAGACGTACCACGTCGAGGGTGGCATGCCCCTTGTCGCCCTCGCGCTCGGGCATCCGTCGTGTCCGGCATCGCTGCAGGATGCGACGCTGAAGCGTTGCACCGTCGAGCAGTTGGCTCTGCTCGGAAGCCCGCGAGCCGGTGAGCAGCTCGCCGGTGCGATTGCCGAGGAGTTGCGAATTCGCGGCGGTGCGACCCCACCCATGACGCCCCAGCTGCTCGAGATGCCGACCCCCGCCCAGGTCGTGCTGCGGCGAGGCCCGCTGCACGACCTGGTCTTCGAGGCCGCCCGCGACACGCTTCCTGCCGCACCAGGCCCCGACGAGCTGGACGCGGACGGTGACACGAAGGAATGGCTGAGGCGATACAAAGGCGCATGCGCGGCGTGGGAGAGCATGTGGCGTCAGGTACTCGAACGGCACCCGGAGCGGCATCGAGAACTCGCCCAGTGGGCCGATGGCACCGACGCCAAGTGGACGGTCCGCAACGAGTTGCTCGGCAGCCTGCCCTGGGCGGTCGAGCCGGGGCTGCTGGCCGAGCTCGCCACAGCAGATCTCGAGCGGTTCCCGCTCGAGATCCTGGTGGCCGAGGCCTGCCGTATGCGCCGCGCCGGATCGGACGAGGAGCAGGTCCTTGCTCATTTCGCCGAGGAGTTGTCCGCCCTGACGGACGAGGAGCAGATCGACTTCTCTACCTTCCTGGGCCTGCGGAGCACGACACTGCTCAACCGGCGGTGTCACGCCCCGGTGGCCTGGGTGCGAGGCGCCGCGTCGGGAACCTGGCGTCACCTGCTCAACCCGACGCAGGCCAAGGACGGCTACCAACAGGCTCCCTGGCGTGCTCCTGCCGCCGCTCTCGCCGGCCTCGCCACCACGTTCGCCGAGACCGCCGCACGCGCCCTTCCCTTCTGGGAGCCCGAGGAACGCTACTCGACCATCAACCCGAGTGAGGTGGCTTGGGTGCGCGAGATCGTGCTGCACCTCCCGACGGTCACCGACGACGTGAAGGCCGGAATCCGCCCGATCGTCCATGACGCGCGTATGCGGCTACGTCCTCACCATCCGGCATTCCCACCGCGTCATGACCACCGGCGTGAACTCGAGGAGATCCTCGACACGATCGAGCGCGTCCTCGCCGATCCTCCGCCGTCCGTCGGTGGGGATCGCCGCCGCACTGCGCTCGGCGCCCCGGACAAGGTGACCGTGCGCGAACTGGCAGGCGTCCCGGCACAAGCACTGAGCGACTACCTGGACCGGCACGCAGGCGACGACTCCCTCGTGGAAAAGGCTCTCCTCGCCTGCGCCGCGAGCGGACACAGGTCCGAGGACGACTTCGAGAGGGTGCTGCGGCGTCACACTTGTCCGGACACCGTGCTGCTCCCTCTCACCAAGGGCCTGCGCGGGAACCTCGGCGGCGCACCGACATGGCGTGAGGCCTGGACCCGCCTGATCCTTTCCAGGCCGGACCCCCAACGGGCCCTCGTACGCGCTCTGCCGGCCTGGCCCGCGCTGCGCGCCCGGGGGGATCGCTGTGGGAGCGCGCATCCGTCGGTGGTCGCTGCGGTACGCGATGCCCTGGGCGTCGACCAGGACGCGTGGAACCGGTTCGCGACCTGCCCTGCAACCAACTCCGGACCGAGTGCCTGGCTGCGCCTCGGTGACCTCCTGGACGCGGCTGCCACGGGAGCACCCTGGCCGAAGCCGCCGGGCAGCCGATAGACCCTGGTCCTCTCCCGGCTCGTACCTCCGGCGAACGCAGGGTCGCGGGCCGCCTGGTCGCGGCGGCGCAGCCGGAGGGTGAGGGTGGCAACCGCGGTGCCACCCAGGGTGTGCCGGGGAAAGGCGGGCGCGGTGGATGCTCGCGGTGGCGGGCAGGGTGCGCGGGACGACGGGGCGGGGGGATGCCGCAGGCCCCGTCATCCCGCAGGATCTCGACACGGTGGGCCCGATGTCGTGCAGGGCACTGTCCGGCGGAGAGTGGGTGAGAGGTCAGCCGACGATGTCGACTCCGAAGCTGCGGGCCAAGGAGGCCAGTTGGTGGTCGTATCCCTGGCCGACCGCGCGTACGCGCCATCCCGGGCCACGCCGGTAGACCTCGGCGAGCAGCAGTGTTCGTTCGGTGGTCGCGGCGTCCAGGGTGGCCTGGGCCACGGCTCGCGCGCTGGTTCCCCGTGCGACGGTGATCTCGATGGCTCCGGCGTGGGCGAACGTCGCGGGCCCGTCGATGGCGGCGGCGACGACGATTTTGCGGACGGCGTCGGGAAGAGAGGTCAGGTCCGCCGTGACGGCTTGTTCGCTGGGGCCGTCGGTGGTCAGGCGCACGGTCGCGTCGGGTCGTTCGGGTGCTCCGTAGAAGACGAAGTCCTCGTCGCAGGAGACCTGTTCGTCCTCGTCGAGAACGAAGGCGACCACGTCGATCTCGCAGCTGATCTGATGGTCCCAGCTTGCGGTGACCGTCCACGTTCCGGCGTCGCCGGGTGCGGTCGGCAGGTCGATGACGCCACCGCGGGGAAGGATCTGGACACCGGCCGGGTCGCTCCTCTCCACCTCTTCGGTATTGCCCGATGGCGACGTGAGCGTGGTGAGCCAGTGGGCGTCGTGGACCGGCAATCCGCGTCCCGTGATGTGGGGCATGCGGCGGTCCCCGGCCCCGTCGGCCAGGAGGATCACGTCCGTGACGCCGGCGGAGAGATTGACGGCGGCGGCTCCGCCCAGCTCCGCGATGCGGGTGCGCAGCGCCGACGCGTGGTCGTGGGGGCCGCCCAGCACCAGGATCCGGCGTCCGGACAGCGGTGCGGCAGTGGCCGGGCGGTCGGTGGGCCGCTGGACGGGTACGGACGGCGCCGGCGGTGCGGGGTTCGTGTGAGCGGTACCGGGCCGCACGTCGGTGAGCAGGCCGAGAAAGGCCTCCTCGGTGATCACGGGCACGTCCGCACTGCGTGCCGCACGATACTTGGCGCTGTCGGAGTCGGTCTCGTCGGTGATCAGCACGCTGGTGTGACGGCTGACCGAGCTCATCACGTTCAGCCCTGCCGCGACGGAGCGCGCGACGAGTTCCTCCCGTGCGGTGCGGGTGTCACCGGTGAAGGCGACCTTCATGCCCTGCACCAACGGAGCGCCCGGGGCGAGCCGGCCGGGGTTGCGGTGCGCGCAGGGCGTCTTCGGCACCCGGGGCGGATACCCCGACCCCTGCTTGGGCGGGCAGGCCACCAACGGCAGGGAAAGGCCCAGCTCCCCCGCCTTTGCCAGGGAGCCTCTCAGGATCCCGGCGAGCACCCGGGCATCGTCCAGGGCGTCGTGCGCCCGTTGCTGCGGCACTTTGTAGTAAGCGGCCAGGGAGGCCAGCTTCAGATCGTCGGTGGGCGGCGCGACCCGCCGGTTCAGCGCCAGGGTGCACATCCGCTGTGAGACCGGCAGCCACGAACGGGCCCGGGCGAACTCGCGCGCGAGGAACTCGTAGTCGAACTGGGCGTTGTGTGCCACCATCACCCGGCCGGCCAGCAGCGTCCCGATGCGCTCGGCGACCGACTCGAAGGCGGGCGCGCCCCGCAGGCGTTCCGTCGTGAGGCCATGGATGTGCACCGGCCCGGGGTCACAGCCCGGATCCAGCAGCGTGGAAAACTCCTCCACCAGTTCCCCCGCCGGATCCAGTGTCAGCACCGCCACCGAGAGCACCCGGTGCTCGTACGGCTTCAGGCCCGATGTCTCCACGTCCACGACCACCCACCCGGTAGCTCCGGACACGGCGTTGAACACATCATCGGAAACCGGCACTCCATCCATGCCGGTCAGCATCCCCTGTCCCGCCCCACCGCTCAAAATCCTGCGGCCAGAGCCTCATCTGCCAGGGCTCGGCCGGCGGCCTCGCACCGGTATTTCCCGACGTCTGGAGCACAGCACACGCCACGGGGCACCGCGTGCGCTCCGATCCGATCCGGGCTGAGCCCGAGCCGTGGATCGAGAGGGCATTCAACTGTTCACGCCACGTCGGGCGAGATCGGTCCTCCGGTTCGATGCGGTTCAAGCGCTCACTGCAGGACCTGAGCGGTACGAGCCGACGAAAGCCAGCTGGGGAACTCCTGCAGAAGCCGGTCGTAGAGGAGATCGTCGCGTACGGTGCGCGGATCGCGGCCAGCGTGGAAGAAGCCAGCGTTGTCGACGATGCGGTGTCTGGGTACGGCCAGGTCGTCGAGACGGCGGAGAAAGGCGAACTCGTTGTCGTCGGGGTCGCCGAAGCCGATGAATTGCCAGAACAGCGGCAGGCGGGCGGCTTTGCACAGGTACCGCTCGGCGGCGGACTTGTTGGTGGGGCCGCCGTCGGTCTGGAAAATCACCAGGGCTGGGGCGTCACTGCCGGAAGCAAGGTAGTGGTCGATGACCTCGTCCATGGCCCAGTGGTAGTTCGTCCGGCCCATGTGGCCGAGGTTCTCGTGCAGCTTGTTGATGCGGCCACGATGCCCTCCGAGCCTGAGATCGGTGGATCCGTCGACGTCGGTGGAGAAGAACACCACCGGCACCGTGCCGTCGTCATCGAGGTGGGCGGACAAGGAGAGGACCTGCTCACCGAGATGCTGCATGGTGCCGTCCTTGTAGTAGGGCCGCATCGAACCGGAGCGGTCCAGCACGAGATACACGGCAGCACGCACCCCCTCGAGACCGTGCGCGCGCACGCTCGACCCGGCCGCCTTGTAGAGGCTCACCAGATCCGGGGCCTGCGTCTGTATCTTGGACAGACTGATTGCCGAGGCCTCGTTCTGAACCCTGCCCATGGTCACCACTCCTGTGTCGCGCAACACCCTCATCCTCTCGGTCGAGGCGGCACCACGAGGAAGAGTTCTCCACCGGGTCCCTGACCGGTGCACCCCAGGTCAACGGCCCGACCGCCCAGAAGGGGTGGCCGTCGGCGGTGGCGGATGTCCACGTCGCCCTCCTGTCCGGTCCGGCACCCCCGGCATGTGCGCGGTGCTCTCGCCGCCGGTCCGGCCCATTTCGCGGTCACTCGGCTGCTGCCGTCAGGTGGGCGAAGGTCGATCCGGCGGGGTCCTTGCGGACGTGGAGGCGGTGGGTGATGCGGCGGCGCAGTTCGGGGACGTGGCTGATGACCCCGACGGTGCGGTCGTGGGCGCGCAGGGAGTCCAGGACGTCGAGGACCTTGTGGAGGGTGTCTTCGTCGAGGGTGCCGAAGCCTTCGTCGATGAAGAGCGTGTCCAGGGGGTTGCCACCGGCTTCGTGGGTGACGACGTCGGCCAGTCCGAGAGCGAGGGACAGGGAGGCGAAGAAGGATTCGCCTCCGGAGAGCGTGTCGGTCTTGCGGGGGCGGCCGGTCCAGGAGTCGGTGATCTCGAGCCCCAGGCCGGAGCGGGCGCCGCGGGCCGCTTGATGGTCGGAGTGGGAGAGGGTGTAGCGACCTTCGGACATGAGGTGCAGGCGGGTGTTGGCGGCGGTGACGACTTCTTCCAGGCGGGCGGCCAGGACGTAGGCCTCCAGCTGCATGCGTACCCGGGCGCTGGGTGAGTTGCCGGTGATGAGTTCGGCCAGGTGGCGGGCGGTGAGGTGGGCCTGCTCAAGTGGTTCCAGGCGTTGGACGGCGTCGCCGAGGTCGGTGGCGAGGGCGGTGAGGGCCTGGCTGCGGGTGTGAGCGGCGTTGGCGGCGGCGGCCGCTTCGGCGTGCTGGTCGTCCGCGGCCGCCCTTGCAGCCGTGGCTGCGTCGAGGTCGGCGGCGGGCTGGGCGGCGGCTTGCTGCAGTTCCGGACTGTCGAGGACGGCGGTGTGCGCGGCGCAGGCCTCGCGCCACTGAGTGATCTCTTCTTCGATGGCGCGCAGGTCTTCGTCTCCGAGCAGGGCCCGTTGAGCGAGCGCCAGGGTGTCGAAGCCCTGGTCCTTGGCGGCGAGGGTGGCCTGTTCGGTGTGGTGCGTGAGGGTCTGGACGGCGGCAGCGAGGCTGCGGGAGGCTTCGGCGGCTTCTTCGAGACGGTCGGCGGTACGGGTGAGTTCGTCGGCGTGCGCGGCGACGGTGGGATGGGTACCGCGGGCTGCGGTGAGTTTGGCCGTCAGCTCGGTGAGCTGCTGGGTGAGGGTGTCGTAGTGGGCGTTGCGGGCGGACAGGCCGGCCGTGGCGGTGCTGTGCTGCTGTGTCTGGGCGGTGTGCTCGCTGTCGAGGGTGAGGAGTTCTTCTTGGACGGTGCCCTGGTCGCCGGCGCGGTCCAGGGCGTCGGTCAGCTCGGCGGTGAGCGTGGTGTGCTGGGTCTGGAGGTCGGTCAGGGGGGTTTCGCCGGCTTCGCCGGTGGCGGTGGCGGCCTGTTCGCGGAGCCCGTGCAGCACGGCTGCGGCGGCTTCCTGTGTGGTCTTGGCCTGCTCGTGGAGGGCTTCCGCGTCCTGTTCGTCCTGGCGTGTGGGCTGCCCGTCCTGGGGGGCGGCGGGCGCCGGGTGGGTGCAGGATCCGCAGACCGGGCAGGGGGTGTCGTCGGTGAGCGTGGCGGCGAGTTCGGCGGCCATGCCGTCGGTGCGCCGGCGGCGGACGGTGAGGTAGTCCTGGCCGGTCTGGCCGACGACGGTTTGTGCATCGGCCAGCTGCTGCTCAGCCTTGGCGATCTTGGCAAGGTGGGTGTCTCGGCGGCCGGCGGCTTCGAGGCGAGTTTTGAGGCTGTCCAGGGCGCTCTGGTGGCGGCGGCCTTCTTCTTCGGCCTGGCGGGCGGCCTCCCGCCGGGCTTCGAGGGCGCGACGTCGGGTGGGTTCTGCTTCGAGCCAGTCCTGGGCGGTGCGTTGCCGGGAGGCGAAGTCCTGCCGTTCGGCGTCGGTGCGCTCCAGCTCGGTGGTCAGCCGGCGGACGGTGTCTTCTTCGGGGACGAGGGCGGTCAGGACGGCAGCTTCGGCGCGAAGAGACTGCTCGGCGGTCTCCAGCCGGCCGGCGTCCAGGTCCTTGTGTTCGGGCAGCAGGTGCTCGCGGGCGGTGCGTTCGGCAGTCTGGGCGCGGGTGTGGTCGTCTGCGGCGGTGTCCGCAGCGTGCAGCAGCGGTGCTGCCTGTTGGGCGCGGCGGGCCTGGTCGCGGCGCTGGACCAGTGCGTCCTGGTGCGGTGTCTGTTCCTGGAGCAGGTCGAGCTGCTGCCGGGCGCTGGTGTAGGTGGCCTGCTGTCGGTGGAGTTCGCGGGCTGCGGCTTCGAGCCGCTGCTGTCCGGCCAGGTTCTCCTTGGCCGTTGTGGCCGCTTGAAGTGTCCTGGCGTGGTCGGTGTGGCCGGCTTGGAGGAGATCGTGGGCCCAGGCGCGGGCGGGCTCGGTGAGGGTGTGCGGGTCGTCGGGCGTGGGTGCCGTGCACTGGGCTGTCAGGTCGCCTCCGGCGGCCTGGTGGATGCGTTCGGCCAGGCGCAGCACGTCGGCGCGGGCGGCATCACGGTTCTTCTCGGTGGTGCGGCTGTGGTCGTTCAGCCAGCGCTCGATGAAGGTGAAGCGGCCAGTGCGGAAGAGTTTGCCGAGGAGTTCTCGTCGGCCGTGGGCGTCGGCGTGGAGGAACTTGGTGAAGTCGTTCTGCGGCAGCAGGACGACCTGGCAGAACTGGTCCCGGCTCATGCCCAGCAGGTCGGTGACCTCGAGGGCGGCTTCCTGGTGGGACTTGCTGGACGGTTCCCAGTGGCCTTGGCCATCGGTGTCGAGGGCCCATTCGCTCAGGCGGGTTTCTGACTTCTGCGAGGTCTCGCCTCCACCGGATCGCTTGGGGCGCATCTGGGCGGGGATCCGGTGGATGCGCAGGCGGCGGCCTGCGAGGGTGACCTCGAGGGTGACTTCGGTCAGGAGGCCGGCGGGAGCGTGGTGGCTGCGCAGCAGCAGGTCGCGGTCGCCCGGTGGTTTGCCGTAGAGGGCGAAGCAGATGGCCGCGAAGACGGTGCTCTTGCCGGCTCCGGTGTCGCCGTGCAGGAGAAACAGACCGTCGGCGGACAGGGAGTCGAAGTCGATGGTGTGGGTGCCGGCGAAGGGTCCGAACGCCTGCAGGGTCAGGTTGTGCAGGCGCATGTCAGACGGTTTCCTTCTGCTGCTCGTTCAGGCGGGATGCTTCGACGGCCTGCTGGAGCAGGTGATGCTCGTCCGGGGTGGGGTCGGTGCCGCGCATGCTGCTGATGAAGTCGCTGGCGATGTCGAGGTCGCCACGGCCGCGGATGCGTTCGCTGTAGGTCGGAGTGTTCGTGGCCTGGGCGGGGATGAGGGCGGGCCGGTGCTTGAGGTTGGCGGTGTGGGGGAAGCGGCGGCGCAGGCGGGCCATGGCCTCGAAGGGCAGAGCAGTGTCGGTGAGGGTGACCTCGAGCCAGGCATCCTTCAGCGGCTCGTGGGCGGGGTTGGTCAGAAGGTCTTCCATGAAGCCGGTCACGCACTCCAGGCGCAGCGGCACGGGGCAAAGCCGGTGAGTGAGAGCGGGAACGGCATCGGCGGCGAGGTCGACCAGGGTGATCGACTTGGTGTGGCGGGCTTCGGAGAAGGAGTAGGCCAGCGGGGAGCCGCTGTAGTGGATGCGGTCGGTGACGCGCTGGGGGCCGTGGAGGTGGCCCAGGGCCACGTAGTCGATCCCCTCGAAGACGTCGGCGCCCACGTGGGCGACACCGCCCACAGCGATCTCGCGTTCGCTCTCAGCCTCCTCCCTCTCCTTGCGTTCCTCGGGCTGCCCGGTGCCGGAGGTGACGAAGGCGTGCGCGAGGACCACGGACCGGGTGCCCGCCGGCTGGTTGTTGGTCAAGTCGGCGTGGATACGGTCCAGGGCTGCGGTCAGTACTGCGCGGTGGGAGACGGCTTCGGCTTCCAGGCGGTCGCGGACCATCGACGGCTCGAGGTAGGGGATGCCGTACACGGCCACAGGGCCGTCGGCGTCTTCGAGGAGGACCGGGATGTCGCAGGTGCCAGGGTCGGTCCTCAAGTGGATGCCGGCACGGGCGAGAAGGCCGGATCCGACGCCGAGGCGGTGCGCGGAGTCGTGGTTTCCGCTGATCATGATGATCGGCACGTCGAGGTCGGCGAGCTGGTGCAGGGCGCGGTTGAACAGGCGCACGGCGTCCAGGCTGGGGATGGCCCGGTCGTAGATGTCTCCCGCCACGAGGATCGCGTCGACGTCCTCCGTTCGAGCGGTATGGACCAGGTGGTCGAGGAAGGCACCCTGGGCGGGGATCAGGTCTTCTGTGTGGAACCGGCGGCCCAGGTGCCAGTCCGAAGTGTGCAGAAACCGCATGACCACAGACCGTAACCACAGCGGCGGTAGCTGCGGGCGGTTTTCCTGATAAACACGATCATTGACGGGAGGCTTGATGCGTGCGTCCTCCATGGCGCCGGACAGCAGGAAGGTGTGGCGCAGTGGTAGCGGTACCGATGAGGCACGACAGGCTGGCTCCCCTACGATGCGGACGAGGGGCCTCTGCCGGTAGCAGGCCGGCTGGAGCCTTTTGTTGGCCTCTGTTGCACGAAGAACTTGCAACGGAGACGGGAACAGGACGGATGCGGCGTACGTCTCCCGTTGGTTCCACGAAAAGAGAACAGTGTGAGAGTTGCCTGCCATCGGTCTCTGCGCCGCACCGTCAGCGATCCGAGACGGTTGGCGCTCCTGAGCACTCGGTCGGGTGCGCAGGACGGTCTTTCATGTCAGCCTTGCGGATGATTCCATGACAAGTGGGATGGACCGTGCTTCGTCATAGCCTTGCAGAGAGCTTTGACCATCACCTGCGGGTTCGCTGCAGAGGCGGCTCTGTACTCGGTGACCTCCAACGCGAAGACGAACAAGTCCCGCAGGTGCAGGGCCCCGACGCTGTCACCCGCTGCGGCGGTGAACAGTGCGTCGAACGACGCTGCGTCGTTGGACGACCAGGCCGACATCAGGCGCAGGGTGAGGGCGCGATCGGGCCGCACCCGCTCATCCAGACTTTCCGTCTCACCGCTCCCCACAGGCCTTCCGATGGCGAACTCGCTGCCAGTGATCATGGTGACTGAGTCCACGTAGGCAGCGATCGTATGAGCCATGGCCAGCACGTCCTCGAGCGGTAGTGCCAGGATCGCGCCCAGACGATGTTCAGCTTCGTCGAACTCTCCCAGCGCGGCCTGAGCCACCGCCGCCTGAAGGCAGACCTGCGCCAACTGGTGTTCCTTGGCAACGTGCTTCACGTACCAATCCCTTCTCATCGCATCGATCAAGCAGAGCTGGAGTCTGTGTCTTCCAGCGGGCGGACAAGCATCTGCCGGCTGCGCGGATGAAGACCTCGTCGAGGGACAGCAGGCCACTGCCCCAAGCCACCTGGGCAGTGCCCTGGTCCGCGACCGTCCCGCACTGGGGTCCGGGGGCCAAGGACCACTCCCACGGACGCCGAGTCGTTGCCCGGCGCAGCCGCGCTGAGTCAGCCGCCGAACTCCCGTGCCTCATCAGCAGCCGGTCCCACGGCACCGATCTTCATCAGGCGGCTGGCAATGGCACCTCCATTTCGGCCGAACTCCTGTGCCAGTTGCGCAAGTAGCACTCCCTGGGCACATCCGGCGGCAAGGTCCTCTTCCTCCTGGTCGGTCCAGGGCGTGTACGCGTTGGGGTGGGCCTTGCGTTTCTCCTCCACCGTGTAGGCCTTGGGCTGCTTCGGTGTTGTCCTGGCGGGCCGGGTGGGCGCGAGGTCGCCGGGGTAGGGGGCGAGTTTGAGTCCGTGGAGCTTCCAGCGGATGGAGTTCTCGCTCCGCCCGAGGTCAGAGGCCAATTGTTGGAGGCTGGTGCCTGCGTGGTGGGCGTCCCGCAGATGCTGCTCGGCCTCGGTTGGCCACGCGGCCCCCGGGTGGGTGGCTTTCACGCTGACCGTCGTGGTGGCCGGGGGCTGGGGGCCGAGCGGTTCGGGGGTGGGGCAGGCACCTGCTGCGGTGGTGATGAGGCGGCCGATGTCGTTGAGGTCGCGGGGGTCCAGTTCGCCCGTGAGTTCGCCGTGGAAGGTGCTCAGGTTCTGGGATGCGCCCCGCTCGGCCCGCCCGCTGCGGCCACGAGGGCACCGAACCTCAGCTACGCCTCGGCCCGCGGAACCAACGCCTCCGCCCACGCCCTATGACTGAGCTCGCGCGCCCCGAACCACGCAGTGCTGCTGCGAGGTTGTCGCGACTGTGCAGGGTGTGGGGGTGGGCGGGTCCGAGGACGCGTTCGCGGGTGCTGAGGACGTGTTGGTGGTGGTCTGCTGCTTCTCGGTGGTGGCCGAGGTGGTCGAGCGCGAGGCCGAGGTTGCTGCGGCTGGTCAAGGTGCTGGGGTGGTCGGGACCAAGGATGCGTTCGTAGGCGCCGAGGACCTGTCGGTGGAGGTCTGCTGCTTCTCGGTGCCGGCCGAGGTGGTCGAGCGCGAGGCCGAGGTTGTCGCGACTGTGCAGGGTGCTGGGGTGATCTGGGCCCAGGACCTGTTCGTAGGCACTGAGGACCTGTCGGTGGAGGTCTGCTGCTTCTCGGTGCCGGCCAAGAGCATCGAGCGCAAGCGCGAGGTTGTTTCGGCTGTTCAGGGTGTCGGGGTGGACGGGTCCGAGGACGCGTTCGTAGCCGGAGAGAGCCCGTTGGTGGAGGTCTGCTGCTTCTTGGTGGTGGCCGAGGTAGCCGAGCGCGAGGCCGAGGTTGTTGCGGCTGTGCAGGGTGGGAATCTGATCCGGGCCGAGGACGCGTTCGCGGACAGTGAGGATGTGTCGGTGGTGGTCTGCTGCCTCTTGGTGTCGGCCAAGGTGGTCCAGCGCGTTGGCCAGGTTGTTGCGGCTGAGCAGGGTGTCGGGGTGGTCGGCGCCGAGGACGCGTTCGCGGGTGGTGAGGATCTGCTGGTGGAGGTCGGCTGCTTCCTGGTGCTGGCCGAAGAGGTCGAGCGCATCGGCGAGGTGGTGGCGGCTGTTCAGGGCTTCGGGGTGGTCAGGGCCGAAGGAGCGGGCGGTTATCGAGTGCGCTGCCTGCTGCAGCTGTAGCGCGCTGCCGTAGTCGCCCGCTTTCGTGAGGGACTGGCTGATGCGTTCGACGGCATCGGCGAGGTGGCGGTTGTGCTGGTTGGTGGTGTGCGTTGCGGCGCTGAGGAGATGAGGGGCCAGGAGGCGAGCCGTGTCCCAGTCCGCGAACCTGGCACTCATCACCCCTTGAGTTGCCTGGATCAGGCGGCCGGTGAGGACCTGCTGGTAGCGGTTCGGCTCGGTGGATTCGGTGGTGTGGGTGTGAGCGGTGATCTCGCGGACCAGGGGATGCAGGACGACCTGCCCGAGGACGGGTTGCCCGCCTTGACGTGTGGGCGTGTCGACGAGTCCGTACGTGTGCAGGCCGTTGAGGGCGGCCTCCACCTCGACCTCGCCGGTCTGTTGCCTGGTGGCCTCGGTGACCAGTTCCGGGGTGAGGAGGGAGACGGGGATGGGGGCCGGTGCCAGAAGGGACAGCAGCCGCAGTGCCGGCCGTGCTAGTGGGTTTCCGTCGGTGGCAAGTTGGTCCAATGACAGCTCCCAGGTGTGGCGGACCAGGGCCCGTCCGACGGCCGGGTCGCTCGCCCGAGGTTGCGAGGCGCCCAGCAGCGTGCCCAACTGCGTGTCGAGGGCGGCGGTATAGGCGGTGAAGGTGCGGTGGCGGCTGCCGGGTGCGGCCAGGTAGCGGCCGACGGCATGGAGGGCGAGCGGCAAGCCGCCCAACCGGTCCGCGAGTCTCCGTGCTTCTTGAGCGGTTCCGGCGTGGGGAGCCGCGTCGCAGAGGACCTGGCCACCGACTACGGGCTCCAGCGGGGCGACGCGGCGGAGGACGGCCTGGGTGCCCCACACCGCGGGGTCGGTGTTGCGGCTGGTGACCAGCAGCAGGCCCCTGCTGCTGGTCCGGATCCACCCGCGGTAGGACGCCACGTCCTCGCCGTCGGGACCGACGGCCTGCGGGGTGTCGACGTTGTCGAGGACCAGGAGCCACTTGGCGGTCTGCTCCAGCTGCTCCCACACCACATCGGGCAGCCCGGCCCGACCCGACCGGACCTCCTCGAGCCGGGCTTCGGAAAGGCCGCAGGCCAGCGCGGTGCGGGTCATCTGCTCGGCTAGCTCCTCGGTGCTGCGCCAGCGGATCCAGAACACACCCCGGCCCTCCGCGCGGGCGACATCGGCCAGGGCGGAGGCCAATGTGGTCTTGCCGATCCCGCCCACCCCGCACACCACGGCGTAGTTCCCCTGCGGACGGGCCAGCAGCCGCCTCAACACCTCAAGTTCGCCATCGCGGCCCCGGAGTGGCCCGGAACCGTTGGGTGCCCGCAGAGACGTCATGCCGCCGAGGACCCGCCTCAGCGGCACCAACCTCACCGATCCACCACCCACCACGGAGTCGATGGCGTCCAGACGGCGGCTGACCAGCCCCAACACCAGCGCGGCCACGGCCAGCGCACCGAAGACCGACCACACCACCCACGGACGGGACGCCCAGTTCGGCACGGCGTTCGTGGCGTAGTTCGTTGCCACCCCCAGCGCGCACGTCGCCGCTGCCCCCGACCCGCTGACGACGGAACCCACCCGCGCACGCCTGCCGCTACCCACACCGAACCCCCGCCCACAACACATCCCTGGCCCAAGGATGCGTCACGCCACGAGGCACCGTCTCCGGAACCGCCATGCGCCATGCAAGCTGGCTTGCAGGCGCCAGCGGCCTAGGAACCGGTGCGCATCGAGTGTGGTTGCGCAGCGGCAGGGGCGCTCATTGCGCAGTCGGCTGCGCAACGGTTCCGGGTCCTGCGCATTCGGCATGTGCAGCGGACTGCGCACGGCGGACAGGCGCCGTCCGTTGGTCTGCGCATTCGGCAGAGTCGTGCGCAACCGGGCCTTCCGCGGCCGCCTTCCTGGAGTCGGCGCGGGCCCGGTCCTTCGGCGGCTTCTCCCTCTGTACCCCCTGGGATCGCTGGGTCAGTTGCCCGTCTCCACCGCCTTCACGATGTTCGGTGCAGGCGTGCCCGGTCGCCGTCTGGGGCCATGGTCGGGGCTGTGGTCGGGCCGACCATGACCCCGACCACGGGCTTTGTGTCCCCATCGTGACCGTGGTCGGGGGCTCATGGTCGGTGGTCGGGTCGGGGTCGGCGGGTTGTCTCAAGGTCAGCAAGTACACGTTCTGACCTGGGAGTTTGACCATGTCCCCTGGCAAGCAGGTCTCGGAGAGCGATGCGGCTCCCC
The DNA here is from genome assembly GCF_055656965.1 of Streptomyces sp. NPDC111656. Taxonomy (NCBI): domain Bacteria; kingdom Bacillati; phylum Actinomycetota; class Actinomycetes; order Kitasatosporales; family Streptomycetaceae; genus Streptomyces; species Streptomyces sp. NPDC111656. The sequence goes on from NZ_JBVKCA010000015.1 coordinate 288,975, forward strand.
CGATGGCCGCGGGCGCCCGGCTGGAGAAGATGAGGCGGCGCGTCCGCCTGTCGCGCCTGGCCCTGTTCACCGCGATCGCGGCCGGCCCCGTCGCCCTGGGCGTCGTGGTGATGTCCGGCCCGACCACCGTCGCGGCCGCCCCCTCGGACAAGCCGGCCGCCGTGCGCAGCGCGGCCGCCGCGGCCGACCCTGCGGGCTATGCGCAGGTGTTCGTCGACGCGTGGTTGCGCAGCAGCGCCGACGACGCGAACAGTGCGCAGGCGCGGCTTGCGCAGTCCCTCGCGCCGGATGTCGATCTGCCGGACCCGGTCGCCAGTGCGCAGCCGAAGCCGGCGGCGGTGACCGCCGTGCGCAGCGCGAGGACGGCGAGTGGGCGGTGACCGTGGCTGCGCAGTACGCCGACGGACGGCTGCGCTACTTCGTCGTCCCCGTGACCGCCGACGCGAGCGGCGCCTCGTTCGCCGTGACCGGCGCCCCCGGGGCGGTGGCCGGCCCGGCGCGCGCCGCGGTGGGCAAGTCGCCGTACGGCGTGAGCGTGCCGTCCGACGGCGATCTGTCCTCTGCACTCGGCGAGTTCTTCGGCGCGTACCTGACGGGGGCCTGGGAGGTGGACCGCTACCTCGCATCCGGGGTGAAGCTGTCGCCGGTCTTCCCCGCCCCGTACACGGCGGTCGCGGTGCAGCGGGTGTCCGCCGTCGAGGAGGCCGCGGCCGCCGGGAAGGTGCCGGCGGACGGCACGGCGGTGCGTGTCCTCGTCAAGGTGGAAGCCCGGGACTCCGGCGGTCGCTGGCCGCTGGGGTACGAGCTCACGCTCAAGGCCCGCTCGGGCCGGTGGGAAGTCGCGGCGCTGGAGTCCGGGGCCGCCCAGGACGGGGGTGCCCGGTGAACACGGGGCACAGCCTGATGCTCGCCGGGCAGCTCAACGACCTAGGCAACTCGTGGATCAACATGTTCAAGGAGTGGGCGACCAAAGGCCTGCAGGCCGGTCTGGTCCGCCTCGTCGTCGTCATCATGATCCAGAAATTCAGCCTCAAGGCCGGGATCGGCGCCCTGCTGCTGATGGTGATCGCGCTGGGCCTCTACAACTCGCGCAACGACCTGGCGAACATGTTCACCGACGAGGTGAAGAACCCGGCCAAGAGCGCACCCGCCATCCCCGGCATCGTGCGCAGGACCGATCCCCTCGTGCGTGACCACTCCGCCAGCGCGGGAGGCTGGCTGTGAGCGCCGCCGCCCAGGCACGGATGGGGCGCTTTTACACCTCCGCTCGCCGCCATCCCTGGGTGCTGGGCAAGGTGGCGGACTGGCGCATCCCCCTCGGCCCCTACACCCCTGCGCAGATTGCGGTCGCCGTCGGCGGCGGCTTCCTTCTGGTCAAGACCATCAGCTGGTGGTCGTGGATGGGCCCGGTGCCGATCGCAGCCTGGCTGCTGGCGATCTGGGCAGTGCGCCGGGCGAAGATCAACGGCCGCGCTCCGATGCAGGCGGCCCTGGGCTGGGTGCTGCTTGGCTGGCACCCGCGCGGCGGGCGGATCGGCGGCAGGGCCGCCCGCGACCGCGCTCCCCGCGCGCTGCTTGGTGGCTTCACTCTCGAGGAGGCGCTCGCCCCCACCGCAGTGCTCGCCCCAGCCGTCGCGGCCGCACCCGCCCGTGCCCCGGGGTGGCCTGCACGCCGGATACCGCGCCGGAGCACGGCAGCACAGCGCCCGTCCGCTCGTCGGCGCCCGGCGCCGGCTGCTCCTGCAGCGCTGGTGCGGCCGGTGTCGGGTGTGCAGCAGCTGCTCGCGCTGGCCCAGCAGGGGGGTGTGCGATGAGGGTGCCGATCCGTCACATCGCCGGGCACCTGGTCTGGTCGATGCACGGCAGCGTGTGGGCGCTCTACCGGCTGCACCCCGGACCGGACGCGCGCGGCCGCCGCGAGGAGACCGTCCAGGGCACCTACGTCCCGGCCGCCGTCCGCGACGAGCAACTCGCGAAGATCACGCACTTGATCAGTTCCCTGACGGGGGCGCCGCGCCTGTTCGGGCTGTGCGCACAGGTCGACCCGGGCGAGATCGCCCTGCGCATGATCGAGGGCATCGAGCCCGGCGACCAGACCCCCGGCAGCACGCATCCGTGGGTGGAGAACGTCGAGGCCGCCCTGTACTTGCTGGGCGAGCAGGAGATGCACCGCCGCACGCTCTGGCTGGCGGTGCCGCTGCAAAACGACGCCGCCGGCGGCCAGGTGACCGCGTCGCTCGGCGCGATGTGGGCGGATGTCGCGCCGATGCTGGGCATGCGGGCCGCCCCCGTGGCACGACGCGAGGTGACCTCCTACCGCGAGCAGGCCTCCCGGGTGGAAGCCGCGCTCGCCGGCGGCGTCGCCTTCCGCCCGGCCCGCCCGGCGGAGATCGTGTGGATGATCCAGCACGCCCTCCACCGCGGCCTGGCGGAGCCCTTGCTGGCCGAGGCCGAGACCAGCGAGCTGTACGGCGGGCAGATCCGTGACGGCGTGCTGCGCTCCCCCAGCTACGCCGACCTCGGCCAGGTCCGCCTGCGGGAAGGCGGCCTCGACCCCGGCCTCAACGACGTCGACGAGCTCAAGAACGCGGACCGGATCACTCGGTCGGGTCGCAAGGCCTGGTGGCGGCTGAACACCGGCTCGCCGCTGGGGCGGCGCTGGCTGCAGGTCGAAACGGACGCAGGAGTCGGCTACCAGGCGCAGTTGGTGCTGGCCGAGTGCCCGCCCGCGGTCAGCCAGGATGCCGCGGATCTGTTCGCCCAGCTGGAGATGCTCGACTTTCCCGTCGACTACACCGTCGACCTCGCCCTGGTGCCGGCGGAGAAGGCCCGCGACCAGGTGCGGCGCAAGAAGAACGAGCTGATCGACCAGGCCGACCAGTACGACGCCTGCCCCACCGGGATGCCCGCCTCCCTGACCGACGCCGCCCGCGACCTGGGCGAGCTGGATGCCCGCCTGTCGCGCACCAGTGTGGAGGTCGAGGTCCAGTCGGTGACGGTCCTGACCGTGTGGGGGCCGACCGCCGCAGTCTGCGACGCCCGCGCCCGGGCCCTGGCCGCGCTGCTCGGCGGTGCCGACTACCGGGCCGTGCGTCCGGCCGGGCTGCAGGAGGCCTTGTTCACCCTCGGGCTGCCCGGCACCGCGCGGCCCGGTGTGGTGCGGGAGTTCACCCAGCATCAGGTCAGCGAGGACTGGGCGTTGGGCGGGGCCTTCACGGCTGCGGAGGTCGGCGACCCGAACGGCATGTTCCTCGGCATCGACCTGGACTGCGGCACCATCCGCCCCGTAATGATCAACGTGGCGGACGCGCCGAAGCAGGACGCCTCCGCCTCCATGGGGATCATCGGCGATCTCGGCGCGGGCAAGAGCGTCCTGGAAAAGCTGATCTCCGAGTCGGTGTGGGCGCGCGGCGGGGTCGCGATCTGCATCGACCGCACCCCTGTGCGGGAGTGGGCGACCTTCGCCCGCACCGCAGCTGCGGGCCGCTGCCAGATCATCGACGCCGCCCAGGCCGAGGTGTCCATCGACCCGCTGCGGATGTTCGACGGCCCCGAGGGCCGCCACTACGCCCTGTCCTACCTCACGCTGCAGCTCGGCATCGGCCCGATGAGCACCAACGGTGAGGTCCTGCACCACGCCGTCGAGCAGGCAGCCGGCGGCACCGCCCCTTCCATGCACCGTGTCCTTCAGGTCCTCGACGAGATGGCCGGGGCGGAGGCGGGCAAGCGGCAGGACGCGGCCGCCACTCTCGCCGGCCTCATCCGCGTCGTGGCCGGCAACCCCTCAAGACGGTGCCCCGCCGGAAAGACCAGGACGGATTCGCCGGCCTCGCCAAGCGGTGGCGAGTTGAACGGGCCATCTCGTGGATCATGAGAGCACGCAGAAACGTCCGTGACTACGAGCGGCTCATCTCCCACAGCGAGGTCCACATCATGTGGACCTTCATCACCCTCATGGCGCGCCGTCTCACCCGGCCTCCCCGGACGCCGCGTGCCGCACCGCACCCCGTCGAACCGGTGAAAACGGCCGACAAGCCCAAGCCCATACGCAGATGCAGCCACAGACAATCCGGCTGGCCCCCAACGCCTTGCGCTGACCAGCGAGTGAGCGTGGCACATCCCGTCCGTCAGTAGTCGGTGAGATCCACGATCACATCGCAGTGCGGATCGTCGGAAGGCAGATGCAAGTGCTCGTTGGCCAGGAACGCCGGGGATACCAGAGCGCCCATCAGACCAGGCCCCGTATTGCTGATCAGCACGTCTACACCATACGTGCGGTCCCGCTCAGGTGAACGGAAATAGAGGCGCATGCGGTCGTCGCCCGTGATGACCGCGCCGATGAACAGTGGTTTCCACGACACGTGCGTGGTGACAAAGGAGCGGACGAGATCGAGCAGACGGCCGGTGGCTGCCTGCTCGACGTCTGGTTCAGGAGAGTTCACAGCTTGGCCCATGCCGGACACTTGTTCCCCGGTTGGTTGTGGCAGTACGCCGTGATGACGCCGATCTTCTGACCGCGACCGGCATCATAGCGGCCGTCCGTGGTCTTGCGCGTGTACTGCACGACCACCGTGAACTTCACCTGCCGTGGCCTGGGGACGCCTGTCTCGAATACGACCCCGTCGTACTCCAGGTGTCCGTGGTGATCGTCCCGGTCCACACGGCCGTGCAGGGCTGCGTACAGGGTGGAGCATTTCTTGATGTTGTGACGGCCTGTGAAGTGATACCAGCCCAGCTCCGAGTTCCCGTAGCGGGTGACGATGCGCCTGCCCTCCGGGTCGTCTGTCTGGCACTTGACCCGTTGGTCCCACGGGTGCGGCACCACGGGCATCGGAGCGGCACTGGCAGTCCCCGACATCAGCGAAGCGGCGAACGCCATGGCGGCAGCGAGCGTCGTGATCTTCTTCATGGAGAAGATCACATCATCAGCTCACCGATCAACAACAGGCACCTATTGGACAAAAAACCGGGTTACGGAAAGATCGCCTCCCGTCGTGATCACCCTGACCGTTGCTCAGCCCGTCTGATTGCCGCCTACCCCTTGGCTTGAAGTGACCGCACCTCACCATGGCCCACTCGCTACGGAACGTCACAGATCACCGGTTCTGACGCAGCTTCTCACCTTGACTCTGACGCGTAAATAACCGCAGGTGGGTGGTATTTCGGGCACGGCGGTGATCCCAGCGGGGCCGTTCCCGCCGGGTTTCATTCCGGTTG